>JAUMZA010000012.1 GCA_030528355.1 Candidatus Saccharimonadota bacterium | reverse complement strand
GCAGATCCGTCCTAAGGATAAGGTTGTAGGTTCGACTCCTGCCCGGGGTACCATAGATATGACGGAGAAAATAGCAAAACAATTTGATGGCCAACGCGACGACGAAGAGCTGCTGTTCGTGTTTCGGCGACACATTATCGCTATGCGCAAAGGCTTTTATTTGTTGCTGGTGCCGATGGCGCTGGGCGCACTGCCGTTTTTGATTTGGCAGAATAATCTCAATCTCCTGTGGGTGTTTCTGGGCAGCTTCCTGTTTGGCCTGGTGCTGTTTTTCTATCACTTTTTGATGTGGTTTTATACCTATTATTTGGTGACGAATCAGCGCATTCGCCAGATTACCCAGCGTGGATTTTTCGGTAAAGATGTGGTGGAATTGAAGCTTGCGAAGGTGCAGAATATCAGCTACAATGTGCCGGGTTTTGCTGGCGAGATGTTTAAGTTTGGCACAATCGTTATCCAGACATTTGTCGGTGATTTAGTCATTAAAAATGTTGAGCATCCTGATGAGATTTATAATAAATTACAGGACGCCGTTGATATGGCAACCCAAAGGAGTGAGCATGATCAAGAAGATATTGAAGCGTAAACAGCCGGAGAAAAAGATCCCGACTCGGATCACCAATGATACGCTAGCGGAGCATCGTGAGCAGGTGCTGGCCGGCGGGCGCAAACACAAATATCCGCTGCAATACACGAAGCACCGGCTGGTGTGGAATACGGTGATTATCGGTACGGTGAGCGTGTTATTGGTGGCGGTGTTGGTGTGGGTGCAGCTGTATGTCTGGAGAGATACCAGTGAGTTGGCGTACCGCATTACGCGCTTTATCCCATTGCCAGTGGCCTCGGTTGATGGCTATCCAGTGCGTTACAGCGAGTATCTCCTGCAGCGCCGTGGTACGATGACAGTCCTGGAGAAGCAAGGCCAAGCAAATGCGACCGATAAAGTTGTCTTTAAACAGCAGGAGGCGATGGATGTAGCGGTCAAATCAGCCTACGCTCGGAAACTGGCGCGCGAGCATGGCGTAACGGTATCACAGCAAGAAGTCGATGATATTTTACAGCGACAGCAGAAAGAAACCGGTCTGTCGCGTGCAGCCTACGATGCGGCAATCCGCGATCGGCTTGGCTGGTCGCCAGAAGAAATGCGCGAGGCGCTAGAATCGGCGCTGCTCGTGATGGCGGTATCGTTTAAGGTTGATACGGCAGCGCTAGATACGGCCAATACTGTCCAGTCATCAATCAAGCAGGGCAAATCACTGACCGACATTAGCACGGCTCTGGGGCAGCGCGTCCAGTTTGTGCCACAGGTAACCGTGCCGAAGAATAATGCCGATGGCGGACTGACGGCAGCGGCTGCTAACCTTGAAAAAGGGAAGACTTCGGACATGATCAAGACGCGGGCAGGCGACGGCTATTATTTCGTCACGCTGCAGGAAAAAACCGACACCACGGTGACCTATAGCTATATCCGTGTACCGCTAACCGCTTTTCAACAGTCACTGGAGCAATTGAAGAAGGATAATAAAATTAGCTACCATATTGCGCTGGAAAAACCTGGCCAATAGTCGACTTCGCTGATGGTTGCAGCTCGCTCGAGATGTGCTATAATCATCAGAGGAGCTTGCCGCTGTAGCTCAGTTGGTAGAGCGGCGCTTTCGTAAAGCGTAGGTCACCGGTTCAAGTCCGGTCAGCGGCTCCAGGTAATTGTATAGTTTTAGTATGAGAGCATCAACGAAAAAAATCCTCACAACACTTGCCAAAGATAGAGCGGTGATACTTGTGATGGCGGGGCTGATGGCAACCGCTGTGCTTTGTGCAATTTATTTTGGAGTAAAAATTAACGTTAGTGACCTGCAGGTGAGTGTAAAATATACAGCATTTGGTACAGAACATGTTTATCGTGCTCACTGGACCTATTTCCTTAGTTTTGTTGGGTTTAGTATTGTGGTTGGTGTATTGCATGTTGGCGTCATGGCAAAACTATACTGCGTAAAAGGTCGTCGATTTGCACTGTTCTTTGGCTGGTTTTCAATTTTGCTATTAATACTGTCGGCCGTGTTGTTGTACAACATTATGACAGTGGCTGGTCGTAACTAGGGGGACATAATGGGTAAGTCAATCGAAATCCCACTTGGAAAGCGAACGAAACAGTATCGCTTTTTTGAAATGCTGCCAGGTATGATTAGCTACACCATGCTAGCACTGTTGCTAGTGTTATCATGGCTGAACGCAACAATTGCGGGCATCTACCTCCTTGTAATTATTCTTACGATGATTGTAAAGGCGGTTGGCATTGCCTTTCATACAATGCGGGGGTACAATCATCTAGCAGCAGCTCAGAAGATTGACTGGTCGCAACGGTTGGCGGATTTAGCACGCCCAACAGAGGCACTTAGCCGCTGGCAGAAGGTAGAAAAGTCAGTATTTGGCAGGGCTGCCCATATGAAGCATCTTGCTGCTATTGCGGCACATCCTGAGCAATACCCTACACCACAGCAGCTGCGTCATATTGTGATTATCGCCGCCTATAACGAATCAATTGATGTGATTGAGCCAACCATCAAATCACTTTTAGCAACCACTATACCAAATGAGCAGCTTGTGATTGTATTTGCCTACGAAGAGCGAGGTGGTGAATCAATTGCTGCCACGGTAAAAGAACTTGCTCAGCGATATGGCGGCAAGTTTGGTGCATTTTATCCAGTAATGCATCCGAAAGATTTACCAAATGAAGTTGTCGGTAAGGGTGGTAATATTACATATGCAGGGCAGTTTATTGCTCGCAAGCTACAAGAAGAGGGTGAGGATTTTCGCAATTATATTGTTACCTCGCTTGATTGCGACAATCGTCCACATCCAAGTTATTTTGATTACGTATCATACGAATATATCGTCCACAAGGATCGCAAAAAGCTATCATATCAACCAATTGCACTCTTTTTGAATAACATTTGGGATGTGCCGGCTCCGATGCGGGTGATTGCCACTGGTAACTCATTCTGGAATATTATTAGCTCGGTGCGACCAGATCGCTTGCGTAACTTTGCTTCGCACTCACAGCCACTTGATGCGTTGGCAGAAATGGATTTTTGGAGCAAGCGAACAATTGTTGAAGACGGCCATCAGTTCTGGCGTAGCTATTTCCATTTTAAGGGAGATTATTCGGTGGTGCCGGTGTATGTTCCTATCTACCAAGATGCGGTGCTGTCTGATACGTATGCAAAAACGCTTGTTGCTCAGTTTAAGCAGTTGCGACGTTGGGCGTATGGGGCGTCAGATATTCCATATGTGGCAAGTCATATTTTCACAAAAGAGCGATCTGTGCCGCTTGGTGATGCACTGTTTAAGTTTTACGAGCTGCTTGATGGCCATGTAACACTTGCAACAATCGCTATTCTGGTTACTTTTGGCGGCTGGATACCGCTACTTATCAATCCCGATTCAGGCAGGAGCATTTCCGCACATCAGTTGCCGCTCACTGTGAGTATTCTTATGCAGCTTGCAATGGTGGGCTTGTTGATTACGGTGCTGTTGTCATTTAAAATGCTACCGCCTCGGCCAGCTCGCTACAAACGTCATCGTACGGTCTTTATGCTGCTGCAGTGGGTATTAATGCCGGTTACTTCTGTGCTATACGGGGCGTTGTCGGCGCTGAATGCACAGACACACCTACTATTTGGCCGCTACCTTGATAAGTTTGATGTGACAGAAAAGGCTACAGTGAAGGATAAGCTAGCTAAGAAGCAAGCGACTGCTGTCAAAAAAATCAAGAAGTCAACAACTACAAAGTAGTCGTGGTGGATGGTCTGCCTCGTCGTCGCAGGCTAGTGATGCGCTGGTGCTGCATAGCGTACTGTAAGGCAGTCAGCTCATCAAACTGTTTCAGTGTGTGATAGGTGGTGTCGATAATTATCTCAGTGGTAATCCGTAATAGTGTATCGTTTTTAGTCTTAGGGGGCATCTGTGTGGCTTTGGTGACAAGTGCAATCTCCACGGTCTGTGCGAGATGGTAGCTATCATAGTGAGCTTGTTCAGGGTTGTGCTGAGCGGCTTTCGCAATACTGAGAGTGAGTGTGCCAATATTAAACACTCGCTGGCTGCCATCGCTGGATACAACGGCAATACTATCGCTAGCTGGACGTTCATAGCTTGTGAATATCTGCTTACAATTATCGCATTGTCGTCTTCGCCAGACTTGGGGATTTTTTTTGTGAGTGCGTGAATTAACCACGTTCGTTTTCTTGTGGAAACAATATATGCATATCATGTATATATATTGACATACAGCTATAAAAAAATCTAGTGGAAAACTAATTGTGCTTACTGTGGATAGAATAGTGACATACTGATAGGGTCGTAGGCATCGTGGGGAGGGGCAGGGTATTTTGAGTCCGGATTCCATTTGGCAGGAGGGGGTAGACATTAATTTTTTATATACTGTTTTACTAAAAATACAAATCGCAGCTCTATTACCGATATATCATAAGCGGTATAAAAATACACAAAACGTACTGTTGCTCTATGTGGAAAACCTGTAGGCGGCTGTGTAAATAAAAAACCACCCCTTATTAGAGGGTGGGCAGGTGGCTATAATTGGTGGACGATAGAGGACTCGAACCTCTGACCCCCACAACGTCAATGTGGTGCTCTAGCCAACTGAGCTAATCGTCCATATAGATAGTAGTGTAGCAAATATCTATCGTTTTCGCAATCAAGTTGCTTGCACTACCTCTGTTATTTTGTTATCATTAAAAGGAGCAATGACAGAGACTAACCACCTCTCGAGCAGCGTGAAAGCGGTTGCGACACACGTCTAATAAAGAGTCGGAGCAATAGTAATAGCCAAGGTGGAACCTCCTGGATGACCAGGACCGAGGCACGCACGTAATATTACGCAGGCGTGCTTTTATTTATATGATATAACAGGGAGGTGTTTTTATGAACGAAGAACAATTATATGCAATGCGTCACAGTCTGGCGCATATTACTGCGGCGGCTGTGCAGCGACTGTGGCCTGCTGCAAAATTTGGTGTTGGTCCAGTAGTGGATAACGGCTTTTATTACGATATTGATTTAGGTGATACAAGAATTAGCGAACAAAACTTTGGCAAAATCGAAAAGACGATGCGTCGCATCATTGCCGAAGGGCAGGATTTTGTGTGTACAAAATGCCCGATCGACGAAGCGATTGCTTGGGCAAAGGAGTCAGGCCAGCCGTATAAAGAGGAGCTGCTAAATGATTTAAAGCGAGCAGGCACTACCGCTGCCAAGGATCTGGACGCTGCTGAGATGGGTACAATTGCTGATGGCGATGCCGCACTGGATGAGGTGTCATTCTATACAAACGGTAGTTTTCGTGACCTATGCCGTGGGCCGCATGTAGCAAATACCAAAGAAGTCGGTGCATTTAAACTGCTGCGCGTAGCTGGTGCGTATTGGCGCGGTAATGAAAAAAATCCACAAATGCAGCGTTTGTATGGTGTGGCGTTTGCCACGCAGGAAGAGCTAGATGAATATCTTGCACGTTTAGAGCTTGCCAAACAGCGTGATCATCGCAAGCTTGGCAAGGAGCTGGATTTGTACACCACCTCGCCGCTTGTTGGCGTGGGGTTGCCGTTGTTTACGCCACGGGGTACAATATTGCGTGATATTGTAGCACAATATTCTAATCAGTTGCGTCAAAAATTTGGCTTCGAAAAGGTATGGACACCTCATATTACTAAAAAAGATCTTTATGAAACGTCAGGGCATTGGGCAAAATTTGGTGATGAATTATTTTTGGTAAAAAGCCAAGAAACAAGCGATGAAATGGCATTAAAACCAATGAACTGCCCGCATCATACGCAGATTTTTGCCTCACGACCACGTAGTTATCGTGATATGCCAGTGCGGTACCTTGAAACAACCACCGATTATCGGGATGAAAAAACCGGCGAGCTAGGCGGTTTAAGCCGTGTACGCTCACTTACACAAGACGATAGTCATGTATTTTGCCGAGCTGACCAAATTGAGGATGAGATTAACAATCTACTCACTGCAGCTCAGGAGCTGTATAATACCATCGACATGAAGTTGCGAGTACGACTGAGTTATCGTGACGAGTCAGGTGCATACTTGGGCGATAGGGCACTGTGGCGTTCAGCTCAGTCACAACTTAAGGCTGCAGTCGAAAAAGTAGGTTTGGAATATTTTGAACAAGAAGGTGAAGCTGCGTTTTATGGTCCAAAAATTGACTTTATGGCAACGGATGCAATTGGTCGTGAACATCAGGTCGCAACGGTGCAACTAGACTTTGTACAGCCAGAACGATTTGGGTTGGAGTATACCGCAAATGATGGTGGTGCTGCAACACCAGTCATGATTCATTGTGCACTGCTTGGCTCAATCGAGCGTTTCCTGAGCGTCTTTATTGAGCATACTGGCGGTTGGTTTCCGTTTTGGGCAGCTCCAGAGCAGGTGCGAATCTTGACTATTAATGATACAGTGATGGACTATGTTGATGAAATAACAACTATACTATCTCAAGTTGTATTGATGCGTCCTGTAAAATACAACGATGTACGATTTACAATTGACGCACGAAATGAATCACTCGGTAGAAAAATACGAGAAGCTACTGCAGTAAAAATACCAACACAAATTATTGTTGGTCCGAAGGATAAAGAGGCACGACAGGTGAGTGTTCGTACACAGCAGGGTGAAAAAACCGTCTCCCTGAGCAAGCTTAAGGATTATATTACATCGTTGTAATAGCAACAATTATTAATATGCAAGCATTGCGAGACGAAGTATATAAACTAATGGCACTATTGCCTGATGACAAAGTTACTACATATGGTGATATTGCTGCAATGGCGGGGCATCCATATGCTGCTCGTCGTGTTGGTGAGATTGCTCATGGCGGGCCTGCTGACTTGCCATGGCATCGTCTTGTTAATTATAAAGGCGGGCTTGCCGTGGGATTTCCTGGTGGGCAAGAAGCGCAGCGGCAATTGTTAGCACAGGACGGTATTGAATGTGATGACAGCTATCGGGTCGTGAGATTTCGTGAGCGTCGCTGGAGGTTGGATTGATGAGTAGTGAAAAATCTACAGGCAGTGCTGATGCTCCGCTGGTGGTTATTACCGGCCCAACTGCAAGTGGCAAGACGGCACTTGCAGTCACTCTTGCCCGGCAATATAATGGCGAAATTATCTGTGCCGATAGCCGTACGGTATATAAGGGTATGGATATCGGCACGGCAAAGCCAACAGTAGAGGAGCGGAATGCGGTGCCTCACTGGGGTATTGATTTAGTCGAGCCTGGCGAGCGATTTTCTGCTGCAGAATTTCAGCGGTATGCACAGCAAAAGATTATCGATATTCGCAAGAGGGGTAGGGTTCCTTTTTTGGTTGGCGGTACGGGTTTGTATATTGATGCAGTGGTGCTAGAGTATCAATTCGGTGCTGTCGCAGACGAAGCTCTGCGAGTCAAGCTTGAGGGTATGTCAGTCAATCAGTTACAAAATTATTGTAATAAAAACAATATAAAGCTGCCTCAAAATATAAACAACAAACGATACTTGGTGCGAGCTATTGAGCAAAAAGGCATCAATCAACAGAGAAGAAATGGACCGATTGATAATTGTTTTGTTGTTGCAATAGCAACAAATAGGGATACATTACGAACAAGAATTTTACAACGTTCCGAACAATTTTTTGAAGATAATGTTGTAAGAGAGGCAAAAATATTGGGCAAAAAATATGGCTGGCAAAGCGAGGCAATGACAGGAAATATTTACCCGATACTACACAAATATCTGTCCGGAGAGATATCGCTAGCTGCGGCAAAAGAACAATTTTTTTATAGTGATTGGCATCTGGTAAAACGACAACTTACATGGTTGCGTCGTCGTCCGTATGTGCAGTGGCTGTCGCTAGAAGAGGCTGAACACTATTTATCACAACAACTCGCATCTTATAAAAGAATGTGCTAAAATAAGATAAAAGCATAAGAGAGACAAACAGATGATTGATGCATTATTTGGTTCAAAAACGAGGATAAAATTACTACACCTATTCATGAACAACCCTGGCAAGTCATTTTATGTGCGGGAAATTACTCGGCTGATTGATGAGCAAATTAATTCTGTTCGCCGTGAACTTGCGAATATGCTGCAGGCGGGAGTGATTGTAAGTGATAGTGCGGATAATAAGTTATACTATGAAGTAAACCAGCGATATGAGTTTTATGTACCTTTGCGGGCAATTTTTGGTGATAATGCAGCTGATGCTGTAGCAGCAGTTGCAGACACCGAGCAAAGTTGGAAGGAGGTAATAGAATCTTTGCCTCATCTGCGACTGGCAATTAGTGCTGGTGTTTTGGTGCGAGGCTCGGCCAGTAAGGTTGATTTGCTGCTAGTTGGTGCTATGCCTGCGACCAAAGTGAAGGCTGCGGTCGAAACAGTTGAGCGGTATGAAGGTAGGGAGATTAACTATTCAGTGATGAGTTATGATGAGTTCTGCTATCGCTTGAGTGTACGGGATAGATTTATCACAGAAATAATTAACGGCAAACATGCAGTGCTAGTGGATACAGAAAAGTTACTGGCGTATAATCAGAAATAGAAGGAGAGAGAATATGTTGGAAATTGAATATAAGGGTGCAAATTCTATCGTTGTCAATACAAAGCGTGCAACGCTTGTGTTTGACCCTAGGGTATCATTGGCGGGTTTGCGAGATATTGCAGTTAAGGGTGTTGTGCAGATTGTCACTGAGTATCGGTTTGCAGTAGAGGGCGGAGGCCCTAAGGTGTTGATTGATGGGCCGGGGGAGTATGAAGTTGGCGATGTTTCAATTAAGGGTATTCCTGCCCAGCGTCATATTGATACGGAAGATACGGAAAAGCTGGCAACTATCTATCGACTAGAGACCAACGATGTACGAATTGCGGTACTTGGAAATATCGCCCCTAAGCTAGCGGAATCGCAGCTGGAGGCGCTGGGTGTGGTTGATATCTTGATATTGCCAGTAGGTGGCGGTGGGTATACCCTGGACGCTACTAGTGCAGTAGGTATTGTGCGGCAGATTGAGCCTCGTGTAGTGATACCGGTGCACTTTGCGGAAGATGGTGTTATGTATGAAGTGCCACAGGACACAATTGATGTATTCATTAAAGAGCTTAACGTGCAAGGCGAGTCGGTCGCTAAGTATAAGCTTAAGTCAGCTTCGGCACTGCCAGAGTCGCTGGCTGCGTTGCATATTGCTCGTACTGCATAGAGGTGTTCTGCCAATAAATATAAAGAGCCTCCTGTTTACGGGAGGCTCTTTATCGCTCTTGCAGTTAGTGTGCACTTATGCGTTACTGTCAATTACTGCCTTGCCACTACGAGGCAATACGCCTTTTTTCTTAAGTGTGCGAATAGCTTGTGTGCTCAGGGTCATGGTAACTTTTTGGCCGTCAACCACAAAAGTTTTCTTTTGTAGATTTGGCTTGAAGGTGCGCTTTGTGCGGCGCAAGCTAAAGCTTACATTGTGACCGTGTTGTGCACGCTTGCCAGTTAAATCACATCGAGATGCCATTGTTCTTACTTCCACTTCTTTACGTTAACTTTATACAATCTGTACTATTGTAACGGTTTTTTGCAAGGCAGTCAAGAGGTGCGTTCTTCATGGTATAATAGCTAATATATGATTGATATACCGTATATTATTACGCTTATTGCAGTAATCCTTGTCTCTATGACCCTGCACGAGGCAATGCATGCATTTATGGGCTATTGGCTTGGTGATACTACTGCCAAGGAGGAGGGTAGGCTGACACTGAACCCTATTCATCACATTGATCCGTTCCTAACTATTATCCTGCCCGTCACTCTAGCAGTTATTGGTGCACCTATCTTTGGTGGCGCTAAGCCAGTGCCATTTAACCCAGCAAGGGTAAGGTATGGCGAATGGGGTGCGGCATTGGTTGCGTTAGCGGGCCCCATTACGAATCTGTTGATTGCGTTTGTGGTGTTTGGTGTGGTGGCGATTTTTTCGATTGACACAGCTACGCCACTGGGGATGGTGTGCCAGATGGCGGTATTAGTTAACCTAGGTTTTTTTGTATTTAATATGTTACCAATGCCACCTCTTGATGGATCCCGGGTGGTGTATGCACTTGCTCCGGAGTTTGTTCGTCGTGGCATGGAGGTGATTGAGCAGTATGGCATAATGCTTGTATTTGTATTGGTGATGGTAGCGAGTAGTGTTGGATTACTAGGTAATATTATGCAGTTAGGCATTGAGGCTGTATTGCAATTATTTACCTGGATATTTAGTGCTTTTTTGTAGCATACAGTGTATAATAAGAAGTGTCCGGCTGGGCATATATGATTTTCCTAACATCATACGATAGGGAGTTCAATATCCGAGGTTTCTGCGGAAACTTTATGAGAGCACCCACCTTTGCGTTAAGCAGGGGAATATCAAGTGTCTGGTCGGACATTATGAGGAAGTTTGTAAGTGATAGGTGTGTCTATGTGAACGTAATTGTTTTGCTTGGACATTGATTGCTAGGTAGGACGTTGTAAGACGTTTTTATTTTTTACCAATACTAAATAAATAGTAGTTAGAATTACAATGAAACAAAAAGTGTCAGTACGAGCGATTGTTCGTCGTGAGAATCAGACGCTACTCTTGCGTAGAGTAGCAGGTAGATCGGCTATTGTAGGTAAGTTTGAGTTGCCTGGTGGAAAGATAGCCTTCAATGAGCAGCCGGAAGAGGCAGTGGTGCGATGTTTACAACGGGACACGGGGCTTGAACCGCAAGCGTTGCAATTATTCGATGTGGTGTCATATGTAGACGAAGACGATACAGAGGTGCAACATGTATTTATTGTATATTTAGCAACGGTTTCCGATGTAAAAATAACTTTAAGTGATAATTACAACAAATATATTTGGCAAAGTAAGTCAAAAATACAACATAGAGAAATTACGGCAGCTTCCCGAGTGTTGCTTGGTTTGGGGGAGCAGGCGGTAGGTGTCGATGAGTCAGGTGAAACGCACATAACTATTGATGTAAATAAAACACTAAATGAGCGTTATATAATCTACTCAGATGGTGGTTCCCGCGGTAATCCTGGTATTTCGGCGGCGGCCTATGCGATTGAGTCACCGGAGGGCGACTTACTTGAATGTGAAGGGGTGTATCTTGGGATTACAACGAGCGACCAGGCAGAATATCATGGCTTAAAAATTGGACTTGAGCGGGCACTTGCTATTGGTTGTAAAGCGATTGAATATCGCTTAGATAGCTTAATGGTAGTAAATCAGATGAAGGGGATATACCAAGTGAAGAACCGTCAGCTCTGGCCGGTGTATGAGTATATTCTTGATTTAGTTAGTCAATTTGATTCAGTGCAGTTTGTGCATGTGCGGCGTGAATTTAATACGATAGCAGATAAAGAGTTGAATCGTATATTAGATATGCACGAGGCGACACAAAAGGAGGTGTTGTAGTATGGATCGGCAGACTCCAGCAGAGACAAGGGTAGCCCCTAAAGATGTAAAGCTGCTAACTATAGCAGCGCTACTATTATTATTGGTAGTGGGGGTTGTCGCCGCCCATAGATTGCTAAATAGACACACTATGGATACAAAGGAGGTGAATCAAAAGAAAGGCACCTCCGCACCTCGTGATACAAGAGAGGAGAAGGCTTCAACAGGCTATGGTTCAGATGGTATAGTTAGTGATGACAAAGGGGCTCCACGCAGTGATACTACAGCAACTAAAAAGCCCGAAGTGGCAGACGGTAAGCCTGTTGTGTCGCCAACATTGCCGCCAAATCGCAAACCTGGTACGCAATCTCGTGTAGCAGATCCCGTATCGCCCAAAGGATCACCTCCTGCTCCTCATGCTGAGGGTACGTCATCGGTCCCGAACTCGCCAAAATCACAACCATCTCATGGGCAATCTTCACAGTCGCCGTCATCTTCGTCGGGGCCGCCCACACCTGCTCCCCAGCCATCAGTTGATCAGGCTAATCAGTTGCGACGCACCATGGAGGCTAGATATGGAGTGAAAATTCTCTACGGCACCGAAACAGGCCATTACCGACCAGGTGGTCGCATCACCACGCCGCTAGTGGGTGATGCTATTAAAGAGGCATTGCAAGAGCTGGATAGGGTGCTGGGGCGGTATCCTGCTGGATTTTTCCGGGAGTTTTCTGCATATGGGGTTAACCTTTCTTTCTATCTGGTGGCTGGTATTGCGCAGGGTGGTTCGTTTGCGGGATTTGCTGATGCACAGTTTATGAACGATCTAAAGATTACGTTGCTTAAATTACCACTTATGAGCTTTACTGCCCATCATGAAATTATGCATGCAATCGATTCGTTTATGGAATTAAAGATGTATCCGGGCAATCCGTATGATGAATATATCGCACTTAATCCTGCTGGATTTCAATATGGCGTATTTAATAAGGCATTAGTATGGGGTCATTCTGAAAATAGTGCTTATTTTACGACTGAATATGGGCAGACGAATCGTCGTGAAGATAAGGCAGAGATGTTTAAATTTATGACCCGTGAGAGTGGATCGGTGGGTGCTATTTTTGCAAGGCATCCGCATCTTAATGCAAAAGCGAGGGTGATTGCTCGGCAGATTGATGCGGTATTTCAGACTGCTGGTCCAAATGAGTTCTGGACTCGCCACTTGCGATAGCTGTAAATATACACCAAATGCCTCCATGATGCGGTATAATGGTGGTAGTGTGCCAGATGGTCGCTTGTACTTCGGTTACATAACTGAGTAGTGCAAGAGGAAAGTCCGGGCAGCACAGAACAAGACAGTTGCTAACGGCAACCAGAGGTAACTCTAGGGAAAGTGCCACAGAAACGATACCGCCTACAGCATAGCTGTATGGTAAGGGTGAAAGGAGTGGGCCTAGTAGACTAGGATATCCTACGACATATGTCATAGGGAAAGTAAGAGCCCACAGCGACACATGGTGACATGTGAAGGAGGTAAACCCTGTCTGCTGCAAGGAGGTATGCTTATTTTCGTTGTTCGCGACAAGTATGCCGTATAGCCGCTTGACTTATGGGGTGATCCATAAGCTAGATAGATGACCGTCCACGACAGAACCCGGCTTATCGGCACACTATATAAAACACCCTCGTAAGTAATTACCGAGGGTGTTTTATTGTGTAGTTGGGTAGCTATTATTTTGTTGCAGTTACAACTGCGGCAAAAGCAGCTGGCTCGTTTGCAGCTAGTTCAGCTAGTACCTTACGATCAAGCTCGACATTGGCCTTTTTGAGGTCTGCAGTGAGTTTGCTGTAGGTGGTGCCATTAAGGCGAGCTGCAGCATTGATTCGGGTGATCCACAAACTGCGTAGGTCGCGCTTCTTGTTGCGGCGATCACGGTATGCGTATTGTAGTGCACGAGTGACCGCTTGTTTTGCAAGTCGGAAACTGCGAGTGCGATTGTGCTGCATGCCTTTTGCGGCTTTTAGAATCTTTTTGTGCTTTGCACGTGCTGTAACACCTCGTTTAACTCGCATTATTTCACTCCTAGTGCAGTTTTAACGTTTTTCTTCATGCCGCCAGTTACTTTGGCAACAGTGTTTATCGCTCGCTTGCGGCTCTTGCTCTTCTTGGCAAGAAGGTGGCCACCAAACGCACGCTGACGGGTAATCTTACCAGTTGCGGTAAGTTTTACGCGCTTTGCAGTTCCCTTATGGGTCTTTAGCTTTGGCATTTATTTACTCCTTACTGTAATACTCAGATTGCGACCAGCCATCTGAGGCTTTTGTTCAACTATCGCATCATCTTCAAGCATGGTGATAATCCGCTCAATAAGCTCAAACCCCAGTTCTTTATGAGCCATCTCACGACCCCTAAAGAAAATAAGAATCTTCACCTTATTGCCGTCTGCTAGAAACTTGCGAATCTTGCGTAGTTTAATCTCGAGATCGTTTTGCCCAATCTTAAGACCAAGACGCATCTGTTTAAGCTCGCTTGTTTTGGCTTTTTTACGGTTCTTCTGTTGTTCTTTCATCTTCTGGTATTGATATTTTCCCCAGTCAATGATTTTTACAACAGGAGGAGCGGCATTGGGCGATATTTCAACCAGGTCAACACCTGCTTGTTCCGCAAGACGCAGGGCATCTGCGAGAGGTAATACGCCTAGTTGTTCTCCATCTGTACCGATAACGCGCACTTCTTTTGCTTTGATTTGCTCGTTTACTCGAACTGACTTGTTAATCGCCTCATCTCCTTCTAGAATTTAATGACTTGAGTAGTGAAAAAATACTCGGATATAATAATAACAAATTTAACAGAAAATAACAAGACTTACAGTGGTTATTAACTACCGATTAGCCGAGCTGCTGACGGTACTGAAGGGCTTCTGAGACATGCTCTGGCTTGATTGTCGTGCTGCTATCAAGATCGGCAATAGTGCGGGCTACCTTAATAATTTTGAAGTAAGCACGAGCACTAAGGGAGAGTTTTTCGCTTGCAAGATTCAAAAGATTTTCTGCTGCATCTGAAAGTTGTGCTATTAATTTAATGTTTGCACTAGATAATAAACTATTGTACTTATCACTACGATTAAATCTGTTATGTTGCTGAAGATGAGCGTTCTTTATGGAGGAAAGGGCTGCTTTATGTTGTGTTAAACTCATCGTTTTTTGTTGAAGAAATTTTTTACTCGGTACACGGGCGACTGTAACAACAAGGTCTATTCGGTCAATCAGTGGCCCTGATAGCTTGCGTTGATAGGCAAGGATTTGATTGCTGCTACAGGTGCATTCGTGAGTTGGATCTCCGTAAAATCCGCAAGGGCACGGGTTCATCGTGGCAATAAGCATAAAGTCAGCAGGGTAGGTGATATGACCGTGGGTGCGGCTGATAGTGATACGCTTATCCTCTAAAGGTTGCCGCAGGGATTCTAGGACAGTGCGGGGGTACTCGGGGATTTCATCAAGAAACAACACTCCGTGGTGGGCAAGGCTAATCTCGCCCGGTCGTGGCTTGCTGCCACCGCCAATAAGTGCGGTTCGACTGGCAGTGTGGTGTGGCGCACGAAAGGGGCGACGGGTAATGATGTGCTCGGACGACTCGCCGGCTAGACTGTGAAGCTTTGTAACTGCAATTTGTTCATCTGATGATAGGGGCGGTAGTAGCTCGAGTAGTGTTTTAGCCAGCAAGGTTTTACCGCTGCCAGGTGGCCCAGTTAGGAGTAGATTGTGTCGACCAGCAGTAGCGATTATTAGGGCTCGCTTGGCCTGTTCCTGACCGATGATGGCATCTAGGGAGAGTTCTGGATTGATTGAAGTTGATTTTGGATGAGGTGCAGGCTGCGTTTGCGAAGTGATGTTTTTTTCACCTTTCAAAATAAGGAACAACTCCTTAAGATTAGTCACGGGAACAATATCGATGCCCTGTACAAGCGACGCCTGAGAGCTATTTTGTAGCGGTATATACAACGTTTGTATATTATTATTGCGAGCCGTTTCTGCAATGTTGATAATGCCTCGTACAGGCCTAATTGATCCGTCAAGTGCCAGCTCTCCAATGAAGGCGGCGTGGGCTAGTTGTGACTGAGAGAGTTGCTTGCTAACACAGAGTATACTGAGTGCGATCGCTACGTCATAATAGGTGCCATCTTTTGGCAGTTCGGCAGGTGCGAGATTGATGGTTAGTTTTTGAGTTGGGAAATCTAGGAGAGAATTGGCAATGGCACTGCGAACACGCTCCTTGGCTTCATCAATCGCTTTGTTGCCCATACCAACTATTTGTAGAGAGGGTAGGCCTCGTTTTGCGTCGCTTTCAACCTCGACGATAGCTCCGTCGAAGCCAATGGGTGCAATGCAGGTTACTTTTGCTACCATATCTATTGTTAAGTATGGCAAAAAAACACTTTTGATACAAGTGTGGTATACTAATAGTTGTAATGACGGGGCTGATATAGCATTCGACAATTGGAATTTAACAGAATGTTTTGCAGATCGAAGATGCACGTTACGCATATATAATAATTGCAAAATCTAAAATTGCAACTGCATTTGCTAACTTGAAGGGCGCGTTTGCTCCTCAGGCATTTGCACCAATCGCTGCGTAATTTAAGGCGATCATTCTTGCTGTATTCTGCAGTTGAATAGGGCAGAGTGTTATATTGTAAACTGCTTGCTATATAGTTGGAAGCGGCAGCTATATAGGACATCTACCGCGTAACACATGCTGGTATTTTTGATTTATTTTGAGCCAGTGCGTGTTATAAAACAGGTAAATAAATCTATGTCTGTAGACGAACATTCAGTTACCAATTGGACCGGGGGGCAGTACCCCGCAGCTCCACCACAAGGGACTTTTGCAGTTACTACGCAAAGGTCTTTTTTGTTAGTTTTTATTAATAAAAAAACAACCGCCTGCGAGGAACGGTTGTTTTTAAGTGTGGAGTTTTTTGAAAGAGTGTTCTGTTTATTTTTTGCTTCTGTATAATTTTTTTACTCAGAAGCTACCCCTATAATATGACGATAAAACGCTTGTGTCAATACATTTTATAAACTTTTTTCAGGATAATGTGGAAAACGGCAGCAGGCATAGGGGTGGAGTTGATGGTGTAAAAATAACCCAAGAAAAATACAACGATCAGGACGGGTGAAGGTATTGACATTTTTATGGTTTATTGCTATTATGGTTATAAGCTTTTAGAAACACAAAAAGAGCTATCAAACATAAAACAACCTTAACAATTTATAGTAGCTATATACGCAAATATGACGCAGAGCTATTGCCGTGTTGTGTGTATAGTGTTTGGCGAAAAATTGGCAGCCATCAAGACTCGTCTCGTGCCGAAAGTTACATATCGTGCAGCATGTCATGTATGTGGTGTAAATTGGTATGGGCAATTGTATACGCGACGAATGTCATTTTTGGTGCTGCCAACGCTCCGTCAAACAAACACTTGACGTTAGAGCATGTTGCGGTACGGTATAGTACCGATTGCATCTAGTTAATCCTTATGAGCATACCCGAGCTTGTGGTGATGGTACTAGATGCAATCTGGGAAGATCGACGCAATATATCAACTATGCTCGGACTTGTTCCGAGCGGTCAGTCGCCTTTGAGTAGTAGTTTGAGCACTTGCTCGCCCGCCCTTTTATTTGTTTGTAGTGGTGGTTGTCGACAAGTTGTTTATATAAGCTACTACTCAGGCACCCTTGTGTTCGTGTATACTATAAGCATATGCTTAGTAGGATTTTGGTGGTAGTAGGGGTAGTGTCTGCAGTGGCATTGCTATATATCATTAACAACACCACTCCGTCACATGCTGGTGCCATGGGTGTTTTGGCGGTATTTTTGTTATTGTATGTGGTGTCGGCTGTATTGCTGACTTTTTTTGTATATTGGACAAATAGGCTTGTGATGCGAGTGTTTTTTATGGGCGTTGCTACTCAAAAAGCAGACAGGCTTTCTTTGCGACGTTCGTACTATTACGGGTCGGTGTTGGCACTTGGCCCAGTGATGCTTATTAGCTTGCAGTCGGTGGGTAATGGTGGTGTTACTTCACTATTGCTGGTTGTAGTACTGCTTGCATTAGGTGTACTTTATGTTGCACGTCAAACTGCATAAAACCATGTAATTTTGCTTATGTTTGTGCTATACTAGCAGGTATGCAGCCAGAGATGTCTCCAGCCCCTCGGAATGTAGAGCAGGTCACTTCACCTGCGGCTGGCTATTCGTATGAATCATATCCGCAGATGGTGCAGCGACCGGAAGTGTATGCACCCGCTTCACATGAGCAATTTGAGCAAAGGCGAGCTGCTGCTATGGAAATGGCGCCACCTCCGCCAATGCCAATGCCTATGCAGTCAATGCCGATGCCCACACCTCCACAGCCGGTGCAGGTTGCACAAGACGTAACAATTAGTGGAAATCCAACTACCGCTGATGACGATGACATTATTGAAAAAGAGTGGGTAAACCGTGCAAAGCAGGTAATTGTTGAGACACGCAATGACCCGCGGGCTCGTGAAAAGGCAATAGGGGCACTGCAGCGAGATTATTTAATGAAGCGGTATGGCAAGCAGCTAGGTGCAACAAATGACTAGGCGGATGATATGATTCTTAAGGCAATTATCGCAATCACCCTTATCGCAATGATATTAATCGCCGCAACGGCACTAATATATATTGCCTACCGTGCCACGCTGCGAGAGGCCAAAAACTATGAGCGTGGGCTAAAAATGATTCCGATGCTAATCCATCTGCCGCCAACCAGCGAGGACTTAGAAGGCGGTGGGCGTGATGAGCGTGACGTGACCGAAGAGATGTTGAGCCAGGCACAGGTGATGTATAACATTATTGCTAGCACTGCACTAAAGGGTTTTAAGCATCGTATTTATGGCCAGCGACATGTATCCTTTGAGATTGTTGCTCGACAGGGACTCGTGTATTATTATGTAGTTGCTCCAATAGTGTTAGTGGATGTGGTAAAGCAAGCAGTGGCTGCTGCGTACCCGTCTGCTCGGCTTGAGGAGGTTGAGGAGCATACTATTTTTGCCGAAGGCACCCGCATGACAGGTACAATTGGCGGTGAGTTTATTCTTAAAAAAGATTTCGTATATCCGATCGCAACTTACCGAGATACCAAGCGAGATGCGTCTCGAGCATTACTTAATGCATTGTCAACTGCAGGGCGACAAGATGGTATTGGTGTACAGTTTTTGATTCGTCCTGCACAAGAGAGCTGGGTGCGTTCGGCAATGTCTGCAGTGGAGCGTATTAAGAAAGATCGTGCGTCTGGCAGGGCGGCAGGTAATGGACTTATGGGTGCTCATATGGCACGTGATGTGGCGGAGTCATTATGGCGGGTGCCGGGTACAGCCGAAAATCAACGTGAAGAAAAACAGATCGACACTCAACTAACTGCAATGGAGCAGCAGGCCATCGAAGCTATAGAGGAGAAGACTCGTTATCCAGGATATGAAACACTTGTGCGTGTAGTAGTAGCTTCAGATACGGCAATGCGTTCGCAGACGCTTATGAAGAATGTGGTGGCATCATTTTCGTTATTTGATTCACCTTCAAGTAACGGGTTTCAGTTTATCCCAACTCGTAATGTCGATGAGCTGGTGACGGCATATATTTTTCGTTTCTTTCCGCAGTCAATTCGTCAAAATATCTTAAATAGTGTTGAGCTGGCGACGATATTTCACTTGCCGGACCAAAAGAATATTCCAACTGCGCAGGTGAAGCGCCAGATGAGTAAGCAAGTGGATGGTCCGACTGACGTGATGGACGAAGGCTTCTTGCTAGGTTATAACGAATTTAGGGGTGTTAAGAAGCCGATTCGTCTCAGTACCAACGACCGTCGCCGTCACTTATATATGATTGGTCAAACTGGTACTGGTAAGTCAAAATTCCTGGAAAACTTGGCGTACCAGGATATGATGGACGGGAAGGGTTTTGCGTTTATTGATCCACACGGCGACTCAGCAGAGGTATTGATGGGTGCAGTGCCGCCAAATCGAGTAGAGGATGTGATTTACTTTAATCCAGCTGATATGGATAACCCAATTGGACTTAATATGTTTGAATTTAATACGCCAGATCAAAAAGACTTTTTGGTGCAAGAGGCAATTAATATGCTATATGGCTTGTACGACCCGGGACATACCGGTATTGTGGGGCCGCGCTTGGAGCATATTTTCCGTAATGCAGCCTTGCTGTTGATGTCTGACCCTGCGGGCGGTACATTTATTGATATTCCAAAACTGCTAGTCGATCAGGAGTTTATGCGTAGTAAGCTACAGTATGTTACCGACCCAACAGTGCTGGAGTTTTGGACAAAAGAGTGGCCAGCATCGCAGAAATCAAGTGAAGCAGGTGAATTGGTGAGTTGGGTAGCCTCGAAGTTTGGTCCGTTTCTTTCGAATGATGCAATGCGTAATATTATTGGGCAGACAAAATCTGGCTTTAATCTTCGTGACATTATGGATAATCGTAAGATCCTGATAGTAAATCTTTCAAAGGGTAAAATGGGTGAACTAAACTCAAAATTGCTTGGTATTATCTTTGTGATGAAGTTTCAGGCTGCGGCGATGGGTCGTGCGGATATGGCCGAGGCAGATCGCCAGGACTTTAGTCTGTACGTGGACGAGTTCCAGAACTTTATGACCGAAAGCTTTGAGTCAATTCTGTCTGAGGCTCGTAAATATCGACTAAGCCTGGTGCTCGCAAACCAGTTTATGACCCAGCTTACCGATAAAATTCGTGAAGCAATTATTGGTAACGTCGGTACAGTGATCAGTGGCCGTATCGGTATTACCGATGCTGAAATGTTAGTAAAAAAGTTTGAACCAGTTTTTACAACGGATGACATGACAAAGATGCCGAACTTCCAGGGTATTGCTAGTGTGATGATCAATAATACGCCATCAGCGCCATTTAGTATGTCATTTACGCCGCCACTTGCAAAATCAAATGATAAATTGGCAGATGCAATGAAGCGTCTTTCGGCTACAAAATATGGTCGTCCACGTGCCCAGGTAGAGGCGGAGATATCTCGTCGTATTGCTTCGGTGTCAGTGCGTCCTAACACAGTCGCATCAAGTGGAATGCGTCAGGTGGGTGGCGGAGCACCGGCTCGTCAGGGTGGTGGCTCTCAGCCGTCATTTCTTGATGAGTGGCTTGCAAAGCGTAAGAAGGTGGCTGCTGCCCCTATGTCGCCTAGTTCATCTCCAGCTAGTGCTATGGGGCAGACTCCTTTTGCGACACCGTCAATCACCTCTCGACCGGCAACTCCATCGACGGCGATGTCAGCAGCGCCTAGCTCCCCCCCTCTAGCACAGCCAGTGCCTACTTCTCATCCTGTAATGAATAGTGGAGGGGTGCCAGCTGGGCCAGAGTCTAGGTCCGGATTACCTGCTGCGTCGCAGATACCATTGCAACGCATAGAGCCGACTGGTGCTGTTGAGGGACAGTCTCTGCAGCCTAATGTGTCGCAGGTTGCCGATATGCAACCTTCACAGGGTGGTACTACAGCGACAAACACTCCTCCGCAATCCTCCAAGCGAGTGGATGATGAGGGTGTTCTGCGGTTGCGATAGAGAGTCTGGTGCTACCTGCAGAGGATAGGAGGGGTGGTTATAGTTCTTGTGTAGTTTTGCGAGGCTATTGCTGTTTAGGGCGAATGAATTGATGAAGCGGCTCGAATAAAAGGCCAGCCATCCAACCAAGGAGTAAGCCTATCAGCCCTTCTGATCCATTGAGAGAGAGGCCTGTAGTGATTGTAAGTAGGTAGCTTCCCATCAATGTAGCAATTGAGCCAACAGCAGCTCCTATAGTAGCATAGGGGCGAAATAGCGTGGCCGCACAGGCTCCGCTTATGGCATTGATAAGCGGCAGATTAATGAACCGGCTAAAATAGCACTGTAATGGAGGCATTCCCTTTTGAATATGCGACATAGTGTCTTTGAAGGTTCTTTTTTTGCTGTGTTGTTTCATAGTAGGGTTCCTTGGTTTACATTGTGCCGTAAAAGTCTAACTTCTTCCATTCGCTGTTTGGCTCTTGCATGATGGTAGATGGTGAGCAGAAGTAGGCAAGTGCTGCCTAATAAAATCAGGTTATTGTGTACGGATGGTAGTTTGGCAAGGGGGGTTGCGATCGTTTTGACGAGTGGGCACTGCACCGTCAGAGGGGAGCGTTCACCGGTTGTATTGTTTATTTTACAGTCATATGAGTCTGGGTTGCTTTTATTGGAGGCCGTAGTGGGTATGCGTGATTTAACTCGAATAGTAAAGGAACGTTGTGTTTTTTTACCGGGCTGAAGTTGATTGATCGGCCAGTGTATTGTTGTTTTTTTGTCATCTAGTATGCCGGTGCTTATATCGATAATGTCAGCATATTCACGTATGTCACTAAGATTGTCTGTTAGGGAGAAGGAGAGTGGCTCGGATGAGGTGTTGTGGGCAGTGAGAGTATAGACAAGTCGAGTGTTTGGGGCAAGGGGGGTGTGAGGGTTTGCGGGCTGTGACAGTGTGTCATTATGTACGCTTGTTGTTACAGTTACATCACTAGGCAAAGAAGCTTCACTATCTATTGGTGCTTTTTCAACAACAATATCTCCCGAGTGTTGTAATATTGCAAAATGACCAACCATGGCAGAAGTGCCAGATAGAAGTATATCAGTAGTCGGAAGATTATTTGTAGAGTTTATAACAACTTTTTGTGAAGAAGCATAGGTAAGTGTAAAGTGTGGGGTATTCGTGCTCGTGAGAGGTGTGCGGGTGATACGATAACGATAGGCAGAAGGAGCTATTGATTGTTGCTTTTCTTGCAACGAGTGTATTTCAGAGGGCTGGATATGTAGTGCTGACATAATGGCCTGGAGTGAGGCTTCGTTGTGCTTATAGCGCTGTAGAAAATCCTGCTTCGACTGGATGCCGCCGTAAATTATATTACTAGGGTGTGCGGTATTGATTGGTTCTGGTGGCGACCAGATTATGAACAGCTGCAGGGCAAATGCAATAATGGCTGTACATACGCCAATGAATCGTAGCCGTGTTTCTTTTTTTAGTTTTTTCGCGTATAGTGCAACCTCCCCGATAAGACTAGGGCTAAAAGAGAGATTGGTTACTAATTTTTTAAACGCCATGTTTATTGCCTCACCCTTACAATACTTATGGTTAATTGTACCATAGATTTGCGTGTAATCGGTATATTGCTTGAGAAAAAGGGTAAAATTAGGTATAATGGAATGGATAAATAGCTGAAATTCTATGAGACAGTGAGGGAAGATATGGCTACACAAACAAAAAGTGAATCATATGATGGTTCGCAAATTCAAGTCCTTGAGGGGCTAGAGCCGGTTCGTAAGCGACCGGGCATGTATATTGGTAGTACAGGCTACGACGGTGTGCATCATCTTATTAAAGAAATCGCCGACAACTCAATCGACGAAGCGATTGCCGGATTTGCAACTCGTGTTGATGTACGTATTTTGGCAGATGGCGGCATCACCATTACCGATGATGGTCGTGGTATTCCGGTTGATAAGCATGCTAAAACTGGCCTGAGCACGCTAGAAACAGTACTCACGGTGCTGCATGCCGGTGGTAAGTTTGGTGGTGGTGGCTATAAAGTGTCATCTGGCTTGCATGGCGTGGGATCTAGTGTAGTAAATGCACTATCTACCAAAATGATCGCTGAAGTGGTGCGTGACGGGCAACTACATCGAGTGGTATTTGAGCGGGGTGCAATCGTTGAGCCACTCAAGAAAGTGGGTAAGACAGATCGCCCAACCGGTACAAGCATTACTTTTTACCCAGACCCAACCATTTTTAAAGAAACGGTGACGTTTGATTATAAGTGGGTGGTAAGCTACTTGCGTCACCAGTCATACCTCACCAAGGGTGTCTTTACGAGTGTGTATGACGAGCGAACGACACAGCGACAGGCGTTTTATTTTGAGGGTGGTATTCAAAGCTATGTTAAGAACCTAAACGTTGGTAAGGACGTACTGAGTGATGTAATCTTTTATGTTGAAAAGCAGGTGGAGGATTGCATGGTTGAGGTGGCTTTGCAGTATAACGATACGTATGTCGAGTTGGTGAAACCGTTTGCAAACAACGTTCTTACCCCTGATGGCGGTACGCACTTGGTTGGTTTTCGTACGGCCCTAACTCGTGTCATTAATGATTATGCACGTAAAACCGGCCTATTGAAGGAAAAAGAAGATAATTTGACCGGTGATGATATCCGTGAAGGGCTGACTGCGGTAATCCTGGTAAAGCTACCAGATCCGCAGTTTGAAGGGCAGACAAAAAATAAGCTAGGTAATCCAGAAATGCGCCGCTATGTCGACCAAGTCATGAGCGAATACTTTAGCTATTACCTAGAGGAAAACCCTGCTGTTGCGAAAAAGGTAGTTAATAAGGCACTACTGGCGGCACGAGCACGCAAGGCGGCGAGGGCGGCTCGTGAGAATATTATCCGCAAGGGTGCGTTAGACGGTTTGAATTTGCCGGGTAAATTAGCAGATTGTTCGAGTAAAAATCCAGATGAGTGTGAGCTATACATCGTGGAGGGTGACTCAGCGGGTGGATCTGCCAAATCTGGTCGTGACAGTAAAACTCAGGCGATTTTGCCATTGCGCGGTAAGGTGCTCAATACCGAGCGTGCACGACTTGATAAGATGCTTGCCAATAACGAAATCGTATCACTGATTAAGGGCATGGGCGTAGGTATTGGTGACACCTTTGATATTTCTGGCTTGCGATATGGGCGCATTATTATCATGACCGATGCCGACGTTGATGGTAGTCACATTGCAACCTTGCTGATGACCTTCTTCTTCCGCTATATGCGAGAGGTGGTTGAGGGTGGCCATATTTACCTGGCGAAGCCGCCGCTCTTTCTGCTTAAAGCTGCAGGTAATAAGAAGTGGTATGCCTATAGTGACGAGGAGCGTGATGCATTAATTGCTGAATTGATTGAAAAGCGACGTGCCAACGGGGCGACGATTAATCCAGACGATTCACCGATGAAGCAGGCGGGATTGAATGATATCCAGCGCTACAAAGGTCTTGGTGAGATGGATGCCGACCAGCTATGGGAGACTACTATGAATCCGGAGAATCGTGTACTGGTACAGGTCAAGATCGAGGATGCTGAACAGGCTGATGCAATTTTTACAAAATTAATGGGTGATGAAGTCGCACTGCGTAAAAGCTTTATTCAAAACAGGGCGAAAGATGTAAACCTAGAGGAGTTGGATGTTTAGATCATGAATGATGATAAAAATACACCAATTGAAGGTGATGTTGTTGAAAAGCCAACACACTCGAAAGTTGTAGAAAATAGAACACTTGAATCGGTCATGGAAGATAGCTTCCTACGATACTCCATGAGTGTGATTATCGATCGTGCTTTGCCGGATGTGCGAGATGGTCTAAAGCCAGTTCATCGTCGTATTTTATACTCCATGAACCAGAACGGTAATCGTAGTACGGCGAAGTTTGTAAAGTCAGCGCGTATCATCGGTGATGTGATGGGTAAGTATCACCCACATGGCGATGGTGCGATTTATGATTCGATGGTGCGTTTGGCGCAAGACTGGACGATGCGCTATACGCTGGTGCAGGGTCAGGGTAACTTTGGTTCGATGGACGGCGACCCGCCAGCGGCCCACCGTTATACTGAGGCCCGTCTTGATAAGCCAGCAGAGGAGCTTTTAGCCGATATTGATAAAGAGACGGTTGATTTTCGGGATAACTTTGACGGTTCTGAGCAAGAGCCTGTAGTGTTGCCAGCCAAGGTGCCGAACCTGCTACTAAACGGCCAGATTGGTATTGCGGTGGGTATGGCGACAAGTATTCCAACTCACAATCTTGGCGAATTAGTCGATGCAACGATTGAACAAATTGATAACCCGGAAGCAACCATTGATGATTTACTAAAGCACGTCAAGGGCCCAGACTTTCCAACTGGTGCAGTGGTGTACGGGGGTTCGCCGATGCGACAGGCCTATCAGACTGGTCGCGGTAGTGTAACAATCCGTGCGGTGGCAGAGATTGAAGAAACCAAGCGTGGTCGTCATCGTATTGTTGTGACAGAGATGCCGTATGCAGTAAATAAAGCAACACTTATCGAGAAGATTGCTGATCTGGTAAAGGAGAAGAAGATTACGACTATCAGCGATTTACGTGATGAGAGTGCCCGTGGCAGTGTGCGTGTGGTGATTGAGCTGAAGAAGGATGCCTATCCAAAGAAAGTGCTTAATCAGCTCTATAAGCTCACTGCGTTGCAGACCAACTTCCATTACAATATGCTGGCGCTGGTAGATGGTATTCAGCCTCGCATTTTGGGCTTGCAAGAGATTTTGCAGGAATTTATCAAGCACCGCCAGATTGTCGTGCGTCGTCGTACTGAGTTTGAACTGAAAAAAGCAAAGGCACGAGCTCATATATTGGAAGGCCTAAAGATTGCACTTGATCATATCGATGAAGTGATTAAGACAATTCGTGCGAGCAAGACGCAAGAAGAGGCTGAGAAGAACTTGATTAGCAAGTTTGGCTTGAGTGAAATTCAGGCCAAGGCTATCTTGGCGATGCAACTCCGTCGCTTGACAGGGCTTGAGCGTGAAGCAATCGAGAACGAATTGAAGGAGCTGCTAGCTTTGATTGCACGACTAGAGGCGATTCTGGCTGACGAGCAAGAGATTTTGAATATTATCAAAACTGAATTGCTTGAGATGAAGGATAAGTATGGTGATGAGCGTCGCAGCAAGGTGATTAATCATGAGCTTGGTAAGTTTAGCGATGAAGAGTTGATTCCAGAAGAAGATGCGGTTATTCTACTGACGAGCGAAAACTATATCAAGCGGACGCTTTTGAGCGATTATCGCAAGCAGCATCGTGGCGGCAAAGGTAAACGAGGTATGGCTACCAAGGATACGGATGTGATTGAGCATATGGTACCAGCCAGTACGCATGATTGGCTATTGTTCTTTACGAACAAGGGTCGTGTCTTTAGGTTGAAGTCGTACGAAGTGCCAGCGGCAAGTTTGGCGGCGAAAGGTGTAGCGGCGGTTAACCTGTTGCAGCTGCAACCAGAGGAGAAGATTACTGCAATCATTAAGCACGAAAAGAATGCTCGAGATGACGGCTACCTGTTTATGACAACTGTAAAGGGTACTATTAAAAAGACACCAATGAAGGATTATAGTAATATTCGCACGAATGGCTTAATTACTATTAAGCTTGATGATGGCGATGAGCTTCGTTGGATACGCAAGAGTAGTGGGGATGATGATATTGTCATCTCGACCTCAGCAGGCCAGGCGATTCGCTTTAGTGAGAAGGATGTGCGGTCGATGGGTCGTGCTGCACGTGGCGTGCGTGGCGTACGCTTGCGTCCAAACGACTGGGTGGTTGGCATGGATATTGCTGATGATGCTCGCACGTTATTGGTGGTGTCGGAGAATGGCTACGGCAAGATGACGAAAATATCAAATTTCCCAACGCATAAGCGAGGCGGTGTGGGCATTAAGGCGGCTGTTGTGACAGCTAAGACCGGCCCAATTATTACCGTCAAGACCGTGCAAGAAGATGACGTAGAAGCATTGTTGGTTTCGACACAGGGGCAGGCGATTCGAGTTGGTCTGAAGGATATTCCAGTGCTTGGCCGCACGACACAAGGTGTCCGTATTATGAAGACGGCTGATAGTGATGGCGTGGCATCAGTGGGATTGATGGGTGAGCAGTCATCGCCAGACAAGGATTCGTAATGATATCTCCATATCTTATTGCAGCAACATGCGGCTGGGTTGCTGCACAGGGCGGTAAATATATAGTAGAAGTAGTAAGGGGTCGTTCGGTGCAAAAATTGCGTAGCATTTATGTATCGGGCGGCATGCCGAGTGCTCACAGTGCCACAGTTGTGGCACTTGCTGCTATCGTGGGCTTGCGCGACGGTATTGATTCTGCGGTCTTTGCGGTGGCAGCAGTGTTCGCTGCGGTAGTGATGTACGATGCGATGATGGTGCGGCGCTCGAGTGGTAAGCAGGGTGAGGTCTTGAAGCAGCTTATAACAGAGGTAAAAAGCCCGATTCAAACGCCTCGATTTGCGAAAGGTCATGAGCCTGTAGAAGTGCTAGTGGGGGCTATATTAGGTGTGATTATCGGGTGTGTAGTATTTTTCGCTACAAAATAATGAAAAAAAGTGTTGACGTAGGGTGCTTTCATACGGTAAGATAAGAATCAGTCTGGTCGCAGGCACAAAACAAGAGCCAACGCGACATACAAAATAAGAACGTGTGGAGCGGCGAGCAGAGACAGTTCATTAACAATTTGATTGTGCAATAATCATCGTCAGTTTATATGAGCAATATAGACGTATCAATTTGATACATCTTTTATGGAGAGTTTGATCCTGGCTCAGGATGAATGCTGGCGGCGTGCCTAACACATGCAAGTCGAGCGGTAACAGGTCTAGTTTACTAGATGCTGACGAGCGGCGGACGGCTGAGTAACGCGTGGGAATTTGCCCCAAAGTGAGGGATAAC
>JAUMZA010000011.1 GCA_030528355.1 Candidatus Saccharimonadota bacterium | reverse complement strand
GCTCATCTACAGCCCAGACACCCAGCAAGCCACTGCCCAGGTACAGTTGTTAACCGGCGAAACCATTGATTATGTACTGCACTACGGCGGTGGCAGCGGTTACGTGACTCGTACCCGTTTAGATAATTCACAGGAATCATCGCCTATCTACTACGCAGGCAATCTAGATCATGAACTAGAGTATGACCACCCTTCGCCACAAGCTCGCATCGAACGAGAGTATCGAGCCCGACTTGCCGCTCGTCAGGCATTTCATGGTTTATAATGTAGCCTATTCTACGCCTTGGAGCTAACCGGAGGAGTAGCCTTCACAAAGTGTGTCACCAACCCTTCTTTGAGCCAACGGGTTTCGTAAGTGGTTTTATATTTATATTCGTCCGCCAGGTCTGATTCGTGCAAATCAAACGACAACTCCTCAATCCGCCAGCCCTGTGTCACGAGCTGCTCAAGGCTCCATTGAAAAAATGACTGATTGTCATGCTTAAGATACAGTGCCCCGCCAGGCTGCAACAACTGCTGATATAGAGTGAGAAAGTTTGGGTGCGTTAAGCGGCGACCCGCCGAACGACGGCGCGGAAATGGATCGGGAAATGTAATCCAAATTGCCTTGACTTGTGCAGGAAATAGCTCGGGCAACTGATCTGCTCTGGCTCGCACAAATCGTATATTTGGTAATTGTAATTCTGCCGCTTGGTAGGCACCAGTTTGTAGACGATCGCCTTTTACATCTAGTGCAACAAATTCTAGCTCGGTATATTGCTTCGCAAGGGCAACACTGAACAAGCCAGTGCCCGCCCCAATCTCTAGCACATCAACCGGCGTGGTTGATTGTGCCAGGTATTCATCATATTCAAAACACAGCGGTGAGTTTGCAAATTTAGCAAACTTATATTTTTTACGTTTGCGTGTAATAATATAGTCGTCTGGGTTTATCATTACTCCGCCTTAATCTCTAGCTCTGTGTCGCTTATCACTACACCGTGAAAGCTATCTTTATAAGCGTCCATTTCATGCAGCTTTTGATCAAATAATTTCTCGAACTGGGCAATTGATTCTGCCGACAGGGAGGCGTGTGTATCAAACCCTTCAAATGAATCGGTTTTTTGTGCATGCTTGCGAACCGCCTGGTAATCTGGGCGGCTTAAATCAAGCTGGGCAGCCCCGCTCTGCACATATAAAAACATACTAATCGACACCAACACCATTGCCACGCTAATCGATACAGCAATCATCCAAAAAAATTTAGGGATTTCACGCAATCGCAGCAGGCTATTCTTCATGGACAGACCCCTCCTCTGTAGCAGCAAACTGCTGTGCAAACGTATGCACCGCCTGCTTGTACTGCTGGGCAATTTTATGCAGCATCGTAATCTCTTGCTGCACCCGTTGCCGTTCAACTCGCACCGCATCAAGTAGATAATAGAAATTTTGCGGATAGGCATCACAATCGCTGCGAATTAGCTGCACCATAGAAGTTTCATAGGTACGGTACGCCTCACGGAATTTACCCAAACGCTCTTCAAATTGTGCTGCATACGCAAACAGACTGCCCCCATCAAGCCGACGCTCAGCAATTTTACTATTAAAGCGTGCCATCAATTTATTGGCTACTGAATCATATAACTGCCCTGCGTTTACCCGTGACAAGCCATCATTCGAATGCACCGACTTAAGCCGCTGCTTTACCATGGCACAGTCCATCATTACCACATTGTATAACACCCCATCACTTGGCTTAAGCTGCCCCTGCACACCAAATGACTGCGCATGAGAAATATTAGACAGCAGCATCACACTGCCCAAGCAAGCTACTAGTAGATATCCAATATGTCGCATCTAGTATAAGTATGAATTATCTACCCTATTTAGTCAAATATAAGCACCTTCCCCGCCGAGTGACTAGCCCCTCTTGCACTAGCTGGTCAATGGCGGAGGATAGGCGTGTATCGTGAGCAAAATGAGCATACAGCGCCTTTTCTGCCACACCACCCTGTGCCACCAAATACGCCACCAACTTACCACGCATTTGGCGATGGCTGCCTTCAAGCGGTGATTGTTTACGGTAATGGCGACTCTTTGCAATATTACGCACTCCACTTGCCTTTAGATAGGTGCCGTAATCCATTAACGCCCAGTAAAACTCACGGGGTGAGTCCTGCGGCACAGTTTGCAGTAAAAGTTCATACAGCTGCGCGTCATCAACCTGGTCGACATCAGCGAAAAAATGATGCAAATATACTGTGCGGATATTTGTTTCGATAAAATACGCCGGCTGATTATATGCGTACACCAAGATTGCTCCAGCCGTATTTTTACCCACCCCAGGCAAGGCAAGTAACCCTGCCATATCCTGCGGAAACTCCCCGTGTCGCATGGTAACTATATGCTGTGCCGCCTGGTGCAAAAACTTTGCTCGTCGATTATATCCAAGCCCACTCCATAGAGTCAGCACTTCCGATAATGGGGCCCGTGCAAGCGACGTAATATCTGGAAATCGTGCAATAAATGCGGTAAATTTTGGCACCACTCGTGATACCTGCGTTTGCTGTAACATAATCTCGCTTACCAGTGTATAGTAGGGGCGTACATCATCTCGCCAAGGCATCGCACGATATAACTCACGGCCACGACGCTGAATATAGGCAGTAAACTCATCTTGTTTCATTGATGATTAGTATAGCATAAACAGCGTATATCTCGCTGCTATGCGTCAAGTCGCTCCATGAGCGACTGCATTGTTTCGCAGTGTGTCGCCACATCACTATCCGCTTCGCCAGCAGCCACTTGCCGAGCTATATCCTGCAAGGTAACGCTATCTTCTTGCCGCACTACGCCCGTTGATACATCATCAAACGTCACCTGCTCATCTGGCTCCACAACAAACATCTCATGTGGAGTTTTGCCTGTTTCCATTCGCACCACCGCAGATGCAGTCACAGTATACGTATCGTAATGTGTGTTAGATTGTAGCGGTAACAGGTACTCATCACTGCCTGCAACTGGTGATATATGCTCTTGATCGAGCACCACACCACGCAGCTCAAGCCTACCGATTGATGAATCACCTGCCACCGTTTCAGTCACCTCAAGCAGATATCCATCCTCCCCATCTTGATATACATGTTTTATTGCCAAGCCTTCCTGGTGAGCGGGCGAGGTAATTACTGCAGCTTGCGACGGTGGTAAGTGCTGTGCATCCGCAAGCCATGCCTTGATTGCAGTGGCGTGACAAGATTTTGCCTGCTCATACAGAGGCGGGTGATTAGTTACTGTCCCCAATGTGCCTTCGCCATACATATCCTTGTGCTGCGGCGAAGACACGGTAGGCTGCGTTCCGGACTGCTCACACGCCGCTACCAAGCTAGCCGTGGCCAGTAGCCCCATCGCCGTAACTGCAACTTCTCGCCCAATAGTGCCAGGATAAACATCAAACCGCTTCATACTACTATATTCCTATTATACCATAATATATAAAAATAAACAAGCGTAGTGTGGAGGCTACGCTTGTTTGTGGTAACTAAATTACCCTTTAGTCAAGTCGATCATACATTTCTTGTGTGATGCTGCAATATTCGCTGACATCACGGTTGTGGAAGATGTCAACATCCGCAGTGCTAATCTCTTCAAGCACTTCTTTATTAAGACCTATACCATCTTTCACCCTGAGTGGGGTGTCGATATCATTAATCCACACGTCCTCTAGGTCGGAGTCAAGCAGTGTTTCGAATGGTGTCTGACCTTCCACCCTTGGCACTGACATTTTTGCCCTAAAACTATACTTTGTATCGTATGTATCGTTGTCGGATGGATCAAATCGCATAATTCCCGTTGAAGATTCTACTAACGGACGACCTTCGATATTATCCATAATACCCATTACATCAATCCTGTCACGATCTGGATTATCACGATCCTCTTCTGCTGCAAGCCTAAAGTCATAGCTGTCCTCACTATCCCTATAAATAAAGCCGTAGCCTGGCAGATTCTCTGTATCAACGTGATTTTCTGGTAGTTTATATGCGTCGTAAGCCCAAGCTTTTGTGAGTTCGAGCAGACATTCCCTCGCAGAAGTAGGCTCTTTTGCACCCGATAGAACGCTTGAACGTTCGCCAACCGCCTCGGCCAATATACCGCCAGATCCCTTTTCTGAGCCACAGCCGCTCAGCAGACTTGAAACTGCAATCGCACCTACCGCTGCTGCTGCAACCTCCCTACGTCGATTTGGCGTAAATATATTGAAATTCTTCATATACACTTCTCCTGTACATATAATCAATAGTGCCTTCATTTTACCACAACACACTATATATGGCAAGTATCTGCACATATACGATACTTTTTGTCAACAGAAACCCTGCCAGCGTGCAGATTTTTACACAAAAAACAGACCCGCATCTGCATAAGACATACACACAGAAGGGGTCTGTTGACTAGGCACTACCTATTGCGTAACTACTTCAACTTACCTAGACTTTGCCCTACACCACGAGTTGTGCGAGAGGCGGAGGTGGCGGCTTTGCTGATATGGTGCTTTGCTTCGGCACCAAGGTGCTTTGCTTCTTTGCCGATATGACTTGCCGAGGTGCGAGCTTTTTTTGCAATCGCCCCGACTTCGTCGCCAATTTCACTGGCACCCTTTTTTACCTTCGCAGCACTTTCGCTGTAGACTTCTTTGACTTGCCCGGCTTTTTCGGCGGCAGCCTCTTTTAGCTCATCGCCCTTACGTACAGCCACTTCTTTCATATCTTTAGCTTTTTGTGAAAGTTCGGCTCGAGTTTCCTTGCCGCTCTTTGGTGCACATAGTACGCCAGCAACATACCCAACCCCTACTGCAGCTACCAAACCTAGTAGTTTTTTCATATACCCTCCTTATTTATTATTGCGAAATGCTCGTACCGCCGCCGAAAACACGGTAGTTGGCGAAAGCCAAGCTGTTGCCGAAGCGACGTTTTCGGTGATACGTTCGGTTCGTTTTGCAATCTTATTCAAGCGTGCCAAGATTACCAGAATAATCGCTAGCAGTGCGGCAACTATCACCGACAAAATAATAATTGTAACTGTCAGTAATATAATTGCAAGTTCAATTTGATCCATATCAGCTCCTTTACTCTTTCTATCTTACCATGCACCAGCCGCCTTGCACTAGCCCTTGACTCGCACCGGCAACACCTGCTTGCCAAGTGCAGCAAAGAAAAAGCCTAATCCAACTGCCAGCAAGATATGTCCAACACCCGACAGACCAGCCACCATACCACTGGCCTGATAGGCGCCGCCCAGCTGCTGCAATCCGATATAGGCCATCATCACCAAAGTAAGCAGTAGACCCGCATTGTAGTGCCAGTAAAATAACTTGAATTGTTTTGTGTTAGATAGTGTAAACTTAGCTTCTAGCAGCAGCACCAACAAAAAGAATAGCATACCAAGCACAAACGTATGTGTATGGAGTAGTGATAGTTTGGTAGTGTTAGTAACGTCAAAGAATCGAGTGATTTCACGGTACATCACACCCAGCCCTAACCCCAATATCATATAACTTAATGCGGCGTAGTAAATTCGTTTCATGTACCTCCTTTACGTATTGCCATTATACCAAAGTGTGCAGCACGTGAGCCGCTCACTCTATAGACCAAGCTCTTTAAGCGATTTTGGATCGGCCGCACCTGGGCTATTCATCATCACATCCACGCCGCTCCCATTCTTTGGGAAGGCAATGACTTCACGGATATTGCTCTCGCCCATGAGCTCCATAAACATACGATCCACACCATATGCGCAACCAGCGTGTGGCGGTGCACCGTACTTAAAGGCATTAAGCATAGCACCAAATTTTTCTTCGACGTATTCACGGGTGTAACCAAGTGCTTCAAATGCCTTATAAAGCACCTCTGGATTATGGTTACGCACGCCACCAGAACAAATCTCGTAGCCGTTCATCACCATATCATACTGATCCGCCACGATAGCCAATTTTTCTGCATCAGTCGTCGCAGCGTCCAGTGCCGCCGCACCGCCCCGTGGCATCGTAAATGGATTGTGGCCAAAATCAACTTTACGCTCTGCCTCGTTCCATTCGTAAAATGGAAAATCAACCACCCAGGCCAGTGCGACCACATTTGGATCTTTTAGGCCGAAGTGACTGGCAAATTCGTTACGCAAACGGCCAAGCACCTTATTAACGGTTGCACGAGTGTCGGCACCAAAGAAAATCGTATCGCCATCTTCTACGCCCATACGCTCCTTCAGTTCAAGCAGTTCATTGCCGCTGAGGAATTTGGCAATTGGTGATTTTGCCTCACCCTGCTCGTAAGTGATATATGCCAGACCACCCGCTCCTTCAGATTTAGCAATCTGCGTAAAGTGATCGATTTGCTTACGACTGAGCGACACGCCGTTTTCTACCCGGATTGCCTTGATACACTCCGCATTCTTAAAGACACCAAATTCGGTATTAGCAAAAACATCAGTTAGCTCAATCAACTCCATATCAAAGCGTAAATCTGGCTTATCTGATCCGTATCGTTCCATTGCTTCGGCGTAAGGAATGCGTGGAATTTCATCTGTTAGTAATTGCTTGCCAGCAAAATCTACTACCAAATCTTTAATCAGCGGATCAAACATCTGGCGAACTTCTTCACCATCTTCCACAAAGCTCATTTCGGTATCGAGCTGGTAAAATTCGCCATACAAGCGGTCGGCTCGTGGATCTTCATCACGAAAACACGCCGCCAACTGGTAATAGCGCGGCACACCGCCCACCATCAACAGCTGCTTAAATTGCTGCGGGGCTTGCGGCAAAGCGTAATATTTACCTTCGTGCAGACGAGCTGGGATTAAAAAGTCACGAGCCCCTTCTGGGCTGGAGTTGGCTAAAATTGGCGTTTGCACCTCGGTAAAGCTATGCGTCTCCATATACGATCGGATACGGCTGTACATTTTGGCACGCTTTTTTAGCATGGTTTGCATTTTTGTTCGACGCAAATCAAGGTAGCGATATTTTAGGCGCAGCTCTTCGTTGGCCTGATTATCAGAAAACGGCTGAATTGGCAGCGTTTCGGCACGGTTAAGAATCTCTAGTGAGCTGACAATAATTTCTACACTACCGCTTTTGATGTTTGGATTTTCCAGCCCTTCGCCACGAGCAGCTACCGTGCCACTTGCTCGCACAACAAACTCATCCCGCAACTCTTCTGCATGAGCAAATGCCTCTGCCTGCTCTGGGTGAACCACTAGCTGCACCAGGCCATTGTGGTCACGCACATCAATAAAAATTAACCCACCATGGTCACGGCGCGAGTGCACCCATCCAGCCACCGACACCTCGCTGCCGATGTACTGTACTGTTTCGTCTGTAAGAATTCGTTGCTTCATATCTGTTATAGTATACCAGTTTTTGGTAAGTTTTACACATCACGGCGGTCTTTTGGCGTATTGATTGCCCGTGGATTGCGAGCTGCCACCACCCGCAGATCTTCATGGGCGTCAAACTCGTCCACAATCTTACGGCCAATCATAGCCTCAATCACATCTTCAAGCGTAATTACACCAACCGTTTCACGGTATTCGTTCACCACTACAAACAAATGGTGCTTAACCCGCAAAAAGGCCGCCAAGGCATGCCCTAATGTTTGCGTATCCTTAATGTAATACACCGGCGTTTTCATCATGGTGGCGACGGTTGGAGCTTTTTTATCGGTACGAGAGATGATATCTCGCAAGTGTAGCACGCCAACGACATGATCAATATCTTGCCCAACCACCGGAAAACGACTATGCCCCGTGCGATGCAATTCATCAAGCAGTAGCGGCCCAATAATATCAGCCTCTTTCACGGTATCTATCATGCTGCGAGGAGTCATATTACTGGCAACCGTTTTATCAGCAAATGTGACGTTGCTTTCAATCAATTTCTTCTCTTGTGAAGATAGTACTGCAGTGTCGGCCGTAGTTACTAAATGCAGCAGCTCCTCTTGTGAAGCCAGCGGCAGCGGTGCACTCGGCTGTCGTGCCACACCTCGCAAAAAGCCCAGCCAGCGACCATACCGATGAGCACATCGCAAAAGATGACGCTCAGCCTTGCCGTACAGCCATTGACCCCATCGCACCACAAATGGTATACGAGCCAGTGCAACGTACTCTATCACCCCAAGTACCGCAACGCCCACACCAAGCAACCAGCCCCACACACTCACACTTGCAAGTATAAACACAACCATCATTAAGCCCGCAAGAATCCGCAGCCATGCAAGCACATCATCGTAATGTTTTTCACGGAGCTCATCATCTGCCGCACTGGCATCACCATTCTTTTTGCGACGATTAATTTCGAACACACTCATTGTGCTACGTCGTGGCTCAATTGCAGTTACTATAATCAACAAGCTATAACTTATCAGGGCAATACTTTCTACTATCATATACCTATTACTATACGATGTTTATTGTCCTTACGCTAGTTTTTTACTATACTATAAAGATAAAGAGGAGGAGTTTACTGAAATGAACACACGCACATGGATTATTTTTGCGGCGGCGACCATTGCCATACTAGCGGGGTTGGTATTTTTTTCAAAACAAAATACATTAAACGTCAAGGGAGTGGAGCGATTTACCCCATTTACTACACAAGAGGCAGTCGATAAGGTAAAGTCTGGCCTGCCAGATAAGATTTTTGGGGCAGACAACGCAAAGGTTGTACTAATTGAGTACGGCGACTATTCATGCCCAGGTTGTGCTACACTCGATAGCAGCATGAAGCGAGCACTTGAATCATACAAAGACAAGGTAACTTTTGTATTCCGCCATTTTCCGATTACTAGCATTCACCCGAACTCAAAAATTGCCGCCGCCTACGCTGAAGCAGCCGGGCTACAGGGTAAGTTTTGGGAAATGCATAAAGAGCTATTTACAACGCAGCGTACTTGGGTGAGCGTATCGGCTGATCGCCGCACCGAGCTATTTGATTCATTTGCGAAAAAGCTTGGACTTGATATGGATAAACTAAAGAAAGACATTGAAAGCCCGCAGGTGAGCCGTAAAATCGCCTTCGACCAAGCAATCGGTAAAGAGAGCGGTGTCACTGGCACGCCAGCAGTCTTTTTGAACGGCAAACAACTTACTAGCAACAAAATCGATACCGAAGAGGCTATCAAAAACACACTCAAAGACGCACTCGCCCAATAAGCAACACGAAAAACACACCTAGCGTCTATAGCCAGGTGTGTTTTTATATCTATCTAATATGCGATGTAGCTTTGCCAATCGGCTGGGACTACATCAACTGCGACCTTTTTATATCGAGTTGATATAAATTCGATAGCAATCGACATATATTACTCCTTGTTTACTGCGCTACCTTGCAATTCGACCTTAGAATCTACTGCTTGTTTGCTTCCTGTGCAAGGCACGACTACTATATTAGCAAATCTTTGCGTTTATGTCAATACTTTTATAAGGTTACTCGTTTAGATTAGAGCAGTTTTGAACGTCGCACCAATATAAGTACTAATATTATCACAATCAGTGTAAATAATACAATAGCACCATATGCCCACGGCTCTTTTGCAAACGGTAGGGCGATATTCATGCCGTACATACCGTAAAATACATTTGGCACCGTTACCACCAGGGTGACAATCGTGAGTGCCTTCATGCGCTGATTTAGTAGGTTATTTGCCACGGTAGAATACACATTATATAAACTTGCTACTGCATGAGACGATGATGCAACACTGGCTCGCAGCTGTCGTATATGGAGGATGATATCATCCAGGGCTTCGAGATGGCGATGCGATAAGACCGCCCGACTATCTTCGTGCAAACGCTCCGCCACTGATAGCATAGCCGTAAGATTGTAATTGTAGGTTGAAAGATTTTCCTCGATTGTGATAAACCGATAAAAATCCTCGTTAGTAGCTTCACGCTTGCGAAGACGATATTTGGTTGTTCGCACCACACTGCTAGTATGATGAATTAACGCTTCATAATCTGACACTACGGCTGCAAACGTAGCAAGCAGTAACAACAATGAGTCTTGCGTTGCAATACGAGGATGCTTATCAACCACTTCAGTAGGATGGCTAATTTTACTTTGCGATAATGTCACGTAGTTTGTTGAACTAGCGATGGCCAACAGCGGTGCAGTCTTCACCTCCCCACTTCGTACCCGCCACGGTGTTCGCAAAAAGACATACAGTGTACCCGCCTCATCATACTCAATACGAGGCAACTCGTTCGTGTCGAGCACGTCATGTACGATATTGCTATCGAGCTTATACTGACGAATCGCTTGAGCAACCTCTTCCTCTGTGACCTCAACTCCGTGCAGCCACACGCCATCTACCTGTGAAGGTGAAGCGATTTCGGCAAAATCCTCATTCAATGAACGACGAGCATGATAACTAAGCATAAGTATTTTTATTATACCACTACCGACGCAGGGCGGGATAGGGTCTATACACCACGACTACCTTTTTGCATCGCACAAGGCACCAATCAGGATACTCATACTGCCAAAATTAAACCACATCATAAGAGCAACAATGCCTGCAAACACACTATATGACTGTGCAAAGTTTGCAAATGATTGCATATATCCAAAAAATAGTACGGTTACCAGCAGCCAGCCAGCAGCAGCAATCACACTCCCCTTGGTAATATGCTGCATGGTTGTTGCTGCCCGGTTAGCACCGTAATGAAACAGTAGGCTAATCATTGCATGGATACTTAATGCCATTACCGGCCAGCGCAACACGGCAACAATCACTGCAAATGATTGCGGTAGTGTCCATGCCACAAGCTGATCGTACGAACACAGCAGCAAAATCCCCACGCCAAGCGACACAATCATCACCCCAAGCGTCAGTGCAATACTTAAACCGGTAAGCTGTAGCCAGCTACGAGTTTCCTTAACTTGATACACAGTATTGAGTGACTTCATCATCCCCTGCATGGCACCCGAGGCACCAAATAATGCCAACGCAATACCGATAGCCGCAAACAACAAGTTACTACCGTGCTGTTCAGCCTGCTTACCAAGACTTGCCGCAAGCACGTCAGTAATCTCTCGTGGAAAATACATCGCCAAGGCCGACATTGCAGACTCCACCTGGGAAGGTTCAACCACAAACAGCACAATTGCCATGCCCGCCGCTACCGCCGGAAAAATTGCGAGTAGCGTATAATATGACACAGCCGCTGCCGACATTGCCACATTACGTGCATCCATTACAGCTAAAAATTGTAGTAATGGCTTAAGACGTCGCAACAATGCCGCCTGGTACGACTGTAGTCGTGTCCGCAGTGCCTTCATGCACTACTCCCAACGGAACAGCTTAATCGCTAGCAGATACACTACAAAGATAAGCACCACAATTGCACCAAACTGCGGCAGCACTTCGGTAAAGCGAGCGTTTTCTGTCGTGATAAGACGCATACCATCAACCACTGGTGTCATTGGGATAAACTGACTGACCGCCTTGAGCCATTCTGGAAACAGGAACGACGGGAAGAAAGCACCCGAGAGGAACATCATCGGGAAGGAGACGAGGTTCGAAAGTGGTGCCGATTGATTCTCGTTTTTTGCCCAAGCACCAATCATTAACCCCATGCCAACCATCATCACTGCCGCAAGTGTGAGGAACGAGATAAATAGTAGCCAATCACCACGTAAGGTAAACTTAAAGACCAGCATGCCTACGATAATCATCATGGCAGCACTGAGCAGCGACACGATAGTATAGACAATCGCCGTTGCGATAATCAACTGACCAGAGGTAAATGGTGCCGCACGCAAACGACGATAATTACCCTTTTGCTTTTCGGCTGGCATTTGATTAGCCAGGCCAAAAATCCCCATACTCATCAAACTAAAGGCAAGTAGGCCAGTAAAGGTGTAATCAAACTGTTTAAGGGCCGCATCGCCAATCGCATGTGCAGTTACCTTAAGTGGTGGTTCTGGTTGCCCAAGGTGCTTGTTTACTACACCAGCAATCTGCTCCATTACGGCAGTCAAAGCACTAGCTGATTGATCCTGACCTTTAGCGTGCAGCACGTGAATCGTACCGGTTGGGCGAACTATCTCGCCTTCACGCTGCAACTGCCCAAACTCTTTTGGCAGCTCAATAATGCCGCTAATTTCGGAGCGTTTCATCTTTTCTTTCGCATCATCAATATCTTTGACATCTTTAATTTTTAAAATGCCAGATTTATCATTCTTAGCACCTTCAACAAAACGCTTGGCGAACTCGGTATCGGAATGATTGATAATCGCAATCGTAAAACTAGCTGACTGATTATTAAAGATTGAGCCAAACACAAAGAGGAAAATCAGCGGAAACAAAAAGGTAAAGAATAGTGCCATTTTATCGCGCATAGTACGCTTTAGGCCCACTATCACCTGACCACCAATGCCTGTCCAGTACTTTTTCATACGCCTATTCCCGAATTGCCTTTCCTGTTAAATCAATAAATACGTCTTCAAGATTTGCTTGTTCAACCACCTGTTTCTTCTTAAAACCACGCTTTAGTAGTTGCTGCACAAGGTTATGTGGCGTATCAATAGTGATAATCTCCCCCTCATCCATAATCGCTAGGCGATCACAGAGTAGCTCAGCCTCTTCCATATAATGAGTAGTTAAGATAATGGTAATGCCTTCATCACGGATGCTTTTAATCAAATCCCACATATTGCGACGAGCCTGCGGGTCAAGCCCGGTGGTTGGTTCATCCAAAAAGAGCACCTTTGGATTGTTCACCAAAGTTGACGCAATCGCAAACCGTTGCTTTTGCCCGCCCGAAAGCTGCTCGACATAACTATTAGCTTTTTCAGCCAACTGCACTTTGGCAAGCAGTGCGTCGGTGTCGATGCTTGCGCCGTACAGACTAGCAAACATACGTAATTGTTCACGCAACGTAAGCTTATCGTAAAAATTTGTTGATTGCAGCTGAATACCAATGATCTCTTTGATTTTCTTTGGGTGAGCCGCCACGTTAATACCATCAATCTCGGCTGTGCCGTCATCAATCGGACGCAAAGCTTCAATCATTTCGAGTGTCGTGGTTTTGCCAGCCCCATTTGGCCCCAAAATACCAAAAATCTCCCCCTTTTCAACACTAAAGCTCACCCCTTTTACAACCGTGGTATCGCCATAGCGTTTTGTCAGCGTATCTACCGTAATAATTGCGTTCATACTTATAGTATACCACTGGTATATTCTCTGGTACAATCACGAAAGAGTCTATAAAAAGTACCCTGCATACATCAGGGTACTTTTTGTGGGGAGTTGCTATCGCAGACTGGTTACTTCTTACCAATTAAGCGCAAGAAGCCAAGCAAGATAACTGCACCAACAAAGGCGGTGAATAGGCTTGCAAAGTTGAAGCCTTCTAGCACATTAGCATCACCGCCGGTCAGGCTCACAACCCAGCCGCCAATGAAGGCACCAATCACACCGGTTACGATATTTGCAATCGCACCCATCTTTTCATTTTTACCCATCACGATTGAGGCGAGCCAGCCAGCTACACCACCGATAATCACCTGGCTGCACCGTTATGCGCACATATGCAATCTGCTGGGCGGCCGCCCACTTGGCAATCTCCTCGTATCGCAACAGTGTCACGTAGCCTTCTTGCTCGGTGCTAATGGGGTGTGGGTAGGTTTGTAGTGCAGCTGCTACTGACACCTGCCGGGCGGCATCGTCTTGACGCTGCTGCACTACCTTGTAGAGATCAATTTTTACTGCCTCAAGCAAGGTTGATATCTGCGTAGAACGAACAATGTGGTGGATAAAATAAATCAAAATTGCCACGTTACAGACCGTACATACCAGTGCTACATAAATCGCCACAATAGACACAAACGACTCGCCTTTTTCGGGTGATTGCACAAATCGTAATGTATCAAGTGCGTACAAAAACGTACCGGCGTACACACCCAGCACATACTGACTGCGGCGATCCTTCATAAAATTACGCACTAGGCGTGGGCCGTATGACGTGCTGGCCGTCGCAAGTACCGATGCCGTGATCGAAAACTCGTTACGGTTGCACCGAATGTCGAGCCAGCGATCGCAGTAAGCACTGCACGGGCACCATCAGCACTCATTACTGCTGGCAAAACGCCAATCGTACCCTCAAACCTTGCTAAAATCTCCGCACACACCAAGCCGATAATGCTCAGCAGTAGCGGCAAACACCAAAACGAATCTCGTAAATACACATACCATGCACTTGTGTGGCGAGTTAGTACCGACATCTCACTATCTCCTTCTCAAAAAATAATACCCAAGCAAGGTTGCAGCTAGGGCACTGATGCCAATAATCTCCCAAAACATCATTGGGTTATTGGCTCCTGGCACGGGCACGTTCATACCAAATAAGCCCGCTACCATAGTTGGGATAGTCAGTGCCACGGTAATCACAGTGAGCAAACGGATGGTTTCGTTTAGGCGGGTGTCCATCACGGCACGGTAGCTATCTCGCACATTGGTAATGGTACGTAGTAGCGATTTACAGCGGGCAATCAGCTGCTCGAGTTCGATCGAAAGGTCTTCAACCAAATCTCGGTCATCTTCGTACAGTTGCAGCACCCGACCGCCCAGGATTTTTTCGAGTGCCGTGTTGGTTGGATGAAGTGCATCAAGATAATCGTTGAGTTTTCGCTCGTATTCGGTAAGTTTGGCAATATCTTTACTGGTCAGGTTTTGTACGTCGCTCGTGGTAGCACGCATTTGGCGATTAATTGACGCCACCCGGGTTTGATACTGACGTGCAATCGCATCCATCATCAACATAAAAAGCTTGGTTTTTTGAGTAGTTGGTGCCAGAGTGCGATCAATAAACGGCTGCCATAATCGCCCCAAGCTATCACGACTCACCGTAATAATATATTGCTGCCCCAGGGCAAACAAAATCGGAGTGGTAAAATCATTAAATTCATCATCGGTATCGGGCAGGCGGGTGATAAAATATGTCCAGCCATCTTCAAGCTCCACACGAGGCACTTCGTGCGGATCGAGTGCATCAAGCAGTATATCTTCATCAACACCCAGCTCAATAATATGCCGCTTTTCTTCTTCAGCTGGACGCTCGCAACGAACCCACGTACCTGGCTGCAGCTCTGTACGCTCTTTGATATTTGGCCGATAGTGAGTTGAGCGTAAATAGGTTATCATAGCCCACCCTTTCGTTGCATTGTTACGTTACTAGATAAAATTATTTTATAATATTATTTTGGAATTTGCAATATTGCAAGCGAGGCTTCATAGCGAAAGGTTGCCGTATGCGACTCGAGCCACTCATTCACTGCCCGAGCAGCCCCAGGCAAGGCTTCGTTTGCATAATCATCCACCACCACAATCGCACCGGGCGATAGGTTTGGCCAAATAAGGTTTAGCGGATCAAGAATAGAGTGATAATAATCACCATCCAAAAACGCAAACGAAATACAAGGCGGCACATCATTTGGCGTTAGCTCATTAAACCAGGCCTTGGTGATGTGCGGCAGCGGCAGCTGAGCCTTGCGAAAATTATGGATAAACTGCTTTTTAGTTGCCGCTAATTCACCAGCGGTAAACTGCACGCCTGCCGGACTTTCATCGTGCGAAGTTTTTGGCGGCAAGCCCATAAACGAATCGTATACGTGTAGCGTTTTATGCGATAGTTGCCGCAAGTGCCGAGCTAAGTACACGCTAGTTGTACCGACATAGCAGCCAAACTCTACCACATCGCCTGCAACTTCGTTGGTGCGGGATAACTCTCGCAAAATAACCGCCACCTCCTCTGCTGATACCTGATCAGAAAGTAGCTCCCGCACAGGGAGCTTGCTTTCCGAATGATGTGAGCGACGAGTCATTAACTTTCAATAATCGTCCCAGCCTTGCCATCGATTGCATCAGCAGTCCGTTCGAGCGACGTAATAATCGCCGTCCGACCCTCACCGCCTTGCACAAACGACAATGCGGCCTGTGCTTTCGGCAACATTGAACCGGCAGCAAACTGACCATCGTCGATATGACGCTGCAGTTCTTCTGCCGAAACTCGTGCGAGCGACTGCTCTTCTGGGGTGTTAAAGTTAATCTTGGCCGCATCTACTGCTGTTAAAATTAGTAGCGTATCAGCCTGTAACAGGGCTGCAAGTGTAGCGGCACCGAAATCTTTATCGATCACCGCTTCAACCCCCTGCAGACTGCCATCATCAGCTCGCAATACTGGTACACCGCCGCCGCCAGTTGATATCACTACCACGCCAGCTGCCACCATCGCACGAATCACCGGTGCTTCAACAATTTCTTGCGGCTTTGGCGATGGCACTACTCTTCGCCAGCCACGGCCAGCATCTTCTTTAACAGTGTAGCCACGTTCCGCTTCAACCTGCCTAGCTTCTGCTTCAGTATAAAATGGGCCAATTGGCTTTGAAGGATTTTGGAAGGCAGGATCAGCTTGGCTCACCACCGTTTGCGTTACCACACTTGCTGCGTAGGTGTGTGGCATGCCTTCTTTTTGGAAGGCATCGTGAAAGGCCTGTTGCAACCAAAAGCCAATCAAACCTTGGCTCATGGCACCACAATCGTCAAGCGGTAGGCTTGGCGTTTCTTGTGTATTTAATGCCTCTTCATGCAGAATAATATTGCCAACTTGTGGACCGTTGCCATGGACAATTGCCACACGATGTCCCGCCTTAATGAGCGGTAGCAACTGGCGAACCGTTGCATCTGCTACCTTTTGCTGGGCTGCCGATGAGGCTTCGCCCTGCTTTTGCAGGGCGTTACCACCAAGTGCCACAACGATTGTTCGTAGTGCTGTTGTCATAGGCCTATAGCAAGGCTCCGTATACCGCAATCACCGCCAAACAAATCACAGTAAAGATCGCCATGATTGGTGCGGTTCGCTTAAGCCACGCACGGTACGATACGCCCGCTAGTGCCAAGCCGCCCATCAATGAAGCGATAGTTGGTGCGATCATATTAAGCAACCCAGACGCAGTAGCAAACGCCACCACAATAATCTCCTTCTGAGCCCCTACAAGGTCGGCGACTGGTGCCAAGACTGGCATAGTTGCGGCCGCCAAGCCAGACGAAGATGGAATGATAAAGGTCATTGGGAGGTAGAACAGGAAGGCGATAATACCAATCACACCACCACCTGCACCACGCAATAGATCTTCACCCCAGTGGATAATCGTATCCTGGATACCACCGGCAGTCATCACAACCGACACACCAGTTGCAACTGCAATAATCAACGCAACCGATAGCAGGTCGGCTGTACCTTTTAGGAAGGTATCAACCACGAAGACATTTTCTTTTTGGAATTCACGGTAGTAAATTGCCGCAATCACCAAGGTTGAAATCAAGAAGAGTGTAGAAATTTCGTTAAAATACCACTCGCCAAACGGTACCAGGTGAATTGCCCCAAAGAACGCTCCAATAAACGGCAACTTAGCAATCTCTGTATGCAGGTCCTGGAAGAAATCAACCTTGAAATCACCCCAAGGAATAAGTGAAATAATCATTAGCAAGAATGTAATGCCAAACACCGCCATCACTGCCTTGCGAGGGCCAGTCATTTTTGGCACATTACTCATATCAAGCGTGGTAGTCGCTGGCTTGTAGCGAACGTCATCTTTGTATCCGCCTGCCTTTACCTTGGCCGCATAACGCATCGTAAAGGCAATGGCTGCTGCCAAACATAGCACCAAAATCACCGCCTGCACACCCAAAATGCCACCCAACTTTACATCTGCCGAGCTAGCAGCAATACCGGTAGAAAATGGATTAATGGTTGAACCAAGCACGCCAACACCACCACCAAGTACAATCACCATCACAGCGGTCATAGCATTATAGCCAGCAGCCATCATAATTGGCACCACCAGTGCATAAAAGGCCACGGCTTCTTCTTGCATACCATAGGTGGTACCACCAATGGCAAAGAAGGTCATCAAAATTGGGATGAGCCATTTTTCGTTACCCTTCATACTCTTAAGCATTGCACCAAGTGTTGCATCGAGTGCCCCCGTCTTCATAGTTACCCCAAGGAATCCACCAAGGATGAGTACAAAGACAATTACATCGAGCTTCTCGGCCATGCCGTTTATTGGTGCCACAAAGGCATCCCACAAACCTTGGCGACTATCAGTTGTAACTTCCTTGCCCTGATCGTCAACTTCGGTTTGTACTTTTTCTACTTGCTTATAGGTACCCGCTATACGAATCTCTTTATTAGAGTCACTTGGGTCTGGCTTTGTGTCGTATGCACCGGATGGGATCAACCAGGTAAGTGCCGCCATACATGCAATCACCACAAACAATACCGTAAAGGCTGAGGGTGAGCGCAACTTCTTTTTAATTCGTTTTACTTTTTCTGCCATCTTGGAGCCTCCTTTACTCCTTCATTAACAGCTACAGCGTCAGAGCAATCACTGCCTTAATAGTGTGCATGCGATTCTCTGCCTGATCAAATACAATACTTGCACGGCTGCGGAATACCTCGTCTGAAACCTCCATGGCATCCAGGCCGTATTTTTCCTTAATATCTGCACCAACCACAGTAAGCGTATCATGGAAGGCTGGCAAACAGTGCATAAACTTCACTTCTGGGTTATTGGTAAGGCGAAGCATATTGCCGTTCACCTGGAAGTGACGCAGTTGGTTGATGCGCTCCTCGAACTTGTCCTCCTCGCCCATTGATACCCATACGTCGGTATAGATCACATCAGCGTCACGCAAGGCTTCTTCAAAGTTATCGGTGATAGTGATACGGGCGTGATTTTCATCCGCAATACGATGGGCTTCTTGGGTCAGATTGTGATCTGGGAAGAGCTCACGTGGGGCAAGGATGCGGAAATCAAGCCCCATTTTTGCCGCACCAATCATCAAGCTGTTGGCCATATTGTTGCGACCATCACCTACAAACACCAACTTGGTGCCACGTAGTTTACCGGTATGCTCTTCAATCGTGAGAAAATCTGCCAAGATTTGAGTTGGATGGAATTCATCCGTCAAGCCATTCCAGACTGGCACACCGGCATGCTCGGCGAGCTGCTCAACCACCTTGTGATCAAAGCCACGGAACTCAATGCCATCAAACATGCGGCCAAGCACCTTGGCGGTATCTTCAACGCTTTCTTTTTTACCAAGCTGAATATCGTTCGCACCTAAAAATTCTGGTGCTACACCCAAGTCGTTTGCCGCCACCGTAAAGGCACAGCGAGTGCGTGTGCTGGTCTTTTCAAATAACAGGGCAATATTTTTACCCTCGTGAATACGGTGCGGAACGCCGACATATTTGAGCCGTTTATATTCATGCGCTGTATCAAGCAATAGGCGAATTTCTGCTGGCGTATAATCTTTTAGCGAAAGTAATGATCGCCCCTTTAAGCTAACTGCCATTTACACATCCTCCCGTACGATTGGCATACTCATACAGCGTGGACCACCTCGGCCACGGCCAAGTTCGCCGCCCCTTACTTCAATCACTTCAATACCTGCTTCACGCAGTTTTTGATTGGTAACATAGTTGCGATCGTAGGTCACCACCACACCTGGTGCAATCGCCAAGGTGTTTGAACCGTCGTTCCACTGCTCACGAGCAGCAGCAATTGGGTCGCCAGCACCACACTCAATCAGCGTAACCTGTGGCAAGCTGAGTGCTACCCTCAGTACATGCTCAAGATCGGTTTCGTGAGTGATCTTTGGATATGCCTGGCCTTCAACCTTTTCTAACACATAACAGTTGAGTTTACCGCCACGGTCACGGATTTCTGGGTGGATGGTGAATTTGTCGTGGTCAATCATTGTAAAGACGGTATCAAGATGCATAAACGCATGTGATTTTGGAATTTCCATCGCAATCACTTTCTTGAAGTCAGAGCCAGCAAACAGCTTAGTCGCCATAGCTTCGATCGCCTCGGCACTGGTTCGTTCAGAAATACCAATCGCCATCACTTCACGGCTGAGTACTAGTTCATCACCACCTTCAATCGAAAAGCGTTGATTGCGGTTATACCACACTGGCACGTTATGCCCCGCAAAGCGTGGATGATGATCAATGATATAACGCATAAACAGCGATTCACGACGGCGAGCTGGCCAATGCATCTTATTGATAGTAAGCCCATTGCCGATCGCCGCTGCTGGGTCACGTGTAAAGTAGAGATTTGGCATCGGGTCAAGATAGAACGGATAGGCACTCTTTAGCAAGAACGCCTGGCTACTCTGCTCAACCAGCTCGTGGAGCTGTTGGCGATGATGCTCTGGCGGCAACGTGACTTCATCCTTGCGAACACCAGCCATAATCTTACGCACCATGTCGTGCGTACCCATACTCAGTAGGTAATGTCGCAACGTTTTGGTAACACGACGCTCTGACTGCTTGGATGATGCTAGCATGTCATCAACAAATTTTTCACGCAACTCCTGCGTAGCCAATGCCTCAGTTACAAGCTCGTCAAGATACAGCACTTCAACGCCACGGCTTCGCAATACATTAGCAAACTCATCATGTTCACGTTGTGCTTCTTCTAGATATGGAATGTCATCAAACAATAAATCGGTGAGATATTCCGGCGTGAGATTTTCTAGCTCAGCACCAGGCCTGTGTAAGATGACTGTCTTTAGTTTTCCTATTTCTGATGTAATATGAATTGGATTCATACCCCCGTCCCCTTTTTTATATTCAGATAGTATGGTTTAAGTATAAGCTTTATTTTATAAAAGTGCAAATGGTTATTATGCCATATTATGGCAATGGTTGCACTCGCCATAGCACGATACGCCACCGCATATGTCCAAGCTGCACAGTCTTATACTGACAATATACATATAGCCGGCCAATTTTATAGTGATATGGACAAGTTTCGGCAACGGGTGGCTGCGGTGACTTCTTAGCTGGCACAAACTCAACCGAAGCCGGCTCGCCCTCTAGCGTACCACTCTTCACACCAACTACGCTGAATTTTAATGATTCACTCTGTGTAATGTCGCCAATTATAAGATGTAGTGGTTTAGCTTCGTGCGGCACAATGGCGAATAGGTCATTGTTCATATAGACATGCCACTCATCTGGGGCCACCTCCCCAGCTTGCCATGACAGCTTCGCTTCTGTACTGGATGTAGCTACCGCATTTAGCTGCAAAGGAGCACTTGGCAGAGCTGGCAGTTCATCTGGGCTGGTGTATATTTTCACCGCTGCACTGGCACTTGCAACCGTATCATTACTTGCAATCACTCGCACAGACATATGACCATCAAACGCTCGCCCATACCGATGTACTACAACAGACTGATCAGTCGTATGGTCAATCGTTCCATCACCATCAAAATCCCATTCATAGGTTTTAATCGTCACCCCTTCGTCCACGTACGTGTCAGCTACATCAAATCGCACTTCATCACCCACCATCGCTTTGTAGGTATCTAGTGGTAAGTTTGGTATCGGGCGAGTTTTAAGCTTCTCAAATACTACATCAAGTGCCTGATGGGTATCAGTGTCACGAATCGCCTGCCCAGAGGTAAGGTTTGCAAGTTCGCTAAAATGCCGCTCATTACCGCCGGACACTATAGGGTAAATATTAACTGGGTCAATTTCAAGCGCCCGCTTAGCAACTGTCCGAGCGGTTGATTGGTCAGTGCGATCTGGGTCGGCCGGTGGCTCATCAGTGATTAGAATTGCCGCCTTCGTTGCACCTTGCTGCCAATGCAGTGTGTCAAGTGTCAGTTTTAATGCGTGATAACTACCCTCACCTGGTTCACAGCCACCGTCAGCCTCTTGCGATTCGAGTGCCTTGTGTATTTTATCAAGATCTTTCGTTAAGGCAACAAGCACCGAAGCCGGTGGATTGTCGCAATGGTTTCTAAAAACTGTCAGTGCTACTCGACCATTTAATGCCTTTATTTTCTCGGCGGATTGACGAATAAAACGTTTTGCCCCTTCAATTTGTGATTGCATCGAACCGCTAGTATCAAGCACAAATGCAATATCAATATTGTTATTTTTTACCCGTCTGCCAATTCGCTTTGTCTCAATAGTTTTTATTTTTTCTTTCGAGAGGTATGGTAATATTTTTGTAACAGATTCGATAGCAGCCTTTTCAGCGGCAGCACCCGGCAAGCCATAGGAGCCATGAGGATCCTCGTTTTTATCTTTAACCTTACCACGCGACCCACAAATCCAATCACCATGATTACACCAAAGCCCTACTTTTTCTTTCATGCTATCTGGCAGATATGGCACACGTCTTCCCAGAGAGCCGGCATGTGTATTGCAATGAATTGGATCACGTCGCCACTGCGAAAATCCCACCCCTCTACAAGCTGGTGGCGGCAAATACTTACCTCTATCAATAATAGTTCGCCTCCCCTCGGGAAGATTTAATCTCGGGTCACCAAATAATGCCACAAAAGCTACTTGCTTCAAAGCGGCTTCATCCTTTAGCGACACCACCGTCTCACCAGCCACCTGTGCACCTTGCGAATAGCCCGCTACAACTATTGCCGTCTTGGGGCATTCATTGTACATAGCCTTAATGCCAGCCTTCAGCGATCCAACACCCCTCTTCACACTCTTACCATACGCAAATGACTGCCCACCACTCACCCAAGCTCCAGCCGCTCGCCGATATCCACCAATACTCTCCGATACTGACACTGCAGGATATTCAACTGCCGAAACCTCACGCACGGTGTATGATACTTTTATCTTATCCAGCTCATTACTGAATTTGTCAGAAAATGCCTGCGTTACCGAACTATTAAGTGATTGACCCGAGCCTCGTACCAATAGTATATGCACATCCTTACAATCTGCCGCCGACGCATAACTCCCTACCACTAATGTCATTACTACACTTAGTACTAACCCTATACCTGCCTGCACTATCCTCATTTGCCTCTCCTTTCAATATGATTCTCTCTATTTAGTACTCGCCTTGTAATCCCTTAAGCTAATATTTAATTTATTCATTCCTGTATCGCTCTGGAAAAGATACAGTGCATAGTACACGCCATCAACGCCCTTCCCGTAACTGCAGTTAATATCAATCTTCCCATTCTCACTATTCTGACATTGTGACTCATCCTCAATCACTAACGCCGGATGAATCCGTTTCAAAAAACTCATAAAACTCGCTCGATCAAACACTGGCTTATCCGCAGTAAACGACATTGATACTTCCATACAGTTTTTAATACAAAAATTTCTTCTATCTTGCACATACAGCTCGCCTCGTTTCCATTCGGGGCCAGGGTTGATACGCTCCATTATTGCCACCTCAGCCGCAGGATATTCGTGCCAATAAAAACGCCACCAGCACCACCAGCTCGCCAACCCCACAAGTAGCAGTATAATCACCCCTAGTATTATGCGTTTTATTTTTTTATGCGATATATGACATGCCTGTTGCATAGTAGCTCCTTAATTTACGTAATGACAAAATTAACCAAAGGTATTCCTTTGGTTTTATCCGCTATCGCTACTTTGCATATCGCCCCCTATGCAACATTACGTCATTATATCCTCATTGTAACACACCCATCGATGCTATACTTATGATATGCAACGAAAGCATACTATACTCTATATAATCACCTACAGTCTACTTGCCGTGAGTGCAATTGGCTTTATTGTGAGCCTGTATAAGCTGCAGCACTTTGGCACTTCGCAAATTGATGAGATTATCTTCTATCTTAAAAATGGTATCGGCGATGGTCAATCTGACACCTTTATTGCAGCTGCTGCTCAATACAGTATCTATGCGGCCGCCTTGTTAGCATTACTGCTCGTTCCAGTGATTACCAAGTGGCGAACAGCTATACTTAGTAAAATACCTCGTAGGCTAGCAGGTGATGTTTTACGTTCCCACCTCACTACAATTCGCCCCGTTTATCTTGCCTGGTATAGCGTTGTTGTATGTACTGGTGCCCTCATCAGCCTAGGCAGCAGCTTTAGTGTCGTTGCGTATGCCAGTTCAGTACTACAAACCAGCACCTTTTATGAAACACATTATGTAGATCCAAAGACAACCAACATCGTCTTCCCCGCAAAAAAGCGTAATCTGATTTACATCTATCTCGAATCGATGGAAAATACCGTTGCCTCTAAAGCCCATGGCGGCATGCGTGACACCTCTGTCATCCCCGAACTTGAGCAACTCGCCTTACAGCCAGGCTCCATTTCATTTTCCCACCAAGCGAGCGGACTAGGTGGTGCACGGCAGGCAGCTGGCACCCACTGGACGGTGGCTGGCATTACTGCACAATCTGGCGGTATTCCACTTAAAAACAACCTGCTTGGCAGTAAAGACGGCAATTATATGAGCAGTTACGATAAGTTTTTACCTGGTGCTTTTACACTGGGAGACGTCTTGCAGCGACAGGGCTATAACCAAACCTTTATGCTTGGCTCGAAAGCCAGTTTTGGCGGCCGAGACAAGCTCTTTTCGCAACATGGCAACTACACTATCTATGATTACGAACACGCCAAAAAAGCTGGTAAGTTTCCTAGCGATTACTACGTGTGGTGGGGCTACGAAGATAAAAAACTCTTTCATTACGCCAAGCAAGAACTTACCCGATTAAGCCAAGAGCCTGCTCCATTTAATTTCCAGATGCTAACCGTTGATACACATTTTACCAATGGCTACGCCGATGAGACCTGCCAAAAACCCTTCACTCATAAGTACGATAACGTCCATGCCTGTGCCTCAAAGATGGTGGCCAACTTTATCCACTGGATTACCCAGCAGCCATTTTATGCCGACACCACCATTATTATCACGGGCGATCACCTTGGCATGCAAACCAGCTACTACAACGAGGCAATCGACAATAAGCCGTACGAACGCACCATTTACAATGCGTTTATCAATTCAGCCGTCACCACCACCCGTACCTATAATCGTCAGTTCACCTCGTTTGATATGTATCCAACCACACTGGCGGCACTTGGGGCCACAATTCAAGGTGACCGGCTTGCACTTGGCACCAACCTTTTCTCTGCCCAGCCAACCTTGCTAGAATCCTACGGCGGCAATCTTGCTGCCTTTAATGCCGAACTCGGTAAGCGGTCACATTTTTACGAACGACGCCTTTTGCTTAACACCCCTTGACACACCCTTGCAGTCTATTGTTTTTATTGTAGAAATATGATATAATGATGATAGTATAGTTTATGTCTATACTTGTTCGTTTCGACCATACGGAAGGTGAGTTATGTTCAACTCTAAAGAGTTTCGAGTAACTTATTTAGGAACTGGCAGATCGGCTGTCGTTAGGGTGAGGTATGGCTTATGTGATTGTGCCGAGGGCAAAAAATCAAGTCAGCACGTTCGTGACGATCTCCTGTTTGAGCTACGCCAAAAGCTAGCCAGCAAGGGAATTTTCATCCCACAAAGTGCCACACTCGATGACCTCCACATCGTTCGCTACCCAACCCTACAAGATCCAATTTCGCCGCACGATATTGCCCAAGCCAAAAAACGTCGTAGCCAGCGAAAGCGGAAATTCACCATCTAGTAAGAAAGGAGCATGCCGCACCATTTACCGGTGCGGCATTTTACTTTCACTGCTCTATCTAGATTATCGAGCGTGATAGTTTACCCCCGGCTGTGTTGCCCCTAGGAGTGTTGCAACCGTGACCATTTCGTAGCCATGTTTTCGCAAACCATCAATAATACATGGCACCGCATCAACAGATGTTTTATGGATGTCATGCAGCAATATGATCGCACCTGCCTGGGCACCACCCACCGCTCGTTGACACACAATATCACTATTGCGATCCGCCCAATCACGAGTATCAACCGACCACGAAATTGACGCTACACCTAATGAACCCATCTCCGCCAACACCGCCGAACTAATCGACCCGTACGGTGCCCGCACAATAGTTGCAGCCTGTCCGGTCGCTTGCGTAATAGCCTCGTTTGTACGAACGATTTCACTTCGTACCGCATCAATAGGCAATCGAGTCAAGTCTGGATGCCCCCAGGTATGATTGCCAATTTGATGCCCCTCTCGTTGCATTCGCTGCAAGACAGCCGTACCGCCAGCCGCCTTACTCCCCAGAACAAAGAAGGTAGCCTTGGCATGTGCCCCCTGTAGCATATCAAGTAGCTGGTTGGTATACACGCCCGGCCCATCATCAAACGTCAATGCAACGCACGGCTTACTCTCGCAGACACCACCGGCCGGCTGTGGCGTAGGAGTAGGTGGCGGTGCAGGTTTTGCGACTGGCTCGTCCGGCAATTGTAATAGTTGTCGTGCCAGAGGATGTTTAAGATATTCGGCCAACTCTTTATTAGAAAATACAATCGCTACTTCACCATAAGTGTGCGGAATAATTGCCCCAGAGCCAAACGGAAAAGCAATCTGCTTATCTTGCGTCACAATAAAATCTGTCAGGCGTTCAGCAGCAATACTATCACCGACTCCGCTCGTTACGTCTTGCCGCTTCTTCACTGACTCCACCACCTTGTGCCTTGCCTGAGCCAGCACTTTAGTCATTGCTGTGTCGCTATCATTGAGCAGCTGACGCAGTGTTACTGGCTGCCCAGTCTTCTTATCAAACGTCCAAAACTGATTCATTGCAAGTGGATGTGCCCCAATTATATCCTGCTTCACGTGCACCACCAACGAAATATACTGCTCGGTGTGATGTGTCACCTGGTAGCTCACCGTTTGCGTCAGGCGATAATTAAAGCGATTTCCCCTAGCAGCAATCTCACGAAATTCCTTATCAATCAGGTTAATTTCCTGCTCAACAAATTGGTCAATGGAGGCAATCTTGGTGATGGGGTATTCGATTGAAGTTTTTTCGAGGCTGTTTTCTCGCACCACAAATCTTGATGTTACCCCCTTGTAACGAGAGTTAGCAAAATAGTATTTTTCATCAGCTGGCAGCGTTGCACTTGGCGTACGTGGCCACATTGCAATCGCTAGCACAACGAGCAATACCACCCCTGCAGCCACCCATGCAATACGTTGCCTAGTCTGCTGTGCTTGTTGCTGCAAATGACGTCGCCGTGGCGGCTGCCATTTGTGTGGATTGCTACCCATTACTCTTTATTATACTACAGCCCTGCTATTTGTGAGTAGCTTGAGTGATGGTAAAAACTTTATATTTACTAGTTACACCCCTGGTAAGAACAACGTGCGACTTTGGTACCGAAAAATAAGTTGCCAATAGCATAATCGCCTCTTGATTGGCACGGCTCTCGATTGCCGGTGCTTTAGTGTAAATCGTATACGTATCATCTGCGTGCTTGATGACTTCTTGACGGTGGCGGGAATTGGGTTTGATATGTGCTGTGATTTTCATATAGCTAAAAACTCATGGCGACTAATTCTTCAGGCAAAATATCTTGCACCTCAAGTGAGCCGTGCATGAGGCGATAGCCAGCTAACTCCACCGGTAGCCAATGTTCAATACTGCCATGCGGCGAATTACCATTATTGTAACATTCCTGCAGCTCATTGATGAGCGGACCTTTTCGCGGAAACTGCACCACACCATTTTCATCAATCACCAGCGCCACCGAGACGCCCTCGATCTTATCGTCTTTTTTGCGAAGATACATCGCCGTTATCAGCTGAATCATTGGCGGCAGCGAAAGTGCTTTTTGATCATTTTGCTCGATGAGCGACATATTGTGGCGGGCTAGTTCTTGCACAACCTTCTTTCGTAACACCGCTAGTTCTTCACTGTTATACATGTTGTAGTATTTATCACAACTATTTGCCAACGCCCACATATACTCTAGAATGAGCGTCATATCAATTGGCGGATTATTGCGTGCCAAAACCTCAGCGGCGGTCAGTGCCGTACGGGCAAGCTCATCATCCCCCGCCTTTTGTGCGGATTCAGCGAGGCGGAGGAGGGGGCGGAGGTGATTAATTGTACTACCCATAGACTGCCCTAATCCACCAAACTCGCGCCACCATACTGATCATACGCTGCCCGCTTTTGGCTCCATTCATTACCGTATCGTTTCGCCTGTTCTAGAACCATGTCGGTCGCAATAGCTTGCTGATCTGGTGGATAGCCATATTTCGCTAGCGTCTTCTTCACATTTACCCGCAGCTTCGCCTGCACCATTCTTCGCTCAGCCCAGTCAATTGTGGCGTCACGCCGCACCTGCTCAAGCAACACTTTCGCAATGTCGCGTAGCTGCACATCACCCATCACCTCTCGAGCGCTACCGTTCTCCACCAGGGCGTCATAAAATATCATCTCGTCTTCACTCAGTCCCTCAACTTTACCGGCATCAGCCGCCTCACGAACATCTCGCCCAATCGCAATCAACTCTTCAATCACCTGTGCCGCTTCGATCGTGCCATTTTTATAGCGAGCTAACGCCTGGTTGAGCAACTCCGAAAATTTGGTGTCTTTTGCGTAATTACGAGCAAACCGCACCTTAATCTCATTGGTCAATAATTTTTGCAGTGCCTCAACCGCCAGGTTTTTCCGCTCCATACTGCGAATTTCGGCGAAAAACTCGTCGCTCAAAATTGATAATTCTGGCCTCACAAGCCCCGCCGCCTCAAACACATCAACCACCCCAACCGGTGCAATCGCCTTATCAACAATTTGCT
>JAUMZA010000002.1:43069-110051 GCA_030528355.1 Candidatus Saccharimonadota bacterium | reverse complement strand
TGCACCATAATCTGACGGGCGATGAGCAGTCGGTACACTTGAAGGATTGGTGGGTAGCTGGCGAAGTTGATGAGAAGGTGCTGGATGATATGCTAATTACGCAAACCTTCGTGATGCGCGGTCTCTCTAGTCGAATGGATGCGAATGATGGAGTTGGTTCCGTTAAAGTACGTCAGCCACTTGCTTCAGCTACGTACAATTTGGGTCGACGGCTGGATGACTTTTATGAGCAGATCATAAAAGACGAGATTAATGTGAAAGCTTTGTATTGCAATAGCAGTCCCAAGGCTAAGCTGATGGATGCGGTTGTCGACAAAACCATCACCCCCGAACTCCGCCGTGAAGGCTTGATGCGCGAAGTCATCCGCCACGTCCAAGCGGCGCGTAAAAACGCTGGTCTGCAGGTGGACGACCGCATCACCCTGAGCCTAGAGACCAGCGATGACGAGCTGCAGCAAGCCATCAATGAGCACGCCGACACCATCGCCGCTGAAACCCTGGCAAAGCTTGGTGAAACGACCGATCATCAAACCGTCGCAGCTATCGAAAAGAAGGAACTCACCATATGTCTGCAAAAACAATAGTTATCGACACGCGCGAACCCAGCGAATACGAACGTAGCCACGTTGAAGGTGCCATCAACATCCCGCCAGCGGATTTTATGAGCGGTGCATTCAAAACGACGCTACAAGCTGTTGCAAAAGATACACCAATTATCGTGTACTGTATTAGTGGTGCTCGGTCAAATACCTGCAGTATGTTTTTGGCGGATGCTGGCTTTATGAATGTAACAAACGGCATTAACGAACATCACGTAGGTAAACTACTTGCATAGGTATTTGCTCTGCCTCGTGGTATACTAAAAGCAATAGCTAATATGGGAGGAGAGTACCATGGCAAAGCAGCGTACCGAAGCTGAAGAAAAGCAACATATTGAAGACGAGCGGGCGAGAAATGCCAAAGGTGGATTTTTCCATAATGGTGCCGTGTGGCTATTAAGCCGTTTTCCGCTGACGAAAGATAAGTACCAAAACTGGACACGTGGCCGCCGTATTTTGGTTGGCTGGCTGCTATGGTTGGTGTGTTTGCCGATTATCCCAGCGGTGGCAATCGCACTGTGGTACTTTAACGATCCAGAAGGCTTTAAGCAGTCGCCATGGGCAAAGGGCTTGATTGCCTTGTTTGTGGCTTGGGCAGGTATGTTTGGCTGGATTGCGACCAACCAGGCAACGCCGGATATCGATGGTATTTATTCGCCAACCCAAACCAAGAAGGAAGAGAAGGCCGCCAAGGATGCGAAAGAAAAGGATGCAACTAAGCAATCTGACGCTAAGCAGGCTGATAAAAACGAAACCCGTGCCACCAACCAAACTGGCACCGCCACAAAAAAGCCAGATGGCGAAACCAAGGTGGTAAATAGCAGCCCTGCCGCAGTTGCCTCGGAAGAGTCAAAAAAGAAGGTGAAGGATCTGAAGGAAAGTCGCCCAACCAATGGCCGCACGTTCGAAAACTGTACCGAAGCATTTGAAGCTGGCGTATTTAATATTCGTCGTAGCGATGCAAGCTATCAGTCAAAGCTTGACCGTGATGATGATGGCATTGCCTGCGAACGCTAGGAATGGCTAGTCAAACAATGCTACATCCCCGGTGTTGATCGGGGATGTATTTATATATTACGCCGTAAATGGTACTATAGGGCTATAAAGGAGGAAGAATGAAAAGACTGAAAATTGGTTTACTGGCTGCGGGGGCGGTGCTACTGAGCGGCTTTGGCTCGATGGTGGCAGCACAGCCTGCAATAGAAGAGACCGCAAATGAACGTGGCGTGGCTACGCAGGTGGTAAAAAAGGGTGCTACTCACGAAGGGGCACTTTATACGGCCGCAGGCACATTAAAGGTAGAGGGGACTGTCAACGGCAGTGTGTACTGTGCGGCGGGTTCGGAAGTAGAGATTACTGGCACGGTAAATGGTGACGTGCTCTGTGCGGGCTCGAAGGTGCATATCAGCGGTACTGTTACACAGGACGTGCGTCTTGCCGGAGTGAGCGTTGTTATTGATGGTAAGATTGGTGGTGATGCAACCATTGCCGCCCTAGAGCAGGTCAAAATTGGCACAGGTGCAAAGGTGGCTGGTGAACTGCAGTTGCATGGTGGGGATGTGGAACTGAATGGTGAAATTGGTAAAAATACACATCTTTGGGTCACTAAATTACAAGTGGGTGAGTCTGCAAAGTTCATGGGTGATGTGCAATATTCTGCAGAGCAAGAATATGCCTTTGACCGAGAGCGAGTACAGGGCGGAGTGTTGTATCATCAGCCTGGCCAGGAAGAAGATCCACTTGTAGCAATAATCACAATGGCTGTGATGTTGTTGGTATTGGCTATGTTGACTGCGATTATCGCTCCACGCTTTATAGAGCGATCGTCTGTTATTGCACGTGAGAATATCGGGTTGGCAATTTTGGCGGGTGTTGCAGTTGTATTTATTACGCCTGTCGTTGCAATACTTACACTACTTACAATTGTAGGGATGCCAATTGCAATTATTCTTATTGCGTTGTATATTGCACTATTGTCAGTGAGCGGTGCGTTCTTTGCCTATTTCTTAGGCTCGTTGTTATTTAAGCAATCAAAAAACATACTTGTTCGTATGCTAGCTGGTGTAGTATTTTTGGCGGCGTTGTTGATTATACCCGTAATTAATATCGTTGCATTTATCGCAACAATTATTATGGGTAGCGGTATTGCAGTGCGAACACTTACGCACAATTATAAGGCTCCTCGCTATAGCTTACATCCACCAGTGGCTACGCCGCCGCTTCCAGGTGTCTTAGCAGAAAACACAACAAACTCTTCAAAAACTGTTAAGCGTGTAAAATCAACCACAAAAGATAAATCCGCTACTTCAGATGCCGAGCAAGACACTAAATAGCTCCTCTTGGCATACTGCTTATACTCGGGTATACTTATAAGTAATACAACCGGGTAAATGCGAGGAGTGGTATGAAGCGTACTATATATGCCCTATATATTGGAGGAGTGGTAGTAGTTAGCGGGCTATTGTCTAATACGGCGGCAATGGCCGCTACTGCTGACATCAAAGCTATTAATATAAGCTCACCTGTAGCACAGATTGAGGCATCTAGCCTGCAAGAGATTGTGTTGCGACTGCAAGATGAGGCTGCTCAGTTGGCAGTAGTGGATGGCGATGAGTTGGTGGTAAGGCTGCAGTCAAGTTCTGCTACAGGTGTGTTCTTTGCAGACAAAGAGGCGAGCAGGGCCATTACTACATTGCCGCTTGCTGCCAATACTGCCGTTGGCACTGTTTACTATAAAGATACAATGCCAGGTGAGCATGTCGTAACGGCTACGATAGAAGATGCACGGCTAGCACGTATTGTTGCGACACATACTGTAAAAGTGACTACCCCTGTATCTGTGCCAAAAGTATCGTTTACTGATGAAGCATACACCTACACAAAGCAAAGTGCAGCGGTATGCACCGTCCGAGGCTCAATTGTTGCTGTGCCAGACTCGGCAGCTGTACAGTTGATGGTGGTGGATACACACGGCAAGGAATTATCGTCTCTGCCGATTGATAAATCTGTTCGAGGTGAGCAGCGAGATATCCTTGAGATTTCAAAGTTACTAGAGCTACTGCCAGCTGGTGAATATGCGCTTGTGCTTGTCGTACTGCAGGAAGTTAGCGGGACGTCTATTGAGATTGCAAAAACTGCACCAGTACCACTGACAGTAAAAGAATCGGCGGTGAGTTCAAATCCTGCACCGAATCCAGCCCCAGGTAAGCCAGAGGAAACAACAGCCAGCCAAGCTGCACAGCCACCGCTCGAGGAGCTAAAGCCAGTCACGAATGAAGTGGTGTTATCAACAGATTTTTCGGTGCCGTATGCGGTAAAAAAGTCGGTTGAATCACGTCGCCCTGCGGTAGTAGTGGCACGAAGGTCTGGCGGCGGCGGGGCGGTACCAGTAAAGGTATCATCGGCGGCCCAGTCTACGCCAGCTGCAACGGAAAAGACTGTGAATATGGATGCAATGGAGGCGGTCAGTCTGGCATTGCCTGATAAAAAAGCAGACAGTAAGGCTGCTGCGACAGACTCTCAGACCTCAACACCAAAATTATTTGGTATTGAATGGTACTGGTGGAGTGGAGTTGGCGTGCTTGGTGCGGTATGGCTAGGTGTACGCCGTCTAATGAAGTAGCAATTAGTGTTAACGCTTCGTTGCCTGGTATAATAACGATATGAGTATTACAAAAGCAATCATTCCTGTGGCAGGGTGGGGCACACGCCGCTTGCCAGTTACAAAAGCGATTGAAAAGTGCATGCTACCAATCGGTAATCGTCCGGTGATCGATTACGTGGTGCAAGATGCGGTGTTAGCGGGTATCACCGATATCTACTTTGTGGTTAATGCGGCAGATACGCAGCTCGAACAGTACTATAGTCGCCATCAGCGGCTCGAGCAGTATTTGCAATATACTGGTAAAACAGAGTATATGCGGTATATTATGCCGCCGCAGGGGATTAATTTTTACTACATTGATCAAGAAATTAATACCAAATATGGTACGGCTATTCCAGTTGGTATGTGTTTGCCATATATTAAGCCGGGCGAGTCAGTAGCGGTGATGATGGGTGATGATTTTATCTATAATGCCGATGGTAGCTCCGAACTGGCACGGCTGATTGCACAAACGCCGGAGGGTGGCTGTTCGATGTTAAGTGCACAGGTGGACCCGCAATCAGTTGAAAAATACGGGGTGATTGAGTTTGACCAGAACGGTAATTATTACCAGATGGTGGAACATCCACAGCCAGAGACCGCCCCAAGCAATTACATTAACGTGAGCAAGTATATCTTTAATTACGAACTGCTTCAGGCAACTGCAGCCTATGCAAATGTAGAAATTACGGGTGAGTATATGATTACCGAACCAATTAACCAATATGTGTTAACGGGCGGTAGTATGAAGGTGGTACCAGTGCAGGGGCAGTATTTTGATGCGGGTGATGCCTATGCGTGGCTGCAGGCCAATCAGGTGATTTTGGGTGCTCGATTGGGTCAATAAGTAAATACTCAATATTTTTGTAAAATAGCCTAATTTATTGTTAGGCTATTGCTTTTTTATTGCATTTATGCTATTGTAAGAAATGTACACAAGAAATAGGCAATAGTAAACGCAAGATAAGCAATTAGATAAACGATAGGTATAGGTAATTATTATGATAGAACGAGTACCAACCACTATGGAAGAACGCATGCAGGCTTGGGGTGCAGAAACTGCTCCAAAGACCGAACTAACGCTTGATGAATATTTAGCAGCACGCCCAGAGGCTCCAAAAGGCTGGGTTGGTCGGCCACAGGATGAAGAGCCGGGGAAGTATGCAGATGGTCGTTTACTGGGTGATTTTTCCTATGATGACCTATCCTTGACGGAATTGATAGATTTGGTACACAGTGCTGCTGAAGTAGAGGATAAATCAACACAGGGTGAAGCTCTTGCCCATATAAAACAAGATCGCATAAGTCAAAAAATAGTAAGCGGTGAGACCTCTCTTGCTGACACTATAGAAGTAGCTCGCTTAGCGAAGGATGATGCTGAGCTGCGTGACGTAGCAATGGCAGGCATACATAACCGCCTATTAGAGATGGTGAACGATGAAAAGATGACTTTCGAGGCTGCTATTAATCATGCTGAATCAATCGACACGCTCATTAAGCGATCTGATGAGCAGGCCGAACAGGCTACAGCTGATCCGTCAGAACAGACCGCCGAACCAACTGGTGAGGATAGCTCTGTTGAATCGGCCGTAGATGAGCCTGTCGCTACTCCATCTCCTGAAACTATTCCGCAGCCAATGGTAGAGACAGCTGCTGAGACACTTGCGACATCACCTGAGGCACAAGAGGCTGATGAAGAGCCTGTGGAGTTGGATGAAGAGGAAACGCACGGTATACTTGATGGCATGTCGCTTATCGAGGCAGACCGGGCGGCTCAAGCTCAGAAGTATCAGGCTGAGATGGCTGACAAAGGTATAATTGTAGAGAATGCACTGCTTGATAGCCAGGTGCAAGCAATTTCGAGCAGTCGACTGCATGAAGTAAGTAAAGAGCTAGAAGAACGCTCTCGTAGGAAGCGAGTACAAAAAATGCTCGGACGATTCTCGCTCCGTAGGTTGTTTAAGCGTTCTGCGGCGTAATTTTTACAGCATATCGTACACGTACCACCCCTGTTTGTAGGGGTGGTATTTTGTAGGGTAAAATATTTGACACAAAATTATACTTATGCTAAACTCACACATAGAATAATAAGTAAATACAACACAAACAACATATAGACATAGACAAGGAGTCACCACACCATGTCGGAACGAAAAATCGCACCAGCTGCCTCGCAAGAGCAGGAGCCGGTGCAGAACAAAGAGCAAGAACAGGGGCAAGAAAAGAAGCCTGTGAGCCAGGTGCGGCTAATTGCTGAGGCGATGGTTCGTGATCAGTACGAAGCAGAGCTTGGCAGGAAAGCTACACCGGAAGAGTTTGCTAAATTGGCAGATAAAATTGATGAGCGTACCAATCTTATCAACAAAGATATGCAAAAAATCTTGGCCGATTCAAAAAACGAGGCCAATCTACGTGATGCCGATGGTAAGGTGATTAGTAAGGGTCAATACTTGGCAAATGGCACCTTTGCTATCTATAAAAAGTATGAAAATGTACCGCTACATGGTGAAATGCCAGCTAGCGATACGACACAGGCAGCTGAACAGGCAGTTGAAGCCAAAGAAAAAACTCGCTTGTCTGCAGAAAAAGATGCAGCACTTGATGAAGCTGCTGCAGAAAAACAGCCAGGGCCACGCAACCGTGATATTCCAACTACCGCCGAAGCTCAGGAGGTAGCAGAGACGCTTAATCAGGAGCCGGTACGGGGTAATATTCTTCGCCGTATATGGGATACTGCAGGGGCGAAATTTGCGAACATGCCGTATGCAATCTCTCAGTTCATGCAGAAAAGAAACCAAAAAGCAGCTGAGCGTCGAGCTGGTGAAACCGATGAACAGCACGAAAAACGCAAAAAACGCAATAAGCGATTGCTTGCTCTCGGTGCGGTGGCCGTTGGTGGTGCGGTGCTGGCCACAAAAATCTACCAAGCAAGGCAGGGTATGGAAGCCAGTGGTTTTAGTACGGGTGTTGACTGGCTCGATAATGGCCTAGGATTTAATGGTGGCAGCGGCGGCAGCAAAGAGATTATTGCAATGGATATCGCTGGGGCAGAAGGTGCTGGCGGCAACCGTCTTGGTAATATGTTTGATGGCTATCTTACTGCTGAAGATATCTTTAATCAAGAAGGTAAGCTGGGGGCACATGACTGGATGCCGCCACTAGAAGGGGTTGACGCTGCTGCTCGTGGTGAAAGCCTGCAGGAAGGTTTGCGGAGTTCGCCTGGTGAGTTCTCTATCGTGCTTGAAAACATGGACTTGCTTGAAGAGGGTATGACTGCGGCTGAGGCTCAGGCTCGTATGGAAAGTGATATAGAGTTTGCTCGGGAGATGTGGGATAAGTTTACCGGTGCAGGGCCATACTTTAGCGAGGGCCGTGCAATTGGGGCAAACGAAAGCTATGGTAGCTACTACGGTGCTGGTACCGAACAGGGTGTGATTATGTCTTACGACGATTATGTCACAAACGGCGAAAGTGGTGTAACCGTAATGCACTATACGGATAAGAATGGTGTAGGGCAAGCCCTTGAATTTAGGGATCGGTGTGGTCAGCTGATATTTAGGCAACCACCAGCAGAAGTAGCCTTGCCGCAGGGTGGCGGTGATGCTGTTCCAGCAGAGATAGCAGATCTAGTTATGCCGCAGGGTGGCGGTGAAGTACCTCCACCGGAAACACCACCGCAAGGTGGCGGTGAAGTGCCACCATCTGGCCCTCCACCATCACAAGAGGTGCCGCCATCTGGCCCACCGCCAGAGACGCCACCGGAAAATCCACCAGCAAATCCGCCAACTGGTGAAACCCCTCCCCCACCAATTGAGGAAAAGCCAGAGGAAAATGTGGTAGTGCCTCCACCTCCGGTTGAAGAGCAGCCACAGGTAGATTTAGAGCCGAAATCAGAGAACCCAGCTGATTATGTGCATATCGAAGAAGCTCCGGACGCTGAGGCTGGGGCGGTAGAGCAGCCGGTGCAAAAGCAGACCGAGGAGGTGTATCATCAGCAGCCAGGTAGCCAAGTTTCGCAAGAGCAAGTTGGCGGCCAAGCGGCAGAAGCTGTGATTGGTACAGGTGATGGTGACCGCAGCGGTATTACTGCTGAAGTTGGCACCCAAGGCTGGACAGAAGAAGCAGCGAAGATTGATCTCAACCAAAGCATTGGTTCCGCAATAGAAGAGGCCGTCCAGATGGAAGGGGCAACGGGCCAGGATAGTGCGGGGACAGAATCCGAGATTACCACCCAGTAGATACGCAATATAACATAAAAAGGAGAACACAGAATGAAGACACACCAGCACACCAGCAAGCTGCGTACACTGTATACCAGTGTGCCAGCTCGCCTAGGTGGCGTATTGGCGGCAGGGCTTGTCGTACTTGCGACCGGCTCATCCGTATTGGCATGGGGGCCTGACCGACCTACCTTTACGATCGAAAAGCCGGCCGATTACGTTACCTTTAACTCTATCACTAATAACCCTGCATACGGGGATGAGCGTAACTTTGTTCGCATTAAAGAGGCAACCGCACCAGCTTCTGCCTTTAGCGATGACACAAAGGTGCAACCGGGCAAAGAATATGAAGTATATGTGTACTTCCATAATAACGCCTCAAAAACTCTTAACGATGCTGCCCATGGTAAAAAGGGTATTGCACAAAATGCACGCCTTCGCATGGCCATGCCTGGTGGCTTAAAGGCGGGCGAGCGAACCGGTATTACCGGGTATATTAGTGCAGATAATGCCAACCCAGGCACCGTACACGACAACTCATATATGACTGCAACCGCCGATGTTGCCTTGCGATACATCCCTGGTTCTGCAGTCGTAAAATCAAAGGGTGGCGTTAATGATAAAAAGTTGCCAGATGCACTATTTTCGGCAACCGGTACACACCTTGGGTATGATAGTCTAAACGGCTTATTGCCAGGTTGTAATGAATATTCTGGCTATGTAACCTTCAAGTTCCGTGCCGATGCACCAAACTTTACTATCAAAAAGCAGGTGCGTAAAGCTGGCGAGAAAGAATGGAAGGATAAAATTGTTGCTAAGCTAGGTGAAAAAGTTGACTTTTTGATTAGCTACCAAAACACTGGCACCGTTCAGCAAGACAATGTGATTATTAAGGATGCATTGCCAGGCGGTATGAGCTATGTAGCTGGTTCGACAATTTTGGCCAACTCGAAACATCCAACCGGTACACCAGATAAAGACGGTGTCACTACTACCGGTGCGAACATCGGCTCGTATGCCCCACGTGGGAATGCAGCACTGCGCTTTAGTGCAACTATCGATAAGCTGGAAAAATGTGGCACTAACGAATTGGTAAACTACGGTACAATTATTACGCCAAACGGCAACAAGCAAGCTACCGCAACTGTAACGGTTGAAAATCCATGTAAGCCAAATGAATGTAAGCCAGGTATCCCGCATGGTGATGCTCGCTGTGCAAACGGCTGCGTGCCACAACCTGGTCAGATTGTTGACGAAAAGGGTAACTGTGTCGACGCCGCTGGCACCTTGCCAAAGACTGGTCCTGCCGAAATGGTACTTAGTTCAATTGGCTTAATCGCCTTGGTTGCTGCAGTGGTTTACTGGTATAAGAGTCGCCAAGACATGAAGCGAATGTTGGCGGGTAGTGATGCATCAGTGGTGGAAGACGCACCAAAATTGGTGAAAGAACGCCACGAGCACACTGAAACCTCAGATAAAAAATAGTCAACCTAGCACTATTGCAAACGCCCTAGCTATCAAGTGTAGCGGGGCGTTTTTGCGTGAGAAGATTGAGATAGAAATATTATTGCGTTTTTTGCAAAAACGGTGTTTTATTATTGACTTTTATGCTGTTTTGTGATAGTATAATATCATATAACACACAAATATAAACATAGCTTTACGCAAAGGAAATCTACTACTATGGCAGAGAAAGCACCTAAAATGCACGTCGTAATTGTCGAGCAGAGCCCTGAATCGCCACAGGACGAGCAGGGGATGACATTTGAAGAATATATTGCACAACGCCCAGAGGCACCGCAGGCAGTTGAATCTGCGGGTAATGCCAAGGAGCGCTACGAATTGCAGCGTGAGTGGGCACGTTACGACGAGGTGATGAATGAAACTGCCACTACGCCAGAAGCTCACACTCGGAAGGCGTATGAAGATCTTGGTATGAAGGAGTTGATTCAGCTTGCCCGTGATGCCCGGCTGGCAGGCGATAAAGGCGTTATGCTTGATGCGGAAGGTCATATCGAGCAGCGTTTGCATACAGCGATTGAAAACGGCATTATCAGTGAAGAGGCTGGTGAGCGACATCTTAATTTTATCCTTAAAAATATCTACGAAGATAAAGACGGCGTAAAAAAGGGCACCGATACTGAACAATCTCCCCATGAAACAAGTGAATCGACAGAGAAGGGTGCAGAAGTAGCCAAAGATGAGCGATATGATACACTTGGCACGAAAGATTTAATTCAGCTCGCCCGTGATGCCCGGCTGGCAGGCGATAAAGAAGCTATGCTTGCAGCCGAGTGGCACCTTGAAAACCGTTTGTATCACAATATTGAACGAGAAGTAATTACTGAAGAAGCTGGTGAGCGAGATTTGGATGCCATTATTGAAGGTATCTATGGTGATGAAGAGAAGGAGACAACGGAAGAGGCCGCTCTGGAGACAGAGCCAAAAGAAGCTAAAACTATCAGCGAAGAAGCGTCTGATTCTGCACCAGATGAGACAGAAAAGGACAAAGCTACTGGCGAAGCCAAGAATACGCCAGCTATCGAATTACCGCCTGAAATAATGGCGGCCTTGGGTGAAGCACGTTCGAGTTATGCGGCAGCAGTTGCGAAAGAAAGAAATGCCACCTGGAAGCGTTTGGCGATGAGCGATAGTGCACTCACAAACAGGTTGCTGCGAAAGATTCCTGGCATGAGCAAGCTGTTTGATACGATTAATAATAAAACCAGTGCCAAGCAATTTGAGTTACGTGATGAATATGAGGCTGCAGTTGAGGTGGCTATCGCAGACCTTGAAACACAACTCGAGCAGGCTGGCTATAGTGAAATGGTACGAAACTCTACGGTTGTACGAACACTGCTTGATAACGACTTTTTGCTAGAAGCTGGCATTCGTGATGCTCGCATGGAACAGAGTAAGCCAACCAATAAATTTGTTAACTGGTGGGTGAACCAAAAGGGTGTGTCTGGTAAGTTAAAGAAGGCTGGTATTGTTGTAGGTACTGGTGTTGCTATTGGCTTGACCGGTGGCTTGGCTGTAGGTACGGTTGCAGCTGGTTCGTACGCATTTGCAGCAGCTGGAGCTGGGGCTGGTGCAGCGATTGCCAACCATGTAACCAAGCGACGAGCGAACGCAGAAGTGCGGCTTGGTGATGGTCGTACGATGGCAATGGCGGACATGCAAGCGAAGCAGGATATTGAAGCAAAGCAATCTGCGATTCAACAAGGCGAGTACCGTGATGCCGAAACGGGTGAGGTGAATTACGCACTGGTGAACGAGCAGACTGAACAGCGCACGAACGACGAAGTGCTTGGAAACCGTCGTCGTATGAAGATTGCTTCGGCACTAGGCGCAACCGCAGCGGGATTGGGCTTTAATGGCGGGGCAATGCTGCGAGAGCAGGTTGGTTCGTTTATGACGGACACGCCAGCCCAAGAGGTGAAAGCAAGTGTGCAGCCACCAGCAGAAACGACACCGACTCCGGAGGCTGAGCCAGTTCAGGCCTTGGAAGGTCAAAATTTCACCGTTGAATATGGTAGTGGCTACACTAACGAGCTTACACAGTTTGCCCAGGCGAATGGCCAGAACTTAAGCCCTGAGCAGTCGGTAGAGCTACACAACTACTTGGTAGATACGTTTGGCCAGGATTATATCAACATTGATGCCGCCCCAACTGACACCTATATGTATGGTTCGGATGTGCGACTAAGCAACCCTGGCGGAGCATCATGGGAAAATGGCGTACCTGAAGCAATTCAGGAATGGATGCAAAGCCGTGGTTTGTGGCATAGCTAAATACGTAGTATACTAACATAGTAAGATAAAGGATTTACACAAAAATGGATAGTAACACACAAATTTTACAAGCCTTACGCATGGAGGATGCACCGGCTGATGTGCAGCAAGAAATCATACAGAGCGTAGAGGCAGTGGTCGAAAACCGACTCATGATGATGGTAGATGAGATGCTAACCGACGAACAGCGGGCCGAATTTGAGAAGATTCAGGAAGAAAATGATGCGGTTGCGGCACGCCTGTGGCTTGAGCAGCACGTGGTTAATACGCAAGAATTATATGCGGCACTGCTGGGTGATTATCTTGCCGAAAAGCGAGCACAGCTTGCAAAGTAAAGACATATTGCATTTTTAGGCTGTATCTGATACAATTAATGGGATTGAATAATTAATTGTAAGAGGAATATATGGCAAAGAAAGCAGTCATTAAAGTAGGCGGCAAACAATATCTTGTTGCTGAAAAAGAGACCCTCCTGGTGGATCTCCTCCCGGAAGGCACAAAAGAGCTCAAGACTGAAGCACTCTTGGTGATTGACGGTGACACTACCACTGTCGGTACCCCAACCGTTAAAGGTGTGAAGGTAACCGCAAAGGTAGTGGACGAACTGGTAAAAGGTGATAAGCTACGCATTATCCGCTACAAGGCGAAAAAGCGTGTACACAAAGAAACTGGCCACCGCCAAAAGCACAGCCGCATCGAAATCACTAGCATTAAATAATGCCGATACTCACCCCGCCATAGCAGCGGGGTGATATTAGTTTGATAGTGTGCCGCAGTGTAGTACAATGAGGGTAGTAATAACGATAGAGGGTATCTATGGGCAAGCAGTCAGCAGCTATACACAATATAAAGCATACGGCAGGTACAAAAAGTACAGCAACGGGAGAGGTGTCACCTACGCCACCTGCACCAAAATATTCCTGGGTTATGTGGGTGTTATTTATCGCACCAATCGTACTATTTATAGGGGTGATGCTTGCGTTTTATTGGCCACAGATGACGGCAAGGCCGCAGTATGATTTTGTATATGCAACTTGCAGTGGCGGCTGTGATGATGAAATTATTGTGACGAAAGAGGGTAAGGTGACTACAGTGCCGCCTGCGGCCAAGGATGGAGAGGCATACATATTGCGAGGCGGCAGTGACGGGGTAAAGTTCTTTCGGTACAGCCAGCAGCGGCAAGAATCTGATGAACTTTCTATAGAAGAAGTAAATGCACTGCAGCTAACTACCAATAGGCGATCTAAGGATGGGTACGCATTGGTGCGTCATGATGGTGTAGATTCTGGTATTTTGTTTTTCTATTCGCACGACAATCGGCAAACTGGCTGGACATTGCAAAAAGGCCGTACATATAAACCAGTATATTTACAGGGTGACGTTAACTCATATTACGCACGAGATATCTTGTTTATTGGCTGGGTAGGTGCGTAATGGATAAACAAGTTGCATTGCAAAAAGCCGCTGCCTTATTGCGAGAGTCTGGGGCGACGGTTGAAGAATTAGGCCGTGTGATGCGGCAGGGTAGTTTGGGTGCTGACCATAGAATATCGGGGCAGATTCACCTGAGTGACTGGATGTTTTTTGCGGGCGGAGCAGTGTTGTGTGCGGCGTTGCAGTTTGCAATTGTGTTATCTGTGCCGGAGCTAAACATTGCTCGTATGCTATTGGCGGCACTAGCAGCTATGGTGTTATGGATACCGGCTATGGTGGCACGTCGTCGCACGGGTGATGGCTTGCTGGCTGGTGGCATTTCACGCGCACTATTGCTTGCAGGGTCGTGGTCGTGGTGTCTTGTGCCGCTATATGCAGTTGACGCACTGCGGGCAGGGTATGTTATGACATTTAGTTTGTCACTCTATGTGCTGACGGCCGGTTTTATGGCTATTGGAGTATTACACATTGGTTATGATAGAGTGGTGCGGAGCGCATTTGCACTAGGTATGGCGACATTAGCGCTGTGGGTGGCAGTGATTTGTGTAGTTATCGGCACCTTACAGCTAGATGGCCAGGTGCACACACTGTCAATTTATCAGGCAGTTACTCTGCTACTTACCACTGCACTGCCTGCGGTAGCGTATGGGGTGACTTGGCGGCAATATTATTCTGAGCTGAGAGAGGGTTTTATGGTGGTGGGGCAGTTACTGACGCTATTGGCTATCTTTATATTTACGCTCTCCCCGACCAACGCCGCCTTATGGCACTTGGCGATGTTAGCTGCACTGTCGCTGTTGTTTTATCGGGGCATATCACATAAAAAGCGAGCCTCGTTTATTGTGGCTGCGATATTTTTAGTACTATCGATTATTGCGTTTTCGTTCCGCTATTTTATCAGCGGTGGCGTGGCGGTAAGTTTGTTTATTTCGGCAATGGCGGTACTTGGGGTTGCTACGGGGCTTACCCTAGTGCATAAAAGTACATTTGGGCAGCAAAAATAGCTATTTTTCACGGCTGGTCAGGAGTGTTCGTGCTATAATAGAGATAGCATAAGGGGAAACGGATAATGGCAGTAGTAATTTCTGTAACAAATCAAAAGGGTGGCGTTGGCAAGACAACCAGTGCGGTCAATATTGCGTATTACCTTGCAAAAATGGGTAAAAAAGTGCTATTGGTTGACTTCGACCCGCAAGGGAACGCAACAAGCGGACTTGGGGTGGATAAGGAATCGTTAACTGCGACAATGAGTGATGTCATGCTTGAGAAAAAGCAACTTAAGGATGTGATTATCCGCACGGAATACGAAAACTTATGGCTTGCTCCCACTACGCCACATCTTGCCAATACAGAGGCGGAGCTAGCCCAGGCAAATCGTCGTTTTGGGCGTTTGCGTACAGCGATTGAGCAGGCACCAGAATTTGATATTGTAATTATCGATAGTCCGCCAAGCTTGAGCTTACTCACCGTCAACGGGCTGATTGCGGCTCGCTACGTATTGCTGCCGGTGCAGGCAGAATTTTATGCCTTGGAAGGACTTGGGCAATTGCTTGAAACGATGAAGTTGGTGCGCAAAAATATGAACCCGGTACTAGACTTGTTGGGCGTGCTGCCTACAATGGTAGATAGTCGGACAAGCTTAAGTCAGCAAGTACACGAAGAGATCAAAAAACACTTCCCTGGTAAGGTGTTTAAGCAGACAATTCCACGCAATATTCGCCTTGCGGAAGCACCAAGTCATGGGGTGCCAATTGGTGAGTACGACAAGTGGAGCAAAGGTGCTCGGGCATACAAGGCTGTGGCCAAGGAGGTGCTAGAGCGTGTCGGCTAAAAAGAGGGGATTAGGCAGAGGATTTAGTTCACTGATTCCGGATGAGCTGTTTGATGAATCATTTGACCCGACTGCGTCACAGGATGAGCAGGTAAGTGATTTACGGACTATTAAGCTGGCGGAAATTGCACCAGACCCAGATCAGCCACGCCGTGTATTTGATGAAGCCGGGCTTGAAGAGTTGGCTGCATCAATTCGTGAGCATGGGGTGCTGCAGCCAATTGTAGTGGTGCCACGTGAGGGTGGCTATATGATTGTAGCGGGCGAGCGACGATGGCGGGCTGCAACAATTGCGAAGTTGGATAAGATTCCTGCGATTGTTCGAACGTTGAGTGATCAGCATAAGTTAGAGTTATCATTGATTGAAAACTTGCAGCGACATGATCTAAACCCAATCGAAACGGCAACTGCGTATGTGAAGCTGCGAGATCAATTTAATCTTTCGCTTGATACTATTGCTCGTCGTATGGGGGCAAAATCAGTCAGTACAATCAGCAATAAAATGCGCCTATTAAAATTACCCAAGCAGGTGAGGCTGATGATCGCTGAAGGCTCGCTCACAGAAGGTCAGGTGCGTCCGCTAATTGGGCTTGACGAAGCGATGGCACTCGATATTGCTGCACGCATTGCTAAAGAGGGTTGGAGTGCCCGTAAGGTGGAACAATTAATTGTACAATTAAAGCAGCAATCAAAGGCAGAGGAGCCGGCCAAGGCGGTGAAGAAGGCTGTCACAAGTTATGATAACGATATTGCCCGTTTGAGCGAGCATTTGGGTGCAAAAGTAAAGATTAGTAGCAATAGTAAAGGGGCTGGCCGCATTACTATTGCCTTTAAGGATGCGGATGAATATGCCCGACTACAAAAGTTGCTAGAGCGTTAATCTAAGGTAATGGATGAGTAAAAAATATCGCCACGCAGGAGGCGATATTTTTATGTATACATTTTTTGTGCACTTAAAATGTACGCAGCTTATTGAGTGGCCAAATACGAAGCCCAACTGGGCCAACTACATCGTAGAGCGGTACGAAGCCGAGCCCGTTGCGAGAATCGAACGAGTAATTGTCTTCACGGTGGTCGCCCGCAACAAATAGGGTACCTTCTGGCACAATGGTATCGACTGTGCCGCTAGTAGGGTGGCCAGGCTCTTTAGTGGCGGCATCTGGATTGAAACCTTGAGGGTTTTCTGGGTTACGTACTGTAAAGGTGCCGTTGCGTAGTACTACCTGCTCGCCAGGGAAGGCGATAACTCGCTTCACGATATATTCGTCTTGTCCAGAGCTGCTGTAGTGTGGATTTTTGAATACAATAACCTCGCCACGCTTTGGGCTGTATGATTTATTTTGCAGCTGGCTAGCGGTCACTGGTAGGCGATTGACAATCAGCCTATCGCCAGTATACATCGTGGTTTCCATACTTGGCCCAACTACCGAAAAGGTACGAAACACAAAGCTGTTGATAAAGATTGTCCCCACTGCAACACATGCGGCAAAAAGCAGTAAATTAATGCCATCTTTAATGTTAGGGTGCCGTTGTAAAAAACTAACGCTCATTCATCTTATTATACACTACTTTTTGTGCGAAAAATATGTGTTTGGGGGTTTCATAATTTGAACAGCTTATGTATTATAGGAAGAGTATTTATGAATAAGAAGAGTGGTTCTATTGATGGCTTTGTGGCTCGCCGCCGTTCTACTGGTGTGGTGGGTAGCCCAAGCAATCCGCAGATTGGGGTGGCTCGTGCGCCAATTGGCAAGGTGGTGCAGCCAGTAGCTGCAGCTCCACGGGGTCTGCATAAAAAAACTGTACAAAAAAAGCCATTGCCACAAAAGCCGCAGCCGGCTCGTCCAGTGGTGCGGCCAGCGGGGCGACGTTCGTTTGACGAGGCGATGACTCGAGCTGGTCGTTCGGATATTGAATCATCTCTCAAGGCGATCGATTTACAAGAGAAAACTGAGCAAAAGAAGTCGCCAAGTCCCGAAAAGAGGGCTCGTCGCCGTAAGCTAATTAAGTGGATTACTATAGGCATTGTTGTGGCTGTGTTGGCAGTTGGGGTGGCGATTGGAGTGAAGGCAATGCTTGCTAGCAACAAATCGCTGCGTGGCGGGGTGTTTGGCTTTATTCAGTCTGCTAAACTTAAGCAAGATGCAAACGGGCGCTCAAATATTTTAATTTTTGGCACTTCAGAAGATAGTGACAACGGTGAGCATCCTGGCGGCAACCTTACAGACTCTATTATGCTGCTGAGTGTTCATCAAACTAAAAAAGATGCCTTTATGGTGAGCTTACCACGTGACTTATGGGTAAAACTTGATGCACCGTGTAGTGTTGGCTACGAGGAAAAGCTTAATGTGGTGTATATGTGTAGCTCACAGGATGGCAAGCAAGAGCAAAAAGGTGCTGATGATCTGCGTAAAAAAGTTGGGCAGATTCTTGGTGTCGATATTCAGTACTATGCACACCTTAACTATAAAGTAGTGGCCGATGCGGTCGATGCAGTCGGCGGGGTGGATGTAAAGATTGAAACCGATGACCCACGAGGTATTTACGACCCTAACTTTGACTGGAAGTGTAATCATCAATGTAAGATGGTCTACTATAAGCAAGGTGAGGTGGCCCATCTAGACGGACAGCACGCTTTGGCGTTGGCACGTGCTCGTAACGCACAAGGCGGGTATGGATTGCCAGGCGGTAACTTTGACCGTGAGCGTAATCAGCAAAAAATCCTTCGTGCACTGCAGGCGAAAGCATTAAGTGCGGGTACGCTCACTAATCCTACAAAGGTAATAAGCTTGATTGATGCACTTGGTAATAATTTGCGTACTAATGTAGAAACAAGTGAGGTTCGTACGTTGCTGGATCTTGCTAAAGATATTCAAGGTGATAAATTGCAATCAATTGCATTGGACGATGAAGATGCAGCTGTGGTAACAACTGGTAATTACCAGGGGCGAAGTATCGTACGTCCGGTGGCTGGCATATTTGACTACTCTGGCATTAGGGCACTGGTCGCAAAGAAAATCAGCGATAATCCGATTATCAAAGAATCTGCCAAAGTGGCGGTGTATAATGGCTCTGGCATTGAAGGGCTTGCCAAGCGTGAGGGTGATACGCTTGAAACCAAGGGGGTATCAGTGGCTGCACGTGGCAATGCTCCGGGCGGAAATCGACAGATTAGTGCTTTGTATCAGGTAGGTGAGGGTTATGCAGCAACCCGTGCAATGCTCGAGCAGCGATATGGCGTGAAAGTAACAGCAGGCTCTCCGCCAGTAACACCACCAAGCGGTGTGCAGTTTGTGATTGTATTGGGGACTTCGGCCGGGCAGCAACAAACACAGTAACGTGATATAATAGAAGGTAGATATGGAGTTTTTACGAGTCGTAAAAGGTAGAGGTATTATGAGTACCTTGCTGCATGTGTTGTTTAATATCGCACTGGCAGCAATGGTATTTTTACTGCTATATATTGCAAAGCAGCCAGAAGCAGCCTTGTTGCTGGTATTAATTAGTAAATGGCGTATTTTTGCCGTGCGTATGCGGTATTGGAAGGCAAATATCTTGGCCAACTTGGTGGATATCACAGTAGGCTGTAGTGTGGTTGGGTTGTTATATCTTGCGGGTGAAGTTGCGGGGCAAATGAGCCTATGGCTACAGCTTGGTATTACGGTGCTATATGCAGTGTGGCTGATTGCTGTTAAGCCACTTTCAAGTAAAAAGGCGATGGCAGCACAGGCGTTAATCAGCCTATTTGTCGGTACGTGGGCGGTAATGGCATTTGCACACGTCCTATCGGCTGTGCCGTTTGTGGTAGAGGTGCTACTGTTTGCAGTGGGGTATGGTTCGGCACGACACATGCTTTCTATGTATAAAGAAAAGCAACTGTCGATGCTAGCCATGCTGTTTGGCCTAGTAGTGGCAGAGATTGGCTGGGTGGCTTCACACTGGACAATTGGCTACGGGGTGCGAGCAGTCGATGCGTTTAGGTTGCCGCAGGTGGCAATTATCATAGTTTTGGTGGGCTTGTCGTTTGAGCGATTTTATTCGGCAGCACGTACAGGGCAGTTGCTTCGCCAGTCTGAGTATAGTGCACCGATTATCTTTTCTGTGGCGACAATCGTGGTGCTACTAATGGTATTTAGCTCAGCAGCAAGTGTGTAGGGTAGTAAGACAGAGGGGGTAGTATGTCAAAAAAGATGATAGCTTTGATGTGCGTGCTGGTATGTATAGCAGCGTGCGGTGGTGTGGTGGCAACCTGGCTTGTGATGCGGCAAGCATCGCCTGGGGTGTATCAGGCTGGTGCTGACGGAAATGCAATACGCCTACAGGGCGAGGTGAGTGTTGCAAAGGTTGCACAGGAGGTGTCGCCGAGTGTAGTCTCAATTATGGCTGAAAAGGCCCAGGGGCTTGTTTCGCAGCAGGGAGCGGGCACTGGTATTATTGTAAGTGCAGATGGTTACGTGATTACAAATAAGCACGTCATAGAGGGTGCCACTAATGCAGCGATTACACGCTCGGACGGTACGGTGCATGATGATGTGAAGATAATCGGCACCGATCCGCTCAACGACGTGGCCTTTTTGAAGATTAACCACGCCAAGGATTTGCCCGCAGCCACCTTGGGTGAATCAAGTACTTTGCAGGTTGGTCAGACGGTAGTGGCAATTGGTAATACCTTGGGTGAATATCAAAATACGGTCACTAGTGGTATTGTATCAGGCTTGGGTCGTCCAGTAGCGGCACAATCAGAGCGAGGCGGCAGGGCGGAATCGCTCACCGATTTAGTACAGACAGATGCTGCCATTAATCCAGGTAATTCTGGCGGACCACTCGTCAATTTGGCGGGGCAAGTAGTTGGTATTAATACGGCGGTGGTAAATAATGCACAAGGGATTGGGTTTGCGATTCCGATTAACGCAGTTAAGGGCATGTTGGCTGGGGTGCTGGCTCACGGTAAAGTAGAGCGTCCGTATTTAGGGGTCCGCTATGTGGCAATTACGCCGGCAATCGCCAAGCAGAAGAAGCTGCCAGTTAAGAAAGGTGCGTTGGTTGCTGGGGCTGCATCGGCCAGTGGTGTCGAAAAGGGTGGACCAGCAGATCGAGCGGGTATGCAAGACGGTGATATTATTGTCAAAATTGGCGAACTTGCCGTGGGGCAGCATGGCGGTGTTAGTAGCCTGATTGCTGCATATAAACCCGGTGATACGGTGCAGGTAACCGTATTGCGCGAGGGTAAAGAGCAAGTATTAAAGGTGCAGCTTGTGGCATATACTTCGGTAGATACGGCATTGCAACGCCCGCAAACTCCATTGCGAAACGATACAATTGAAGAAGAGTCACTATTCGATAGTCTATTTGGCCGCTAGGCACGGGTGAGTACTAAGCAGTAGTCTTGTTGCTGGTGTGTCGCCAACGAAACCTGATGTGCACGTGCGATAATGGCACCGTGTTGAGTAGGGTCGGCTTCAAGCAAGAGATAGCCATTGGGCGTAAGTAAGCTGGCAGCTTGCGGCAGTAACTCGTAGATTAATGCCAGGCCATGGTTGTCAGCGTATAATGCAGTTTGCGGTTCGTGCTGTAGTTCTGGTGAGACATCGTCCCATTCAGCGGCTACATATGGTAGGTTAGCGATGATGTAGTCATAGGGTTTGGTTTGTTGCGAAAGAAGATGGGCTGCTGGTGCGATGGTTACATGGGCTCCAAGTTGTGCGGCGTTGTGTGTGGCGACCTCTAGTGCGGCTGGGCTAATATCGGATAAAGTAACGGTAATATGGGGCAGCTCAAGCTGACTGGTAATACCAAGAATGCCACTACCTGTACCAATATCAATTAGTGTTTTAGGCTGGTTTGAGGTCTCCTCTAGTGTAAGCAGCTGAGTAATAATGGCCTCTGACTCAGGGCGTGGCACCAGTGTGGCTGGTGTTACGGTAAACGTGCGGCCGTAAAATTCTTTATAACCCAAAAGGTAGGCCAGCGGGACTCGCTCGGTGCGTAGTTGCAACTGGGCAGCCAGCACAGGTAGAAATGCAGCAGTAATAATCGCTTCCGGGTGTGCGTGGAGCGAGGTTCTGGTGCGGCCAAGTGTGTGAGCAAGGAGTAGCTCTACATCAAGTCGTGCCGAGGTAATGCCGGCCTTGGTGAGTTGAGCGGTTGCGGTGGTGATCCATTGCTGGATGGTCATGGTTATGCCTGTGCGTTTTGTGCAGCCAATTCACGCTCGTAGGCTTGCAACTTTTCGGTCAAATCATCAATTCGTCCGTCCATTGCCTGTGGAATGCCGCTGCGGCTGTAGCCAATGCGGTGATCGGTGATGCGATCTTGCGGGAAGTTGTAGGTGCGGATTTTTTCACTGCGATCGCCGCTGCCAATTAAGCTGCGACGTTCGGCAGTTAGCTTGGCTTGTTCTTCATCAATCTTGGCCTGAAGTAGGCGGCTACGAAGTACGCTCATGGCCTTTTCTTTATTTTTGATTTGCGATTTTTCGTCTTGGTTGGTAACCACTAGTCCGGTTGGCAGGTGAGTAATGCGCACCGCACTGTCGGTAGTGTTCACGCTTTGACCGCCGTGGCCGCCCGCACGAAAGACATCGATCTTAAGGTCGTTGGCGTGGATTTCAATATCGGTTTCTTCGGCCTCTGGCAGCACGGCAACTGTCACGGTGCTGGTATGGACACGGCCCTGACTTTCGGTGGCTGGCACGCGTTGTACACGGTGGACGCCAGATTCAAACTTGAGCTTGGCGTACGGGCTATCGCCCTTAATGCTAAAGACCACTTCTTTGTAGCCGCCGGCATCATTTGGCGATTCGCTAATTAGCTCAGTTTTAAAGCTGTGTGTTTCGCAGTAGCGTAGGTACATGCGGTAGAGTTCGGCCGCAAACAAGCTCGCTTCATCACCACCCGCGCCGGCACGGATTTCCATAATCAGGTTTTTATCATCGTTTGGATCTTTTGGTGCCAGCATAATAAACAGGTCGTCTTCAAGCGTGGCGAGCTCGGCTTGCGCATCGGCTAGCTCTTGCTTGGCAAGTTCGGCCAGCTCATCATTACCGTTGGCCAGCTCTTTGGCCTCGGCGATATTTTTTACCAGCTGTTCACGGCGAGTGGCAACTTCAACCAAGGTTTCAAGCTCTGAAAAGCGTTTATTTTTTTTGCTAAATTCTGGATCGCTGTAGGCGTTTGGCGTGGCTAAAAAATCACCCAAAGCTTGCTTTTCGGCGATAAGATCTTGTAGATTAAGCGTAATTTTTGGCATAATTACTACCCATTATACTACAGTGCGTGAGGGGTTGGCAAAGGGGTGGTGGGTCGGCCGGTGAATGTGGTTTAATGAATAGTATGAAGTACGCGACTTGGCGTGAATTTGTTGAAGCGGAGGCAGTGCAGCCATATTTTCGGCAATTGATACATACAGTGGATGCTGAACGTAAGGTAAAAGATATCTATCCGGCACGAGAGGATATGTTTTCGTGTTTTCGGGCGTGTCCGCTTGATACGGTGAAAGTAGTGATTATCGGGCAAGATCCGTATCACGGCCCGGGGCAGGCACATGGCATGAGTTTTTCGGTGCGGCCAGGGGTAAAGGTGCCGCCAAGTTTGCAGAATATCTTTAAAGAATTGCAGGATGATATGGGTGTGTCAGCACCGGAGAATGGCTTTTTAGAAGCCTGGGCAGTGCAAGGGGTGTTGCTGATGAACACAAGCTGGAGTGTTGAGCGTGGCAAACCGGGCAGTCATGCCGGGCTGGGTTGGGCGACCTTTTCGGAGCATGTACTGACACTACTGAATGACTACCCGGAGCCGCTGGTGTTTGTACTGTGGGGTGCGCACGCCCAAAAGGTTGGTGCGGTTATTACCAATCCACAGCACTGCAAAATCGCCAGTGCACATCCATCGCCATTTTCAGCCGCCCGAGGTTTCTTTGGCAGCAAGCCGTTTAGTCGGGCAAATCAGTTTTTGGCGGAACACGGCCGCGGCGAGATTGACTGGCAGCTGTAGGTGGGTAGTTCCGTTCTCTTTAAAATTGCAGGGCAAGATATGCTATAAGAGTCTGATTTTTGTACTGCAGGGGCGCCAAGCAGTTGCAAAAGCATTGACATATAAATTGTTGTGATATAAAAATACTAAAAAGACATGGAGTAGAAAGGTGCTGAGAGGCGAGTGCAGTATTAACTATACGAAATATGAACACATCCTAGATCAACTGAAGGAATTTATCCAGGAGGGGCTTGGGCGACTTGCTATAAGTTCGGTAATTATTTTTGGATCTAGTACAATGGGGGGTGATTATTTTAAGGAAGGCACTTCGGATATAGATGTATGTGCATTCTCCCCTGATATGCAGCTAGATAGATATGAATATTTTGCCACCCGGCTTACCAGGAGTGGATAGAATGCATCAAACTGCTGCACATGACAACCTTGACTTGCTGTATAGTAATTTTTATAAATACAGCATAAATATTATTGGCGACACAGTTCCATTGGCGGAAGAGATGAACGAGGTATTTGCGCCGTTTTATGATGACGAAATAAGGCACATGCGATTAGATACACTTACGGCTCGAATAGTAAAAGCTAACGAGAGGGTTGAAGATAACATCAAACGGGGCTTTGAAGGTCTAGATATTGATGACATGTTGTCACTGGACGATGAGTCCATCGACTATATACGCCAGTTTAATGTAGATTATGCGAAATATATTAGGACTCGTGCAGGGCGGGGTGATGTTTCTTTTGTATTCACGTCTTCAAGGAGCTACAAGATTCCTGGAGCAGATATAAGCTTAGGCGCGTTGAAAGCTTACCCTGCGTCACCGTTTTTAACGGTTGATTTAAGTGAAAAAATTGCGAGAGACATAAGTTCAACCATAGATAAATTTAGGAATGAGTACCGCATTAGATCTTATGAGCGGACTGGTTATATTACTGATAATATGGTCTATAGAGAAGAGGGGTAGAGGTTAAGATAATGAATCAAGTAATATCTCAAGAAGCTCTTGATTGTGTTGTGGCTTCGTTTCACCTTAATAAGTCTTCCGTAGCCATCAAGGGCGTAGAGGGTGGATATTCTAGAAATAGAAGATCGATAGTGGGAGATGGAGATAGGTGGGTTTTTGTAAAAGAGGTTGACTTACAGCTACTGCCCGATAATGGCGAGACCGAGCTTCAGTGGCTGAGTAAAGACTTCTCGTGTATCAAGCTATTACGGGATAAAAATATAGACATAGCACCAGAAAATCCTCGGCTTTTGAATGATGGTAAGATTCTGTGTATTAAGGCCTACTGCAAAGAAGAAGGATGGTTGTGGGGTGCACCTCAGGATACAGGCTTGCTTGATACGTATGTTCAAGTTGTGCTAGATAACATTATGCTGCTTGAGAAGCTAGAAATAAGTGACCGCAAGAGGAGGGAACTGAAGCTGTCGCCATTTTTAAGAGATAAGCTTGGTAACGATTCTGGAATTGACTTGCTACGCTCGAATCATACCCATAAGAAAACTATACTAGATAAATACAACCAACTAATAGATAACGAGCGTAACAAATTTATGGCAAGTGCTTACTGTGATATGCTAAAGCTGCTCAGACACGATAGGTCTATCCAGTCAATAACTGATAGCGCTGAGGCCCTATTAAGTCAGCCAAACAGTAGTTTTGGGCATGGGGATGTCCGGAGTGATAATATCACCTTCAATCTAGTTAGCGGTAAGATAAAATTTGTAGATTGGAACTGGTCTTCCTATGTGCCCAAGGGTTTTGGTGCGACGGAGTTTTTAGTGGATCTTAGCAGAAGAGGATTGGATGTTACGCCTTGGCTGAGTTATCTAAATAAGGAACTGCTAGCAGCGATGGTGTGCTTTTATGCCAAGCGCTGCCTGCTGGAGGACCTTGCTCCTGGTAATTCTTTGCGAATTATGCAGGCACAGTCAGCGGCAGTGGCAGCAAGAATGTATTCATTGGTATAGAAGCCATTTAGTCGGGCGAACCAGTTTTTTGGCGGAACACGGTCGCGGCGAGATTGATTGGCGGTTGTAGGCTTTTTCTGCTGCTTTGAGTGTGGTGTGTTGGTATGTTGCTGGTGGAGTTTCTCCATGACGATGACGATCCAGGCGGCGATCAGCAGGGGCTGGATGACCGAATTGATATTGTTAGGCGAATGGATGAAGTACTCAGCCACTTCATACTCGTTGATGCTGAGTTTTAGGCGGGGAAATTTGAGAAATATCCGCTGGCGTATCCAAAACTGGACAACTGCAGTGGCGAGGATGATGAGTAGCACTGAAGTGAGGAGTTGCCCTGTTGGTAGCTTGCCATAGTCGGAGGAATCACCGGACAGGTTGGAGATAGCGACGATAATGATGCTCGCCCCTGTAAGAATAAACGACATAATAACGGCGTTGCTGGTAAGTAGCACGCCAAATTAGAGCATACCGATGATGCCCAGGAGTCCAGCTAATGCGATCATAGCAAGCGACCTTTCTGTATTAAATAAACCAGGACTTCACCATAGATGTGCCCTGGTTCATTTAAATTTAATAAACTAACTGTAACTTACTGCTTTACGCAGTGGTTTTTGTAGCCTGTTTGGCTTTTTTTGCACGATTAGCGGCAGCTTTTTTGGCTTTGTTGGCCAGTGCAGCTTTTTGCTGAGCGGCCTTTTCCATGCGAGCCTTGAAGCGATCAACACGACCTTCGGTGTCGATAATCTTCTCTTCGCCGGTAAAGAATGGGTGAGAGGCGCTTGAGATGTGCACCTTAACGAGTGGGTACTCGTTGCCATCTTCCCATTTAATTGTTTCTTTGGTCTGCGCGGTTGAACGTGTCAAAAACGCAAACCCGGCAACTTCATCGCTAAATACGACAAGTCGGTAATCCTGTGGGTGAATACTGCTCTTCATATCTGTTAAATTGTACCGCATTTTTTAGAGTATGTAAAGGGCGATATATGTTACATAGCAGTCATAAGTATGAGCAGTATGTGGTATACTAAACAGTGAATAGGAATATCATGGCCATAGAGCATAATCGTCAATTGCATCATCACGAACAGGAAGTGTCGCATGAGCGCCAGCTATCGCCTGATTTTACTGAGCGTCATGCCGTTGCTAAGCAGGCGATTGCCCACGAGCTACATATTGCTCCTGATTCTCCCGAAGCCGAGCAAGTCACCGGCGATTACTTTGTGGATAAAGTGGATTATGATATTGCAACTGGTGCCTCTTTACAGGACACAATTGCCGATACGGAGGTAGCTTTATTTTCGGGTATAAATCAGCTAGATGCGTCCGCTGCTTCGCAGGGCAAGGTAGAGGGCTTAACGCCGTATAATCCAATTTCGCAGCTAGAATGGTCGCACCCAACAACTGTGGCTAGTACAGTGAAGGAGTTAGGGGCGGTAAAGCGTACATCGGCGTATGCGGCATTTGTGGCGAAGGTGGCTCGTAAGGTGCATCAATTTAGTGATACAGCAAGGCGTAAAACCCTTGGGGTTACCAATGCGTTTGCTACAAAGCTATTCAAGCAACCGTCGCCAGAGCTGCCAGCTGTATACCCTGTCTACAAGGAAGATGCGACTGATCATCTTAAGTATGCCGAATGGAAGACAGTTGCGGGCACAAAAGAGCCAATGGGGCAGTATGGGTATGACACTGTAGAAGATGAGAAGTTGTTTATCAATATGCCATATCTTGGCCCGCCAGGCGAGGCAATCCATGCGTCGGATGCGTGGCATGAGCCGATTGAAAATATATCCGATATACCATCACTCCCTGAAAGTAGTGTACAACTAAACCCGAAAGAAATCGTGCAGTCGCTTGAGATGAACCGTGCGGCAAAGCAGGCTCCTCGGCTGGCTGAGCAGCTACAGGACGGTAATCGTACTAATATGCTGACCTATTTGGCACATCAAGCAACACCTAAATTTAGTGCAACCTCCGAGGTGAGCAAACATAGTCGTCACGACATGAGTGAACAGGCAAGCTTGCAAGGTTTGTATGATTTTATGGAGCTGCGGGCTATCGTGAAGGATGAAGCCTGTGCAAATAAGTTGCAGGATATACATGAAAACCTTACCTTTATTGGCGAAAAAGAATATCAAGAGGCTGCCAAGGGCATTGCTGAATATTGGAAGGGCCTGCTGGCGGAAAATAAAAATCTGCAGCTGTGTGTGATTGCTGGCGAAATTGCAAAAGCCCCAGAGTATCAGGATAGTGCCACCGGCACCGCTCAAATCAAAAGTGATGAATATTTACTCAATACTATTTTGCAAGAATTTTCAGATGAAGAACGAGATGCGTACGAGGATCGGCTCGTGCTACATGAGGATGACATTACGGCCACACCAGAAGACACACGAGTAATTTTGCTGGATGACTGGACGCTTAGCGGTTCGCAGCTGGCACATGTGTATGTTGAATTGCTACTGCGTAAACCAGAACTGGCTCATGCGATTGAAGCACAGCTTATCGTGGCTAGTCAGGATAGGGTGGAGAACGGTCTCACTTTGTACGATCCTGTGACGTGCGGGGAGGAGACATTGCCAATTCGTGCGTATTATCAGGCACATAACGCGGAGCATTCACATCTTGGGGCATATATCACTGGGTTTCATTCATCAACAGATTATGATTTTGAAACAGTGCTGGGTAATGCCGTACAAGATTTACACCAACAGGGGTATAATGCAGTGGATATGCCGCCAGCTACCAATATTGTGCGTCCGTATCGTGCAGAGGGTGTTACCCGTGAATCATTACATAATATTCAGCGTTTTCGTGCTCATAATGCGATGAGTCAGTAAGGAGAATATGATGGAGTATCGCCGTATGAAAGAACAACCACCAGCCAGTGAAGCGTTTTCGCACGAGTTGCAAACTGCTATCGCCACGGGTGAGAGTGGTGCGGTGCGTGCAGCGATTGAGCGGCAGCCTATGAATGCGGTAATTGAAGGGATTGGTAATCGGTTGTTAGCTCGGGATTTTTTGGTGAGTGAAAAACGGCACTTATCGGTGTATGACCAACAGCTTGATGACGCAGTTACCCCGTTTGAGCTCGCAACACGGCAATGTCTTGAAGCAATTGATAGCGAGCTTGCGGAGGTGATGGCTAAAGGGGAGCAGTATCGGCAGCAGCCTGGTGGAGCGGCCGGCCGCCGATTTGTGGAGCTTTTTACGCAAGAAGCCAGTGATGAGGCTTGCGTAGCGTTACTGCGGCATCTTTCGCAGGTTTCGATCAATGATGTGACTGCGTTGCGTCAGCCGTATCGCTTTATGCAGTATATGCGAAATGCGACTGTTGAACAGCTGTGGGGCTTGGTGCAAGAGTATCGTCTGCAAGAGGGGGCGGCCGATGTCCAAGCGAAGGCGCATACAGAGGTGGTAAGGCTGCTACAGGATATTGATCGGCGCATTGTCGGCGTATTATTTAAGTGATTATAAAAACATACTAAATATAATAAAACAAGCATAATACATACTACTTGACAAAAATACAAAAATAGAGTAGTATTAAAGCATAAACAATTTAATATCATTACCTACAGGGGCGTGCCCATAGGTAAAACATAAAAGGAAACACACAAAACTATGCCTAAAAACATGAATAAAATGCCAGTCGCATCGGTGGAGCAGGATGTTGCACCGGATGCGGAGAATCTTGATAGAGTGAGTGCCGAAACGCCAGCCGATTATACACAGCAAGAATCGGCTCAGTTGGACGCCGACTTTAACAAGGTAATAGAACGCTCAGAATCCGCAGAAGATGTTGCTGTGGATAGCAAAGAGGCACGTATTCAGGAAGGGCGTGAGATAGTCGGCAGGCTAAAAGAAAAGCTTGCAAGCTGGAATGCTTTTTCGGGTGATAGTTTTTATGCTGCCGTTGGTGCAACGTCACAGTTTTGCAGCACCGCAAAAAGTGGCCTGAAGGGGCTTGTTGCTAAGGCGAAGGGTAATATTGCCCAGCGTAAAGAGGCATTTGCAGCGGCGGTGCAGAGGAACGAATCGAAGATTTTATCTGAAGAAGGTAAAATGGCAACTCGTATTTCGGGGCGTGAAGCTCGTGCCAACCAGCGGGCACAGTTGAGCGAGCAATTCGCAGACGAAGCAGCCTTTGATAAGCAGCTGAAGAAGGATAATCGAGAAGCAATCAAAGACGGCGAACGTCGCTTGGGCTATAAACAAAATCGAGTTGAAGGTGCAGAAAGTCGTCTTGATGAAGCAAAGTATGCATATAGTGTTGCAATTTCCGAAACTGCGGAAGCTCGCAAGGCGGAGGCGGAAGCTCGAGCCACTCTAGAGGAGTTGCGAGCAAAATTTGGCGAAAATCCAAGTGACAGGGCGGCAATGAACGAGTTACGTATGGCTGAGGCAAATCTAAAAATTGCCGAAGTAAACTTTAGCCAGGCGGAAGACGCTCAAGAAGCAGCTCGTCTAGAGCACATTGATGCAGAGGGTGACGTGGCCATGTATAACAAGTTCACCAGCAAACAAGAGGGTCTTATTGATGCAATGAAGGAAGAGCTGAGTGGCCTTAAGGGCAAGGCAGCGGCTCGTAAGGCGGCTCGACGATCACTTCGTAGAGAACAGTTGGCTGATATGGGTGGTGCCGCCCTAGATTCCGTTAAGGGAGTTTCGGGGTTGATTCAGCCAAAAACTCGTGCAAAAATTAAGAGTCTTGGTGCCTTCTTCTCTCGTAAACAAGCGGCCGAAACATTCAAACATAGTGCCGCAGAGGTAAGTGCCGAACAAAACTCTGGCGACAAAGAACAATAACACGCTATAATATACACATAACTATCTAAAAGGAAACATACATGAACGAACAACCATCAATCAACGCAGCCGCTTTTATTACAAAAGAACAGCTCGCTTCAATTGGCGTAAACCTACCAGATGAGCAAATCGCAGCTTTAATCCAGCATATTGAAGATAGTGCGAGTAATCTTATTGTAGAAGAGGTACTTGAAAGTCTGACAGCAGAGCAGCTAAAGGAGCTTGAATCGCTTCAGGAGAGCGGTGCTTCAGATGAGCAGATCAATAACTGGTTCCGTAGTGCCATCCCAGAGTATGACAATATCATCGAGGATAATGTTACGATTATTCTTGGCGAGCTGGCCGAAAACGCCGACAAATTATAATGACGTAGACAGTAGTCGTCACATAGCCCACGGTAGTATGAGGTGGGCTATTGTGATTGTGTGGCACACTTGAGAAATTACTGGCAATCTGCTATAATGGTGCGGTAATATAATTTTAACGACACAGCCCCGTCACATACTCCTGATTTATCAGGGTGCGGGGTGAGGAAAAAGGAGTAATATCATGGCCGTGAAGGTTGATATTAAAGCTTTGCTCGAAGCTGGTGTGCATTTTGGCCACAAAACGAGCCGTTGGCATCCTAAAATGGCGCCATACATTCATAGCAAACGTCAGGATAGTCACATTATTGACTTGGTAAAAACCGTTGAAGCACTCGAGGTAGCTTTGCCGTTTCTTACTAAAACTGCCGCAACTAAGCCAGTGCTGTTTGTAGGTACCAAAAAGCAAGTAAAGCAGGCAACCAAAGAAGCTGCCGAAGCAATTAACCAGCCATACGTGACCGAACGCTGGATTGGCGGTATGCTTACTAACGTGAGCACCATCACGCAGCAGCTTAAGAAGCTGAAGAATCTTGAAAAGCGCATGGCAAGTGGTGATCTTGAAAAGCGTTACAACAAGCTTGAAGTGCAACGCTATCAAGAGGAAATTGACTCACTCAACCAAAAATACGGTGGCATTAAGAATATGAACGGCCGCCCGGGTGCAGTGGTGGTAACTGATGTGATTGCTGATGCTAACGCCGTACGTGAAGCCAAGACGCTTGGCATTCCAGTAGTCGCAATTGTTGATACAAACGCTAATCCAGATGGTATCGACTATGTAATTCCAGCTAACGATGACGCAATCAAGGGTGTAAAGCTCTTGCTTGAGTACTTTACCCAAGCGGTTGCCGAAGGCGCTGGTGCAAGCAAAGAAGTAAAGAAAGAGGAGAAGTAGGATGGGGATTTCACTCGAAGATATTAAGAAGCTAAAAGAGCTAACCGGTGTTGGTTTGACTGATGCCAAAGGTGCCTTGGTAGAAGCGAACGGCGATTTTGATAAAGCACTTGAAGCGATGCGCAAAAAAGGTTTGACCCGTGCCGAAAAGAAGGGCGATCGTGAAGCTCGCGAAGGTATCATCGATAGCTACGTGCACTCTGGCCGTATTGGTGTGGTACTTGAGCTTAACTGTGAAACCGACTTTGTGGCACGTCTTGATGACTTTAAGCAGCTTGCCCACGAACTTGCCATGCAGATTGCCGCCATGAGTCCACGCTACGCAACCGAAGCTGATATCCCAGCTGAAGAATACGACCGTGTAAAGGCTGAAAAGATCGAAGCAATCAAAAGCGAAGGCAAGCCAGCTGATATGGCTGAAAAGATTGTTGAAGGTCAGCTAAAGAAGCACTTTGCTGAACAAGTGTTGATGAGCCAGGCGTATATTCTTGATGACAAGAAGACGGTTGAAGATCACGTGAAAGAAGCGATTGCAAAACTAGGCGAAAACATTGTCGTTGGCCAGTTTAAGCGCATCGAACTTGGGGTGAACGAGTAACTACATTGCAACAAAAGAGCGGGCGGCACTGAGCTGACTCGCTCTTTTTATATGGCATGAACGCAAGCACAATGCTATACTAGTAAGAAGAGTAAAAAAGTGAGGAAGTATGTTTGATACGAAGCCGTATGAAGATAAAATGCAGGGTGCGTTTACCCATTTTGAGGAAGAACTGCGTAAGGTGCGAACTGGCCGAGCTCATGCCGGTATGCTAGATGGTGTCGAGGTTGAAGCGTATGGTCAAATGATGCCGCTTAACCAAGTAGCAAATATCACCGCCCCAGAGGCACAGATGTTGTTAGTAACACCGTTTGACCCAAGCAATATCACTGCAATCACTGCAGCAATTCGTGATAATCAGGCTTTAGGGTTCAATCCAAGTGACGATGGTCGTGTAGTACGTGTGCCAGTGCCAGCCTTAACTGAAGAGCGTCGTAAGCAGATGGTGAAACTTGCTAGCGAAAAGGTAGAGGACGTACGAATTGCCCTGCGTACAATTCGCCAGGATGCACTTAAAGACATTAAGGCAAAGAAAGAGGCGAAGGAGTTGTCTGAGGATGACCAAAAGCGTATCGAAAAAGAAATTGATAAGCTAATGGCCGACATGCAGCAGCGTATCGAGGATACTTTCAAGGCCAAAGAAAAGGAAATCCTTACGGTCTAATGGAAACTCACACTTCAGTACCACGTCATGTTGGGTATATTGTTGATGGGAATCGACGTTGGGCACGTAAACATGGCTTGCCAACATATGAGGGGCACTTGGCTGGCTACAATGTCATTAAAGACATTGCAAAGACTACTTTTGATGCGGGCGTGTCGTATGTTAGTGCGTACGTATTTAGTACCGAAAATTGGCAACGCTCGCAAGATGAAGTTGGCAAGTTGATGGGGCTGGTGTTGCGGTTGCTATCTGATGATTTGCCAGAGTTTCAGCGGCACAATATTCGCCTGAAGATTCTTGGCTCTCGTGAGGGAGTTGATCCAAAAATTGTTACGGCGATCGATAATGCCGAAGCAGCAACAGCTAGCAATACTGCTGGTACTTTGGCGATTTGCTTTAATTATGGTGGCCACCTTGAGATTGCGGAAGCGTGCAAAAAGATTGTTCAAGATGGCGTGCCAATGGAAAGTATTACCCCTGATGCAATTGCACAACGACTGTACTCGCCAGATATTCCGCAAGTTGATGTGGTAGTGCGAACAAGTGGTGAGCAGCGTATTAGTAACTTTATGTTGTGGCGAGTGGCATACAGTGAACTGCTCTTTTTAGACAAAGCGTGGCCAGATATGACAGCCGAGGATGTAACGCATATTTTGCAAGAATACGCTAATCGGCATAGGAGATTTGGGAAGTAATGATGTTAGTAGTAGGGATTATTATTGGCCTGTTGGTGCTGATTTTACTAGTGGCTGCACACGAGTTGGGGCATGCGATTGTTGCGCGTCGCAACGGAGTAGTAGTAGAAGAATTTGCCATTGGCTTCCCGCCAAAAGCATTGAGCAAAAAGCCAAAAAAGAGTTTTTTGGGTAAAAATGTTATCTATAGTTTTAACTGGCTGCCTTTGGGCGGGTATGTTCGCATGCAAGGTGAGTATGACTGCTCGAATAAAAAAGGTGATTACGGTGCAGCTGGCTATTGGGCGAAGACAAAAATTTTGTTCGCCGGTGTAGCGGTCAACTGGGCAATTGCGGCAATTTTATTAACCATCCTTGCCTGGACGGGTTTACCGAAGATTACCGATAATCAGTTTACGATCATGGGGGATACTCGTACCGAAGTGGTAGAGCCTGGTAAGGTAGTGCTAGCAAAAATTAAGTCACAATCTGTTGCCGAAAAGGCCGGTTTGCAGCAGGGTGATGTAGTGTTGCGTATCAATCAAGAACCAGTGACGGCGGCATCGCAACTCAGTCGGATAATTAAATTGCAGCGTGAAGCGGGCCTGACTCTAACAGTAGATCGCAGCGGTGTGCAAAAAAATGTGACCGTCTCGCCAACCAATGAGATATTGGGCGTGGGGATTGGTGAATATCGTGCCCGTGAACTACGCTACAGTACGTGGTCGGCACCGTTGGTTGGCATTGGCACCACGATACAGTTTACTGGCCTTACGTTGCAGGGGCTTGGTGATATGGTAGTTAAATTGGCCACTGGGTTGGTTGATAAGTTCAATACCGATGAATCAGTCCGAACAACTGGCAACAAAAAACTTGATGAGGTGAGCCAAAGTGTTACTGGTCCGCTGGGGATTTTAGCGGTCATCTTTCCGCAAGCAGGGCAAGGCGGCGTTACGGCTGTAGTATTCTTGGCCGCATTAATTTCACTAAGCCTAGCAGTTATGAACACTCTACCAATTCCTGCCCTTGATGGTGGACGCTGGGCAGTTATGACATGGTATCGTGTGCGTAATAAGGTACTCACGCAAGAGCGTGAAGAGAAAATTCAGACAATCGGCATAGTTACATTGCTAGTACTTATGATATTGGTAACCATTGCTGATATCGGAAAGGTACGGTAACTGGTATGCAGAAAAAGCCCATTCGTGTATCATTGCAAAAAAAGACAGGTGCACGCACTACGCCCGTCCGACGAGGGTCGTGGCAGCGGCGTACGGCAATCGCCATTGGCGTATGTGTGTGGACGGTGTTTTGGTTTTATGTTACGCAGTTAGCTGTCCAGCTGCTTTTACAAGGGTTGTTGCAACTAGGCGTGCCGCTAGCTTCGTATAACAAGGTTGCAGTACAAGCCATATTAACCGCCTTGGTGTATGTGGCAACGATTTTCTGTGTGTTGTATATCCCTGCAAAATGGTACAAAAAAAAGGTAACTCTGCACGATATCGGCATGGAGCAGCGGTTGCCAACCTGGCGCGATATGGGGATTGCTCCGCTGGTATATATTGCAAGCTTGCTAGTTTCTGCAGGGGTGTTGATAATAGTTTCCAAACTGCTCCCGCACTTTGATATTACACAAACGCAAGCGGTAGGGTTCACTGCAACCACCATTACGCAGCGGTATGAACTGCTGCTGGTGTATGTAACTTTAGCAGTGATAGCGCCAGTGGCGGAGGAGCTGCTATTTAGAGGGTATTTGTTTGGAAGGGTTCGTCAGCAATTATCGGCGGCGGCTACCATTGTACTAACGGCTGTGGTGTTTAGTGTGCTGCATTTAGGCATTGGCCAGCTCGAGTCGCTCCAGTGGAACATTGCTATTGCGACGTTTGTGCTTGGCTTATCTATTGGCATTGCGAGAGAGGTGACCGGTAGCGTATGGGCAGGTATTATCATCCATATGATTCAAAATACCATTGCCTTCTTGGTGCTATTCGCAGTACCGGTGATATTTAGGATTGGCCTGTAGCAATAAAATTTGAGAGGATTAGTATGCGAAGAAGTGAATTATTTATTAAAACAAGCAAGACCACACCATCAAACGAAACAGCAAAAAACGCACAGCTGCTTATTAAGGCTGGCTTTGTGTATAAGGTGATGGCGGGTGTTTATGCCTACACTCCGCTAGGTCTTCGAGTACTCGAAAACATTAAGCAAATTGTACGTGAAGAGATGAACGCTGTGCAAGGGCAGGAGCTTACCATGACAAGTCTGCAGCGCCCTGAAACATGGGATGCAACCGGGCGATGGGACGATGAGGTGGTTGATGTATGGTTTAAGACCAAGCTACAAGATGGTAACGAGCTAGGTTTAGCCTGGAGTCACGAAGAGGCTATCATGGAAATGATGCAGCAATTTGTGCATAGCTATAAAGATTTGCCGCAGTCGGTGTACCAGTTCCAAACCAAGCTCCGTAATGAGTTGCGAGCCAAGAGTGGTATTATGCGAGGTCGTGAGTTTGTCATGAAGGATATGTACTCACTACACGCTACTCAAGAAGACTGTGATCAGTACTACGATGAGGTTATAGAGGCATATAAGCGCTGCTACGAACGGTTTGGATTGGGCGATAGTACCTTCCTGACCTTTGCGGCGGGTGGTGCATTTACGAAGTTTAGCCATGAGTTTCAAACTATTTGTGATGCGGGTGAGGATGTGCTGTATGCAAATACAGATCGTACCGTGGCAGTAAACGAAGAAGTGTTGCAAGATGTAGAGACTGAGCTTGGTGTAGATAAGGCATCACTTTCGCCAGTGAAAAGTGCTGAAGTGGGTAATATCTTTAAGTTTGGCACTGAAAAATCTGAACAAATGGGTGTATATTATACCGATCGTGACGGGCAGAAAAAGCCGGTCTATCTTGCGAGCTATGGCATTGGCATCACGAGGGTGATGGGAGTGATTGTAGAAAAATTTGCCGATGATAAGGGCTTGGTGTGGCCAGCCGAGGTTGCACCTGCGAAGGTGTACCTAGTGCGAATTGGTGGCGAAAAGGCTGTTGCGACAGCTGACGCACTGTATAAAGAATTGCAAGCAAAGGGTATCGAAGTGATTTATGATGACCGAGAGGCTCGTCCTGGTGAAAAATTTGCTGACGGTGAGCTGATGGGGATTCCATATATGGTGACAGTCAGTGATCGTTTATGCGACGCAAACCAGTACGAACTCACTGCACGCCAGGGTGGGGAAGCACAAGCATTGACGCACGAGGCACTATTTGCTATACTAAACCAATAAATTTGAGGGTGGCTTCCGAATAGTAATTCAAGACAAGTTACTGCCTGTGATTGTAGATGTGGCGATTTGTCGGAGAGGAAATGGAAACTATGAAGAAAGTGTATCAGATTACCGCACAAGGTAAACAAGAGCTAGAGACCGAGCTCACATCGTTAAAGGGTCGTCGTGGTGAGATTGCTGAAAAAATCGCTGAAGCCCGTGATTACGGTGATTTAAGTGAAAATGCTGAATACGATGCAGCCCGTGAAGAACAGGGTGTAGTGGAAACACGTATTGCTGAGATTGAAGATATTTTGCAAAATGCTGTATTAATTACTGCAGGTTCAAAAGATGCCGTTGGACTGGGTTCGACCGTTGAATTGACTGCTGGGGCAAAAACGGTAACCTATACGGTAGTCGGTCCAGTTGAGGCTGACCCATTGGCTGGTAAAATCAGCAACGAATCACCAATCGGTGAGGCTTTAATGGGCAAGAAGGTGGGCGACGAAGTGGTTATCACGACACCAAAGGGCGAACTGTCCTATAAGGTTGAATCACTACAGTAACACAAAATCACCCTGCTATTACGAGAAGTAGGGTGATTTTATGAGACGGTGCTACTAGGTCGAGGTGGTAGTAAGCTGCTTGAGTTGCAGTTACACCTCTGTTATACTGGAAAGGATTATGGCAACACTACAAGATTATCGCAACGAACGACTTCGTAAGCTAGCCGAGCTGCAGGAGCTTGGCGTTAACCCATACCCTGCAAACAGCACCCGCACGCACACGTGCCAGGCGATTATTGATGAATTTGCTACGCTTGAGGGTAGCGAAGTGACGGTAGTTGGCCGGGTGATGGGCCTGCGTAAGTTTGGCAAGCTGGCATTTATTGTGCTACGTGATATGAGCGGCCAGGTGCAACTATTTTTGCATGGCCCAGATGTTGCCGAGCTTGATGCGCCGCGCGGCGTGCTGGGCATGAAGCAGCTTTCATTGCTTGATACGGGTGATTACGTGCAAGCAACCGGTGCGGTTATCAAAACCAAAACAGGCGAAATTTCGGTGGGAGTGCGTGAGCTACGTTTGCTTACTAAAGCCTTGCGTCCAACTCCAGAAAAGCTCGAAAACAAAGAAGAGCGCTTCCGTCGCCGCTATGTTGACATGATGGTGAACCCAGAGGTGCGCGAGCGATTTGTGCGTCGCAGCAAGTTTTGGCAGGCGACCCGTGATTTCCTTAATCAGCACGGCTTTACCGAGGTAAATATTCCAGTGCTCGAGCACACCACTGGCGGAGCAGACGCCAACCCATTCGTGACCCATATGGATGCACTTGATGACCAGCAATTTTATCTGCGCATTAGCCACGAGCTACCGCTGAAGCGTTTGATTGGGGCTGGCTTTGAGCGAGTCTACGACCTTGGTCCGCGTTTTCGTAACGAAGGCTATACCGAGGAGCACTTGCCAGAGCATATCGCTATGGAATGGTACGCTGCCTACTGGGATTGGCAAGAGGGCATGCGCTTTATGGAAGCGATGTATAAATATGTGCTCGAGCAGACCTTTGGCACGTTGCAATTTACCGTGCGCGGCTTTGAAGTTGATATGAGCGGCGAGTGGGAAGTATGGGATTATGCCGAAGTGATCAAGAAACACTACGGTATTGATGTGTATAATACTACAATCGAAGAAGTGGCCGCCACGCTACGCGAGCATCATATCGAGGTAGAGAAGAGCGATTCTATCCCGCGTGGCATCGATAAGCTCTGGAAGAACGTTCGTAAAGATGTGACTGGCCCAGTATGGCTAGTGAATACACCAAAGTTTATTTCGCCGCTATCAAAAACCAATCCAGATAATCCACTTACCACCGAGCGTTTCCAGCCGGTGATTGCTGGCTCGGAGCTTGGCAACGGTTTTAGCGAACTCAACGACCCAATCGACCAGCTCGAGCGCTTTGTTGAGCAACAAGCTATGCGCGATGCCGGCGATGACGAGGCGATGATGCTCGATATCGATTACGTTGAAATGCTTGAATATGGCATGCCGCCAGCCTGTGGCTACGGCTTTAGTGAACGTGTCTTTTGGATTTTTGAAGGGGTGAGTGCCCGTGAAGGAGTGCCGTTCCCACAGCTGAAGCACGAAATCGACGAAACCACCAAGGCGATTTATCCGCAGGTTAATTTATAAAATACCAACGCAGCCACGCTATCTGTAGCGTGGTTTTTGCGTAGTATGGCAAAATGACCGCTAAATATAGCGTGCCGTGCATAGTGGCAGTCAGCGAGGCTATTCTCTGCTATACTAAAAGTATGAAACGATGGCTTTTTGGGGGAATGGCAGCAGTGGTGCTGGCTTGTGGAGGGTCGCTGCCAGCACATGCAGCAAAGAATAACTTTGTTATTACTGATTACAAAGTAAATATGCAACTCGGGCGCGACAAGGAGCGGCGTTCTACCCTAACCACCACCGAAACGATTACGGCCAACTTTCCGCCCAATCAAAACCATGGCTTGGTACGAACGTTTGTAGAAGAATATGACGGACATCACACTAATTTTACTTTGCGGTCGGTGAAAGATGAGCATGGCAACAATTTGGAGTATGCCTGGAAGGAGGGCGAACTACGTATCGGCAACAAAAATACGTATGTTGAAGGCCAAAAGACGTATGTGATTACCTATACCCAGCGTGATGTTACTAAAGAATATGCCGACACGGGTAAAACAGAGTTTTATTGGGATGCGATTGGAGTTGACTGGCGAGTGCCAATCCAACAGGCGATGGTATCGCTGAGCGTAAGCGACGAGATTCGCCCACTCTTACAAACTAATCTACAATGCTACAAAGGTCTGCATGGTAGCAATGTACCATGTGATACGATTGATACTACTACGCTGACCGCTACCGCCACACAGCTACGAGCTCGCAATGGCGTAACGATTGCAATTGGATTTTCACCCGGTACCTTTATGCCGTATCAAAAATCACCCGCTGAATTATTTGGTGAATATTGGTTTATGGCACAGATACCACTATCGATACTTGCAATGGTGCTCATAGGGGTATTTTCGTACATGAAGTGGTATATGACAGGGCGTAAGAGTGAAATTAAGCCGATTGCACCAGAGTATATTCCACCAAAGGATGCGAGCGTGCTTGTATCAGCAGAGGTGTTGCGGCAGTATGATAGCTTGCGAGGTTCGGCAATGGTGGCACAGTTGCTTGATTTGGCAGTGCGTCATTACATTAAGCTGTACGAGGTGAGCCCGGCGACTTTCTTCAAGTCGGCACAGTATGAAATAGAGGTTGTTAAGGATATGCAAACACTAAAAGCGGAAGAGCGAGAGGTGCTTTCGGATATGTTTGATGGTAGCCTGCCGGGGAAGGGACAGCGCCTCAATCTTAAAAAGCTACAATATAATTCAAGTTATGCAAAGCGTACGCTTGATAATGATAAAAAGCTTGAAGAGTTGTTGCGGGGTGAATATGATATACAAATGCAAAGTGCACAATTTGCCAAGCGGTTTCGTCATCATGCAATAGCTACTGGGCTGTTGGCACTGGTGGGGCTTTCGCCTGCGGTGGCGGTGGCGGCGATTGTTGCCTATGTGCAGTCTCATGGTTGGTCGCTAACGGATAAGGGCTTGGCATTGCGGCGTTACTTGGCAGGCTTAAAAATGTACATTGGCGTGGCTGAAGAAGAGCGACTAAAGATGCTACAAAGCCCCGAAGGAGCCGAAAAAGTGGCTGCCGCTGGCTTTGATACGAAGAGCGGCACAGCACAGCAGGTCAAACTATATGAACGAGTATTGCCGTACGCAGTGTTATTTGGGCAGGAAAAGCAGTGGGTGAAGCAGCTGGGTGAGTATTACGAGCAACTTGGTAAAAATCCAGATTGGTATAGTGGTGATGGGGTGTTTTCTGCGGCAGTATTTGCCTCTAGTATGAGCAATCTTTCCTCTGCGGCGGCTAGTGTAAGCGATTATTCCTCATCTTCGGGCGGTTCATCTGGTAGCGGCTTCGCTGGCGGCGGCGGTGGTGGTGGCGGTGGCGGCGGCTGGTAGGGCTGTATAGGGTATTGACAGATTTATAAAAATCGTTCATTATCAAGATATGAAACAGCAACGGTATGAATCAGGTGGGAGTATCAACAATAATGAGCAGCGTGAATGTATACACGATAAAGCACGTCGGTTAATCGCTACTGCAGCAGTCAGCTCGGTGGCGATTTTTGGTCTTAGTGCCTGCGGATCTGAGCAGGATAAACCCGAAGGCGAAAGTGTTAGTAGCAGTACGGCGGCTGAGTTGCCAAGCGGCGAATATGTTACAACCCGAGAAGAAGATGCACGGTATTTTGCCGAAATTGCCGAAAAGCATGAGGCACTACAAGAGTCAGCACTGGCGTACTTTGAAGATGCATTTGCAAACGACAGTACAAATATTAGCATGGATACGGTGCGAGGTAAATCACTGGGCGGCCAAACAGATATTGAGGTGCGAGATAGGCTGGTGGTGCCAAATAACAGCACTTGGGGACAGTGGCGAGTAGCAACGCTTGATCGCAGTAATGGCGATGTCGCTACGCTAGAAGAAAGTCTTGATTGGGCACGTTATACTGTAGAAAAGATGATTCCTCAAGAAGCGGTAGTGCATCAACACACTTACGGAGGAGATTCTGTATTGACATTTAATGATGGCTACGCAAAGGGCCCAGCGGTATTGCTTACTAATCAATTTGCCTTGCCGCTTGCGGTTGATGGCAAGGATGTATCCGGCGTATTGTTTATTGCTCGCTATAAGGACGATCCAGCGTATGAGTTAGAAACGGCTGAAGATGCAGTTGATCGCTTTGTGGATGAAAAAATGTATATTGATGAAATGGTGATAAAAATGACCGATGGAAGCGAAGTGGCTACTAATCGAGATCAGCTCATGTATCTCACCAAGGAATTTGATATCTCTCAACCAGCTTATGGTTATAAGGGGGAGCGTGCAAGGTATGAGGACACGCTTGATCGCTATGACTTTGCTGCAAAGGTAATGGAGGCGATGTAGCAGGTAGTACTGATAAAGATTGAACATGTATGCACATAGTCTTCACCGGGCTATGTGCTGCATTTTAGCTAGGGGTATCTCTCTGGTCGTGGTATAATAGTACGCATGACAATGCAATGGTGGCAGGCGATTATTTTGGGAATCGTCGAAGGAATTACGGAATTTTTACCCATCTCATCGACGGGGCATTTAACTATTGTCGAAAAACTAATGGGTATGCCATTAGATGACAAAAGCCTGATTGCCTTTACGGCGATTATTCAAATTGGTGCGATTGCAGCAGCTATTATCTACTTTTGGCGTGATATTTGGCGGGTGCTTATCGCCTGGTGGCAAGGTTTGTGGCAGGTGCGAAAACGCAACACCTTTGATTATAACTACGGCTGGGCAATTATTCTTGGCTCGATTCCTATTGCGGTGATTGGGATAACTTTTAAGGATGAAATCGAAACAGTTTTGCGAAGTTTGTGGTTTGTGGCGGGTGCGTTGATTGTATGGAGCGGCGTAATGTGGCTGGCAGATAGGCATGGCTCCGGTAAGCGTACCGAAAAGGACACAACCTGGAAGGACACGCTGATTATCGGGCTGGGGCAGTGTATATCTCTTATCCCTGGCGTGAGTCGTTCGGGCGCGACGATTTCGGTTGGGTTGCTGCGTGGCTTTGATCGTGTCACGGTAACAAAACTGAGCTTCTTTTTGGGGATTCCTGCTTTGGTAGCGGCGGGCGTGCTGCAGGCAGTCACCGAATATCACCATATTGCAGGCGGCGTTGGCTGGGGCATGACCCTGCTTGCGACAGTAGTGTCGTGTGTGGTCGGCTATCTTTCAATTGCTTGGCTGCTAAAGTTTGTAGCTAGCAACAACTTTTCGGCCTTTATATGGTACCGTGTGGTGCTTGGCATAGTGATTATCGCACTGCTAGCCAGTGGTGTGATTAGTGCGGTGTAGGTTCTGGTTCTTATTTGGATACGTACAAGCTTTGTGTGCTATTTAAGCGAGCTTCTTGCCCAATCGCACAAGGCTACTCCACTTATTTGTGGTATTCATTTCTAAAGTGGTCATTGTTTCTATTTCTGTTGCCAAGTCCCAGATTGTATACAGAAGCGAATCGTCTTTTTGTATATCGTAATGTGCCATGACATTGACAATCTTGTAGGCGATGTCATGCGGTGGCCATAGCTGGGAGTACGTATCAGATAGAAGTAGTGTAATGTATGCAATAACCTCTTTTCTGGTTGTGAGATTGACCTCTAAGCCGGTGACTTTCTTTTTGTAACGGGCAAGCATTGCCACCTTTTGCCACAATTGCAGGCGGGTGGCTATGTCGTGTTCGCTGCGGATTGATATTGCAAGGTTGATAAGCTCGTCAGCTAGCGGCTGTAGTGACGGATTGCTTACGTGCTGAAGCTGGAGAAGTGCCTTTGCAATAGAGGCATCATAATCAGCTCCTAGTAAATCTATGTATTCGCATACAAACAGCCTTAGACTGTTTTCGTTAGTTATTTGCTTTGTTTTGTCAAGCCAGAAGCTTTCTATATTGTTGCGAATAAGTGTGTGGGTTTGTGGCATAAAGATGAAATTCAAATTACCGAGTAAAATAGACAGTTTTGTGACATGTCTAGGTATGAATCTTAGCTAGAGCTGAGTCGAATCATACTTCGTACTTCCATCAGGGTAAAAAGTGATATGGTCATGATCCCGACCCTTCTCCCTGCTGGCGGAGGCTTCTTGTGAGAGAGACTCATCCTTGTAGAAGTGTGGATACTCAGTTCCGCCGTCATCTCGCTGCTTCTCGAGAACTTTCTCGTCCTCGTTTTCAGCAAAAAGATTCCATCCCATAATTAACTCCTCGTGGAGTCGGGCGGAGAAGGTTGTTCTCCGCAAATTTTCACATCTCAGCCAATGGGACTTGGTGAAATGTCGGCCTTTGCTGATTGCAGAAGCTATTGTCATAGTATCAATTCATATATAATATTGCAAATAAAGTTTGTAGCCAGCTGATATGTGCTAAAATTAGTTGTATTGAATACCAGCATGGAATACAGTAAATACCTTGAGTTGCAGACTCGACTTGAGTGGCTTTACGATTTTCATCCAGATTTTTTGATGATATTTCACCCGAAGATAAAAAAGTGCTGCAAGAGGCTTTTTTGTATGACACACCGGACGAGGAATATCCCGATTCGATAGAGGATTTTTTTAACACTCGCGTTAAAGATGATTTACGTATTCAGCAAAGGATGCTTGTGGCTGTCAGGGCGCTATATGACGCCGCTGGAGCCGGAGATCCGACGATCTGATTTGATTCAGGTTTCAGGTTTGAGGTCGTGATTCTGTCGGTACCTGTAACACTATAGGTCTGCACTCAACCTACTAAAGCGTGTATAATAAAAGTAGTAGACAAGTGTCGCAAAGGAGGACAGAATGATACACGCCAAGCATATTACCAAAACGTACGGTAAAAAGCAGAATCTTTTTACCGCGCTCGATGATGTGAGTTTGGAGATTCCAGACAATACTTCGGTGGCGATTTTGGGCAAGTCTGGCTCGGGTAAATCTACTTTAATGCATGCAATTTCAGGCCTAGATAAGCCGCAAAAAGGCGAGGTGCTGGTGGATGGCGAGGATATTTTGCAACTTAAGCCACGGGCTACAGACGCTTTTAGGGCACAAAAAATGGGTTTTATTTTTCAAAGCTTTTTTGTGGAGGGCGGCGAAACTTGCTATAACAATGTGAGTCTTTCGCTTGAGACGGCGGGTGTGCCGCGTCATCAGCGCAAGGAGCGCATTATGGCGGCGCTCGAGGCAGTTGAGCTCGAGCAAAAGGCGCAATCAAAAGCCAAAGATCTTTCGGGTGGACAAAAACAGCGCCTGGCGATTGCCCGCGCCATTGCTGGCGAGCCACGCATTTTGTTTGCCGATGAGCCAACTGGCAACCTCGATTCGGCAACGGCCCGCGTGGTAGAAGATTTGCTGTTTGATTATCAGCAGCGCAAGCAGGCAACGCTCATTATTGTTACCCACGATGAAGATTTGGCGCGCCGCTGCGAAATGCTCGTGCGCATTAAAGATGGCAAGGTTGTAGAGGTGTGCGATAATCGCACCGATGCATTAAAAGCATCCGCCAAAGCACCAACCACAAAAAAGACAGCCAAAAAGGAGGTAGCGTCATGAGAATGCTTGATATCGTGCGACGATCGGGGCGAAATTTGCGCCGCGCAAAAATGCGAACCTTGCTAACCAGCGTGGCGATTGCCGTGGGCGGTTTTGCCATTATGGCTAGCCTAATGGCGGGCGAGGGTGCGCGCCAGTATGTTGACCGCATTATCAGTAGCAACATTGATCCGCAGGGGTTGATTATCGCAAAAAATACAGAAACATTTGGCGTGGGCGGCGGTAGTCAGGCGGCGCTAAAAGAATACAATCCAGATAAGGCGACGTACTACGGCCGCGAATATCAAGCGGTGACGCCAGATGATTTGGCGAAGCTCGAGGCGCGCAGTGACTTGAAAAATGTGGCGCCGCTGTATCAGTTGCAGCCAAAATATTTTACATTTAGCGCCAAGCCGGATAAAAAATACACCGGCGAGGTGATGATGCGTGATAGTGGCATTCGGGTTGAATCGGCGGCGGGCAAGGCGATGGATAAGGGTGTGCAGTTGGCGGATAACGAAATGATCGTCCCGGCGGCATATGCCGAAGAGCTGAAAGTATCGCCAGAATCACTGATTGGCACCACGGTGCAAATGACGGTCGAGCAGTTGCCGCAAAACGTCAGCGAGGCGGATATTGCCAAAGTCTACGCTACGCGCGGCGAGGCAGGTGTGCGTGAGCTAACCAGCAGTAAGCTGATGCACAAAGATCTAAAAATCGTGGCGGTTTCAAAAAAATCGCCAGAACAAGCCACTAATACGCCAAATGCCTACGTTAGCTTGGCGGCGGCAAAAGAATTGGCTGAATTTTCGACCATCGGCACCGATCATCATCAAAAATATGTCAGCGTGACGGCAACAGTGGTGGATGGCAAAAATCCAGAAGATGTCAAAGAAGCGCTCAAAAAGGAACTGAATTTGGCGGCGCTTACCTCGAAAGATGTGCAAGGTATGCTATTTACCTTTGTAAATGTGCTGCAGAATATCGTGCTTGGCTTTGGTTTGCTGGCGCTGATTGTGAGCATTTTTGGTATCGTTAACACCATGTACATTTCGGTGCTTGAGCGCACGCAGCAGATTGGCTTGATGAAAGCACTAGGCGCTTCAAGGCGCGACATTGGCCGTATGTTCCGCTACGAAGCTGCTTGGATTGGCTTTATTGGTGGTGCGATTGGCGTGTTGGGTGCGTGGGCGGCCGCGACGGCAGCAAATCCGTGGATTTCAAAAAGTTTGAACTTTGGCGAGCATTCACTACTGATTTTTCAGCCAATCTCCGCAGCTGCTGTGGTGTTGGTGTTGATGCTTGTGGCGATTGTGGCGGGCTTTTTGCCAAGTCGCAAGGCGGCCAAGCTTGATCCAATCGAGGCGTTGCGAACCGAATAGCTACTTACAGAAAAGAAAACAGCCCACCAACCAAGCGTGGTACCAAAAAGCAATATGCATAATTGGGGTGGGCTGTGGATTGATGGGCTACCGTTCTAGGTCATCTGGCATAGAAACGGTACGCATTGCTAGTATAGGAGAGTAGTTTATGATGAGTTCTTGGTGCCGGGCTGAACCCAAATCGGATTGCAGGACGCTGGCGGCCAATGAACTGTTCACCGTGACACTTCTATCCATAAGGGCGACGGTACGCTTTGGGTTGCCACGCAAGAATTTCTTGGTGACTGCTCGAGCGCCTTTGAGTGCACAATCTTCAAGTTCGTAGATATGCACAATCAGTGAGTCTACCGGGGCAAGGTGGTTCGGCTTAGCGGTTTGTGGCACGATTAGGTAGAAGGATCCGCTGATGTTTCGTAGCAGCAGGGCTTCTTTCTCATCGAGTAGCCGCTTGAGGTCAACGTACCACTCTGCTTGCAGTAGATCGGTGATTGCCTTAGGGAGTGATGGCCTTTTAGACATCGGAATCTCCTTTTCTAGGTGCTGCTTTTGCCCGGGATTGAGCAAAAGGTAGTTATATTTAAGCATATATCTATAAAAAAGTCAACTATAAAATTAAGCCCACCGATTAAACTATGCTGCACGAGAGCCACAAGGCTCAATCGGAGGGCTTAATCAGTGGGCTAGTTGCCTGTCATGGGGGGTACCATATCAAGAGGGACAACAGTGATGCTGCGTACTGTTTTGGTGGTAAGAACCATGCCGCGTGAAAGGCGATTTGAGTTGTAAGACGTAATATGGAGTGCCATATGTTTTCCTACAGCTACAAGTATTGGTAAAAAGATTGGGTTTTCAGCAGTTGCTGAAAAAGTGCCTTTGCTGGTATTGGCGGTGTCTCTAAACAGATTGATGCGAACTTCTTCTTGCGTGTTGGCAGGTTTGCTATCGGCACGTTCGATGATAAACGTTTCGTTGCCATCGGTGGTGACATAGAGTGCGTCTTTCTTGGGATCAAGAGTGAGCAGGTTGATAGCGTCGTAGCCAATGTATGCCAGAGTATTGTCCGACATGATGAATTCCTTCCAATAGGACCGACTTCTGTTCGGGATTGAACAAAAGTTATTATTACTTATAGCACACATTTATAAAAAAGTCAAGTTCTGGCAATGATTCAGTAAACCGGCTCGGTGGCTGAAAAAGAAAACAGCCTACCAATCGCAGGCATGCCAAGAGCGGAAGGCTCGGACTGGCAGGCTGTGTTGGTAGGCGGGTGCCTAGGGGGTGTAGCCAGCAAGGAGATCCTCTAGATAATCCTGCGGCACAGTAAATCCTCCTATTTTAGATACATGCCCTGTGGCAAGTGCTTTTACCGTGCTTCGTGCGGTGTCAGAGTGATCCTCGGCACTGCGTGTTGCTTCAACAGGTTCATCAAACTTGATATATCGCTTGAGTTGTATTGTTGCATCATGCTGCGTGTGGAATCTTCTGAAATTATCAAATTCCGAAAAACGCATCATTCTTACGATGTTTGGCTCGGCACGATACACACGGGCAAGGACCGTTTTTGACATAAGCTGCTGTTGCACCTTGTAAGGCACTACTACAAAGCAAGCCTCCTTGCGTTCGGCAGCTTTTGTTCTTATAACAAGTCCTACACCCTCTTCGCAGAGCTCGGTAAGATCGATTGGATCAATAGAGTGGGGATGCATCCCTAAGGATGAAAAGGGTAAAGGGAAGCTTCCTTCGCAGGTGTAATCTACCGTATAGGTGAATACTCCCATGATAATCTCCTTCTCCTAGGTACGACAACTGTTCGGGATTGAGCAGTTGTTATTACTATTTATAGTACAAATTTACAAAAAGTCAATACCTTACAATCTTGAAATTAATACAATTTGCGACCCAAAATAAAACAGCCTACCAATCGCAGACATACCAAGAGCGGGAGGCTCGGATTGGTAGACTGTGTTGGTAGGCGGGTGCCTAGGAGGTATGATCAGAGAGAAGGCTATCTAGGTAGTCTTGCGGTACGCTAAATCTACCCGCTGTGCATACATACCCTGTGGCAAGCGCCTTTTTTGTGTTGCGTGCCGTACGAGAAAGTTGGCCGGCACCAAAGGCTGATTCAATAGGCTTATCAAACTTGATATATCGCTTGAGTTGTATTGTTGTGGCGTGCTGTGTATGCAGTGCACTAAAATCCTTAAAGCTTGACAAGGCTAGTACGCTTGCAAGGGTTGGCTCGGCACGATACACACGGGCAAGGACAGTGTTGGGAGTTGGCCGATGTAGTACCTTGTAGGGCACAATCACAAAGCAAGCCTCTTCATGCTCAGCGACTCTTGTTACTGCCACGACCCCTAGAGCGCAACAACAGAGCTCGACAAGATCGATTGTATCAGTGGATCGGCGCAGGTACCGCCATATGGATGAAAACGGGAGCGGAAATCTTCCGTCGTGGGTATACTTTACTTCACGGGTGAATGTCCCCATGATAATCTCCTTTTCCTAGGTACGACAACTGTTCGGGATTGAGCAGTTGTTGATATTATTTATATCACGTATTGATAAAAAAGTCAAAAAATAAAACAGCCTACCAATCGCAGGTATGCCAAGAGCGGAAGGCTCGGATTGGCAGGCTGTGTTGGTAGGCGGGTGCCTAGGGGGTGTAGCCAGAGAGAAGGGTTGCGAGATACCATTGAGGTACGCTAAAGCTGCTTGCCGTTTGTACTGGTCTTGCGGCGAGAGCTCTTCTGGTGTTACGTACATCACGAGGAAGGTGGCCAATGTCAAGGGTTGGTTTAACAGGTTTGCCGATCGTGACATATCGCTTTAAGCGTATCGTGGATGCGTGTTGCCGATGCCACTTCTCGAATTTAGCGAATCGTACGAAAGGTGTCACGCTTGCGATGCCTGGATCTACCCGGTACACACGGGCAAGGACGGTCCTTGGTGTTGATTGATTCGGTACCTCGTAGGGCACAATCACAAAGCCGGCCTCCTTTTGCTCGGTGACTTTTACTGTTATCACAAGGCCGAGTTTCCGATGGCAGTACTCAACAAGGTCAATCGGTTCGGTGGGCTTTGAGTGCTTTGTTATCGATGACAGGGGGCAGGGAAATCTCCCTTCGTAGGTATAGTCTCCTTTATAAGAAAACAATCCCATGGCAGTCTCCTTTTCCTAGGTGCGACAACTGTTCGGGGTTGAACAGGTGTTGATACTAGTTTTATCATATAACAACATAAAAGTCTATATTTACACTCTTTGAAGTGTAGCAAATGCTCATTTGATTACTACTGGCAAAGTGCTACAATAAAATTATGTTAGATATTCGTTTTATTAGGGAGAATGCTGCTCGTGTGCAAGAGGCGGCGGCACAAAAGGGGTATGAGGTATCTATCTCTGAACTTTTGCAGCTAGATGATACTCGCCGCAGCTTGCAGCAGCAGGTTGATGAGTTGCGTCAGACTCGCAACGAGATTGCCACGCAGATGAAGGGCGGCAAGCCCGATCCGGCCTTGATTGAAAAAGGCAAGCAAGTAAAGCAAGAACTGGCTACACAAGAGGGGCAGCTTAAGCAAGTTGAAGCCGATTACCTAGTGGCTATGCAAGCTGTGCCAAATCCTGCGTTTGATGATGTACCGCTGGGCGGTGAAGAAGATAGTGTAGAAGTGAAGCGTTGGGGCGAACAAGCCACTGGTGCGGTTGATCATCTTGAATTTGCCACTAAGCGTGATTGGGTTGATTTTGAGCGTGGTGCGAAGGTGGCTGGCACTAAATTTTACTATCTAAAAGGTGATTTGGCGTTGCTCGAAAATGCCATTACTCAGTTTGCGTTGCAGTATCTGCTAGAAAAAGGCTTTACGTATATGACCGTGCCAAATATGGTGAATTCTCGCACCTCGGCTGGGGCGGGTTTTGCACCAAAAGGGGTGAAGAGTAACGATCAATATTTTGTGGAAGGTGAAGATTTAACCTTGATTGGCACCGCTGAAATGCCGCTGACGGGCTATCATGCTGATGAGATTATCGATGAGGCTAAGTTGCCGCTGTGCTATGTGGGTTATAGCCCATGCTACCGCAAAGAGGCGGGGACGTATGGCAAGCATACTCGTGGGTTGTTCCGGGTGCATCAGTTTAATAAGCTTGAGATGTATGTATTTTGTACGCCGGAGCAATCACGTGATATGCACGAAAAGATTTTGGCACTTGAAGAAGAACTGTGGCAGGCAATCGGCATTCCGTACCATGTAGTGAATATTGCGGCGGGTGATTTGGGTGCACCAGCGGCTAAAAAATACGATATTGAGTACTGGTCGCCAGTGGATGAAACCTATCGTGAGCTCACCAGCTGTAGTAACTGTACTGATTTTCAGGCGCGCAACTTGAACATTCGGGTTCGCCGTGACAGTGGTGAAGTAGAGGTGTTGCATACATTAAACGGGACGGCGGTGAGCCTAGCTCGTTCGTTGGTCGTTATCCTAGAGAATTTCCAAAACGAAGATGGTACGCTTACTGTGCCAGCAGTACTACGCCCGTACATGCAGGGTCGTGAACGTATTTAGTGATTTTGTGGTATAATGAAGCTATAAAATAAACCAACATGTTACGTCTAAAGGAGGCCGCATGATTGACGCATTAACAATTACAGGTATTAAGTACGACGTTGATGAAAAAACTAAAAAATATGTCACAAAAAAAATTAGTGCACTCGATCGCTATCTGCCACGTCATGCACGCAAAAGTGCAACTGCAGTAGTGCGCATTGAGCAGCTAGAGCGCAAGGATAGCAATAAGTACGAAGTAGAAGTGGTGATCACCGTGCCAGAAAAAACCATCACTGCAAAAGATATGGCACCAAATGCAATGGCGGCGGTTGACATTGTAGAGGTAAAACTTGCTTCGCAACTTCGCAAGTATAAAGAAACTCGCATTCCGCACGTTGGTCGCCAAGGTATTTTGGCACGATTTAAGCGTAGTTTTAAGCGTGAACAGCAATAAGTTGACATAAATAGGTTGCGTATTAGATGCACTCACTCGATACGGGTGGGTGCGTTGCTTTTGGGTTTTTTAAGGGCTGCCTCTTTTGAAATCATTAGCATCGGTGTATAATATGTAGTAGTTTACAGATATTTCAGAAAAGTGAGAGGGAAGAGCTTTTATGGTAAGCAGGCAAAAGGTTTTATCTAAGGTGTTTGGCGACCCACAGCGTCGTATCCTTAAGGGGCTAGAGAAGCGAGTAAAAGAAATCAACGGGCTTGAAGAAAAGTATCAAGCCATGAGCGATGAAAAGCTCGCTGCACAAACAGAGGTGCTTAAGGCACGATTGCAAAAAAAGAAGGTAACGCTGGATACTATCTTGCCGGATGCATTTGCCTTGGTGCGTGAGTCGGGCAAACGTGTACTTGGTATGCGGCATTTTGATGTACAGATGATTGGCGGCATGGTGCTACACGAAGGTAATGTAGCCGAGATGAAGACTGGTGAAGGTAAGACTTTGGTAGCAACACTACCAGTGTATCTGAATGCACTTGAAGGCAAGGGTGTACATGTGGTGACGGTGAATGATTATCTTGCACAGCGTGACGCTAGCTGGATGGGTGAGCTGTACCACTTTTTGGGTATGACCACCGGTGTTATTATTAACGATGCTTCGTTTATCTTTGATCCAGAGTACGATAACGAGGCTCACACCGATGAAAAAATGCGTCGCCTGCGTCCAGTTGGCCGTAAAGAAGCCTACGCTGCCGATATTACCTATGGAACAAATAATGAGTTCGGGTTTGACTATCTGCGTGACAACATGGTGAACGATGCTGAATTGCTACGTCAGCGTGAGCTTAATTTTGCCATTGTGGACGAGGTGGATTCTATTCTTATTGATGAGGCTCGTACGCCGCTGATTATTAGTGCTCCGGCCGCCGACAACCCAGAACATTACCTTAATTTTGCAAAAATTGCTGCAAAAGTAGCTGCTTCAGCCGATAACTACATCCTTGATGAGAAGCGTCGCTCGGTTAGCTTGAGTGACGAGGGTGTTGAAAAAGTGCAGGCCATGCTTGGTATAAAAAATTTGTACACTCCAGAAAACGTCCGTTCGGTGTATCACATGGATCAAGCATTGCGGGCAGAAACTTTGTTCAAACGAGATAAAGACTATGTGGTAACTACTGATGGTGAAGTTATTATTGTGGATGAGCACACCGGCCGCTTAATGCATGGCCGCCGCTATTCAGAAGGGTTGCACCAAGCGATTGAAGCTAAAGAACAGGTGCAAGTGCAGACCGAAAGTATGACGCTTGCGACCGTATCGTTCCAGAATTTCTTCCGTCTGTATAAAAAACTTAGCGGTATGACTGGTACAGCCTTTACTGAAGCAGAAGAGTTCCAACAAATCTATAGTCTTGATGTGGTGCAAATTCCGCCAAATAAGCCAATCGCTCGTATCGATAAAGAAGATTTAATCTTTAAGACTGAAAAAGCAAAATTAAAGGCAGTAGCCGAAGCGATCAAAGAATATCACAAGCAGGGTCGCCCAGTGTTGGTTGGCTCTGGTTCGATTGTAAAGAACGAGCTGATCGCAAAATGGCTCGATAAAGAAGGTATTAAGTACGAGCTGCTGAACGCAAAAAATAACGAACGTGAGGCGGCTATTGTGGCCAAAGCGGGCGAAAAGGGTGCAATTACGCTTGCGACTAACATTGCAGGGCGTGGTACCGACATCAAGCTTGGCGAAGGCGTGCGTGAGCTAGGTGGCTTGGTGGTGATTGGTTCTGAGCGTCACGAATCTCGCCGTATTGATAACCAGCTACGTGGACGTGGTGGTCGTCAGGGTGACCCTGGTGAAACGCAATTTTACGTATCGACCGAAGATGATTTGATGCGCATTTTTCAGGGTGAGCGAATTGCTACTTTAATGGATCGATTAGGTGTTGATGAAGATACGCCAATCCAAAATAAAGCGGTTTCAAAGACGCTAGAGGCGGCACAAAAGCGGGTTGAAGGCTATAACTTTGACACTCGCAAAAACGTGGTGCAGTATGATAATGTAATCAATCGTCACCGCCGTGTTGTGTATGCGATTCGCCGCAAGATCCTTGAGGGTGATGACATTAAGACTGAAATGAATCGCTTGTTGCGTGATGCGGTTAAATCTTTAACCGTAGTGCCAGCCAAGCAAAATGAAAGATTTGCAGAAGAATTTGAGGCACTCTTCCCAATTGAAGCGGAGGCAATTACCGCAATTGGTGCTGAAAAGAATGATAAAAAACGTTACACTGCAGCCCTAAAAGCTGCGAAGGAGCTGTATGCCACCCAGGAAGAGCGAGTGGGTGAAGATATACTTCGCAAGGTTGAACGTGAAGTGTATATGGAAGTGCTTGATCAGCTTTGGATGCAGCATCTTGAAAATATGCAGCACCTGCGTGAGGGAATTCACTGGCGTGGTGTGGGGCAGCGAGACCCGCTTGTAGAGTATCGAGTGGAATCACAAAAGTTGTTCGAAAGTTTGCAGGAAATGCTTCGCACCGAAACATTACGTATTATTATGCGAGTACGACCAACTGATATTACGGCAAAAAATGCTGATGATGAGTACGAAACTGAACTCACTCGTCTGGCGGAGGGAGCGATTGAGCAGGGCGTAAACGAGGCTGCGACCGTTACGCACGCAGGCGATGATGACTTTGATGGCTCGGTAAAGAAAAATAAAACCGTTGCTGAAAAAAATCATACCAAAAACGTTGCACGCAAGAAGAAGAAAGCACAACGTCAAAACCGCAAAAAGAACCGCAGGTAATCTATGAAGCATACCGTAGAGGAAGTTCGCTTGCAAAATGGCGCACGGGGGTTGTTGATTGATGCCCCCGATGCGACGGTAATGAGTTTTGAGTTTCAGTTTAGGGCGGGCAACCGTTTTGTGCGGCATAAGGATATCTATGAAACGGCTCATATTATGGAGCACATGGCATTTGGAGCTAATGCACGCTTTAAGGATGAGCATGAGTTTGAGGCTGAATTTACCAAAAATGGAGCCTATCATAATGCATTTACTAGCGATTTAAGTATGGTGTATATGGCAGATTGTGCCGATTTTGAATGGGAGCGTATTTTGGACTTACAGGCGGTGTCTATTTGTGAGCCGCGCTTTAATGAGCGTGAGCTAACCGCCGAAAAGGGTAATGTAAAAAGTGAACTCACAGGCTACCTAAATGACCACGGCCGATTATTGTGGTTGAAAGCACAACAATTGGTGGGTGAAGATATTTTAACAATTTCACAGCGTCTCAAAACCATCCCACATATTACGTTGGCTGACATTAAAGAGCATCATCGTCGTACGCACACTAGTGACAACATGCGTTTTGTCATTACCGGCAAACTAAAAGGGCGAAAGGCGGCAATTAAGCGGCATCTCGAAAGCTGGAAGCTGCCACGAGGTGAGCGTTTTGTGGCACCAAAAGATGAGATTCATTCAGCCAAGCCGACGCTTATTCGTCGCAAAGAGGCTTCGAATATTACCTTTGGCTGGTCGATGATTGTACCAGAGGTGTTGTCGGATGAAGAATTATCGGCAATGGCTCGGCTCGACCATCTTTTAACGGGTACGATGCATTCACGTATTTTTGGGGCGGCTCGTAAGCGTGGTTTGGCGTACGGTATGTTTAGTACAGTTACGCCAAGTTCGTACGAAAGCAGCTGGGATTTTAGTGGCCAGGTAAACCATGATACTGCCGGTGAGCTATTCGATATTATCTGTACGCAACTACAAGCGGTGCTGAATGGTGAAATTACCGAAAAAGAGCTTGAGGCGGCAAAATCTTACGCACTCGGCCGCTACCAAATGGGTGCACAGACTGCGGCACAAATTAGCGGGTTTTACACTGGCCGGTATTTTATGGATGGTACGGTGAAGGAATACGAGAAGGTGCCTGAAAAAATTGCCCGTACATCATTAAGCTGTATGGTTGAAACGGCGCGTAAATTTATTGATCAAGATATGCAAGTATTGGCAATGGTAGGCTCGGGTGATCATGAATCGCCAACCGAGCTGTCACGCAGGCTTGAAGTATTGTTTAAGAAAGGATAGGCATGAAGGTTGCAATTGCAGGGTATGGTATCGAAGGTAAGCAAAACTATGAATACTTTGCGGCACAGGGGCATGATATCACCATTGTGGATGAGCGTACTGATATTGTGCCGCCTGTAGGTGCGGCTCTGCAGTGCGGCCCGCATGCCTATGATGATATGAGCCAGTTTGACATGGTGGTGCGTACTGCCGGGCTGAGTCCACATAAACTCACGACCGCCCGCCGTATTTGGTCGGCAACAAATGAGTTTTTTGCTCAGTGCCCAGCTCCAATTATTGGGGTGACTGGCACCAAAGGCAAGGGGACAACCAGTAGCTTTATCGCTAGTATCTTACGTGCGGCGGGCGAAACGGTACACTTGGTGGGTAATATTGGCATTCCTGCATTGCAGGTGTTGCCGCAGATTAAGGCAGATGATGTAGTAGTGTACGAAATGAGTAGTTTTCAGCTGTGGGATGTGCAAAAAAGCCCACAGGTGGCTGTGGTGCTCATGATAGAACCTGACCATCTTGAGGTGCATGCTGATTTTGATGAGTACGTGCAGGCGAAAGCGAATATTCGCCGCTATCAGCAGGCGGGTGATGTGTGTGTATATCATCCAACCAATTCGCACTCAGCAGCGATTGCCAGTGCGACTGAGGCTGGTGTGTTGCGTCGCTATGGTGTGCAGGATGATGGTGGGGCGTACGAAAAAGATGGTTCTATTTGGTTGGCTGACGAAAAATTGTGTCCAACCACAACCATTACCCTGCCGGGAACACATAATGTGGACAATGCGTGTGCAGCAATTACAGCCGTACGGGCCTTGCTGCCAGTTTCGACAGAGGCGATTGCACAGGGATTGGCGGCATTTACTGGTTTACCACATCGGTTAAAATATGTTGCAACGGTAAAAAAGGTGGCATTTTATGATGATAGTATTGCTACCACGCCAGGTAGTGCGATTGCGGCAGTGCGAGCCTTTTCGCAGCCAAAGGTGTTAATTTTGGGCGGTTCGTACAAAGGGGCAGATTTTACCGCATTGGCGAAAGAAGTAGCTCAGCAAACCATGCGGCATATTGTACTCATTGGGGCTGAGGCGGTGCGTATTGCGGAGGCCTTGCGTGCGGCGGGTATACACGATGATATATATACAGTTATGGGCGAAGCTGGCACCATGGTACAAGCGGTTACGCATGCGGCGGCGAACGCACAGCCGGGCGATGTAGTGATTTTAAGCCCAGCTTGTGCAAGTTTTGGCATGTTTAAGAATTATCAAGATCGTGGTGAACAATTTATTGCTGCGGTACAATCGTTAGCAGAAGGAGAACAATAATATGGCACAAACAGCAGGTTCGGATATGTCGGTGGCGGTGCAGCAAGCTAACCGCAAAAGTGACTATGTTATCTTTTGGGTAAATGTGATTTTAAGTTGTATTATTAGTGGTATTGCCTTGGTGATAGGGTATTATATTGCACACAGCGAAGACCCTGCAGCGGTCGATGAGTATGGGCTGTCGCCGGTGGAATCATTTTTTGTACAAAACGCCATGTTTATATTTATTGGATTAGTTGTTTTGGTGATTACGCTGGTGATGATTCGCATGATGCGGCAAGTGTATCTTGGCAATGCTCTGCAGGTTGAGTATAGTGATTTTGCTTGGTTGCGAACATGGTCTAATCAAGTGGCGAAGGATTTGGCTATGCCGCCAGTCGAGATTATGATTACACAAGACCCGGTTATGAATGCATTTGCATTTGGGTTTATGAAGCCGTATACGATTGTGCTTAATTCTGGTACGGTGCGGTATGCCACCAAGGATCAACTAAAAGCGATTGTGGTGCACGAAATGGCACATATCAAATATAAACACACTGCCATGAGTACGTATAGTAGTATTCTGCGTATGATTCCAGGCTTGGGGGTGCTGTTTGGGTGGATGTTAGACTTTTGGAGTCGTCGGGCAGAGTTTACGGCTGACCGCTTAGCGTTAACGTATTTGCGAGATAAAGAACAGGTAAAGCAAGCACTAATTTGTGTCCATGTTGGCCCAGATGTCGCCCCGACCTTTAATGAGCTCGCACAACAGTGGCAGGTGTATAAAACCGATTCGTCATTTAATGCCTTTACGCAGAGTTTTTCATCGCATCCGTTTTTGGTGCGTCGTCTGCAGCGTATTGAGGCAACGTACGCAAAGCTTGCACCGCTATGGCAACAAGAGAAGGTGCAGGCGGCCGAAGCTACGCAGGATTCAACACATAGCGATAAGGATTCGTCTGATGGAACTGCTACATAAGCGACTACACGAGCTACAAACAGAGTTTGCTGCGGTGTATGAGCGGCTATCGATTGCTATTGAGCGTGAAGAACTTGCTCGGTTAGAATCGGAACTGGCTCGCCCAGAGATCTGGAACAATCCTGCTCATGCCACAGAATTAAACAAGCAGTTTGCCGCCCAGCAGGCGGCGGTGCAGCCGTGGTTGGCACTCGAGATGCAGTTGCGTGATATGGACGAATTGCTTGAGTTGGGTGATGATAGTTTGGCGGCAGAATTTGACGGGCAGCTTGCCGCTATGGAAGCTGAGTTTGCCGAGCTAAAAAAGCTTCTCATGTTTAAGGGTACGTATGATTCGCATCATGCTATTTTGCGTATCACTGCTGGTGTGGGCGGTACGGATGCACAGGATTTTGCGGAGATGCTGGAGCGTATGTATTTGCGGTGGGCGGAAAAATCTGGCTTATCGGTGAGTCAACTTGAACGTTCCACAGGGGAGGAAGCTGGTGTTAAAACAACCGTATTTGAGATCACTGGAGCGTATGCGTATGGCAAGTTGCGAAGTGAGCATGGTGTGCATCGATTGGTACGGCTCAGTCCGTTCAATAGCGATAATCTGCGACAAACCAGCTTTGCATTGGTTGAGGTATTGCCAAAAATAGATACGCCAGATGAAGTGGCAATTGATCCGAATGATATTAGGGTTGATGTGTACCGTAGTGGTGGCCGTGGTGGCCAAGGTGTCAATACGACCGATAGTGCTGTGCGCGTAACCCATTTGCCAACAGGGATTGTGGTGGCGATTCAAAATGAGCGTAGTCAGATTCAAAATAAAGAAACCGCTTTAGCAATTTTGCGTTCAAAATTGGTACAAATGCAGCTCGAGCAGCACGCCGCTACGATGGGCGATTTGCGTGCGGGTGAGAGTGCTAATTGGGGTTCTCAAATCCGTAACTACGTACTGCATCCGTATACGTTAGTAAAAGACACTCGCACTAAGTACGAAGAAAAGGACGCAAAGGCAGTGCTTGATGGTAAAATTGGTGGTTTTATCGATGCCTATTTAGAATCGCAGCTTGAAACATAACACTTATGATATAATAAAAGTAATGATTTTATTGGATAGGGTAACAAAAACATACAACAAGAGCCACAAGCCGGCACTTAATAGGGTGAGTTTGCATATCAACCCAAAAGAATTTGTGATTTTGGTGGGGACGAGCGGTGCAGGCAAATCAACATTGCTTAAGCTACTCACCCGTGAGGAAAAACCGTCCAGTGGTAAAATTGTGGTAGGTGGTATCGATTATGACACTCTAAAGGATCGCCATATTCCGCTGCTTCGTCGTAAAATTGGCGTGGTGTTTCAGGATTTTAAGCTATTGCCACAGCGGACAGTGTTTGAAAACGTGGCCTTTGCCCTTGAAATTGCCGGCATGACCAATCGTGAGATTAAAACTACCGTGCCAAAGGTGATTGAACTGGTGGGTCTGAAGGGAAAAGAAAAGAGTTTTCCGCACCAGCTGAGCGGTGGTGAGCGGCAGCGAGTGGCAATTGCTCGTGCGATTGTGCGTCAGCCAAAGATTTTGATTGCCGATGAGCCAACCGGTAACCTTGACCCTAAGCACAGTTGGGATATCGTTAAGTTGCTTGAAAAAATCAATAAATATGGCACAACGGTACTGCTCACGACCCATAATGTAGAGATTGTCAATAAGCTAAAGCGTCGTGTGGTGGTGCTGGACCATGGTAAAATCACTAGCGATCAAGTACAGGGGAGTTATCGACAATGAGCCGTAAAAAGAAGATGAACGCCAAAGAGTTTGCGTTGCAAAAGCGCAAGCGTCGCCAATGGCTTACGTTTGTGCGAATGTGTCGCTATGGTGTACACAACTTTAGCCGCAATGCCTGGCTAACAGTGGCCGCAACTGCTATGATGACGCTAACGCTGTTTGTAGTGATGGTGTCGCTTATGTCGCGTAATATTTTGCTTGATAGTGTGGCTTTGATTCGTGACAAAGTAGATATGTCGATTTATATTCGCCACGATGCTCCAGCGAAAGAACTTGCAAAAATGCGAGGTGACATTGCTGAGTTGACAGGCGTGCGAACAGTAACGCTTATTACGCCAGAGCAAGCACAAAAGGATTACGCCGAAACCAACAAAAACAATCCCGGCTTGCTAAATGCATTAACAATCGCAAATACAAAGTTTTCGTATGTGTTTCGGGTTAATTTAACTGATATTAATAACACGCAATCACTAGAAGAGTATATTAAGACTAATAAACTTTATCAAACCTATAAAGATCCAAAGCGAGAGGCTTCGTTTGCGGGCGAAAAACGAGCTGCTATCGATAATATTGGCCGCTGGGTGAATTTTGCCGAAAAAGCTGGCTTAGCAGTGAGTGTGATTTTGATCACCATTTCATCGCTTATTGTGTTTAATACAATCCGTATGGCGATTTTTAACCGCAAAGAAGAAATTCAGATGATGAAGCTGATCGGTGCCGATAAGGGCTTTATCCGTGGGCCATTTGTGGTAGAAGCAATAGTGTATGGGTTTATTGCGGCGTTGCTTGCAACCGGCCTTGGGGTGTTGGTGTTGATGTTAGCACGGCAAAAACTTGAATCATATGGTATTCAAGTGGGGCAGACCATGTACATCGTAACAACCTATTCGGGCGTGGTGTTGCTTGGTTTGATTGCGATTGGTGCGTTGATTGGGATTATTTCATCGCTCTTTGCAACTCGTCGTTACCTAAAAATTTAGCAGGGTAGGGGCTGCTCGTAGAGCGGAGGTTGTTTAGTTGATTTCACAACGTCAAAAAGGGCGGATGCGTTTGACAAGCTGCTTGTGGTTATAGTACTATGGTAATAGTATGAAGCTACAATCCACCACAACGTTAGTTTCGAAACAGTCATTCGCCGCTCGGGCTGCTACGGTTGCGTGTGCGGTATTGGTGACTCTTTCGATGCCAATTCAACTTGGCAAAACCGTGTTCGCCGATAAGTATGATGATCAAATCAGGGCTGCACAAGAAGATGTTAATCGTAACAACGGCCACGCCGATGAGTTTGCACGTATGGCGGCGACTTATCAGGAGGAGTTGGCTAATCTTGAGGCACAATCTCGTGCAATTCAAGAGCAGCTCCAGAAGAGTCAAGCCCGCCACGATAAGCTTGAAGCGGATATCAAAGAAAGCCAAAAGAAGATCGATGAAAACAAAGCTGCACTTGGCGATGTAATTGTTGATTATTCGATTGCCCAAAAAACCACTCCACTTGAAATGGTGGCAAGTAAGGGTAATATTGCCGATGTGGTGGATAGTATGAGTCAGCAGGCGGCGATGCAAAGCAAGCTGACCGAAACAGTCGATGAGATTAATCGTCTAAAGAAGAAGCTTGAAGCACAGCAGCTTGAAGTGAAGCGTGAAATCGCTAATCAAAAAAGTCAGCGTGAACAGCTTGCACAAAAAGAAGCCGAAAAGCAAAAGTTGATTGAAGAGACCAAGGGTGAGGAAAACGCCTACCGTGAACGTGCTCAGCAAAGCAATGCACATATCGACCGCTTGCGTGCTGCTCAGGCAGAAGAAAATCGCCGGGCAGCAGCGGCAGCGATTGGTGGCCGTAACGGTGCTGTTGGCGTGGTACCATCTGGTACCCCTGGCGGCGGTGGTTACCCGGGCGTATGGGCGAATGCTCCACTCGATGCATATGTTGATAATTGGGGCTTGTACACTCGTGAGTGTGTAAGCTATGTTGCCTGGAAAATCCATAGCACTGGCCGTTTTGTGCCACACTTTGGTGGCCGTGGTAATGCAAACCAGTGGCCAGATACCACTGCCCGGTACGGTATTCCAAATGGCTCTACGCCAAAGGCTGGTGCTGCTGCCGTGCAGTACGTTGGCTACTACGGACACGTGATGTATGTTGAGAGTGTCAACGGTGATGGTACTATTACCGTGAGTGATTACAATCTCGCTTGGGATGGTTTGTATCGTAAGTATACTCGCTCGGCTAGCGGTTTAACTTACATCTATTTCTAATCATAACCGTTGTATAAATCGTATAAATTATAGCGCACAACTAGCATGTGCGTTATAATTATATGAGGATAAAAGGGAGAAGTTTGTGCAGAAGTCGAATCGTCATACAGAACAATCTAACAAGCGACAGTTTAGCGGTATGTTTGTAATGCTCGCCGTGGCATGTGCTTTGGTAGGTGGATTTATGATTGGTTCGGGTGGTAAAAATGTGGTGGCAGCGATCGCCGCACAGCTCGGCGTAAAGAGTGGCCCGTTTGCCTCGGTAGATTTGGCCGATACCCAGGATGTCTACCGTGCCTTGAAGGCAAAATATAATGGTGACATTGACGAGGCGACACTTGCCCAGTTTGCCAGCAAGGGAATTGTGGCGGCAACAGGCGATCCGTACACCGAATATTACACCCCTAAAGAGGCTGAGGAACTCGAAAAAGAACTTACTGGTAGTATTGGCGGTGGTATCGGTGCAGAGATGGGTATGCGTAATGGTAAGGTAACGATCATCCGCCCAATTAAAGACACTCCAGCGGCTCAGGCGGGGGTGCAATCGGGTGATGTTGTGCTGGCGGTCAACGATGAGTCGGTTGGTTCGGCAACGGTTGATGAAGTAGTGCGAAAAATTCGTGGCGAAATTGGCACTACCGTAAAGTTGACATTGCAACGAGGCACCGAGCGAAAGGAGATTTCGGTGAAGCGTGCCGAAATCGTGTCGCCCGATGTAGAAACTGAGTATAAGGACGGTGTCGGCATTATTAAGTTGAGCCGATTTGGTAGCGACAGTGGTGCGAAGGTGCGGGCTGCTGCTCAGCAATTTAAGCGGCAAAATGTCAAAGGCATTGTGCTTGACTTGCGTGGCAACGGCGGCGGTTATCTGCAGACTGGGGTTGAAGTGGCTGGCGTATGGCTACACGATAAGCCTGTTGTGAGTGAAAAAGGTAAGCATAGTCACAATAAGACGCTTACATCTGGCACACAGGCACTGCTGGCTGGGGTGCCAACGGTAGTGTTGATTGATGCTGGCTCGGCTAGTGCCAGTGAGATTGTGGCCGGTGCCTTAAAGGATCACAAGGTGGCAACGCTCATTGGTGAAAAGTCCTACGGCAAGGGGAGTGTACAAGAAATTATTAACTTGCCAAAAGGCGATATATTGAAGGTAACAATTGCCAATTGGTACACACCACATGGCAAAAGCATTAGTAAAGAAGGTATTTTGCCAGATAAAGCGGTTGAGCTGACACACGATGACGTCAACAACAATCGTGACCCGCAACTTGCCGCCGCGCTTGCTCATCTGCAGTAGGTTAGCAGAGGGATGATATGTGCGATGGGTTTCCACCTCTTTTACAGAGGTGGATTTTATATAATACGGCAGTGGTGGCTTTACTGTTGCTATACAAAAATCACCCACCAGATGGAGGGTGATATGTTGCGATGCTTCGCACCAATTTATACAACAGTTACTTGGGTGCGTGGGGCAGTTTTGCCAGTAAAGAGAGTCTTCTTTACTTTCTTGAAGGTCACTACACCATCTTTTGCTGCATGAATAGTGTAGTTGCGGCTCATATAGGTGCCTTCGCCTGCAATTTTTGTTGCACCAGTTTGGCGTACAAGCACTTCGCCTGCGTGCACTTTTTGACCGCCAAAACGCTTCACGCCAAGACGTTGACCGGCGTTGTTGTGGATGTTCTTACTTGAACCACCAGCTTTAACTTTTGACATCTAAACTCACTCCTTAAATGCTTCTAATAAATACAATCTTTACTATTGTACGCTAGAGAGGCTTTTTCGTCAAGCATTGACGTTTTTTATAAAAATCTGTACCATGGGTATAAGAAAAAGGATAAGGGGTATGGGTAAAGAAGATCTAGAAAATAATGCGTCCGATTTGGTACAGCAAAAAGCAGATGATATTGATACACGCACCGATATTGATCGTGAACTGGAGCGTGTTGAAGGGATTGAGTCCGATGCGGACGATATCTTGGATGATGAAGATGATGTAGTAGATATGGCTGCGGACGACCAAGAGGATGTGCCAGTGCGGCGAATTGATGATATTTCTCGAGCGGCAGCCGATGCAAAGCCAGAAAAAGAGGTGCCAGCCGTAAAAGACGAGCCAGCGAAGGAAGAGAATGCGTCGCTTATCGACAAGATGCGTGCCGAAATGGCAACTAGCGCCAAAAAGGCAGAGAAGCGTCTCCCGAAAAAGAGCGGCGGCTCGAAGAGTGTGTTGGCTTCTGTGTTGATGAGCTTGCTTGCATTTGCGGCAATTGGTGCGGCTGGCTGGCTATTTTTGCAAAAGATTGATAGCGATACTAAAATTACCAGCCTTGAACAGCAGCTTCGTAACAGAGAACAGGAGCTTGCTCAGAAGCCAAGGACTGCTCCGGCAAAAAATGCCACCGAGTCACCAGAAGCGACAGTTCGTCTTGCGGCAAATGGTGCGGTAATTAACGGGTATCGTATGATTCCTGAGTGGACAATGCGTTACAAGGCAACTGATGGCAGTCAAGACCTTTCGTTTGCAGTTGAACCGCTCTATGGTGGTGAAACGATGAAGGTGCGTTCATTAAGCTTAATGCGTGCTAAGCCGGCCGATCTTTCAAACGGTGCGATTGATTCTTGTAAGGCATATAGCGAAGATGGCACACTGGCGGTTGTGCGACGCATGACAAAGGCAACCTACGATGACCTGCTTGCTATGCCAGAAACTATCGAAAATAAAGATGTAAAAAAGAACGTCAAGAAGCTAGGAGATTGGTATTTTGCCTTTATTCCAGTTGACGAACGCTGTATTAGCAGCAAGCAAAAAGATCAGGATATTTGGAAGTCTGGTAAAAAAGAACTTGATTCGCTCATGCAGACACTAGAGGCATTTACCCAGCAATAGTGTAGCGAGCATTTATACATATAGCACCGTACGGCAGCGACGGTGTTATATTTTTTATGGCATTATAACGTAATAAGTATTAGCCCTGTGCCACAAGCAGCTTGTATTGTAAGCGGGTCTCCCTGATTTTGCTACTTTTGTGTCGGGCGGGGGATTTAACGAGTGCGTAGCAGCAAAATATCACGGGCAACTACTTGATCTTCTCGGTAGTAGAGAAGCGGTGCAGTGTTGTGACAGGTGTAGCCGTATTTATGCAATTCACGCACGAGTGGCAGGCGAGTGATCACGCCGCTGGAAAGATTACGCCACGCAGGTACGGCAATGCAGAGCGGCGTACTGTGTGCAAGCTGGGGGTGAATATTGTGTAAAAATCCTCCTATGATAGCGTTGCAGTTGCCTCGTACCTGTTGTAGTTTTGCAGGGCTAGGAGTGGCACTAAATGGTTGCCCAAGGTACGTTTCACACACTACAGCCTGTAGAGTTTTGCCATACTTCCAACGATGAGCAGTGGCATCGCCTGGGTTGATATCCCCTAATACACCCTTGGCATGGGGATGAGTTTTTTGCAGCCAGGCGAGGTTTTGCTGGCTAAAGTCAATCATTTTATCGCTTATATCAGTGCCGTAGACAGTTGCTCCGCGCAGATAAGCCTCTTGTAGCACCACTCCTGTGCCGCAGAATGGGTCAAGCAGGGCGGGGTGGGGTTTGGAAGATTGTGCCATACCGAGGCCAATGTTTACCATCATAAGAGCAAGCTTTGGCGGTAGCATGCCGACAAAGGCATCACGCTTAGGGCGGCCTTGATCACGGCGAGCTAGGGCGGTGATATTTTGGGCCCCAATACTTTCCGCAATAAGTGTGCGTCGCCCGTGCTGGATAATCATCACCTCTTTTTTATGGGGACTCAGGCCTAGTTTATTGTGGTGGCTTGTGGCGGTATTAAGTGTGCGAGCGGCATTAGGAATGAGCCGCACGCTGCCGCCGGCATGTTTGATGGCTGTCTTTACCTGCAAACCAAGCTTGTAAAGCTGTGAGGGCTTTATAGTTGGCATGTAAGCACTAAATCCAATCGTAAGCTTGGCTGTGCTAGCTGTAGCGGCATAGTGTTGTACGATAGTGCGTGATATTACTTGCCAGTCAACGTGGGGAATATCGTGTTGCACTACACCGGCTTTTTGGGTTCCACCCAGCTGCTGCACATCAAGTGTGGCGATATCAACCAGTGCGGCCTCTCTGCCAAAGCGACGCACCTTGCCTGGGTAGAGTGCTTCAAGCTCGGCCAGGCCAAGTTCTGGTTGTCGTCCTAAAATACATAAAATCACCTTTCTAGTATACCTGATTATTAAAATGGCGTATAATACTTTATATGGTAAAAAAGATTTCTGGCCGTGCGTGGCTGAGTATTGTCACCGCAGTCGTATTAGGGGTGATACTGTTTACATCGAGACACGAAATTGTGCGTGCCTGGGAGTTACTGCATCAAGTTGACTTAACGATGATTTTATTGCTGGTGCCGCTGCAGTTTTTGTCGTATTATGCAACGGGCGAATCAATGTTTTCGTATTTGCGTGCTCAGGGGCGAGTCAAGCATATTTCGGTGCCATCGCTTGCACGATTATCGCTTGAAATGAACTTTGTTAACCATGTACTGCCAAGTGCCGGGGTGAGTGGCGTGTCGTATATGGGGTGGCGACTAAAGCACTATAATGTGCCGCCAAGTAAATCAACCGCTGCCCAAATTACCCGTGTAATTGTAACCTTTGGGGCATATGCAATTTTACTGGTGATTGCAGTGCTAGCCTTGTTGTTTGATGGAGCACTTAATCGGCTCACGGTAACTCTCACGGCGGTGTTGGTGCTGGCGATTCTTGGTATGATTGCAGTGGTGATTTACCTGCTTGAGCATGGCCGCCACTTTGAAGGTTTGGCGGCACGTCTAACGGCAGTGGCTAATAGCGTAGTGCGAATGTTCACCTTTGGGAAGCGTCCACAGATAATCACCTCGTCACGTCCGTTAGTTGCATTTTTTGAAGAAGTGCAAAAAGATTATCGCCAGGTGCGCGCCAAGAAAAAAATGCTGATCGTGCCATTTATGTGGGGATTTATATTTAACCTAGCTGAAATTGCAATGTTTTATTGTGCGTTTTTAGCCTTGGGGCACCCGATTAATCCCGCTCCGCTTGTCGTAGCATATGGCTTGGCTGGAGCGGCCGGCATCTTTATGGTTACCCCTGGTGGAGCCGGTGCTTATGAGATTATTATGGTAGGATTTTTAGTGGCAGCCGGGATTGATCAGCAGGTAGGCATTGCAGCCATTGTGTTGGCCCGAGTGCTTTTGATGGCTGGCACAGTGATTGCTG
>JAUMZA010000002.1:0-43059 GCA_030528355.1 Candidatus Saccharimonadota bacterium | reverse complement strand
ATTTTATCAACAGGCAATTATCAAACATGGAAAACGACGCACACGCTCCGATTCTACAAGTTAGCGATTTTGTCGCCATCACCAACCAAGCACTAGAAACTATCTATCCTAGTGTGATTGTTGAAGGCGAAGTGGCTTCGTTTAAGGTGAACCAGGGTAAATTTGTCTTTTTTGATCTAAAGGATGCAAATGCGAGCATTAATTGTTTTATGATGTTGTTTTCACTACACACACCACTACAGGACGGCATGAAGGTGCGAGTGCGAGCACAAGCCAAGCTAACGCAGTGGGGAAAGTTTAGTCTCACTGTGCACACAATACAGCCAGTTGGCGAGGGGAGTGTGAAAAAAAGTTTTGAACTACTGCGTGCGACGCTCGAGAAAGAAGGGTTGTTTGCGGCGGATCGTAAGCGTTCATTGCCATGGTGGCCACGGCAGGTGGCGGTCATTAGTAGCCAGCAGGCGGCAGGGTATACCGATTTTATAAAAGTAGCTGCAGGCCGTGTATCGGGGGTTGAGTTTTTGGTCTACCCGGTGCAGGTGCAGGGGATTGATGCACCAGAGGCGATTGCAGCTGCACTGCGGCGCGTGAATGAGCGTGCTACCACCCCAGAGGTCGTAGTGTTATTACGGGGTGGCGGCAGTGCGGATGATTTGGCAGCATTTAACGATGAGCGAGTAGTGCGAGCCATTGCAGCAAGCCGTGTGCCGGTGCTGACGGGTATTGGGCATGAGATTGATACTACGCTTGCTGATTTGGCTGCAGATGTACGCGCATCAACACCAACTCATGCGGCGGTCGTGCTACTGCCTTCTGTCGATGAAGTCTTGCAGCGAGTGCGACACCCACTTTTAGAGTTGCGTCCTTTGTTGCTGCGGTTGATGGCAGAGCGTCGCACTTGGGTGGTGGAGCTTCGCAGAAGTGCGGCCACTCAGCTACATGCTCGCATTGCACGACAGCAGGCCAATGTAGCGGCCTTGCAGCGAGTGATTCGTTCACTTGACCCACGGGCGGTGTTGCAGCGTGGTTATGCAATCGTCCGTGGTGACCCAGCCTGCAAAGATGGGGTGATTAATATCGAAACAGCAACGCATAATATTACAGCAAAGGTAGTGGCATATGATAAAAAATAACCCAACCATAGAAGAAAAAATTCAACAATTAGAACGTGAGGTGGCGTGGTTTGAAAGTGATGAATTTACGCTCGATGAAGCCATAGAGCGATATCAGCAGGTAGCGGCAGCTAGCCAGGCAATCGAACAGGAACTGCATGAACTCGAGCAGACCATCACGGTAGTCACCAAGGAGGACTAGATGATGTTCGTTGCGGTGCTGATAGGAGCTGTGGCGGGTGTGTTTTTATTGACAGCCCTTGTCGGGGCTCCGTATGTGCCAACACATCGCTCGCAGGCTCGGGCGGCATTTACAGTATTGCGGCCGCTCACTTCGCACGATACAGTGCTTGATATTGGTAGTGGCGATGGAGTGGTACTGCAAGAAGCGTTACAGGCTGGTGCTGGTAAAGTAATTGGCTACGAGATTAATCCGCTACTTGTGGCGGTTACCTGGCTGCGATGCATGCGGCAGGGTAATTATGTGGTGCAGTGGCGTAATTTTTGGCATGCAGCCATCCCTCAGGATGTAACCGTGGTGTATACGTTTGGTGAATCACGAGACATTGCCCGGATGTATGACTATGTGGCGGCACAGGCACGCCAGCAAGGGCGAACAATTGAGTTTATCAGTTATGGCTTTGCGGTGCCGGGGGTTGCTCATCAGCGGCAGCATAATGCACACTATCTTTATAAAATCTTACCTTTACAGCCTCTCAAAACATAAGTATAATAGGGTGTATGAATAAGGTAGATACACAAGAGGGTAGCGTTATCTTGGGCGTACTTGTTGCAGTGTTTGCGGTATTGTCGGTTGCATTTGGTGGCATCGCAATCTGGGCATATATGCAATATGAAAGTGCCAGTAACGATGTCGAATCAAAAATAAAACTAGCAGTAAGCCAGGCAGAAAAAGATCAAGCCGAAAAGGATGAGCAAAAATTTGCCGAACGTGAAAAAGAACCAAACTACGAATTTGTTGGCCCGGATGATTACGGTCGCCTCACATTTAAGTATCCAAAAACCTGGAGCTTGTATGAAGCGACCGACATCGCACGTGGTGGTGACTATAAAGCCTACATCCACCCAGAAAAAGTGCCGCCAGTGTCAGATTCACAACGATTTGCAGTGCGTGTGTTAATTGAAAATAAAGATTATGACCGTGTTGTGCAGCAATATGATAGCTTGGTAAAGAAGGGCGATTTGCGTAGCTCGAGCACGTCATCACAGGGTAATACCGGTACTCGCCTTGACGGTAACTTTAACAAGAATATTCGTGGCTCAGCCGTGATTTACAAGCTGCGTGATAAAACTGCCACTATCCGCACCGACGCCGATTCAACCTTTAAAGCAGATTTCGATAAACTGATCCAAACTATCACCTTCGAGCAGTAAAACGCTCACCATAAGCAATACCGATTCCTGCCCAAACATGCTATTATGAGAAGTATGAACAAGGGGTCGCAGGAGGGGAATTACCAGAGTGACCTGTCATGTTTTGACAGGTCTTTTGGTGTGATTGCGGCGGCTCATGAACTAAAAAGCCCAGTAGCATTAATTCGTCAGTTGGCGTTAAGTGCGGAGTTGGTAGATGATGCAGCGGTGCGGGCAGATATGCTGCAGCGAATTACGCTCGTGAGTGAACGTTCGTTGCGGCTTACCGAAAACCTCACTCGAGCCCACGCTGCCACAGCAACGCTATTTGCGACCGAGCCTGTCAATGCACAGCAGCTATGTGAAGAGGTCGCACACGAGCTAACTCCGCTATACAGGGCATATAATCGTGAACTGGTCGTGCAAAAGCGTCGTCGCATGCCGTTGGTGGTGGCGAATCGTGATTTGTTGCGGCGAATTTTGCTTGGATTTGGCGATAATGCCCTGCAATACACGAGCGGGCAACAGGCGGTGTTTCGCTTGTGGCAAAGAGATGATCGTGTGCGGATTGGGCTGCGAGATTTTGGCCCGGTAGTAGTGGGTGAGCCCATTCAGCAGCAGCGTATTTATCGTCCTGAAAGTAGCGGCATTGGGTTGTCGATTGCAGAGAAATTCGCCCAGGTGATGCACGGCACGCTAGGGGTGACTCGGCATCGTGATGGTATGACGTACTACGTGGAAATGTCACAATCAGAACAGCTGAGGTTGTTATGAGTCAGTCGTATGTGCTAGTGGTTGATGACGATGCGTGGCAGTGCGATATCTACCAACAGACCGCCCAGCGGCACAATATTGCCACACAACAGGCAGCCACACTCAATCAAGCTATGGCACATATCATGCAGCAGCCGCCAGTGGCGATTGTGGCGGATATTTTACTGGCTGGCGAAACGATTTTTACATTACTAAACGAGTTGCAGTCGGACACGGTGCTCGGGTCGATTCCGGTGGTGCTATGCAGCAACATGACCCAGCAGCTGGCTGGTGTTGATCTTGCGGATTATGGCGTGGTGCGAAGCATCGACAAGGCAACTATGCACCCAGATGATATCATTGTGGCCTTGCGGGCGGTAGGGCTATGAAATCCGAAACGACCGAGGCAATTGTGCTGCGACGTACCAACTACGGCGAGGCCGACCGCATTGTGCAGTTATGCACGCCACTTGGCCGTCGTACGGTGATGGCAAAGGGTGTGCGTAAGCCAAAGTCAAAACTGGCCGGCGGGATTGAGCTATTGTGTAAATCGCAGGTGGTATTGCGGCATGGCAGGGGAGATATCGCCACGCTGGTGCAGGCGCGTATGCAGGGGTTTTATCAACATATTTTGGGCGATTACGACCGCCTGCAATTTGCCTACGAGGTCATGCAATTGGTGAATCGTGCCGCTGAAACGGTCGACGAACCAGAGTGGTTTACGGTGCTAGATAGCGTGTTGGCGGCGCTTGATCGCCCGGCTAGTAATTTTGCCGTTGTAAAAACCTGGTTTTATTTGCAGTATGCCAAGCTGCTGGGCGAAGAATTAAGCCTGTGGCGCGATGGTGCGGGCGAAAAAATCCAACCAGCCACGCAGTACCGGTATGATGTTGCCAGTAAAAGTTTGGTGGTAGATCCGCACGGTACGCTGGGCGAAAATCACATCAAACTGCTGCGCGTGCTGCAAACGCAAACGCTTGCTACAGTACAATTGGTGGGCGGCGTGCAGCAATATGTGGTTGAATGTGCCAACGTTGCCTTGCGGCATGCGGCTGTTCGCTAATCTGTTATGGTATAATGGTTGCTAGTATGAGCAAGCAAATGAAGAACGAAAAAATGGAGGCGTTGGTTTCACTCACCAAGCGTCGTGGATTTATTTATCAGGGGTCAGAAGTATACGGCGGCCTGAGCGGTACGTGGGATTACGGCCCGCTAGGTGTGGCACTCAAGCGTAATATTATGAACTTGTGGTGGCAGCATTTTGTGGATGCGCGGGACGATATGTACGGTATTGACGCCGCGATTTTGATGAACCAAAAAGTATGGCAGGCCAGTGGGCATGTCGATACCTTTGTCGATCCGCTGTGTGAAGACACGGTCAATAAACGCCGCTACCGCACCGACCATATTTTGAAGGATAATGGCGTGAATCCAGACGGCATGACGATGGAGCAGATGGACGAAGCGATCGCCGAGCACGGCATCAAAAGCCCAGATGGCAATCCGCTCAGTAAATCGCGCACCTTCAATATGATGTTTCAAACCCACATTGGTGCAGCCTTTCCGGAAGCGGCAAAGCCTGTGGTTATCGAAAAAGAACGCCACTCAGACGGTACATCGACAAATTCTATTTCTATCACAGGCAATGCAACTATTGCAAGGGAGGATGACCCATCAGCTCCGTCTCTTGTTTATCTTCGTCCTGAAACCGCTCAAGGCATCTTTACCAATTTCAAAAACGTGGTTGATACGTTCTATCCAAATCTACCGTTTGGCTTGGCGCAAATGGGCAAGGCGTTTCGTAACGAAATCGCGCCGCGCGACTTTATCTTTCGTTCGCGCGAGTTCGAGCAAATGGAAATCGAATATTTTGTGCACCCAGATGAGTGGCAGGCGGCATTTGATGAACTGCTGGCCAGCACGCATGAGTTTTTGGGCAAACTTGGCCTCAAGCCAGAGCACATCCACGAACTTGACGTGCCAGAGGAAGACCGGGCGCATTACAGCAAAAAAACCATCGATATTGAGTATGAGTATCCAATTGGTAAAGAAGAGCTGATGGGCATTGCCTACCGCACCGATTTTGACCTTGGTAACATCCAGCGTGTCAGCAAAAAGAGCATGGAGTACCAGGTGAAGGGGACGAATGAAAAGTTTGTGCCGCATGTGATTGAGCCGAGTTTTGGTGTGGAGCGTGCCGTGATGGCAGTGCTGTCAGCGGCCTATACTGAAGATGAAGTGAATGGCGAAAAGCGGGTGTATCTTCGCTTGCCAGAGCATTTGGCGCCAGTGAAATTTGCCGTGTCGCCGCTGCTGAAAAACAAGCCAGAACTGGTGGAAAAAGCCCGCGAAGTCTACCGCGCGCTGAAGAAAAAGCACGGCGCCGTGATGTGGGACGACAACGGCAATATCGGTAAACGCTACCGCCGCCAAGACGAAATCGGCACGCCGCACTGCGTGGTGATCGACTTCCAAACGCTGGAGGACGGCACGGTGACCGTGCGCGAGCGGGATACGACGGAGCAGAGAAGGGTAGGTATCGAGGCTCTAGCATAGATTTAGATGTGCATCAAAAAATTGCATTTATTGACAATAAATGATATAATAAATAAAGAATTAAGTTATATACGCAAGGATAAAGACACACCGCATATGAAGCATTATCGTATCGATAAAGCCCCAGTCACCGGGGTAACTGGAACGTATTATACCGACCTCGATGACGTTCGTTTTGAGATTGCACTCGATACGGCAAAGCAGTGGCACGAGCAAGAGCTGCCCCTTGTGATGGTTGATGCATCACCAGATGAGAGAGTTGGGGGGGGCATTTCGTGCACGTGGTGCAACGGTAGTGCCAGCACGGCAGCCTGGTATTGCTAGTCAGCGACAAGAGGGTGCTCGCTACGTTCTGCAAGCGGGCGGCGAGAAGATTATTACGCACGAGCCGGAAAAGCCATCAACGCCAGAAATTGCTCATCAGGTTGCGGATATGCTTGATGATCATGCGATTGTTGTCATTGGGCGTACAGAGGAGTCAAAGGACTCAATGCCACCATTTCAGCGACGTACGGAAGAGTTGGCTGGCTGGGTGTTAGAACGTACGCTTAATTTGCCGGCAGATGCATTGGCAGGGCCACGAGGCTATAACCAGCAGGGTATGCGGCATTTGCTGGAGTACCCTTCGCACCAGCCGGGCATGAACAATTGGATTTATATGTACGATAATCCGCTGCAAGCAAGGGCTAGTGGTGATCAGGTGGGTGGCATGAAGGCTAATCTGATATACCCAGAAGCGCAAACGGCGCAAGAGGCCGGCAATCCTGCGTTCGATAGAAAGCGGTACGATCAATTTACGCTGCAGCTCGATTATCTTTTAAATAAGCCAGAGGTTGAAAGTCATGCATACGGTCTTCGTACTGCGATTTTAGGTTCGATTGCTTTAATGCCAGAACAGCCGACCGACGGGCAAATCCAGGACTTCTTTACTACGCTTGAAGATAGAATGCGAGCGTTTGGGTATGTCAACCATCCTCGCCAACAATAAGCTCTTTCATTTTTTATAATATTATGATATAATATATATAGCTATGCCAATTGGTGTAGCGTAGGCCCTTTAACAAGGAAGGATGGTGCTACCAGATATGGTACGCCGTAAGAAGGAATCTGCTCGCTCAGAGGATGTTACCTCTCGTAAGGATGCCGAACACAACCCCGAAGACCACATTATGGCACGGTGTGCAACCGGCTATCTTGTGCGGAAGGTGTACTATCTGCAACGGGATTGCGAAACGCTTGCCCGGTTGATGAGGAGCCAATACGACATGCTCACGCTTCCAAGGCATCTGCGTACCGAAGAGTATGATAAGGCAGTTGCTGCCTACTATCAGACACTTCAGGTAATTAGCGATGCCAAGGATGCTCGTGATGTGGCCGCACGTGATGCCGAAGACGCACGTTTTCACGCAAAGGGTATTGATGACCTGCAGCGGCGTCGGAGTGAACTCCGTGCAGAGCTGCGTCAGGTGTGCCGTCATGAGACCAAATCCAGCCTTCGTGCTATGTTGCGCGAGGTGCAGAACGGTATCATTTCGGATAGGTGGGATGCGTATGACGATGACATCTTGTGGCTTGTCGAAGAACTGTGCGATTGCGAGCTAGCACTCAAACAGTTGAAGTATGATGCCGAGCAAGCACAGTGCGTTTTGCGTCAAGCGGAACTAGCTTGTGCCCAGGCGGATACTCGACTCAAGCAATATGCCAGTCAGCTGCGACAGTCGATGCAAAAGCCCTTTGTGGAATTGCGTCAAGCGAGGCGGGAGTTTATCCGACTCCTTGCTACCGACCTTGAGATCGATGCACCAAATCTGAGTGCTAGGACGAGCGATAGCGGTGTATTGCACTTGTATTTTTGCAGCGTTGGCGACAATGCATACGGCGAAGGACACGGCCACTCCCAGATCAGCATCAGCGATGGTTGCGAATTTTATCGTCGTGATGAAGGTCAGGCACATGGTCCGAGGAATTTCGTTGAATATCGCCGCACTGCGGCAAGGCAGCGTCAGCTGAATCGTTAATCTACCATCACGTATTCTAGAAAGGAGCCACACCCCCTCTGTCACGAGGGGGTTTTCCCTTTGTGTGCTATAATCACACATATGGTACATAAAAAATTGTTTCGTATTTTTTGGATTGCACTTGGGGCAGCCTCGGCCATTGTAGCGGCCAAGTATGTGCTACATATGTTGCATTTCGAGCCGGTTGAGCAAAACTCAATACTCAATAGCGTAATATCAAGCGTAACGTTTGTGATAGGTTTTTTGCTGTCTGCCACGATTGCAGATTATAAAGAGTCGGAGCGTATTCCGTCTGATTTTGCTGCACAGATTGAAGACATGTATGATGATGCGGTAGCAATTCATCAAACCTATCCGGTGTTTGATTTGGACGGTTTTCGGGCACAGCTGCGATCGGTTGCACTGGGCTTTAATGAGGATGCTCGCCGCCGTTCGTACGATGCTCGCCAGGATATTAGGGGATTGGCACAGTATTTTAGTGCCATGGAAAAAGGCGGAGTGCCAGCCAACTTTATTGTAAAGTTAAAGCAGCAGCAGGTGGCGTTGTTGCGTAGTCGTCACCGAGTGAACTATATCCAGCGCATTCGTTTTATTCCATCGGCTACTATTTTGGCTCGCTCAATCGTGGCAGCACTGATTGGTTTGCTACTGATTACAGATATCGATCCGTTTTATGGTGGGCTAGCCATGGTGGGGTTGATGAGCTTTGTGTTGATTTATATGTTAATTTTGATTCGAGTGATTTCAACGCCGTTCCACAAGGCAGGCAAAACGCAAGACGATGTTAGCTTGTTCTTGATTACGGATGCCGCAGAATATTTAAAGCAGCAAGCAGCACATACTCGCCCGGCAAAAACTGCTGGCAAAAAGAGTCGTAAGTAGTAACGTGATAACCTTGTGGTATAACGCTATTGCTATTTTGGCAATATTATGCTAAAATAGAAATATATACTAATGAACAGGTTACCGACCTCATACCGTTATCCGTCAGTGCGACTTCAGCAAGAACAGCGTGAATTCCATGCTGAATATTCCTATCAGGCAGCCCTGCAGGCAGTGGAGGGCTATGCAAATGATATGTATGCCAACACTGCCGAGCGAGAGTTACTGATTGATAGTGCCCACCGGGTACGTGATTATATGAACGTATTTGCAGGCAACGTGATGCCAAAAGAGGCACTAGATATTGGCATGCTGTACGTGATCGACCGTGACGCTGATAAAAGTGATATGCATAGCCAGCGGGCAGCAACGGCACGCACTGAATATCTTACCGCTCCGCACACTCGGCCAGGTCTTGAGGCGTATATGCCTGCAATTCTGAATGATATGCGCTACATCGATGCCTACGCCCAGCATTACACGCATGATGAGGTATATATTCAGCATACTAACGGCAATGGTGATGCCTGGAATAAGGCTGCAGCACCAGCTCGAATTGAAGATATGGCAGAGGTAGCCGACAGGGTGAATATCGAGTCGGTACTGCTAAAGTCGGTGGTGTGTCTTGATGCATTGGTGGCAGGTGGTCGCCAGGTGGTATTGCAAGGAGCGATGCGTCCGGGTGAAGATACGGCCGCACTGAATAATGTGATTGAGGCTGAAACGTTTTACGGCCCAATTTGTGAAGTGCTAGGGTTTGATGGCTTGGCAATGGAGTTGCGTAGCCAGGCGAAGCAACTGAGATTTGTGCAGCAGGGTAATACCGAAACGGTGCTGCGAGCCCATGAATATTTGCACTCCATCCAGGGTGCGGGGGCACGAGAGTTTTTTGCTTGCTTGGTTGATGATGAGGAGCACATGGCACTATCGAGTGCGGTGAACCCTCCGCAATATTTAGCACAGGGTGAAATACCCTACGAAAGTGTGCAGCTGGGTGAATTTGCCCTTGATTTGGGTGATGATCGCCCGATTGTAGGTAATTGGCGCGAAAAGTCGGTCGGTTCTTTGGTGGATAAATTATTGCGCGATTCACAGTACACAGGCGAAGCTCCAATGGATATATTTGGCGGCACAGTTATATCCGAAACGATTGAGGATATGGCGATTGATTTTACCCGTTTAGTGCAGCGGGCTCGTGAAAGCGATATGCTGCAGTTGCAAAAGGCTCCGTCAAAAGAAAAGGCTATTATTGTGCAGGGCGATGACGAATATACCGCTCAGGTGTGCAAATATCTTTCGCCCGAGTTTATCGATGAAAATGTCCAGATCATCCCTAAAGATGGCTTTCGGGTGGCAAAGTTTACTTGTTTGACGTATGATAGCCAGCTGCCAGTTGAGCTGCAGTTTTTAACTAAGCAAGACCGCCAGGATGCCCGTCGGGGTGAAACGGCTCATATTCTGTATAAATTTGAAACTGACGGCAACTTTTATAGTAAAGAGCAGCGAAAGGCGGCCGCTAAATTGCTAGAAGGGCTATATCGACGCAAACGGCACATGATTGACCACGTTGGCGAACTATCTGCTAACCCAGATTCAATTATTCGCAGTCAGCGTGATGCCCAAACCTGGTACATGATTGATAGCTTGCAGTAGTAAAATGCTATACTAGAGTTATGATAATATACTATACTGATGGTTCGGCGGTGCCAAATCCTGGCCCAGGTGGCTTTGCGGTTATTAAAGATATGAAGCCACATATTTTAGGCAGCGAAGACGGTGATACAACCAATATTCGCATGGAAGGCAAGGCGATTATTGCCGCACTGCAAGATGCGACAGGCGAGCCGTGCGAAATCCGCACTGATAGCGAATTTTGGATTAATGTAATTACCAAATGGGCGCCTGGCTGGGAAGCGAAAGGCTGGAAGAAAAAGGGTGGCGAGATTAAAAACCTTGATATTGTACAAGAGGTGTACCCGCTGTATCAGCAATCGCAGGCAACACTAACCTGGGTGCGCGGCCACGTAGGGCATGAAGGCAATGAACTGGCCGATACTTGGGCAAATAAAGCCCGAGAGGGTGAAAGATTGCCATAATTCTGCTAAAATAATAAAGAATTACATAACAAAAGAAGGTAGGGTGATGACCGAAACAACTCCAACTCCCGAACGGGAACCGGCTGATATTTTTTTGTGGGCAAATCAAACAGATGCAGTAAAAAACGAACTTGATGTCGAGTTTTTTCTCTTTAATAAAAACTACACTCCATATAGCACGAGTTTCGCGAGCGATTTGAACGCTCAAATTAAACCACTTTTTTTGTTTGATATTTTAGGATTTGTCACGATGGGGGCAGGCACTGGTTTGAGCGTGCGTGAATTTGAACTGTCTGATGGTGAAGAAAATGTATTGCTGCGGACCGACTTGGCAAAGGTTGGTCGTGCCGAAACATTGATTCATCTGATTGAACACGAGCGTCACGATATTGTTGAGTTTAGCGAAGAAGAGCATGAATTTAAGCGTATTAAGGGTATCGTGGCACGATTTACGCTGAAAGATTCGCCAGATAAAACCTTCTATATTATTAAGGCGGTGCAACAAAGCAATGTACTAAAGGGTGCTACAGCGTGGGAATTCAGAGAGGGGCGATTTGAAAGCTTTAAGGCAGATGTGGGCTTAAAACTGCCAACGGATAACCAGGTGATGATTGTAGGGCAGGATATTTTTGTCTTTAACCAGGCCAAGTTTGAGAAATTATTCCAGTACGAATACAAAAAGCAAGCCATTGCTGATGCTCGAGTGGCAGAAATTGAACGTGAGTATAAGCTTAGTTTTCCAGAGGGCTTAACGCTGCACGAACTCGTAAAAGATCGTAAAAAAATTGTCAATAAACTGCAAAAGCTCGAGATTGGCAGTGTAAGTCAGGAGCAGGCGGTTGAGTATGCCGATGATATGCAGCTTGATTTAATGACGGATGATAACGGGGCGATTATTATTATGGATGGAAACGACCTTGATACGTTCGTAAACCTTATCAATGAAGATTATATTACCAGCCAAATCACTGGCAAACGATACGAAATTAAAAGCAAAAAGCTGCTTGATGACCCAGAAGGCGAGCCGCCACGAGGCTAAAACTATATGAAGCAAGAGCTGGCACTGGCAATTTTACGTGAGGGGCACAGCGCACTACTGACCGGGCCGGCTGGGGCGGGTAAAACTTTTGTGCTCAATAAATTTATTCGGCAAGCCAAGGCTGATGGCAAAAAGGTGGCAGTAACGGCTACTACCGGTTTGGCAGCGACACATCTAGGCGGTAATACGATTCACGCCTGGAGTGGCATTGGTGTGCGAGATAGTCTGCCGCAAGGGTTTGTGGATAGTATGCCCAAGACCCGTCGTGAAACTATCGAAAAAACTGATGTGCTGATTATTGATGAGATTAGTATGTTACATGATTTTCGGCTTGATATGGTGGATGAGGTTTGTCGCTTGGTGCGACGCAACGATGTGCCATTTGGCGGCATTCAGGTGGTGATGAGTGGCGATTTCTTTCAGCTGCCACCAGTCAATCGTCCGGCGGCTCGGGCGGGTGGCTTTGTGGTGAGTTCGCTGGTGTGGGATGAACTAGCACCGGCAATTTTATATTTGCAGGAGCAATATCGTCAAACAGATGAGGCATTGTTGACTATCTTGAATGCCTTACGGGCGGATGATATTCGCCGCCACCACGCCGAGGCGTTACTAGAGCGGGTTGATATGGTGCCGGATGAAGAGGTGACTGAACTCCACACGGTAAATATGGATGTTGATACAATCAACACTGATAAGCTTGCAACCCTGCCAGGGGAGGCGTGTTACTATGAGCAAGTGACAACAGGCGCGGCGAGCTATGTGGAGACACTGCAGCGATCAGTGCTAGCACCGGCAGAACTGGTGCTAAAGAAAGGAGCGTTGGTGATGGCGGTAAAGAACTCACCAACCCGTCAATTTGCCAACGGTAGCATTGGTACGGTGGTAGATTTTGAGCCAGTCACGGAATATCCAATTGTGCTATTTAAGAACGGCCGGACAGTAACGATGGTGCCGGATAGTTGGGAGCTGCGTGATGGCGACAAAAAGCGAGCCTCAATCTCGCAAATACCGCTACGGTTGGCGTGGGCAATTACCGTACATAAGAGCCAGGGCATGACGCTGGATGCAGCCAGGATTGATTTGCGTAAAGCGTTTGTGCCAGGCATGGGGTATGTGGCATTGAGCCGAGTGCGGAGTCTTGATAATCTGTATCTGTATGGCATTAATCGCACCGCACTACAGATTAGTGAAGATGCGGTGGCAATTAATGAGGTGTTGCTATCGCAATCGGCTCAGGACGCAGCTCGATTTGCCGAATTAGCAACGCAGGCGGCACGACAATCACAAGCAAACCCGCCAGTAGTAAAAAAGGGGCAGTCGTGGGCAGAAAAAGTTGCCAAAATGCGTGAAACACATCCTAACGCCTACAAGCCATGGTCGAGGCACGATGATGTTGAATTGGTGCAGTATTTTCAGCAGGGCGAATCAATCGCACAGCTATGTAAGCGGTTTGGTCGACATGAAAATTCGGTGCTATTGCGGCTGAAAAAGTTACTTGGGGAAGATGTAGTGGTATAATAGTATATGTATGCAGAAGAAAACGAGCATCGTATTTCCTAAAAGTTTTCTTTGGGGAGCCGCAACCAGTGCTCACCAAGTGGAGGGCAACACGCATAATCAGTGGTCGGTGTGGGAGCTTGAAAATGCCAAATCACTGGCGGCTCAGGCAGCTCATCGTGACAATGAACTGCCGAAGTGGAGCAAGATTAAGCGGGCTGCAACTACGCCAGCAAACTATGTTTCGGGCAAGGCGGTTGATCATTATAATCGCTACGAGCAAGATTTTGATTTGCTTGAAAGTATGCATATGAATGCGTTTCGTTTTAGTATCGAATGGTCACGTATCGAGCCGCAAGAAGGTTCGTGGAATGCCGAAGAAATTAATCATTACAAAGAATATATTTTATCGCTTAAAAAGCGGGGAATCGAGCCTATCGCAACGTTATTCCACTTTACGCTACCAGTGTGGTTTGATGAGCTTGGCGGCTTTGAAAAACGTAGCAATGTGGCGTATTTTGTGCGGTTTGTAGAAAAGGTGATGACCGAACTTGGTTCGCATTTGCGGTATATTATCACTATCAATGAGCCGTCGGTGTATGCGGCCGAAAGTTACCATGAAGGGCATTGGCCGCCAAACGTGCAAAACAAGCGGGCGATGCTGGCGGTGCTACATAATTTGGCACGGGCACATAAACAATCACGCCGAGTCATTAAGCAACTGCAGCGACGAGCTAGGGTGTCAGTGGCGTATAATTCGAGTTATGTGTATGCGGGTGATGATGCGTGGTTGAGTCGCACTTCTGCCTCGGTAATGCAGTGGGGTGCGGATGATTATTTCTTGAAAAAGGTTGCCAAGCATTGTGATTTTTTGGGCGTAAATTATTATTTTAGTAATCGAGTCTATGGCTATCGGGTGCACAATCCGCATGCTGCAGTATCTGATTTGGGCTGGGATGTTACTCCGGAGCATCTTGAATATGCATTGGTGCGATTGTGGGATAAATACAAACTGCCGATCATAATTACCGAAAATGGCATTGCCGATGGTGATGATGAGCTTCGGCAGGATTGGTTGCTTAAAACAATCTCCGCCATGCAAAATGCCATGAATCAAGAAGTGAAACTACTAGGTTACCTGCACTGGAGCTTGGTGGATAATTTTGAATGGGCATATGGCCGTTGGCCTCGATTTGGCTTGGCGGAGGTGGATTATCGCACACTTGAGCGAACCTTGCGGCCGAGTGCAAAATGGTTTGGCAAAGTAATTAAGTACATTAGGACAAAGTAGTGAATGGTGATATATTTTCTCGCTCCACTGATGTAAAGGTGGCGGTAATTGGCGGCGGCACGGGCAGTTTTACGGTGCTGAGCGGCCTAAAACAGTATACTCGTAAAATTGCCGCATTGGTAAATATGGCCGATGACGGTGGCAGCACAGGGAAGCTGCGTGATGAGCTTGGAGTGTTGCCGCCAGGCGATGTGCGGCAGTGTTTAGTGGCGCTGAGTCGTACGCCAGAGCTGCGAGACCTGTTCAATTATCGCTTTGATAATGGCAGTCTAGAGGGACATGCATTTGGTAATTTATTTCTCACTGCACTCGAGAAGATGACGGGTGATTTTGGCCGTGCGGTTGAACTTGCCAGTGAGGTGCTTAATATCGCAGGCATAGTAGAGCCGGTCACACTCAGTAACGTAAAGCTAGGTATGCGTGATGTGCAGGGCGATGAGGTGATTGGTGAGTTTCAGATTGCCCATGAGCACTTTGCAGCCAAGCGACCAGAGCTTTTTTTGACGCCAGATGCGGTCGCTAACCCTCGTGCACTACAGGCAATTTGTGAGGCTAACGTGATTGTGGTAGCACCAGGCAACCTGTATGGCAGTTTAGCTCCAGCACTGATTGTGCCAGGTATTGGCCAAGCTTTAGCGGAGGCTCGAGGTACGAAGGTGTATGTGTGTAATTTGGTAACTAAGCCGGGGCAGACTGATGGCTTTGAGGTCAGTGATTTTGCTGATGAGATCGAGCGACTAGCCGGGTATCGTTTTTTGGATGTGGTGTTGTATAATACGGCCACGCCATCACAAAGTTTACTTGAAAAATACGCCAAGGATGGCGAAAATAGCGTGCAATACAATACCGAGCGATTAGCACGAGCTCCGTATCGAGCAGTCGGCACCAATTTATTGTCTGGCGAGATTTGGCACAATCCTAACGCCAGCGATCCGATTGCGTCAGCTCGTACACTTATTCGACATGACCCTGATGCGGTCGCACGAGCAGTTATGTCATTAGTTAAATAGCAGCAGATATTTTCTTTTTATTCAAAAATAGGGTATAAGTATTGACATTATAAAATGCTTATGCTATTATTAAAAGTATTATGACACAAAATAAAAAAACCACAAAAACAACCAAAACCACAAAAACGACCAAATCAGCAGCGACTCGTACTGCTGCAGCAAAGACGGCTACTCCTAAAAAGGTAGCTGCCAAGACAACAGTAAAAAAGGCAACCACCGTTGCGGCAACTCGCAAGAAGGCTGCTCCTAAAAAGGCTGTTGCAACGCAGCCAGCGGTAGCGGAAGCACCAGTCGTGCAATGTCCTGGCACGTTTGATGCGATGAAGAACGCTGTGCTGATTGTATCGCTCATTTTCAATCTCTTCTTCCTGATTGCGTGGGTGACGCTGCAAATCACTACTCGTTACGACCTAGAATTGGCCCGCTTCTTGTTTATTCGATAGGCATATAGTGCTCACTATATTGTGGTATTTTTTGTCACAATGCCCCTGCGATGATCTGCAGGGGCTTTCTCTGTTACGGCAAATAGTTTTCCACAAAAATGTGGAAAACTGTAGCATCAAATAATAAAAAGTCAAAAATGGGGGTTGAAGTGGGTAAAAGTGGGTGATATGATGAAATTAGTGGCAAGCAAAGAAGCAAAAACAAACAAGACCACTACCAACCAAAACTAAAGCCAAAAGGAACGTATGGCGACAACAATAGATTATTTTGAACGCAAGTTAGATGAGAAGCGGCGTTTGACCATTCCATCCGAGCTACGTGATGAATTTTCTAGCGGCGTTGTTATCACCCGAGGCTTCAAGCAGTATCTCCACCTGTATCCGCAAGCGGTCTGGGATGGGGAAGTCGAACCGGCTCTGCAGGGGAGTATCCTTGATGAGCAGGTTGCCGATCTCAACGTACAATTTCGGCGTGGCAAAATAGCTGATGAGCTCGACCAAAAACAGGGTCGTGTCACCATCGAACAGCATTTGCTAGAATACGCAGGTATTGAGCGTGATATCGTGGCAACACGGGCAGGCAAGTACTGGCGCATTGAACGTGCGTAGCTGGTTGTAGGCACCTTAACAAATTGATGAAAATCCTCGAGATAACCAATCTGGCAGTGTAGTAGTGGACCCTCCGAAGCCACACAAAACCTATTCGGCGAACCTTCCTTAACACACACCTCCCAAAAAACTCCACCTCACACACATAAGTCTCTCACATATTCTCCTTCTGTACCGGTTGCACTGCGACCATACTCATAATGATGGAGAATGACTTTTACAAACACAAACATTTCACTGCGAACACAAACACAAGCTACACTGCTGGTTTGGTGATCTCGAGCCCTCTGGTTTATACTGGAGGAATGAGTATTAAAGAACATCCACCACAACTTCATGCGAACCGTTCGTATGATTTACATGTTCCAGTGCTACTCGATGCGTCGCTGACGCTGCTACAGCCCAAAGTAGGCGAGAGATATCTCGACCTAACGGCGGGGTACGGCGGCCATGCGGAGGCATTTTTAGCATTGACAAATACTACTGCAAACGCCGTATTGGTTGATCGTGATGAGAATGCGATTGCCGAGCTTCAGCGTTTTGCCGCCCAAGGGGCACAATTGCTGCACACCGATTTTGTATCGGCGGCGGAGCAATTGGTGCAAGCGGGTGAGCTATTTGATGTAATTATGGTTGATTTGGGGGTGTCGTCACCACAACTCGACAAAGGTGCACGAGGGTTTTCTTTTACACATGATGGTCCACTCGATATGCGAATGGATCCTCGTCAGCCACTTTCAGCGGCAACTGTTGTGAACACCTACTCCCCACAGCAGCTAGCTCAGTTGATTGTGCGGTACGGCGAAGAGAAGCCGCAGTTTGCAATGCGAATTGCGACGGAAATCTGTAAAAGAAGGCCATTTGCTAGCACAGGCGAGCTTGCCTCGCTGATTGTCGAAATCCATCGTGGCAGGTGGCAAAAAACCCACCCTGCGACGCGCACCTTTCAAGCCTTGCGTATTGAGGTCAATCAAGAACTCGCGCAAGTGGAGGCCTTATTACCACTCCTGCCCCGTCTTTTACACCAGAATGGTAGGGTAGGGGTGATAAGCTTCCATAGTCTTGAAGATCGCCTAGTGAAGCGGTTCTTTAAGGAGCAGGCTGAGGCTGGTTTTGAAGCCGAGCTAGCACTGCTCAACAAGAAACCTCTTGATGGGGCGACTTACGATGTTCACAATCCGCGTTCACGTAGTGCTAAACTGCGTGGTGCAGTGAAAAAATAAACACAGGGAAGGGGGCATTATGCCAATCCAAATCAAAGTACAAAACGTATCAGCAGAACAAAAAGTTGCAGTACGTGTAAAGTAATCGTATCAGATTACCTATAACTTACTCAGGGGCAAGAAGTAGCGTGGTTCGCTGCGCTGCTTTTTGCTACCAATCCATCAAACATCAACACTAATACAAAAAGAAGCGAAATGTCATATCAACGTACCTATCAAGCCACTCGACGCCAGCAGAGCTGGGGACGCAATCAAAACACTACTCGATTTGTTTCTCCTGTTACACTGGGGCCAGTGACACATACCGTGATGGTTGCTCTTATGATTCTGGTGCTGGGTTTGATATACTTAACACAGGCAAGCGGAGTAACTTCGTACGATTATCGTGCAAGCGAAATCGCAAGATTTCTGAACTCGCTACCAAAAAGGCCGACCTTGAGGTTGAAAACGCTCGTCTCAGTTCGCTCGAAACTGTTAAAAATAGCGATGTTGCCAAGGCGATGACACAGCCAAGCAGTGTGCAATATACGCAATAAAGTATAATTTACGTGATAGATACTAAAGTAGCCATAAGCCGTTCACAACTCTTGTTGCTTGTACTTTCGGGTGCAATGCTGCTGATTGTGGTGCGGCTTTTTTATTTGCAAATTGTACAGCATGGGCATTACGTACAATTGGCTCGTGGTGAACAGGTAAAATCGCACATTATTCCTGCAGCTCGTGGGCAGATTTATGCACTTGATGGCAGTACGCCGGTGCCGCTGGTAATGAACCAGCAGGTGTATACAGTATTTGCTGATCCAACGGTAGTAACGCAGCCTCGTGCGGTTGAAGAGGCGGTGCGTGCCATCGCTGGTGGCGAAGCGGTAAAGGGTAATATGCAGACATTGCTGGCGGATAAAACATCGCAATATAAAGTGCTGGCTAGGGGTATTAGTCTGCGACAGGCAGAGCTTATTAAGGCAAAGAAGCTACAGGGTGTTGGGTTTCAAAAAACGTCACGTCGCACCTACCCGGAAGGCTCATTGGCGGCACAGTTACTTGGTTTTGTGAATCACGAAGGTAAAGGGCAGTATGGGGTAGAGGAGTCGCTTGATGATCGTTTGCGTGGTAAAGACGGCTTATTAAAATCGGTCACTGATGTGGCTAATGTGCCGCTTTCGATCGGGAAGGACAACATCCGCAAAGATCCAGTTGATGGTGATACGGTTGTGCTAACGATTGATCGTAATATGCAGGCAAAAGCCGAGGAGGCACTCGCCAACGGGCTGCGTAAAACTGGTGCAACGCACGGCAGCGTAGTGGCGATTAATCCAAAAAATGGGCATGTGCTCGCCATGGCAAATCTGCCAACCTACAAGCCGGCTGAGTTTACCAAGGTGCAGGATGCCTCGGCGTTTGTAAATGGTGTGACGATGTCGCCATACGAGCCTGGGTCGGTGCTAAAAACTTTTACGGTGGCGGCCGGGCTTGATAAGGGAGTGATTACTGCGGGCTCAACCTTCAATAATACCGATAAAATCAAGGTTGATGACCGCACTATTACGAATGCACTAAAGGGTATTACCGGGACAATTAGCATGCAGACGGCACTAAATAACTCGTTGAATACCGGCATGGTGACAATCGCCCAGCGGCTGGGTGATGGTAAGCATATCACACGGGGGGCTCGTGATACATTATATGATTATTTTCACCATCGCTTTGGGCTTGGTAAAGCTACTGGTATTGAAGTAGCGGGGGAGAGTAAGGGGATTGTGGTTGCCCCGGATGCTGCAAGTGGCCAAGGTAATGCGGTGCGGTATTCTAATATGTCGTTTGGGCAGGGTTTAGATGTGACAATGTTGCAAGTAGTGGCAGGGTTTAGTGCAATTATCAATGGCGGCACGTATTATCAGCCAACGATGATTGCAGGAAAATACACACAGGGTTCGCTGAAGGCAGACCCACCAAAGCAAGTGCGTTCAAATGTCATGAGCCGTACAGCATCAGCACAGGCACGTGAGATGGTACATCAGGCACGTGTGCAATACACTAAAGATGATACACCCGGCTATTACGTGGGTGGTAAAACGGGCACCTCGCAGACGATTGGGTCGGATGGTCGCTACGTTAGTAATCAAACAATCGGCACTTATTTAGGGTTTGGGGGTACCGATACTGATACAAAATACGTTATAATGGTACAAGTATCGGGTAAGAATATGAACCTTGAGGGTAATAAGCACGCAATGCCGATTTTTACCGAGCTATCAAATTGGCTGCTTAACTATTATCAACTACAACCAAGAAAGTAGGAATATGACATCAGCACTCATCACTAACGAACTCACTCATGTACTTGTTTTAAGCGTAATTGCGTTTGTGGTGTCGATGATGCTCACGCCAGTATACACCTTTTTAGCATACAAATATAAGTTTTGGAAAAAGCAACGCGAAGCCAGTACCACAGGCGAAAAGCTCAAAGTATTTTTGAAGTTGCATTCAGATAAGTTTAAGCGTAATATCCCTACCATGGCAGGGGCAATTGGCGTGCTTTCGATTGCGGCAGTGACGCTGGCCGCCAATCTCGACCGTGGGCAAACCTGGCTGCCATTGGCTGGCTTACTGGGTGGCGGTATTGTTGGCTTGATTGACGATATCATCAATTTACGTGGTGATGGCAGCGGTGTGGCTGGCATGCGTAGTAGTGTAAAATTTTTAATGATTAGTATTATTGGGCTTGCCTTGGGCTGGTTCTTTTTTGCAAAGCTTGGCTATACGGCAGTGCACATTCCGTTCTTTGGCGATATTACCTTGGGCTGGTTGATGGTGCCGTTATTTGCGTTTGCGGTAGTAGCAACTGGCAATGCGGTAAATATTAGCGATGGACTTGATGGCTTGGCTGGTGGCTTGTTGGCGAGTAGCTTTGGGGCGTTCGGGGTGATTGCACTGCTGCAAGGCCATGTGGCACTTGCGGGCTTTTGTTTTACGGCGGTAGGGGCGTTGCTAAGCTATCTGTGGTTTAATATCTACCCAGCCCGTTTCTTTATGGGTGATGTTGGTAGCTTTGCCTTTGGTGTGAGTTTGGGTATCGTTGCAATGCTCACCAATACGCTCTTTTTGCTGCCGGTGATTGGCATTATTTTTGTGATTGAAGCTGGCTCAAGCCTGCTGCAAATTGCGAGCAAACGATTGCTCGGTAAAAAGATTTTTGTATCCGCACCAATCCATCATCATCTCGAGGCGGGCGGCTGGCCAGAAACAAAGGTGACAATGCGTTTTTGGGTAATTGCTTGCGTGATGGGCTTTGTGGGCGTATACCTTGCACTCGCAGGGGGTCATATCTAGCATGCAACGCACGGCTCGTCGGGTGCGTCAAGCGTCTGCCAGAACTGCTGATTTTGTTCGCAAACATCGGCCCGACTATAGCATTATTGCGTACGCCGCACTGCTGGTGATGATTGGTTTGATTATTATCTTTGCGATTGGCCCGCAGCGAGCCAATTTGCTGAATGAATCTTCGGGCAGTAATCTGAGCGACTCACATTTTATCGTGAAGCAGACGGTCGGCGTGGCATTGGCGGTGGTGGCATTTTTTGCGTTTTCTTTTTTATTTCGATTTGAGAAGATTTTGCAGTACAAAGCGTGGATTTTTGGTGCAGGTATTGCTGCTAGTCTGCTACTGGTATTATTTGGTAATATCTTACATGTCGAATCGGTTGCCCAATGTGCTCTGGGGGCGTGTCGCTGGCTGATTATTCCCGGAGTAGGCACCTTTCAGCCGGCCGAATTATTAAAGTTTGGCGTGCTTATTTATTTAGCGGGATTTTTGGCATATCGCTTGCAGAAGGGCATCATCAACGATACTGAAAAAACTATTATTCCATTACTTGGTGTGCTGGTTGTGTGTGCAGTATTGGTAATCTGGTTGCAGCGTGACCTTGGTACGGGCGTGGCGTTGATTTCTATTATGGTGGCAATGGGGATGATGGCTGGTATCGATAAAAAAATCGGCATGTTTCTACTTGGAGGATTGTTGATTTCAGGCTTGGTGATGATTATTGCTGCTCCGCATCGTATTGCTCGTGTGGCAACCTTTTTGAAGGGGGATGAGACTTCGGTGAATGACCCTGGTTCATACCATGTTGCTCACGCAAAAATTGCAATTGGCTCTGGCGGGCTGTTCGGTGTCGGTATCGGCAATAGTGTGCAGGCGGCAGGCTATCTTCCAGAGGCAATTAACGACTCGGTGTTTGCAATTTTAGGAGAAACCTTTGGCTTTGTTGGGCTGCTGTTGGTACTGGGGCTGTTTTACATGTTATTGCGGCGAATTATTCGGGTGATGGAGCGGCTGCCTGATGTCCGCTATCGTTTGCTGGCAGCTGGCGTATTTGGTTGGATTGCATCGCATGTGATTATCAATGTGATGGCAATGATTGGCATGATCCCATTGACAGGTATTACGTTGCCGTTTTTGAGCTTTGGCAGTACCAGCATGGTATTCATTGCGGCCGCATTAGGGCTGGTATTCCAAGTTTCACAATATACAGTTCATCAGTCAGAAATAAAGGAGGTACGACATGAAGATTCTCGCAGTGGGCGGCGGGTCGGGCGGACACGTTACGCCGGTCGTCGCAGTACTCGCTGAGCTACAACAGCGTGATGCATCGCACGAAATGCGCTTTTGGTGTGATAAAAAGTTTGGCGTGCAGGCTCGCCGTATTATGAAAAAGTTCGACCCTGCTATGCCAGTTTCTACCATTACGGCAGGCAAGTTGCGACGCTATCATCATCTTACACTATGGCAACATCTGCTGATTCCTTCAGTGTTATTTCCTAATCTGCTTGATGTTGTCAAGGTGGCGGCGGGGTTTGTGCAGTCATTTTGTAAATTGGTTGCGTGGCGGCCAGATGTGATTTTTTTGAAGGGCGGGTACGTGTGTTTACCGGTTGGCTGGGCAGCGCGCGTACTGCGTATTCCGTACGTCATTCATGATAGTGATGCACACCCTGGGCTCACCAATCGACTGTTGGCGTCAGGTGCTGTACGAATCGCCACAGGTGCCCCGCTTAAGTACTATTCATATCCAGCAGAAAAATCTCGCTATGTTGGTATTCCGGTGGGGCAGGAGTTCCGCCCATACGGTGTAGCGGAACGTCGTGCTATCAAGTTATCGCTTGGTTTTGCTGCTGATAGGCCGCTCGTGGTGATTACTGGCGGCGGCCTAGGTGCAAAACGTATTAACGATGCCGTAGCGGCAATGTTGCCGCAACTTACCAAGGAGGCATCGATACTGCTCGTGAGTGGGGTAGGGCAGTACGATGAGCTCCGCAAGCAGCTTGGTGATAACACAGACGTCTTTCAGCTTACTGCCTTTGTCTCTGATGGTATGGCACGCTTGCTCGGTGCGGCTGATGTCGTAGTGGCACGGGCGGGGGCGACTTCGCTTTTGGAACTGGCTGCAGTTGGTGCTCCTACAATTTTAGTGCCAAATGGGCGTTTAACGGGCGGGCACCAGCTTAAAAATGCAAAAGTGTATGCCGATGCGGATGCGGTCTGCTTGGCTGATGAAGAACGCTTTAAAGATGATCCGCAGCTGCTCTCGGCAGCAATTGTTGCTCTGGTGCGGTCGCCTGATAGGCAAAAGCAGCTACGGCAGGCAGTTGGTGCTTTTGCAAAGCCACATGCCGCTCGTGACACGGCCGACCTGATTTTACAAGCACATAAAAAACAGTCGCGAAAATAGCTTAAAACTGATACAATCATAAGTAGTATGGGGGTATTTCGCAAAAAAAAGCCAGCTTTGCCTGTGCCTGCTCGTCGTCGAACAGCAGAGCTTGAACGTCGTGCGAACGAGGAGCCGACACGCACAGCATCGGTGCATGCCTCGCAATTCCGTCGTGGTCGGACACTACCGGGTACGACTTCTGCACGTCTGCAGGCGAGCGAAGCCCGGGCGGTAAAAACAGCCACCCCTCGTGAAAAGCTTCACCACCTTGCCTATGTGAGGCGGCGTATTGCGGGTGCATTTGGCATTGTACTGGCTTGTGTAACTGTCTTATTGATAGTGTTGTGGCAATTTACTGCGAGTGTAGTACTGCAAACTACTGCAGCCTACAGTGTTCCGCAGGCTGATTTGGATGATTACGCAAAAACAATTCAGCGCTATTTTGCCGATAATCCCACCGAACGACTACGCATAAACCTCCGCCAGATGCAACTAAATGAGTTTGTCGCACGGCACCATCCAGAGGTGCTCAGCATTGCCCAGCAAGGTTCGGCTGGGTTTACAAAAACAGCGTTTCTTGTGCAGTTGCGTAAGCCGGTGGTAAGTTGGCGAGTTGATGCGGCTCAGTATTTTGTTGATGCTCATGGTGTGTCATTTACGAAAAATGTCTTTGCTGCTCCATCTGTCACGATTGTTGATAGCAGCGGCGTGCGGCATACGCCAGGTACTGCTATTGCAAGTGCGCGTTTTTTGGGCTTTGTTGGTCAGGCGGTAGCTTTGGCACAGCAAAATAAACTAAGCGTACAACAAGTGACAATTCCGGCGGGTACTTCTCGTCAGGTAGAGTTAAGCACAAAAGATGCCTCATACCCGTTCATCCTATCGATTGATAGGTCGCCAGGGGAGCAGATTGAGGATGTGCTGCGGGTACGAGCCCACTTTCATAAAACAGGTGCGACTCCACGATATGTTGATGTGCGAGTGAAGGGTAAGGCGTTCTACCGAGAGTAGTCAGCGAAGTCTTATGGTAGGCAAGGGGAGTGGGCTACCCCACTGCTTGTGAGATTGTTCTATTTTTGTTCTATAAATAATATAACAAAAAACATATTTTGTAATCAAAATTATAAAAAGTCAAATTATGAGGTTTATATAGGTGAGTGGGGTAGTAGGGAAATAAAAAATACAAAAAGTCAAATCTTTGTGGAAAACTTCTCAAATGGCTTGTTGGTAAGCTGTAAAAAACTATACGAGCATGAAAAAACATATTAAAGTCAAATTTTCACAAAAAGTCAAATAGCCTTGATTGTGGCAATGCGGGATTGTTGTGATGATTGTCACGAAAGCTGGCTAGTTGGCAATCTAGGACGGAGGCTGCTTGCGGAGGGCTTCTGGAGGCGTATAATGCTTGATTACAAAAGAATGTCTTACCGGAATTAATTTATAAATAAAATAAAAAGCGAACAAAACTAAAACCATCTATAGTAAAAAGTATAACCACCCTTTTATCGCCAAAGGTGTAATAAAACTAGATAGATGAAGCTATGTTAGATATATATGCCACGCATCCAGCAATCATCCAGTGTGTAAATATTTAGTAACGTAAAAGCTATATTGTGCGACGTTAAGCTTATATCTAAAAAACATATACACAATGCTGCCCTGCTGGGTTTTTGTGTGTAAAAATATAATCGTACAGTATTGCATACGCATACAAATTCACGCCACCCCCTCGTGTGGTTATCAGCTTGCCGATATATGAATGTTTTTTATAAATCATTTCTGTATGTGGCTGACCTTGCTTGTTTTGTTGATTGCTATTATATTATTTGCTTTAGGGCTTCTGGCTTGCGGAGATGTCTTGTGGTGTGTGTTTATCGTGCTCGTCTCAAAAAATCTCGGCGTACACGGTTATGAATTGTGTTCTATTTTTGTTCTATAAAATTTACCTCCATATTACCCAGGCTTACCGGGGATTGTGGCTGTAGTATACAGGGGAGGTGTACTTGCGCCAGCAGTGACTGACTGCTACTCTACCCTATTTATGGCGGGCTGGTCGCTGCAGGGTGTCTATCAGGTGGTATGGCAGTATTCGCCATTTTATCCAGGTGATACAAGTAAGGATAACGGCAAATGTGCGTGCAAGGGGGTTTATTAGCAGACATACAATATATAGCATGCGAGTGAGGTATGCCGCAAGCCGACCTGTGCGGCCTCGGGGCTGATTATCCAGAGACATGCCAACTATATAGCCACCTATCGTTCTGCCGTGAGTAAAGAATGGTAGGATAATTTGTGTGGCTGCCAGCATCAACCAAAAGATGATAGCTCGAATGCCATTATTATCGCTGGTGATGATGTGGGCGAGCAGGAGCGGAACATATGTCAGTAGCGATAGTACTTCAACCACGATGATATCCACACTAAAACCGGTGATACGTCGCACAAGGCCAGGCTGGGTGGTGATGACCATCTTGCGAGACGTATCATGGCGTAGTGGCGGCAGGAGGCTGGCGATTAGCATCCCCACTACCCCGCCCAACACGTTCCATACTAGATCATCGATATCAAATAGCCGATAGCTACACGGGTACTGTCCAAATACGCCAGTGAGCTGAGCAGTTTCGATGGTGAGTGATACGGCCAGGGCAATCAGTGTGATTGTGCCTGGATTGTAGCGAAACAGCGTCCATAAAAATACGCCAAGCGGTACAAAAAAGATGATATTAGCAAGTATTTGTAGTATAGCTCGTTGCCCTTCTGTGCTAATGCTGGCCACAGAAGCGAATGGAGTGAGGTTTGGCGAAAGTGTGTAGGTGTGGCAGAATTGCGTGGCATTTTCGGGGAATGGGTAGAGGGTGAATGCGGCGAGTGCAAGCAAATATAGCACCCCGCCATAGGTTAGCAGGGCGTGCGGCAGTGATATGTAGCGAAATCGTATGTAGTGGACAAGTAGTAGCGGAAAGGTTAACAGGGCTGAGGCAAACGGCCACAGGGCAATCGACATAAGAAACGAGTGAGTAAACGTATCAAAAAACGCAAACATACTACAATAAGCAACTTTTGTTTGACTAGTTACTGCCTAACGGTGCCGCCAAGCTTTTCAACATCTTCCAGGCTACCTAAATTGTACACACGGGTGTATCCGGCATCTTTGAGGATGGTGGCTGCCCTACCGGAGCGGTTGCCACTACGGCAATATAGGTAGATTGGAGTATCCTTTTGCGTTGAAGCGGGTGTCTTGCCTTTTTCGAGTTCGGTGAGCGGCAGGTTGATGGCTCCGCTAATGTGGGACTGCTTATATTCGGCTGGGGTGCGTACATCAATAAGCTGTGCACCTTGCTGGATGGCTGCGGTGATGTCTTTTGGTGCTTTGGTGGCACGGATGATGCTACGTAGCTGTGCTTTAGCTCGGTCACGGCGGCCACTATCTTTCCAGTATTCAGCGGCATTTTTGGGCTGCTCCCCTTCTTTAAGCGGTTCTTGTACAAAGCGTCCCACGATTTGTCCATTGTGTAGTGCGGTTACATCTGGTACATACACTCGTGGATTGCCCTGCTCATCCACCTTGAGATAGTCTTTTAATTTGGCGACTATCTTTTGGTAGGTGTCATCATTTTTGGCTCGGGCGGTGCTAATATCAAGATAGTAGATTTTTGCAAGATTTTCGGCATGAGCAGCTTGATCGACCATTGGGGCAAGTTGTTGGCACCATGGGCAGCTTGGGAAGCCAAGGAATATAAGACCACTCCCCTTTTCGAATACATCAAGCACGGTGGCTGGATCGGAGATGGCGAATCGGTTATTGATTGCAGTGAGCGGATATAGTGTGTGAAACTTTTTTGCATCCGATGATTGAGCGGCCTGCTCTGCGGATGGTGTGTTTCGGGGTTGAGGGGTTTGCTGTGTTGAGAAGTGGGCGGCGGTGCCAATTAGGGCAATACACACACCTAAAGCTGCGATAATTCCAATATGACGCTTATTCATATAATTTAGTATAACAGCTTGTTGCTAAACTCCAAAAAACTGCTTGGCTCGGTCGGTGGTTGGGTGGTCCATCACCTGAGCTGGTGTGCCGTCTTCGATGATCTCCCCCTTATGCAAAAACAACATACGAGTACCGACCTCACGTGCAAACTTCATTTCGTGCGTCACGATTACCATGGTCATGCCTTGGTTTGCAACTTCACGGATAACATCTAGCACTTCGCCGATCATTTCGGGGTCGAGTGCAGAGGTTGGTTCGTCAAACAGCATAATTTTGGGCTTCATAGCAAGTGCACGAGCAATGGCAACACGCTGTTTCTGTCCGCCAGAGAGACTTTTGGGCAGGGCGTGTGCTTTATCGCTAAGGCCAACATCTGCCAGGAGTTTTTTGGCTCGTTTGGTGGCATCACGGTCGGATAGCTTAAGGAGTTTTTTGGGTGCAAGCTTGATATTTTCGATGACGCTCAAGTTCGGAAAAAGATTGAATGATTGAAAGACCATACCAACATCTGTGCGAAGCTTGTTAAGGTCAATTTTTGGGCTGGTGATTTCAACTCCATCGATATAAATACTGCCACCGGTCGGCTCTTCTAGTAGATTAAGGCAACGTAAAAACGTTGATTTACCGGAGCCGCTCGAGCCAACCACGACGACCACTTCGCCTTGGGTAATCTCAACATCAATATCACGCAGAACACGGTTGCTGCCAAAGTATTTTTTGAGGTTTTTTACGCTAATCATCATCTTTTAGTTTCCTTTCAACTCGAGCCATCACCCGTGTGAATATTGCTGTGAGGGTAAGGTACATCAGGGCGGCGGCAAATAACGACTGGAAGGCGGTGGCGGTTTCGAAGCGGATATTATCAGCCCCGCGCATAATGTCGTTTAGGCCAATCCAGCCTACCACCGATGTCTCTTTAAGAAGTGCGATAAATTCGCTAATTAAGGCAGGGAGTGAGTTTTTGAAGGCTTGCGGCAAGATAACAAATCGCATGGCCTGCCAACGACTTAGCCCTAGTGAGCGGGCAGCTTCCATCTGGCCTTTGTCGATACTTTCAATGCCGCCACGGATAATCTCGCCAATGTAGGCACCGGCATTTACGCCAAACGCAATAGCCGCTACAAATAGTTTTGGCATAAAGGTATATGAGCCAAACACTACATAATACATAATTAACAGCTGCACAAGCAGCGGTGTACCACGAATGATATCTACGTACAGTTTTGCAATGGCAGCGAGTGGATTGAAGGTGTGTAGTTTATGAAAGCGACCACCCTTTAGGCGATGTAATGGCTGCACGTGTGAGGTGCGTAGCAAGGCGACAATTACCCCAATAACGGTGCCAAGCAAGAGTGAGAGTACTGTTAGCACTAGTGTAACTTCAAGCCCGTGCCATAGGTAGAGCCAGCGGCCATCGCCAAAAATTACCTCAAACATATTCATGAGTTGGCTCCTGTTTTATCGGCAGCAGCCCCAAAATAGTTACGTATCAACGCATCGTAGCGGCCGTCTTTTTTCATATCGGCAATGGTTTGGTTAACTTGCTGCAAGAGTGCGTCATTCCCCTTTTTGATCGCAATAGCATACTGTTCGTTGCTGAGTGCCCCTGGTAAAATAGTCAGGTTTGGAAAGCCGGCGATGTATTGTTCGGCTGGGGCATTATCAAGAATGACAGCATCAACTCCACCGGCGTTAAGCTCGGTTAAAACGCTTGGTGCGGTGGGAAGCTTTGCAACGTGAGCACCCTTTAGGTGCTGAGCGGCAAACGTGTCACCGGTGGTGCCAAGCTGTACGCCAATTTTTTGATTATCAAGCTGATATTTATTAGTGATAGGGCTACCTTTGCGTACAATAATACGCTGAGCGGCTGAATAGTACGAATCAGAAAACAGTGCATTTTGCTGCCGTTTTGGCGTAACTGACATGCCAGCCACCACCATATCTACCTGCCCCGAAGCGAGTGCGGGCAGAAGGCCATCAAAGGCCATGTCTTCAATCTTAAGTGTCTTGCCGGCTGCTTTGGCAATCTCCTGGGCAAGGTCGATATCAAATCCAACAATTTCATTATTTTGTTTGTATTCAAATGGCTTAAAGCCGGCGTTTGTGCCCATAACAAGCACATCTTCACGCTGCCCTGTTACCCCGTCTCGCTGCAATATATCAAACAGCATCCAGCTAATCACCCCGGCAAATAGTAGTAAGCCAACCAGCCAGCTTGTGCCAAATAGACGCTGTGTCTGTACCCTCGTCATACTTTTAGTATAGCACTGCTTTGTAAAAAATGTGTGCTAAAATGAAGGTATGTTTTTACGAAAGACAAAAGCTCGCCTAAAAATTGGTGGTATTTTGCGGGGTGTCAAAACCAATTTTCGGGTGGAAGGTTGTTTGTTGTTTCGTGAATGGGATGCGGCGGATAAACGCTGGTACTACTGGGAAGAGTGGGAGCTGCTAGGGTTAGAACATTACGACAGTTGGGTTGAGTACGACCATTACGAGAGGAAGGTTTCGCTGTATGAGCCAGTGCGATTTGCGACTGCTATCGACCCAAAGTCGTTTTGCACTGGGCAAACGCTCACACTGAACGATGCTGCAGGTACAGCTTACGACGTACGGGTGCAGGAGGTTGGCGAAGGTGAGATTGTAGCAATTCGTGGTAAAAACACCTATCAGGTATTTGAGGGTGAACGAATGGCGTACGCTACGCTGCAAATGACTCGCCAAGGCGGCACAGGTAAGCAAACAGTCACGGTTGAAAAGTATAACGATCGTGAGTATGATGCCTATAAAAAGATAACCCTATCGTCGCAACGGCAAAAGCGACTATTTGGACGCACTATCACCCCACTACCGTGGTTTGAATGGATTTTTATCGCCTTGGTGGTGCTACTGGTTGGCTGGTCGCTAATTGATGAATATCGCAACGAATCATCAAATGCCTCTGGCCGAAGCGTGTATGGCGGAGGCGGTGGCGGATTAGGTAAATAATAAACGAAAGGAATAGATATGAATATCGATAAACTACTACACGGATTAAGCTGGGAGGCATTTCTGGGCACTATTTTATACGCAGTGCTAGGCATGGTGTTGTTTATGGCGTTTGTGAGCATTGTGAATATGATCTACAAGTTGGACGTTCGCAAAGAATTGGTGAAAGATAATAATATTGCCCTCGGTATTGCCCTGGCTGGTGTGGCGATTGCACTGGCAATTATTATTGCAGGCACGATTAATAGTTAGTATATACGGTAATGGCACGAAGCAAGACGAACCAGTCGGATTATGTGACACTGTTTGCCGCTGCCCTGCTGGTAGCGATTGGCGGCCTGATTTATGAGCTCATACTAGGCACGGCCGCTTCGTATTTATTGGGTGATTCGATTTTAAGTTTTAGCTTGGCAACTGGCATTACATTGTTTGGTATGGGGATTGGGTCGCTACTGGCTACTCGCATCACCTGGCACCCGGTGAAAAGTTTTGCGATCAACGAATTAGTACTTGGTGTCATCGGCGGCAATTCGGTGCTGTTGCTCTATATGGCGTTTAATTTTACGCAACTACATTGGGTGGCGTTTGGCAGCATTAGCTTAGTGATCGGGGTGTTAATAGGTATGGAAATACCGCTGCTAGTGAAGTTATTTCAGCAATTAGGGCGGCCGTCATCAGCCGAACTGCTTGGTAAGATATTAGCGTTGGATTATTTTGGTGCGTTGATTGCCTCGCTGGCGTTTCCTTTGCTACTTTTGCCGCACCTTGGTTTATTGCGAAGTGCGTATATAGTGGCTTTTTTGAACAGTGTTGTTGCGATACTAATGTTGCTGCAGTTAAAAAGTTCACGGCCTTTGTTGGCTGGCGGCATTGCAATTGCTGTGCTACTAGGTTGTTTGGGCATATGGGCGTACGATATTGAACGCGCAATTGACCGCAAAGTGTACCGTGACCCGGTTATCTTGCAGCAGCAGTCGGCGTATCAAAAAATCGTTCTAACAAAATATGGTGATGATCTCCGGCTATTCTTGAATAATAATTTGCAATTTTCAAGCCTAGATGAGGCTCGGTATCACGAGACACTTGCAGGTGCCGCCCTAACCTCAGTGCCGCAACCACGACGGGTGCTTATTATGGGCGGCGGTGATGGGTTGCTGGCTCGTGAGGTGCTTCGCTACCCGACCGTTACGCACATTACATTGGTTGATATCGACCCGGCAGTGACTGAGCTTGCCCGTACTCACCCGGCAGTGAGCACGCTGAATCGGCATGCACTACAAGATGCTCGGGTTAATATTGTAAACGAGGACGCCTTTGTATTTGCGTTTCGCACGAGGCAAAAGTACGATGCGGTGTTGATTGATTTAGTTGATCCATCAAATGAACGACTGGCGAAATTATACTCACGGCAATTTTATCAACGGGTGGCCGATATTATAACCTCGCAGGGTGTAATGGTCACACAGGCGACTTCATCATTCTTTACTCCGCATGCGTTTGGTTCCGTGGTAGCAACGGTGCGAGCGGCACAGCCAACCACCCAAGTCCTCCCCTTTTCGGTCAACATACCTTCATTTGGCGAATGGGGATTTGTACTAGCAACTCGTACGCCGCAGCATATAGCAACACAGCCGCTCCCAGCGGGGTTATCGTATCAAACGGCCGCTCGTTTGCAATTTTCACTACTCTCACAGCCAGCTACTCCGCCAGCGGGTAAAGTGTCAACTGTACTGCAGCCGCATATTATTACCGCTTATACTCGCGATATGCGACAGTGGCGATATTAGCGTCGTGTCATTTTTTGGGCGAGCGACTGCAGTGCTAATGCTTCGGTGTTTGCTAAAAACTGTGCAGCCAGTGAACGCTCGAGTTTGCGGCGAGCTGGTATGATTGGTGTAGCTGGCCTAGGAGCAGTTTTTTTGATTAGCTGCGGTTTTGGCGGTGGTGCTGGCTTGGGCGGTACATTACGCTCTTCGTAGCCAGCAATAACAAAAGAATCGTTATCGGCTAATAATTCTTTTTGGTAGCTAGTTTTGTTTGGTGCGGCTACTTGCTGCTCGCTCGCTCGTTTTAGCTGCAAGATTGGGCAGTGTGGTGCGGCAACGCACTGTAGGCAGGCGGCTGCCCCAAGCGGTTGCGTGCAAGTGGCTGGATTGGATGGTAGCTCTGTGTTGGGTGGCTGTTCGTTGTTGTGTGTCATATCTCAAAAAATGTCTCCGTTGAAATGGCGGTTTCGGCTACGCCTGCGGCGACAAGCGACTGCCACACGTCACGCACAAATGTCACGCTACCGCATACTAAAAAATGTGCATCGCTCGGCACTTCTTGGACAATGCGAGCAACTGAAAACCGTCCGTTATACCAGCCACCCCCCTCCTCTATTTGCTGGCGGGTGCTAAAATGCTTTACTGTAATGCGTGAAGCAGTCAGCTCTTCGCTGAAAATGGTATGCTCAGGTGATTGATGGCTAAAATATAGGTACGTGGCTTGCGGAGCGTCGGCTAGAATGCTCCAAATTGGACTCAGTCCACATCCGCCAGTAATGCCAACGAGTGGTCGGTTGGTGTGTGGATTAAAGTTACCATAGGCTGGGCTGATGTGGATTGTATCACCTGTGCTTCGGCTGCATAAAAAGTGTGAAAATTCGCCGCCCACATCTTTAACTGTGATAGAGGCAAGCGGTTCGTGCGGCCTGCTTGACAAGCTGTATGCCTTGCCCTGTGGTGTGCTGCTGCCGGGTATAAAAACAGTAATATACTGGCCGGCGATAAACTCAAACGGGCGAGCAAAGTAGAGCGTTGTGACATCCGGGTTTTCTTGGCGGACGTTGGTGATAGTGACTGCTAATGAATCATACATGTAGCTACATACCTTTCCATAATTACCTTGGCGGCGGTAAATTCTTCATCAGTAAAAGTGGTGGCGTGCTGAAATTGCGGACTCAGTACGGTGCCTGGGCGAAAGTGCTGTAAGGCAAATCGCTCCGCCCCTGCCACCAGTGTGCCAATCTTCTCAAAGTCCGCCACCTCTAGCTGCCCCTTTACAACGGTGGTGCGAAACTCGTGAGCCACGCCACTCTCAATCAGCAAACGGATAGTGCGAGTGATGGCATCGAGGTCAATCGGACGAGCCGCAATAGCAATATACTTTTCGAGCGGCCCTTTGATATCCATGGCGATAAAATCAAGCAGACCCTCATCAAGCATGGCCGTCACCATGTCAGGATTAGTGCCGTTGGTATCAAGCTTAACGTGGTAACCCATGGCTTTGATACGTCGCACCAGGCCTGGTAGTTCATCATGTATGGTTGGCTCGCCGCCAGAAATCACTACGCCATCAAGCTTGCCAATGCGTGAGCGTAAAAATAGCAGGATTTCATCAATTGGAATACTGGGTGCAAGCCGTTCTGGCAGTACCAGTTCTGGATTGTGGCAGTAGCCGCACCGCATATTGCAGCCGGTCAAAAACAGTGCAGCGGCAACATGCCCTGGATAATCAACCAGCGATAGCTTCTGCACCCCGCCAATCGCTACGTTTGGCAATGGGCTGTCAGTACTATTGAGCGGCAGTGACGCTGGCATGATTTGCCGCCTTATCATAATGTTCACGCATGGCAAATTCGGCTTTTTTGCCATTATTCCAATGAGAAGTTGGTCGCAAAAAGCCCACCACTCGTGAGTAGATTTCAGTTTCGCTGCCGCATTGCGGGCAGGTGTTGTGTTCGCCAGCAATATAACCGTGGTTGACACAGACACTAAAGCTTGGACTAAAGGTAAAGTACGGCAGCTTGTAGTTGGTGCAGATAGTTTTGACTAGCTTCTTTAACGTTTGCGGGTCGTCCATGCGTTCTCCTAAAAAGAAATGAATGACGGTACCTCCGGTATATTTAGTTTGCAGCTCATCTTGCAGATCGAGTAGCTCAAATAGGTCGTCGGTATAGTTAACTGGCAAGTGGGTTGAGTTGGTGTAAAATGGATGTTCAACCGCACTGCCAATTCCATTGGCAAAATGGGCTGTATTAGGAAAGTCGGCTTTATCAAGGCGAGCTAGTCGATATGTGGTACCTTCGGCTGGTGTAGCTTCGAGATTGTAATTATTGCCGGTTGTTTCTTGGTAGTGCACGAGCTGTTCACGCATTGTATCGAGCACTCGTTCGGCAAATGCCCTGCCTTCGTCGGTGCCAATATCAACTCCCAAGAGATTCAGTGCCGCTTCGTTCATGCCAATCAGTCCAATAGTTGAAAAGTGGTTTTTCCAATATTCATCAAAACGCTGCTTAATACCACGCAAATAGAACTTGGTGTACGGGTATAGATTTGCATCGGTCAATTTCTCAAGTAAGCTACGCTTGGCTTCAAGCGTGTCACGGGCCATATCCATACGTGCTATCAAACCCTTCATAAATTCGGCTTCGGTCTTGCTGGCGAGTGCTAGTCGAGGCAGGTTGATGGTAACTACGCCCACCGAGCCAGTCATTGGGTTGGAGCCAAATAATCCCCCGCCTCGGTACTCTAGCTGGCGATTGTCAATCCGCAGGCGGCAGCACATCGAGCGAGCATCCTCGGGATTCATATCAGAATTAACGAAGTTCGAAAAGTACGGAATGCCATACTTGGCACTGGCTTCCCATAGCGTTTCAATGACAGGATTGTCCCAATTAAAATCAGCGGTAATATTATAGGTCGGGATTGGGAAGGTAAAGACTCGCCCCGAGGCATCGCCTTCGGCCAGTACTTCCAGCAGGGCTTTATTGAGCATATTCATCTCGGTCTGGTAGTCGCCATAATTTGTGTCCTGTACTTCCCCGCCAATAATTACCGGGTTGCCTGCTAGGTGTGAAGGGCATTCTAGGTCGAGGGTGATGTTTGTAAATGGTGTCTGAAAGCCAACTCGAGTCGGTACATTTACGTTAAACACAAATTCCTGCAGTGCTTGTTTTACTTCTGTGTACGTAAGGTTGTCTGCTCGAATAAAAGGTGCCAGTAGCGTGTCAAAATTAGAAAAGGCTTGTGCCCCAGCAGCCTCGCCTTGGAGGGTGTAGAAGAAGTTGACAATTTGCCCTAAAATCGCCCGAAAATGCTTGGCTGGCTTTGAGGCAACCTTGCCCTTTACGCCAGTAAAGCCGGTTTGCAGTAGGTCCATTAAGTCCCAACCAACACAGTAGACACTCAGTAGGTTGAGGTCGTGAATGTGGATATCGCCTCGTCGATGAGCCTCGCCTTGCTCTGGTGTGTATACCTTGTTGAGCCAATAGGTTTTAGTTACCTCGGCTGAGATATAGTTATTTAGTCCCTGTAGACTGTAGTCCATGTTGGAGTTTTCCTTCACCTTCCAGTCTAGTTCTGCCAGGTAGTCATCAATGAGTTGGATGTATGCCTTGGTTATTTGTTTGTTTGGTGCAGTAGCGTGTTTCACGAAGCCCCCTCGTCTGCTGGCGTCAAAAACACACCCCTTATGCAAGCCAAGGGGCAGCGTTGTTTGCGTCAATTGTGTGATTATTTTGTATTAACTACACTATATATAGTGCTTATGTATTCACTGTATACCCAATATATAGCGTATGTCAACCAAAAGCCATTGTAGAATTTACCTTGTTGTTATAAAACCGCCTCTGTAGTAACAGAGGCGGAGTCGATTATTTACGATTGCTGTGTGGCAGCTGGTGGCGTGGTAGTGCTATCGCCTGCTGGTTTTTTGCGACGGCGACGGCGACGGCGTTTTTTCGGCCCAGGAGCGGTCTCAGCGGCTGTATTTGGTGTAGTGGCTGCTTGAGCCGATGGTGGCGTGGTGGCAGCCTGTGGAGCCTCTGGGGCAGTTTGCGGGGCATCTATGGCGGGTTCGGCTGGGGCTGAGACTGTTCTGGTTGGTTGTGGCATAGCAACCGACCGCTGACGTAGATTGACTCGCACTTCCCCATCTTTTTGAATGACTTGCGCAACTGGTGTAGGTTGTGGTGTGGTGGCTGGTGTAGGGGTGTCAGGCAGGGCTTCTAAACGCTGTAGTTTGCCCGAAGGGGCTTGTTTGGCGATTGGTAGCGGCCTGGCCGTAGCATTTGCCCGTGAGGCTTGCAGGGATTCTACAAGGCTAGTAGCTGGCTTTTGTGGTGGAGTTGGTGCAGGAGCAGCTGTACGTTGCGGTGTAGACGGTGTTGGCCGTGGCTGAGGCTGAGGACTGGCAACGTGCGGCTGCCGTGGCATGGCTGGCCTTTGCGGCTGGGCTGGCTGCTTTGGCTTTTTAAGCGTTTCGGGTGGTTGAATAATTGCATTAATGGCTGCCTCTACATCAGCACGAGGGCGGCTAAATTGCTGACGAGATGATTCAATGATGGCTGGTGAATTATCCACTCGTGGCGGTGGCAAGTTAAGTGTGGTGGCGCTAAAGGCGGGGGCTTTTTCACCCTGAATCACCATATTGATAATAAAATGTCGATTATGCATCTGCAGTAGATCTGAGGCTTCAAACTGTGGCTCAAACTGCTGTGCAAGCACCTGGGCATCTTCGGCCGAAACACGGAACGAAATCATCGTGCCAACATTACCAAACACTGCCCCGCGCACCGTTTCGGTCATCTGCGAAATATATTGGTTGGCAACTGTCAAATTTAAGCCATATTTACGTGCCTCTGAAAGAATGGTGGCAAACGAATCAGTAGCAAAGTTCTGAAACTCATCCACATATAGATAAAATGGCCGGCGATCTTTCACATCTGGAATATCCGAACGACTCATGGCGGCCAGCTGAATTTTTGTTACCAAAAAGCTACCCAAAATGCCGGCGTTGTCTTCACCAATCAAACCCTTTGAAAGATTTACCACCAAAATCTTGCCTTCATCCATAATTTTGCGAATATTAAATGTTGATTTTGGCTGTCCAATAATATTGCGAATTACTGGGTTGGCGGTAAACGCACCCACCTTGTTCAGCACTGGTGCAATCGCTTCATTCACCTGCTTGTCGCCCCACTGGCCAAATTCTTGCTTCCAAAATTGCAGCACCACGGTGTCTTGGCAGTAATCAAGCGTTTCTTTGCGGAACTTTTTATCGGTTAGCATGCGGGCAATATCAAGCATGGTGGTTTCTGGGCGGTCAAGTAGTGCCAAAATCGTGTAGCGTAAAATGTATTCTAGGCGTGGCCCCCAGCTTTCGCCAAACATGCGCTTGAGCACGCCAATCACCTCTGATGAAATATTGCTTTTCATATTTGGATCGGTCACTTCAAGCGGGTTAAATCCAACTGGATATGAGGTATCGGCCGGGTTAAAGTAAATCACATCTTTAATACGGTGCGGTGGAATAAACTTCATATTATTGATGGCAAAGTCGCCGTGCGGGTCGATAATGGCGTAGCCTTGATTGTGGAATACATCACTCAACGCAAATAATTCAAGCAACCCAGACTTACCGGCACCAGTTTGTCCAATAATGTAGACATGGCGCGAGCGGTCGTAACGCAACATGCCAAATTGGTGGTTAATCCCCCGGAAGTTAGTGAGCCCAAATGCAGAAATATTTTCATCATTGGCAGGATTGCCAGTAATCACTGGTAGTTTGGCTGGCGGTTCGGCTGTTTTGGTGCTCGCCCATACAATATTTGGCGTTTCTACATTGGTGTGTGGCAGGTGGAAGACAGAAGCCAGCTCTTCAATATTCAAAATAAAGCCATCATCGGCAAACAAACGGTTGCGATAGGCGGCAATTGATTCTTTTTCAAACGAGGGGTTGGCCACCTTAAAGCCATTTAGATTGGTGCTGTTATATTGTTTGAATGTTCCTACAATTGCCTGCATGCGCAATCTGGCGTTGGCTGGGCTGTTGCCAAGATAGGCTAGCCTAATTTTTACCTGATAGCCAAGCTTGGCCGCCTTCTTTTCGGCTTCGGCAATGCGATTTTTATCACGTTCGGATAGCTCTACTTTTGCACTACCATCATCACCTTGTTCTGGTGCTTTCCAAAGGGCGGCAAATAGCATGCCTAGCCACTGCATACCACCGCCACCAAACAAGCCACCGCCACCACTTTTGACTTGGTCAATCCACTGGTAGCTATCTTTGTGCCAGGCATCAGGGATTGGGCGAATGAGCATCTGTACCCACAACTCTTCGTTGGTGTCTTCTAGCTTGGCAAGCGTACCGGTAATGCCGGCTAGCGGGTCAACCTCAAAACTCTGGAAGGTTTTAATTGGCAAAAATTGACTATCGGTCACGGTAATTTCAGCGGTGTGGATTACATTATGGTGTCGTTCGTGTGCCACGTAATCTTCGGTAGCCTCATGAATTTGTACACTTGGGTATTGTGAATAAATCTGCCCCTCAACAAAACTTTGCAGGGTTTTTGGTGTCCAGACGTAAAAACGAATTTGCCCATTGACGCTGGCAATTTCAAAACTAAGATGCTCTTGCACTCCCCCGCTCTTTTTTAGATCGGCGGCGTCACGCAAAATACCATGTAAGCTGGCAAATAACTGCTCTGCGGCAAGCTCGGATTTGTCGTTAGTTTTAGGGATTTCAAGCACCAATAACGTGCTTTCAACCGTAAGAATCTCACGGGCTCGTCGATTATTTTGCCAGGTTAAAAATCCTAATATAATACAAACTGGCACCCACACCCACGGTGAGAGGATAAGCTGTAAGAATTCGACAAAAAACGACATACTACCTCTCTATCATATCACCTATTGGTGATACCTGAAATGCCTACGCTTTATTTGTATCAGCCAGTGCGTAAGTAGCTTTGGCCACACGCTTAAACTGTGGCTTACTTTGCAAATTAAGCAAGATGGTAGTTTCTTTGACTTGGCGGCTTTCAAGCACTCGTCGAACAATTTCATCACGATGGAGCGGCTCGCCGGCTTTTGTCAGTACATCAGTAATGGTATCAGTGACAGTACCCTTGCTGTAGCCCCAACTATCGAGTGCGTAAATACCACGACCAATCAGGATAAATCGCTTATCTTTAATAAGCTCGTTGTGAATAGCCTGTGTGGTAACGTCTTTACGGTTAAAGTCACTTTCTTTGATGGCATCAGCAATTTCAGAAAAGTGCAGCGGTTTGCCGGCTTCATTCAAGATTACAAAGATTTTATCGCGAATATTCTTTGGATTAACGGTTGGCCACTTGGTAAGCCCCCAGATATCCTTCAGGTGAGCAAGGTGCTTCGAGATACTGGCCAGTGCCTTCACGTGATTTGGATGCTCGTAGCTGAGCTTATCGTGCAGTTCTTCAATCGAAAGCGGTTGCTTATGAGTTTTGATGGTTTTGAGAATTTCATCCACTTGTTTGCGGATTTTCTTTTCATCGCCATACTCTGCGATTGCCACTCCGTGGTGATAATTATCGGTTTCGTTGATGACAGTAAGATGCGGTGCAAGCTCGGCAATAAAGGCAATGTGGGCACGTTCACGGGCGTCGCTTTTTTTGCCAAGTAAGGTGTCGGTAAGGTCTTGTACACGGGCGGTACGGCCAAGGTCGCTAAGGGTGCGGATAATTACCTTCTCGCTGGCAGTGATATCTGGCAGGTCGCCACGTTCTGCCATCATTTTGACTCGAATAAGAATCGCTTTTTCGAGCTGTCGGACACGCTCACGGGTAATACCAAGCAGTTCTCCGATCTGCTCGAGTGTTTCCTTGCGTTCGTATAGTCCAAAGCGGCGTGTGATAATTTCACGCTCACGCTCTTGTTCGATTGAATCAATAATGGCTTTTACAGCCGCTTTAATATCGATAACCTGTTCTTGCGTCGGAGCTTCGCTCATGGGGTTCCTCTCTGCCTCACCTCAGAATTACGTTTACTTATTATTGACTTATGTTTCGCTATGTTTTGTATTATATAACATATTTAATTTCATGTCAAATACATACCATAATTTATACTATTATAGCACGTTTTTTACGATTTTTGTAAACAATGTTTTAGGACTTTTATATTTCTTATGGTTATGAGATAGTCCAGTATTCGCTTTCGTCCTTGGTGCGGCAATTTGTGTAGTAGGTTGCCACGGGACTCATCAGTGTAATCGCCAAAATTACAGAGCGAACTCAACAACCGAATGAAAGGCAGGAGTCCGCAGTGTCGAGTTTTATGGGCTTACCAGTGCTTTGGCTGCACGGAACATCTTATCTTCTACAATCGTACCGACTTTATCGTCCATTTCGTAGTCCTTCAAGGGGGTGTCGCTCGTGCGTGGCGGTGCCTTGATAGTCACCTTGATACACACAATGGCCGAGCCGTACTCGATGTGGTGATCGTTCGTGAAGGTGTTATGATGGCGGTACGTGTAGTCTTCTTCTGGAGGTAGCTTGCTCACTAGGTGTAGTAGCTTGTGGGTGTAATCGACAAGCTGACTGTACAGTTCGTCGTATTGCTGCTCTTTTGCAAGCTGGCGGTCTGCTTTGAACGAAACACGTGTTTTAACCGTGATATCATCTTCTGCCAAGGCGATGGTGTGCTTACGTACTGTCACGTCGCTGATACATTCATGCAGGCGACGCAACATGTTAGCTGGGGACAAAGAAGACATGAGCGTCTTCTCCTTTCGATTGGTTGTCAAGGAGCGAGGATTTATTGCGAATAGCCCTGATAGCCACTCTCACAAACAATAAAACCTCAATCTTCTTATTATAACAGATATTTAATATAAATGCAATAGTGCGACAATTGAATGCCGCCCTATTGTTCTGCCGCAGAATTATTTACTCGCCTTTTTTGCGGGTAGTAGCTTTTTTGGCAGTAGTTTTGCGGGTGCTCGCCTTGGCTTTGGTGGTCGTTTTGGCTGCCTTTTTGGTGGCTTTGGCAGTGGTTTTACTGGATGCGCGTTTTTTGGCAGCTGGTGCAGCATCGAGCATTTCCTTGGCTTGTTCGTGGGTGATGGTGGCTGGGTCGGTATCTTTTGGAATCTTTACATTCTTGGCGCCATTAGTAACATACGGACCATAGCGTCCATTGAGCACTTTTATACCATCACCAAAATCAGCGATATTTTTAGCGGCTTCGGCTTTGAGTTTTTCGTCGTAGAGTTCACGTGCCTTTTCAGGCGTAATGGTGTGGGGGTCTTCTGGCTTGATGCTGACAAATAATTTGCCAACCTGAATGTACGGGCCAAAGCGGCCAATGTTGGCTTTAATATCTTGCCCGTCGGCAGTCTGGCCAACCAGGCGTGGCAGCTTAAACATTTCTAGTGCTTGTTCGAGTGTGACGGTTTCAATCTTGGCACCAGCAGGCATTGGGGCAAATTGCGGTTTGTCGTCTGCTTCGGTTGAGCCAAGTTGCAACATTGGGCCAAAGCGGCCAAAGCGAGCAATAATTGGCTTGCCAGTTTTTGGATCGGTACCAACTTCACGATTAGCACCAACCTTACTGCGGTCAATCCCGCCCGAGGCGGCAATCAGTTTGCTAAATGGTGTGTAAAAGTTTTGCAGCATGGTGTTGCGAGCCAATTTATCGGCAGCAATGGCGTCAAACTCTTCTTCAACATTGGCGGTAAAGCCGTAATCAACAATTTGGGTAAAATGTTCGGTTAAAAAGTCGGCAATGAGTTCACCGCTTGGGGTTGGGATAAGTTTGCCTTTATCGGCACCGGTTTTTTCTTGCACAATATCACGCACTACCTCGCCATCAGCCAAGCTAAACAGCACAACATCACGGCTGGCACCTTCGCCCATCCCCTTTTCAACATAGCCGCGGGTTTGAATGGTATCGATAATGGTGGCGTAGGTTGATGGGCGGCCAATGCCAAGGTCTTCAAGCTTCTTCACCAGCGAACCTTCGGTGTAGCGGGCTGGCGGGCGGGCAAAGGTTTGGCGAGCAGTGGCTTCGTGCAGGTGTAGTGTATCGCCACTGTGCATGGCTGGTAGAATGTCGGCCTCTTTTTTGCTGCCGCCATAAACCTTCAAAAAGCCATCAAACAAAATGACTTCGCCCTTGGCTTCAAAGTGATGCTGGCTACCCGACACAGCAATGGTAACGGTTGTTTTTTCGAGCTTGGCTGGTGCCATTTGGCTGGCCAGCGTGCGGCGACGAATCAAATCATACAGTTTTTGATCGTATTCGCTGCTTGATGCTTTGGCAACCCGAATATCAGTTGGGCGAATTGCCTCGTGAGCTTCTTGCGCGCCGCTAGCTTTGGTTTTGAACTTACGAACCTGCGAATATTCAGCACCAAATTCTTCTGTAATAAAGCTGGCCGCTGCCGCCACTGCTTGGCTACTAAGGTTAACGCTATCGGTTCGCATATAGGTAATTTTACCCGCCTGGTAGAGCTTTTGAGCCGCCGCCATGGTTGCCTTGCTACCAAAGCCAAGTTTGGCATTGGCGTCTTGCTGCAAGGTGCTGGTGGTAAACGGTGCACTTGGGTTGCGGGTGCCAGGCGTGGTTTTAATGTCGGTGATAGTGAAGGTGGCATTAAGCAGGCTACGTAGGAACGCCTCAGCCTCGGCTTCGGTGTCAAAGCGGTGTGGTAGTTCGGCTTTGACTTCGCT
>JAUMZA010000010.1 GCA_030528355.1 Candidatus Saccharimonadota bacterium | reverse complement strand
TGTCCCACACCTCTTTGCCCTGGTAAATCGTGTCGGTGTAGTAGCCGTTATCGTCAATCACATGAAAGGCCGCCACACCATGGCTTTTGGCAAGCTCAAAGTCGTCCTCACCATAAGCCGGTGCGATGTGAACAATTCCCGTACCCGATTCGTGGCTAACGAAATCCGCCGCATAAATGTGGTGAATCTTGTCATTGTCCGGCCACGTCGAACCCGTGTCGAGCGGCTGATAGGCCTTGCCCACCAGCTCGCTACCTGAGAATTTTCGCAGCACTTCATACGCAAGCGGCTTATTCTTTTCGTCCTTCAAGGTTCGCTCGAGGGCTTCCTCGGCGATGACCAGCTTTTCACCATCCACCAGCACTTCGCAGTATGTTAGCTCTGGGCTCACCGCCAGCATCAAATTAGCCGGCAGTGTCCACGGGGTGGTCGTCCAGGCTAAAATCGCCACATCTGGCGTATCAGCCAGCACAAATTTGGCGTACAAGCTCGGATCGGTGACAGTCTGGTAGGCGTCGTTGTCCATGGTCACCTCGGCCTTCGAAACAGGCGTGGCAAACTTGGTGTCATACATCAGCACCTTTTCACCTTCGTAGATTTTGCCCGCTTCGTACAGCTGCTTGAACGCCCACCAAACGCTCTCCATAAAATCCTTGTCCATCGTGCGGTATGCGCCCTTAAAATCCACCCAGCGGCCAATGCGGTCAATCACGCCCTGCCAGCTTTCACTGTTTGCCACCATGCTTTCACGAGCCTTGGTGATGTATTTTTCTAGGCTAATGGTCGGCAGTGGCTGGCCATCTTTATCAAGCGGCGGCGTACAGTCGCTACAGGTTACGATCTGCCGGCGATCGGTGATATTCAATTGCTTTTCGACGAAATTCTCCGCCGGCAAGCCGTGGCAGTCCCAACCCCACACACGCTCGACACGCTTACCCTTCATCGTCCAATAGCGCGGCACAGCATCCTTGACGATCGAACTCAGCAGGGTGCCATGGTGCGGCACACCAGTGATAAACGGCGGCCCATCATAAAACACATAGGCGTTATCCGCACTGCGCTGCTCCACCGACTGTTCAAACGTTGTGTTCGCCTTCCAGCGCTCCGCCCAGTCCTTTTCATACTGTAGTGCACGCCGACGTGTTCCGTGTTTGAATTTCATTATTGCTCCTCCTTATATGTTGCGATAAATTGATCAAATGCTGCGATGATCGCCTCATAATTCCCAACAACAAACTCTGTTGGTATATATTCAGTTCCGTTCAAAGCATCATTTTTAGAATACCTTCCATCATCTAACTGTCGCATAAGCTTATAAAGATACTGACTATGCCCTCGCTCAGGGTTTGACCCCGCCCACCAATACTTTAAACCTAATGTACCATCTGTATACAGGGAAAAGAACGATGCCGTCTTCGTTACTGCCGGCAGAATCCCGCCGACCGAACCGTTCGCAACACCTGTGCCAAACTTTAAAGTATCAAAGCTATGTTGAGCCCATTCATATATCGCCAACACCGCCCGCCGCTGATCGTCCGGCAACTCAGTAACCTTGGCACGGAATGTCTCATCATTCCACTTTCCCCGCTGACCAGACGATGTTTTTGTCGCCACTTCTTTCCTTACTTCTGCACCATACAATTTTGGAATGATAATCTCAAATTCATCGTACTTATAAAAATCAATCTCCACCGCGTACACATCAAACTTAGAGTTTTGATTAATGTACGCTATTAAATCCTTCAGTCGCCCCTCAAGCTTATCCATAAGAATCACAAACTTGATTGATCCATCCTCGAGGTTGGTAGTGATATTTTTCAGCGCATCGCTAGCATCCTCCAACCCAAAAAAGTCACAGAACTTTTCTGCAAACATCTGACCAAATTGCTTTTGCGCATATTCGTCAAGTTGATCAAAAAAAGCCCGTGCGTCAGCATGGTGCTTCCACAGCGCCGCGCCATAATCCATCGCCTGTGCTAACACCGTTCGCTTGTCGGGATTTTTAAACAACTTCGTCTCTATCACATAAATATTGCCATTTGCATCAAAACCGAGTGCGTCAATCGGACCGCTCATGGTTGAAAATTCACGAGCCGCCACCAATAGCCGCGCATCGTCATCAATGTCATATATTGGCACAATCTCCGGATTGTTCAGCAGATACTCTTGCATTGTATCCTCCTGCGTAAACGCCACCTCGTTGAGAACCTGTGCGCTTTGATTACCTTTTCGAAAGACAATTGCCATATTTTTCCTATGATGCTTAATTTTATAATAAAAATCACCTCTCTTGACCTCGAGAATCCGCTGGGTTGTAACGCGGACGGTACCATCTCGATTCCAAAAGAAGTGATTCTTTTAGCACTTTATCTACTCGCTTTGTCGCAGCGAATCACGGCAGGTTCTACTCGGCACACGCCTTTCTTCCCGCAGCGTAAAGTTTTTTCAAAACTTTTCGTGGGTGATAGCCACTCGAACGCTTCAGCTTTATTATAGCAAATTGTCAGGATGCCGCCAACAGCCCACCACATGGTCGTTTACCATCCCACTGGCCTGCATAAATGCATAACAAATAGTACTCCCTACAAAGGTGAAGCCGTCTTTTTTCAATTGATGGCTCATCGCATCAGACTGCTCGGTCCGGGCTGGCACATCAGCCTCGGCCTGCCAATGATTCACAACAGGCTGGCCATCCACAAACTGCCACAGATACTGCGCCAAACTCCCATGCTGCTGGATCATTTTTTGGGCCGCCTGAGCGTTTTTACGAAACCCAAACACCTTCAGGCGATTGCGGATAATCCCCTTATCTTCCAGGAGCGCCTCCAGCTCATCGTCCGTCATAGCCGCTACCGCAGCAATGTCAAATTGATGATACACCTGCCAGTAGTGCATCCGCTTCTCCAACACGGTGCGCCAGCTGAGGCCCGCCTGTGCGCCCTCCAGGCAGAGCAGTTCGAACAGCCGCTGATCATCACGGAGCGGCACACCCCATTCTTCGTCGTGATACTGTCGCTCGCTCGGCGATACCTCAGCCCACGCACATCGTGTGCGATCTGCTGCGATCACATTCTCCATAGGCAATTTCTTATCTGGCATTGTACACCCCCTTTAATATTTTAATTATATCATATTTGATATAATAGATTTTTAATAATATATCATGTAACGGGTTTATTATTTCTACCTCTGTATCCCTCCTTTATCACCTCATAAAAATAGCCACCCACCAACGAGTGACTGTCTGGCCTGGTGCGGATAGAGGGAGTCGAACCCTCGTCTCATGCTTGGGAAGCATACATAATAGCCGTTATACGATATCCGCAAATCTATCATTAGTGTAGCATTTTTACACCACTTCGCCAAGCGTATCCAGTACTGCCTGCTAGCGAACCTCAATACCACCCAGTATTACCGTACCGTCTATATACACAACTTTCTTGGCATGATGATCTGGATTGGTTTTATTATCAACCCCGCCTAAAATACACATTGAACGATTTTCGACTTTGACATTATCGGGCAGAATAACTGTGACGCCACCGCACAGCGTAAAAACATCTAAAACACTCCCGTTGGCTATATCTGCCTTGCGTAAATCAATATCAACTCCACCAAATATAGCCGATACACGCCCACCTTTATATGCACCCGTTTCCGCTAACTGACTGCTTGATAAAAACGCATCTGCCTGCAGGGTGCCGCCCGGTTGACGCTTCTTATTACCCTGCTTTGCGACACTCCCAGAGCCTGAACCGCCAGATAAACGAAATACTACTTGTAAGCCAATACCAATAATTACCGCCGGAATAACCACACTCCAAAGCGATGCCTCCATCGTGCCAAAGACTCGCAATGCCAATGTTGTGCCCAGTGCAATCAGCACGGACCCCCAGATAACAGATATTTTATCAAACAGCAGTATCAAACCCGCCGTACACAATCCGATCGCACCTGCACCACACCATAATTCACGCCAATAGTGAAACTGAATGATATTAAGGTTATGTAACAGCAATATCACCCCAAATATGACAATTGCTGCCCCCACAAGGGTGCGTACAATGCGTTGCGTATCCATACTTCCACTGTAGCACTGTAGTGCGACAAACACAAGCAAGATGCTTATTGAGCTCGCAGCTGCTCGATACGCTTGGTAAGCTCGGCAATATCGGCCCAACTACTATCTTTTGTAAGAATCGCCAGTGCGTACGTACCCCCATTTGTGCCATACACAATACCCATGTCGTGCAAGAAATTGTCAATAAAGCCAACTTTATCCGCCACAGTACCGCCACTACCCGCCGGAATACCCTTGCGGTGTATGTTTCGCTTCATAGCTGCAATAAGCTTACCGTGACCTTCTTGTGATATTGGCAGCTGCCGTGACTCTAGCATTGCAGCAAAAGTCGCCAAGTCGTTAGCGGTCATTTTAAAGCTTTCCGGGTCGATAAAGCTCGTGTGTTGCAAGCCTAGTTCTCTCGCCTCCCTATGAAGCACACTTGGGCCAATCTTCTTTGCTAAGGTCATTGGGCATGGATTATCAGATAGTACAATCATATCATCAAAACACTTCTCCAAATTGCGACCATCGACCACAGGCTCACCCCATGACATCTTACCCGCTTCTACCCGCCGCAGCACGCTCATCGCCACAAATACCTTGTAGGTACTAGCAGAAGTAAATTGCGAATCACCATTATACGAAGCTCGTCGCCGCTTACCGTCGAGCTCAATAAGCGATATACCAAAACTGCCTTTCTTATCCTCTGCATACTGCTTAATAAGTGCCGACAACCCCTCATCGGTATTACTGTAGCTACGAGTATATTCACGTTTTGGTGCGACTGGCTGCGTTACAAGCATTGCACGATTCTCCTTAGCAACAAGATAGCGAGCAATCGACTGCCGTGTTGCGTCATAATTAAGCCCTACTCCTGGGGCACCCTCGCTACGGGAAAGCTCTACAAAATCCTTGGTTTCAATGCGAGTCGTACCAGGAGCCTTAGTTACCAGTGGTGCAGCTTTATCACGCAAGAACGGCTCTGACGCAGCCGCATCCAGTGCTGTTACGATTTCTTTATCTGGCGCAGTAAAGCGTAGCCATTGCGTCAGCTGTTTTGCGGTAACTAGCACTTTTTTATCGTCACGCTGCAATACCACATCCTGGGCAAGGCGTTGTTGAATTGTCTTGCGAAGCGACTCCGCCTGCTGGTTAGTGACTGCCGGCTCGATTGGCCGCACAGGTAGAGTAATCGCATAATCCCCCGCTAGCGAAGGTGTAATAGCCTGCAAGCTCGCCATAAGCTGATCGTGGCGACACTCACCACCCAGCCCACTTTTCACCACCTCAATCTTACCATTTACTACTCGCAAATTGGCATTGCGTGGTGCAATCCTGCATGCTTTGCCTCCAAATGTTGTATCTATATACGCAACCAGTGCTTTCTGATTTACCGCAAATTCTGGCGACACAGGACGTATAACCATATGCCCCCATAGTGGTGCTGCAGGCAATATCCGCAGCCACACTGGCATCACCAGTGAATCTACCTGGGCATCAACCTTGGCTGACAAACCTAGCTTATGTGGAGTAAATTGCAACAGTCTTTCTTTTGAATCTTTTGCATACACCGCAACTGTCGCATGAGTATATTTTTGTTGTAATAAAGTCTTCAATTCAGCAGTGCGATAATTCCCTATCGACACCCCATCCACAGCCGCAAACACTGGCAATCTATCAGCATATACCATTGCCTGGATAAGCCCTGTCACGAGCAATAACCCGCCAACACCATAGACACCTACTTGTGTTAGGTGTTGTTTAATATACTTTACTATACGACGACGCAATTGTTGTAAATATATCGTGCGATTATGCGAAGAGGTCGTTCCCATACTTTACAATAATACCCGCTACGATTACCACAATCAATGTCCACAACAGTAATTTATCATAATCTTTTTCAATCAACCCCTTCAACAAGTGTTGTATTTTTTTCGGCAAATAGAGATTGCCTTCACGAATGTTGTAACGAGTCATGGAAAAGAAAACAAATGTTGTAGTAATTGTTACAAGCAGACACCACGGGCAGAGTGCCTGAATAATAAAGAAGCTAATGTAGAGTAGTGCGTAGGCAAACACGAAGCCAATAGTATAGCCAATCTGTGCCGCATACATAAACGCTCGTGGAAACTTTACACCAGCCAGTCCAGCGATAGCTACTGTTATCACTACAGGTTCAGCAATCAACCCCAAAAAACTATTCGGAAAGCCCAAAAATGAAGCTGAAGGATGTAGGCTAACCGTTGCACAATTTACTACAGCATTAATACTGCATGAAAGCGATGCCTGCGGATTGGCCGCTAGGTGAACAGCCTCGATTGAAAGCACAAGTGATGCTGTAAGGCTCAATAAAGCCCCAATTAGCATACTTGCAAAAATCCATCGATTATCTCGCACTATTTTATCTTTATGGGTAAAAAACTTAAAAATCCTTGTCATAATAATTCACCTCATTAATCAGTGGTAGCGGCAAACCTTGCCACATATGCTGCAACATGCCGTTATCGGACACAGCCACCACGCTTGGGTATTGCACTACATCATACAAATGACAAAAGTCTGCTCCATCACGAGAGTCGGGGTCTAGTGTTGTCAGTTTGCGTCCGGTTTGCGATTCATAGTCTCGCAAAAAATTATATACCGCTCGTGCATGGTCGCTTTCATCTCGATACACCACCATCACCCTCATGCGCTAACATCTCCCTTTTCTTGATTTAAGCGACGGCGAGACGCCAAAATAGCCTCAAATTCATCAAGCGTCTTAAAATCATGATACACGCTTGCAAATCGCACATACGCCACCTCATTACGATCGGCCAAGATATCAAGCACGCTGTCGCCAATCGTACGTGACGACACCTCCAGATCGCCCAGGCCGTAAATTGCATCTTCAATTGCATCAATTATTTGCTCAACCTCTAATTCAGAGGCAAAAAACTTCCCCACAGACTGCTTAATTGCACCGGCAAGCTTTTCCCTATCAAATAACTCACGCTGCCCATTCTTCTTGACTACTGCCAAGTTTGGACGTTCAATGCGTTCGTAGGTTGTAAAGCGATATTTACCATCCAGGGTTTCTCGGCGGCGGCGAATTGTCTTGCCATCGCCGACCTCACGCGATTCCAGTACTTTACTGTCGCCAATACGATAATCTCGACTACCCATTGTACACTACTCTTCTTTTTTATTCTTTTTACGGCGACGCAGGAAGGCTGGCATATCAGACTCGTCCTCCTCCTCTGCCGAAGGCTGATTCCAAATATCCTGGGCATCGTCCGCAGCAAATTCAGCCGCTACCGCCTCTTGATCAAGTGTCATATCGACCGTTTCAACTACCGCCTCATCAACCAGTGGTGCAGGTGTCACATCGCTCAGCATGTCATTGGCAGGTAATTGCACTGCATCTGGCGTATCAAGCGAGGCAGCTTGTTCTGCAAAATATTCATTATCAAACCCGGTTGCGATCACCGTAATTACTAATTCATCTTCAAGTTCTGGCTTAAGAGTTGCACCAAAAATAATGTTCGCATCCGGGCTAACTGCACCAGTGATAATTTCGGCAGCCTCTTGAATTTCTGCCATACTCATATCATAGCCACCAGTTACGTTAAATAATACACCCTTTGCACCTTCAATACTTACCTCAATCAGCGGTGACTCAATCGCCTGCTGGGCGGCAATCGCTGCACGCTCCTCACCACTTGCACGGCCAATCCCCATCAAGGCAGAGCCGGCGTTGCTCATAATCGCCTTTACGTCAGCAAAGTCAAGATTAATAAGCCCATGTTCGGTAATAAGCTCTGAGATACCCTGCACGCCCTGTCGCAACACGTCATCCGCAATCTTAAAGGTCTCAAGCAGCGGTGTGCGGCGGTCGATTGTTTGCAAAAGGCGATCGTTTGGAATAGAAATCAAGGTATCAACCTGATGACCAAGGTGGGCAATTGCCCATTCCGCATTACGGCGTCGCTTCTCGCCTTCGAAACTAAATGGCTTTGTGGCAACGCCAACTACTAAAATGCCCATTTCGCGAGCAATCTCTGCTACCACATGGCCAGCACCCGAACCGGTACCGCCGCCAGCACCAATTGTTACAAAGACCATGTCAGCACCTTCAAGCGCCTCCTTAATTTCATCACGAGATTCATTTGCAGCCTGCTCACCAACTGTTGGGTCAGCACCTGCACCCAATCCACCAGTAGTATCATAACCAAGATGAATTTTAATATCCGCCTTTGAATTATGCAATGCCTGCGCATCGGTATTCATTGCAATAAACTGTACACCGCTAAGGCCAGCCTCCTTCATGCGATTGATTGCAGAACCGCCAGCACCACCGACACCGACTACTTTTATGCTTGCAAATGTTTGTATATCACTTGGTTTTACTTCAGGCATTATCACCTCTCCCGCTATTCTAATCCTTTACTAGTAAGTATATCACGCTCGCCGTAGCAATCAAGACGCACGGAACCGATCAAACAATCTCCCAATTGCACTACTACCCTTTTCGAGCACCTGCTTTGCAGCTCCACGGCCATCCGCCACGCTGCCATTAGCCGCACTGGCAATATCACTAAACATCAATCCAATTGCTGCTGCATATGCAGGCTGCTGTAGTTGGTCTGCCACTCCCTCAAAACCCTTTGGCACACCTTTTCGTACGGCCAATTGCAGCGATTGCTTGGCGTATTCGGTCATTTTACGCAAACTGGCACCGCCGCCAACAATCACGACACCATTTGGCAGCTTGCCTCTGCGACCAGCCTTATCAAGCTCTTTGTTTATGGCTTCAAAAATTTCCTCTAGTCGAGCTTCAACGATTTCATCAATTTCTGATGTATTAAATTCAACGATTTCATCGTTATGTTTGACGGTAACATTTTTTGGCGTATCACGCATCACTGCCGAACCATGTTGTAATTTTACCTGCTCGGCGATCTCTGGGTCAGTTTTCAAGCAAATAGCCAAATCATTAGTGATATTTGTACCGCCCAGCGGAATAACTGACACGTATTGCAGATCCCCCTCTTCATATACCGCAATACTGGTAGTTGAGCCGCCAAAATCTATGACCGCAACACCACCTTCTAGCTGCTGCTCGGTTAGCACTGCACGAGCTGCCGCAATCACACTCGGCACAATTGCATTGGGGTGAACCGATGCTTTTTCTGCAACCTTTTCAAGGTTTGCCACGTGCGGACTCAATGCTGATACAACATTAGCACTCAGCTCTAGCCTGCGACCAATCATACCAGCCGGATCTTTAATGCCATCTTGCCCATCAAGCCGATAGCTAAATGGCACAAGGTCGATCGTATTACGATTTGCTGGCACTTTGCCAGTTACCGCCACCTCTTCAACTCGCTCAATATCAGAGAGAGTAATTTCATTGCCGGGTGAACTTACGGCAATCATACCGTCAACACGAGTACTTAAAATATGTGACCCGTTAATGCTAATTGTTGCCATATCCACCTGGTAGCCACTCATACGCTCAGCCTCTCCAAGTGCTTCGTCAATCGCCTTACTTGGGCCATCAAGTTTACTTACAACCCCTTTTCGCATCCCCGTATTTGTTGTTTCGCCCACGCCAATAATATTTGGCACTCCTGTTTCGGAATCTAACTTGCCAACCACACAACGAATAGTGGTCGTGCCAATATCTATGCCCACTGCATATTTAGAAGTATCTTGCATGTGTTTAATTATATCAGTTATGGTTATTGATTTGCAACGGTTGGTTGTGTACAATCAGCAGTATGAATGGGCAAAATACACAACACAACACGCAAGGTTTTACGATAGTGGAGCTAATGGTAGTAATAGCTATACTATCTATACTCACAGCCCTGTCGGTGGTTGGATATAGAGACATACAGGAACGAGCCTATGATGCAAGCGTAAAGAGCACCATTAACGAGGTTGCCAAGGCCTTGCAAAACTATAACACCAAGCATGGTATACCACCTAAATATTATAGTCTCACTCTCGAGGATAAGGATGTGATGCCCGAGCCTGGTCCCGGCCGGTATGACAGGTATACTGGCGGCACTATCGGAAGAGCCCTTATTAAAGAAGGACTTCTACCCCCCCATTTTCAAGACCACCTCAAGAAGCCAAAAGCCTCTAATCCGGCTATCAAGAAATACCCCACCATAAGTTTGATGCGTTGCGTAGAGACTAAAGACAGCTCACCCGTCTTTAATTTTGGGTATGGCGAACAGACAAAATTACTTACAAGCTTCAAGAAGGATGTGATTGTAGTGTATGCACGTACACACTCAGGAGTAGAGGAGGGAAAATTTAGAGATAGCATTTTAGAATGCGCCAATGACACTTCTCGCCATGGAGAGGAAATCCTATACAGGTCACAAGGCCATCCAAGTCAAAGGCTTACTCAGTACGGATGGGTGAATGATAGTGATCCCCTTATGCCTCGCTTTAGCTACGTAGTCGTTCCTATAAATGACCATCAAAATAAACAACATGAGTGGGACGAATAGCTACTCACTGTCGTTTCAATCCATCTTCGTTAAAACCTCCGCCCCATCCTTCGTAATCAGCACGGTATGCTCAAAATGAGCCGCCAGGCTGCCATCTTTCGTAGAAATCGTCCAGTCGTCATCACTGGTCACAATTCGCTCGCCGCCAAGTGTTGCCATCGGCTCAATTGCAATCGTATCACCTTCTCGCAATACCGTATTGTTGCCTCGCAGGTAATAGTTTGGCACGTCTGGCGGCATATGCATCTCTAGTCCCACACCATGCCCAACTAGCTCTCGCACAATTCCAAGCTTAGCTTTTTTTAGCACTGCTTCAATCGCTTTACCAATCTCTTGTGTAGTAGTGCCATCGCCATGGATTGCCGCAATACCTGCTTGTAAACTTTTTTCTGTCGCAGCTAGCAAATGTTTAACTGCACCCCTAGCAGGCTCACCCACCACCATTGTAAACGCACTGTCAGTCTTCATACCTTTGTAAGTAATTACCATATCAAAACTCACCACATCACCCTTTTCAAACACGTAGTCGGTTGGGATGCCGTGTACAATTTCTTCATTAGTGCTAATGCAAATTACCCCAGGAAAATCAGGCACTGGCTCACGGTAAGTTGGCGTAGCTCCATATTCGGCAATTTTTTTCGCCGTAAAATCGTTTACCTCTCGTTCACTAACGCCAGGCTTTACGAACGTACGAATATCTGCAAAGATACGAGCTAAAATCTTACCGCCGTCTCGCATAGAGGTAAGTTGTTCGGGCGTTTTTTTGCCAGTTATTGGTTCTGGCATGCGTGCATTACCTCGTCGTAGATTTTATCATGCACCTCACCCGCTGTACCGGTTCCATCAACATGTACAATTTTTACTCCATCTTCAGCAAAAGTGCCTAATACTGGATACATTTTTTGGCGATAGATGGTCATGCGGCGTGCAATTGTTTCGGGCGTGTCTTCCATACGGGCTCGCTTTTCTAGGCGATTCATAATTTCCGCCTCTGGCACCTCTAAGGCAAGCACCAGTTCAATCTTCTCTCCGGTTCGCTCCATATAGCCAGCCAGCCATTCTGCCTGCTTTTTAGTGCGTGGAAAGCCATCAACAATCGTGCGTGGATATTGTTTTGCCTTTGCGTCTTGAATTGCCTTATCAAATACTTCATAGGTAAGCTCGTCACTCACCAGCTCGCCGCTCTTTAGCACCTTAATTACCTCCGGGTCCTTACTGTCGCGCAGCATCTGCCCAGTTGAAAGCCACTTCCAACCCATGCGAACTGCAAGCATTTGCCCCTGCATACTTTTACCGGCACCTGTTGGCCCAAATAATAAAATCATTACTTCCCCTTTTATGCTGTTAGTAACTCTTTGACAATACGAGCCACGAGTGCACCGTCTGCCGCAGTACCAGTCTTGGCTTTTACTGCACCGATCACCTGCCCCATCTGCTGTGGCGACAATATTCCTAATTCGACGATTATAGCCTGTGCTATGGTACGAACCTCAGCTTCGCTTAATTGCTGAGGCAAGTATGCTTCAAGCACAGCGATCTCTTTCTGTTCAGTTTCAGCTAGCTCTGGGCGACCATTTGCCTGATATAATGCGATGCTTTCCTTGCGTTTTTTCACCTCTTTGGCAATTAGCGTTTCGATTTGTGTATCGCTTAGGCCGGTATCACGCAACCCCTGGGCAACTTCTTCATTCAGGATTGCTGCTTTTAAATCTCGCAGTACATCGCCTTCAAAACGATTGCCGCCCAAGAGAGCGGCTTTCATGTCGTTTTGAATCTGCTCTTTTAGAGCCATTGCTGTTAGCGCACCCCTAGGCGCATCTTTTGCATTTTCTCTTCTTTACGAGCACGGCGAAGGATTGCACTCTTGCGTCGTTCAGTCTTGCTGATTTCCTTGCTAAAGCGCATGCTTGCCTTTGCACTTGCTAGTACGCCGCTTTGCAGCATCTTGCGATTAAAGCGACGAAGGATATTTTCGTTCGCTTCTTTCTGATCTTTACGTGTTACTTGTACCATATGCGTGTATTATAGCAAAAATAGCCAACGTATGCAATCTAATCACTCAATGACCCAGGGCAGCGTGGCGTACCCTGTGCGGTTTCAACCGTCCCGTTACCGTCTAAATCGGATGCGATAAATAGTAGATCGCCGTAAGTTTTCGAGGTAACCTCCATACAAAACTTGCGACGACCAGGCGATACACGGTATGGCTTAATCGGTGCATCCGCATCCTCAAAGAACTTATCAATATCTGGTGCCCCGGCCGGCTTATTACCGGATGATGCCGGATACATGCCATTATGCAATGAACGGTATGCTACAAGATATTCACCCACCTGACTTAAGTGTGCCTTCATGCGTGACTCTGCTGCATCTTTACGTACCACGTTATACGACACAATCGCAAGACTCGCAAGAATGCTAACCACGATAATCACTACCATTAATTCAACTATTGTAAAACCCTTATGCCTATTCATACAGCCAGTATAGCACAAGCGTAGTGTAAAATACCACTATTCGAGATGTAGTAGCCGCCCTTCAATAGTACGTCGGTTATTCCATTCATTTACCGCTGGCTGAAACCATACCGTCACTACGTCTCCCACCTCTCTCTGCCATTCCCGTGGCGTATTAAAGGTAAGCAACTCTAAAGTTGCACCGGCAGCATCTTCAATAGTGATTTTACTATGCTGCCCCTCACTTCCCATATATCGCACACCAGCCACTAGCACACCTTTTGCTTGCAAAATAGGTTCCGGGTTAGCATTGCCAAACGGCTCCAAGCGAGCAATATCATTAATGAGCTGCTCGTTCACTTGCCGTAAATCACTCACCAGTGCGTCAGCAGTCGGCAAGAGATACGCATGCTGATTGACTAGTTTACATTGGTGATAATACTCGTTCACCCGCCTTCTAAAGGCATCGATCTTATCTGCCGCAAGCGTCACGCCGGCCGCTGCTGCATGCCCTCCACCCTTAATGATAATATCATCAGCAGCCCTGATAGCATCGGCAGCACTAAATTCACCGTAACTGCGGGCAGAACCTTTCGCTTCACCATGTGGCTGTATTTCTATCACGTAGACCGGCTTCTTGTATCGCTCGAGTAGCTTAGCAGCCACAATGCCAATCACCCCGTGATTCCATCCCTCGCCGCTCACCACAAGCACTGCGTCATCTACATACTGCTCCGCCTGCACGCACGCTTCTTCAAAGATAGATTGCTGCAGATCACGACGATTAGCATTGAGTGTATCGATATACTGAGCCCGCTCCAGTGCCACTTCGTTGTCGCTTGCAGTAAGCATCTCCAGTGCATGCATTGCTGTTTCAAGCCGTCCGGCAGCATTAAGACGAGGCCCGAGTCCAAACCCTAGCGATTTAGCAGACAGCTGTTCCTTCTCGACACCGGCTACCGCCATCAATGCCTTAATCCCCGTGCGTCGCTGTCGCTTCATCACTTCCAGACCCCAATATACATTGGCACGATTTTCACCCTGCAACCGCACAATATCACATACAGTGCCCAAGGCTACTAAATCAAGCAGCCATTTCTCATGTCCATCCGGCAGTCCATCTAATACCTGCTGTAGTGCCTGTACCAACTTAAAAGCCACCCCTACTCCTGCCAAATCAGCAAAGGGGTAATCGTGGCCAGGAAAACGAGGATTAACCGCAGCAATGGCAGGTGGCGGTGTAGCTGCAACGTTGTGGTGGTCTGTCACGATTATATCGATGCCTAAACTATTCGCATAGGCAATTTCCGCATGACTCAGGCTACCGCAGTCAACCGTCACCACCAGCGAAGCCTGCATAGTCTTTAACTTATCTACCGCTCCCATAGTTAGCCCATACCCCTCAACAAATCGGTTTGGAATAAAGGCCTCAACCTCTGTAAAGCCAAACGATGCAAAAGCATCAAGCAGCAATGCGGTAGCGCTTAAGCCATCAACATCATAATCACCATAAATAACGATTCGCTCTTGTGACGCCCGAGCCTGCTGTAGCCGGTACACAGCCTTATCCATATCTGGCAAAAGATACGGATCGGCCTTTTCTCTTGCGTAGTCTGGCGACAAAAATGCATCAATTGCATCGCCAGTCAGTCCTCTGGCGGCTAAAATCTGCTCAAAGATTGTCACGCAAGCACCCTACACACCCGCAGACGGGCGCTTGGCACGAGCTGATTGCTCTTGTGACTTGATTACAATACTCTGTAGTTCCTTAAATATTGGAAACTGCTTGTTAGTTGAATAAATCTTTGTATTACCTTGTTTTTCGCTTGAAAGAAATCCCACCTTTTCAAGTCGCTTAAGTTCACGTTGAATATTGCCTGGATCTTCCTTAATCAGCTTTGCCAAACCTCGCACGTGCGTTTTAAAGTCTGGATACTTTGCGTATACCACTACTATTTTGCGACGTACCCGGGAAGTTATAAAAATATCTAACATTTTTCCTTATACCACCTATCTTTGTATTCTATTTTATACAACATTTACGTAAATCTCAAGACTAAACGCAAACATTTTTCCACGCAACCTATATACCGTATACTTAAAGATATGCACTATATAGAGGTAGCACCGATAAAGCTTGTTCGCAAAGATGCGACCAGTTTTACATATCACTTTGATACATTACTACCAATCGGCACTATTGTTGCTGTACCCATTGGCAAACAGCAAATTACAGGCATCGTGATAGCTACGGCAAGCAAACCAAGCTTTACCACCAAGTCAGTTACTCGCATCATAGAAGCACCCCCTCTCCCCGCAGCACTTGTAGCTACCACCCGGTGGATGTCGCAGTATTACGCAGTGCATCTTTCGCAGTGCCTTTCTTTATTATTACCAGCCGGCCTAACTAAAACAAGACGTGCTCAAGCGCCGCACAGTCATACACCTATTCGACCCACAAATACCGCCCAGCCAACCACAGAGCAGCTTGCTGCCATTTCTGCCATTAGCAATTCACACGATACAACACACATACTATTTGGCGTTACAGGGTCTGGCAAGACACTGGTGTATAAATCTCTTGCACAGCAAGCATATGACACTGGAAAGTCCGCACTCATCCTCGTACCCGAAATTGCACTCACTTCACAGCTGGTTGATGAATTTCGCCAACTTTTTGGAGAGAGTGTTATTGTCACTCACTCGCAGCAAACCGAAGCTGAACGCCATATAATATGGCGGCAGCTCCTACACACCAAAGAGCCTCACGTCATCATCGGGCCACGCTCTGCTCTATTCTTGCCAGTTGCTAATGTAGGGTTGATTGTGCTTGATGAATTTCACGAACCAAGCTACAAACAAGAACAGCAACCACGCTACTCAAGTTTACGTATTGCAACTATTCTAGGTACACACCATCAGGCTCGAGTGGTGTTTGGCTCGGCTACCCCGCCAGTTGCAGAACTTTACGTAGCAAAAAAGACTACAAAAAATATCGTAGAGTTAAAAACAACAGCAAAATTAATCACACCTCCTACCGTAACCGTTGTAGATATGACAAAAAGAAATAATTTTTTACAACATAGATTTTTATCTGATGCTTTGATTACATCAATTGACACATCCCTCTCTTTAAAAAAACAAATTCTCATTTTTCACAACAAGCGAGGAACAGCAACAACAACACTCTGCACTCAATGTGGATGGATCGCCACAGACCCCTCAAACGACCTCCCCCTCACCCTTCACGCAGACACACATCAACTCACCAGTCACCTCACCGGGTATACACAAGCAGTGCCAACCTGCTGCCCAAAGTGTAGTAGTATAAACATCATCCATAAGGGCATCGGTACTAAGCTACTCGAAGCCGAACTCCGGCAACGCTACCCTAATGCGACTATTGTTCGCTTCGATAAGGATAGTGAAAAAAACAACACAGTGGCCACTCGCTACAAAGATCTTTACGATGGGTCTGTTGATATTATTATTGGCACCCAAATGATTGCGAAAGGGCTCGACCTACCACAACTTCGTACCGTTGGTGTTGTGCAGGCGGATGCGAATCTCGCTCTGCCAGACTATACAGCAAGCGAGCGAGTCTTCCAGTTGCTTGCTCAGGTTGTTGGCCGAGTCGGTCGCCATGAACAACCTACGGAAGTAATCGTGCAAAGCTATCAGCCCGCTCACCCAGCCATTCTAGCCGGCATATCCCAGCAGTACGATAAATTTTACAAACATACACTCGCACAGCGAAAAAAAGGTGCATTCCCACCATTCACCTATGTTGCTAAATTTGTCTGTACGTATAAAACCGAGGCTGCGGCTATTAAAAATAGCCGCAGCCTATACCACAAACTACAAACCCAAGCTCACCCATCAACCATCATCTCAAAACCATTGCCTGCCTTCTACGAGAAAGTAAGCGGCGGCTATCGCTGGCAAATCATTGTAAAGTCGCCCCGTCGCAGTGAATTGATCGCACTCATGCAATATACCCCCCCTAGATATTGGCAGTATGAACTCGACCCGCTCACACTGTTGTAATATTCTTGTGCTTTTTTTCGCAAGTTGCTATAGTAATAACAAAAGATAAGGATGGGTATGAAAAGACTTGGATTTACAATTATAGAACTAATGGTAGTAATTATTGTTATTAGTATTTTGGCAACTGTAATTACAATTGGCTACGAAAATATGCAGCGAGATGTTCGCGACACGGAGCGTGCCGCTGATATTGATGTGATTCAGGCTGCACTTGAGTCGTATTACGACCAGAACGGAGCCTACCCGCCAGCAAGTGGTAATCTTGAAGATCTTGCAAAAAACAAACTTGGCATACATCCCAATGCCCTTAAGGCGCCTCGTGATACATCATCAGGCATTAGCTTCAAGGCAGCCGGTACCAATCAGCCATCTGTCTATGAATACCTCTATAAGCCACTTAAAAACGGAAGTCGTGCCTGCACTGGAGCAACTGATGCCTGTGAAAAATATACGCTTCTCTGGCGAAAAGAAAGTGATGACACCAACACTCAGGAAGTTAGAAGTCGCTACGGGTGGTAATCAGCCTGTCTAACTCTGTTATTTTCTTGTATTTTCCCGTATACTTAAAGATGTATGAAAAAGGAAGATATTATTACGCTGCCAAATCCACATTTGCGGGAAAAATCAGCGAAAGTACATGTCGTTACCGATGAAACTAGGCAGCTGATTAAAGATATGACCAGTGCAGCCATTGACTGGGAAGCCTCACGGCCACACGAAATCAGTGCAGCTCTTGCTGCAGTACAAATCGACAGGCTTGATAGAGTAGTGATTGTACGAAATGAATTTGATAATAAAAGCAATGCCGAGTTCACCGCACTCATTAACCCGGAAATCATTAAATACGAAGGTGATGTGACTTATGACTACGAAGGCTGCCTGAGTGTCAAAAAAGTATACGGCAAAGTACCACGCTATAACAAGGTGCGAGTGCGTGCAATGAACGAACAGGGAGAGATCGTTCGTCTTAAAGCGGAAGGGTTCCTCGCACGAGTTTTACAGCATGAAATTGATCACACTAACGGCATTGTCTTTGTTGACCATATCAAAGACGACCCTACCGCCTTCTATACTTTAGATGCCGAAGGTGAATTGCAAAAACTAGATTATGAAAAAGATATCAAGCACAGTTCTATTCTTTGGGACTGAAGATTTTAGCTGCGTCACACTAAAAGCTCTTGTTGAGGCTGGCTATCATGTGGGGGCGGTAATTACCAAGCCGGATGCTCGTCGTGGGCGAGGCAAAGGCGTCACCGAACCTGCAGTCAAAACCTATGCAACGCAGCATAATATCCCTGTATGGCAACCAGGTCACATACTAGATATCACGGAAGCTATTGCTGCATTTGAAAAGCCGGTTGGCGTATTAGTAAGCTATGGAAAAATACTACCTCAACAGATTATCGACCTTTTTAGCCCTGGCATTATTAACGTTCATCCTTCACTCCTGCCAAGCTACCGTGGCCCAACCCCGATAGAAAGTGCAATCATTAATGGCGACACCACTACCGGCATCTCGATTATACGGCTCAGTGCCGCAATGGATGCTGGACCAATCTACCATCAAACAGCCCATCCGCTCACTGGCCATGAAACAAAGCCAGAGTTATATGGCACACTCGCAAAAAAGGGCGCTGAAGCCCTTTTAGAGGTGCTTCCTGACATTGTAGAAGGCAACCTGAGTCCACAGCCACAAAACGATTCGCACGCCTCTTACTGCACATTGCTATCCAAACAAGATACAGTCGTTGACCCTGCAACACTTTCTGCTGCACAGCTCGAACGCCGTATTCGGGCTCATATAGGCTTTCCCAAAACACGCCTACCATTCTACGGCAACGAAGTAATTATCACGAAAGCCCACACCACAAGCACTCCATCAGCTACGACAATCGCTTGCAAAGATACAACACTACTTGCAATCGACCAGCTTGTCGCCCCAAGCGGCAAGACTATGTCAGCAGAAGCATATCTTCGGGGTAAACGATTGTAAAGCCCCGGCACAGATCCAACTAAAAATAGCCCGCTCACGGGCTATTGTATTGATTATATTTTACCTACTGAATCGATGCTAAAATCGCCTCACGATTGGCAAGAATCTCTTTCTTAAGATCTTCCATCACCCGGGCAACTACGTCACGATAATCTGGTCGATTAACTTCAAGCCACTTAGTCGCAGCATATTCTGCCTGTAGCGTAATATTATCAGCTTGCATTTTTGATGCCTGCTGCAAGCGAATAAATACCTGGTCCTGTTGGAAATCTGGGGCATGAGCTGCAAGCCACTGGCTCACCTTGGCCTCGTCACGGTCAATAATGCCTTCAAATTCTTCGAGCTGTGCATCAGTAAGACCTTCACTCAGCTGCACACCAACACGGCCCTCAAGAGATGAGTACACCTGCTCCAAAAAAGCCTGTCGTTGCCCTTCCGGAAGCTGACCCAACCCTAGTTCTTGTAAAAAGTTCTCATCTAATTGAAACATGCTTTTTCTCCTCACCCTCTATTGTATCATATTAACTTAACGTACGCTTCACAAGTTCACGAGTAAAGAATTCTAAGGTGTCGCCCTCTTCGAGTTGTAGTTTCTTTGCTGCCTTTAAACTTAAGCCACACATCTCCCCTTCGAACACCTCTTTCGCCTCTTGCTGCTGGCGTTGCACCTTTTCCACCTCTACCTCAGCAAGATACTCCTCACCTCGCTTAACTCGAACTAGCAAACCAGCATAGATCTTACCCTGTAGAACCTCACCACCAGCAATAATCTCATGCTTGGTCGTGCGGAATACCCCCTTGACCTGCAGTGAGCCAATCTCGGTTTCAACCACCTCTGGGGCAAGTAGCTGCTCCATGCTTGATTTTGCATCATCCAGCAGTTCGTAAATAATTTTATACAAGCGAACATTCACCTTCTCACGTGCAGCAAGTCGCTTCACAGCTGGTGGAAGTTCGACATTAAAGCCATAAATCACCGTCTTTTCATCAGCAGCGAGGCGAATGTCATTTTCACTAATATTACCAACGCCACTACCGATAATTCGCAACGTTACTGCACCGCCGGTGTCAACCAGTCGCAAGCTATCCATCACACTTGTAAGCGACCCCTGCACATCAGCCTTCACAATCACATTAAATTCTTGACTATCATGCTGCTGATTCATCATCTTAAGAAGGTCAGCACCAGTTACGTTTGTACTCGCTGCTGCACGCTCTTGCTCAATACGAGCCTCTTGCACTGCATGGCGAGCCTCTTTTTCACTCTTAACCGTCCTAAATATGTCACCAAACTGCGGCAACTCCTTAAAGCCAGTTACCGTTACCGGTGTAGACGGCCCCGCTTTCTTAAGGATGGTGTTCTTATAGTCAAGCAGTGTACGCACCTTGCCATAAGTAGTGCCCGCCACGATAAAATGCCCAGGGGCAAGCTCACCTTGCTCGATCAGTAAGCTTACAACCGAACCCTTGCCAATCTCCTTATGAGCCTCAATCACCAAACCTTGTGCTGGCACATCTGTATCGGCCTTTAACTCTTCCATATCAGCTACCAGTAATACCGTATCAAGCAACTTATCAAGATTAATGCCCTGCTTTGCACTTACCTCAACCATAATTGTATCGCCACCCCACTCCTCTGGGTTAAGCCCATGCTCGCTAGCGAGCTGCGTCTTTACTAGTTGCGGGTTGGCGGTTTCTTTATCGATTTTATTAATTGCCACTACAATCTTGGCATTTGCATTGCGAGCGAATCGAATTGCCTCGACCGTTTGTGGCTTTACGCCGTCATCAGCAGCCACTACAATCACCACCACATCAGTAAGCACAGCACCGTGCTGTCGCAATGCAGCAAACGCTTCGTGCCCTGGAGTGTCAAGTAGTGTGATAACTCGATCGTTTTTCTTTGTCTGATAAGCACTAATATGCTGCGTAATACCACCCGCTTCACCTTCTACTACTTTCGTATCTAGTAGTGCATCAAGCAGGCTTGTTTTTCCGTGGTCAACATGCCCCATTACTGCTACGATCGGTGGACGCTCGACTGCCTTGTCGGATAGCTTATACGATGGACGGACACTGGTGTGGCCAGTCTCGACCGCTTTACGTTCTAGTTTTGCTTCAATGCCAAGCTCTTCAACAATGATAGTTGCAGTTTCGAAATCAATTTTTTGATTAATGGTTGCTGCAATACCATTTTTGAACAACTCGCCAATCAGAGTAGTGACGGGCAAATTGAGCGTAGACGCAAGCTCCCCTACCGTAATAGAATCACCAATAGAGATAATTTTCTCTTGCATATAAACTTCCTTTCCGCCCGCCATTACTCTTTGTAGCGTGCTAGCAACACGGGAATCTCACCCGTGCAACGTATTATTTTTTATTCTTTTCGCCTAGACTAAGGCTAATTTTTCGGTTGTCCTTATCGATATCCAAGATAACAAACTCTTTGCGCTCATTCAACGTAAACACTTTTTCAGGGTCAACATCATTTGAGTCGCCAAGTTCCGAGATGTGCACCAATGCTTCGATTGCTGGGCTAATCTGCACAAAAGCACCAAATGGCGTAATACGAGTTACCGTACCTTCAATCTTATCGCCCTTGGTAAATTTATCAACTTCGGTGAGCCATGGGTCTTGGGTGAGCTGCTTCATACTGAGACTCAGACGGTCCTTATCGATAGCAATAATCTTCGCCTTGATAGTCTGGCCTGTCTTTACGTAATCACTCGGATTATTCACACGCTCCCAGCTGATCTCTGAGATATGCACCAGACCCTCGATGCCTTCAACGTTCACAAAGACGCCAAAATCAACTACACCAGTAACCACGCCTTCAACTTCGTCACCGATAGCAAGCTTTTCAAAACGCTCAGCCAAACCATCTTTCACAGCTTCCTTTTCACTAAAGATAAGCTTGTTTGCTTTGCGATCAGCATCCAGGATACGCACCTTCATAGTCTTACCAACTAGGCTATTAAGACGCTGAAGAATCTCATCCTTATCGCTTGAACCAACACGTGGGTAGTGTTCAGCAGAAAGTTGCGATACTGGCAAGAAGCCTCGTACACCTTCATATTCCACCAACAAGCCGCCACGGTTTGCGTCATATGGCTGAATTTCAATCACTTCACCTGCTTCAAGGCGAGTTGCCACCTCTTCCCAGCCACGATCTTTTGCAGCCTTGCGAAGACTCAGTAGGCTCATACCGTTTTCAAGCTCGGTGTCTACCACACTAGCACTTACTTCATCACCTTCGTTAATATTGCGCGAAAAACCAACTTCGCGACGTGGCACAAACCCAACACCTTGTGCACCAAGATCAATCAATACCTCGTGCTTCTTTAGGCTTAGTACTGTACCTGTAACCACTTCACCGGCTACTAATTGCTTTGCACTAGCGTCTGCACCAGCGAGCAATTCATCCATTGTAATTTTGGCGTTTGCCATAAGTTCTCTCAGTAGGATTTTACACGCCGTATGCCTGCAAAATCTTACTAAAACTCCTTCCTTATAGTTGCTATTATTACCAGGACACTAGTAAAAATGCCCCAATACTATCACCCAGTATACTCTTTTGCAAGCCAATCGTCAAGGTGTTATGACACACTAATTACGGCCATAACCGTAATGGTAATACACATACCCCGCTCCAACAATTGCGATTGCACCAATCACCATCATCAACATATCTTCAACCGGACCGGTAGTCGGCAAGGCACCTGCCTGTGATTCATGTGTGCGTGTCATTGGACCATCTGGAGTAGCTGGCGATGACTGTGCTTGAGCCGCCTTGGCTGCTTCCGCTGCTTTCTCCTTCGCAATACGTGCTTCTTCTGCACGCCTTGCAGCGGCTTCAGCTTCATCCTTTTGCTTTGCCTCTCGCTCAGCGACCTCTTGACGAGCCTTCTCCTCTGCAGCCTTCTTCTCTTTTGCAAGCCTGTCTTCGTCGTTTTGCTGACTTGCAGATTGAACACCACTTGCACCGCTTGATTGCGTCGCCACTTTGGTGACATCAGGATTCTGAGTAGACACCGCCGGCTGCGATGTGCGCTTTTTTACCAATACAATACCACCTACGAGCATTGCCGCAAAAACCATACCTACCACCACGAATGCTCCGATAGATCCTGCTTGTCGCTGCCGTGTTTGCATAATCATAACCCTTTTACTTTATTCTCTAAATATATTCCTGCATATATTATACTCTATTTTTGAAAAAATAGCAACCCAACTGTCTTCGTTGCCATACTCACCTTCAAATTATGCTACACTAAATACTATGATAGTAGCAGTAGATACTGGCGGCACAAAAACACTTGTGGCAACTTTTACCAAAGATGGCACACTGCAAGCTAGTCATACATTTCCAACACCCAAAGACATCTCCCTCTATCTGACGACGCTCACCACCGCTATTTCACAACTCCACCCTGGTATTCCTCGAGCGATCGCAGTTGCACTACCTGGCATCATTGAGGGTACTACCGCAATATGGTGTAAAAATCTGCAGTGGCAAAACATCGCCATAGCCGAACTGCTACAGCCACACTACCCACAAACGCCAATTTTTGTTGAAAACGATGCCAATCTCGCTGGACTAGCCGAAGCACGTATGCAAAAAATAGATACGCCCTGCACTCTCTATATCACCGTTAGTACTGGTATTGGCACTGGTTTTGTGCACCACACCGCCATTAGCCGTACACTGCAGCAAAGCGAAGGGGGACAGATGCTACTACCCTACCAAAACAAGCTACAGCAATGGGAAGAATTTGCGAGCGGCAAGGCAATTTTTGCCCATTATCAAAAATTTGGCAATGAACTACACGACCCTGCAGCATGGGAAGATATTGCCGATCGCATCTCTCGTGGACTACTCGCATTAATACCACTGACCCAACCTCGTGTGATTATTTTTGGCGGCAGCATGGGGGCGTACTTTACTCGCTACCAACAACCACTTGAACAAATTCTTGCAGATACTCTACCGCCACACATTATTCGCCCAACGCTTGTACAGGCACTCCATCCCACACATGCCGTCGCCTACGGAGGATACTTCTATGCCATCGATCAATTGGCTCGTTAAACAGATTACCGCCGACTATCCCGCCATCTCTCTACAGGCAACTAGCCAAGCATCGCACTGGTCACCAACTACACACACCATCTTCTATAATCCATCCGAACAGCATGCCGAATGGGTCTTGCTACATGAACTTGCCCACGGCATATTACAGCACGACATTTACAAGAGAGACATTGAACTGCTTGCCATTGAGCGAGATGCGTGGCAATATGCCACAGAAGTGCTAGCTCTTCGCTATGATATGACAATTGATGAAGAGTTTATTGAGGACCACCTTGATAGCTACCGTGATTGGCTACATGCCAAAAGCAGCTGCCCTAACTGTAATCTTAATGGTGTAGAAATAAAAACTCGCTCCTACCGATGTCTAGCTTGTGGTCAAACCTGGCAGGTCAACGAAGCTCGCACTTGTCGCCTTCAACGATATAATCAAACATAATATACCACCTCTTTACTGAGGTGGTATACGTAGGAAAAGATAGGACTATTTATACGGCTGCAGTATCAGCTTTTACTACTTTTTTACCACGACGGCTAATACGCCCACCTTTTGCCCCTGCAATGCGAGCCAGCTCTGGATTTGCTGCAAAGCCGCCCGTACGGCCTTTTTTACCGCCAATCGCACCGATGCGTGCATAAAAATCTGCACCGTGCTTTGCCTTATTGGTTGCTGCTGCTTTTGTGCCGCCTGCTTTTGTGCCTGCCATGTACTGTAAACTCCTTATTTTATATAAAAGGCTTTCGCATTTGCTCCTGCGAAAACCCCCTCTTATCTCACATATGTTATGTGTACAGTTTTAATATAACACAGCTTGTGCTTTTTGTCAACATTTACAATAAGCTTTTTTATGGTGAAAAAGCTATTGCATATATTCACCCGGTGCGATATTATAGTAATAAGTTCATCCACCACAAGCCGATGAACGGCAAAAGACACCTGTTGAAGCATATGCTTCACGCAAAATAACCCCATCTGCGAGAGGGGTTATTTTATTTTTATGAGACTTATCTAAAATGGGGCACGTACCGTGATTCGCTCTGCTTGATGTTTTTATAGGTACACTTTTATCAACGCATCAACCTGTGATTGAAACTGCTCCACAGACACGTTCTGAATGCCTGTTAAGGCACCATACGCACGCTGCAAATCCTGACGAGCCACATCAAACCTTTGCACGTCCATTGCTTTATTTGCGGCATCTAGTGCAGTCAGAGCAGCAACAATTGCCTTAACTCGCTCAATCACCACTGTCTTAAGCTTTTTGTTCGCCATATCACTACCCTGTAAAGACTCAACGACCTTCTGCCATACCTTTTGACGAGTAGTATACTCTTGTGCTGGGATGGTATTCAATTTCACGCTCGCATCATGCAGGAGTTTTGCAATAAATCGTTCACTATTTACATACTTTGCAATTTCCTGGATTACTCGCACCTGCTTGCTTAGTCGGTCCTTATTTTGTAAGCAACCCGTTGCTTTTGTGTGGTATTGTGCTACAACTGCCGACTGCCAATATGCCAAAATGCCAGGACTGCAAGATTCTTTTGCAATACGCTCAACCTCCTCGCTAATCTCATTGAGCTTTTGCGGTGTTAGATTACCAGCTTGCAATGCCGCAAGTGATCGATTAGAGGCAGCCTCAGCGCGTGCCGACATGACATCAACTTCACGCCAGCCGAGCACACTCAGCCCACAATAAATACCAATAATTGCTACTACTATAACTACCATAAATAACCAGTGCCAGCGGTGTGTTGCTGATTTATCAGATGGTGTACGTTGTGAGCTCATTATCGCACCCCCAGCGTCGTTGACCACAGCTCACTTTTGAGTGGCCATGGATTAAAACGGCATCCTTGCAGATCAATCGACTGCTGCTGCATCACCGCAGCAGGCACGCCAGGAGCACTACAATTGAGATGCCCATGCCCAAGCCAATGCCCAACCTCGTGATTAATTACCATATGACGATAGTCGCGCATTGAACCACCGGCCCTATTCCATGCATCAGTTGCATCACGCCACCGCATATCATTTACAATAACCGACTTACCAACTCGGCAACTCCACTCTACGCTGCAGCCCGATGAAAATGACGGCAAAAGCTCCGCCTGACTCAATACCAAATCAAAGTCGCCGCCGCTTTGCACTTGCTTAAATGATACGCCAAGCTGTGCCCAGCCTCGAGCATCATTAAGCGTTTCGTTCACCTGTGCGGCAAACTCTTGCATATTGGCACTAGTTGTCCCTTTTGTTGATATAGTATATGTGACAGTGCTTTTATTCGGCTTAGTCCGCACTGGCGACGTGCCAGTGCCGGATTTTTCCCGATACCATTGCGGCGATTCTATCTCTGGCGGCGATAGCTCAGCTAATACCAAAGGTAAACTCTGTAAGCGAGTTACATTAGCCTGTACCACCTGCTGTGCCGAAAAATTATTTTTTAGCGATGCACCCTGCAACAATGGAGACGCCGCCATAGCGACCGCAGCAGTACCGTATACCACCCCACATACCATACACATAGTGTTTTCATTATAGCACACACTTGTATGTATCTCGTGTATATACGCTATTTTCTACCAGCGAACATACAGCCAATGTCTACGCCAGACAACAGCCGCCGCAAGCCCCATGCAAAATAGACCATATAGCCATATACTATACGTACCAGAGGAGCGACCATACCCAGTATTTGGAGCCTTTGCATTACCACCAAAAGCTGCAATGTTATCTACTGCAGCATAGCGACATTCAGACCAAATACCCTCTGGATATGCTGTCGCCAGCAAGAACCATGCGGTTGATGCAACCGAGGTTGCCGTACTGCGGCCATTTGGTACATCAGCATCATCGGCATACGGGAAGCCGCCACCTGGACGCTGCCCAACCATACTTTTTGCAATCACTTCTTGTAGCTCCGCCTGATCACCCAGCACTGCATGTGCTAACGCCACTCCATACGTACCTTCGTACCACACAGTTGGCACCGAATCAGCACGGCCAACGTACGGCGTAAAGCCGGTGGCGTGGGCACTCGTATGTGCATAGGTCTTGGTATTTGCTGCCGATCGTACCGCTTTTTCATACTCGCCAACCGCACTCAAAAAGACCGAACCCCAGCTGGCCGTATCAAGTGCCTGTGCTTCATCTTGGAAGCCTTGGCGGAAGCGACCAGTTTGATCATTCCATAGCTTCTCAACGATAGCCTTCGCAAGAGAGTCGGCTTTTTGCTTTAATGTAGTATCTTTTAGCACACGACTCGCACGCTCAAGCACATGCCACAGGTCGGTATTATGCTCGGTCGAGTGCCAGGTAATCTGGCGTGGCGAACCATCATCTCGATAACCGCGACCACCCTGATACAAGCCAGCTGCATCACCGCTGACCGTACGCACCTTATCGATGTAGTTTAAACCATTACGTAGCATTGATGTTGTATTATTCACATCACCATACGCTTCAACATAGCGAGTCAGGGCGTAGAGCACAAACGCATTACCGCCAGTGTAATAAGTCTTATCGACATTGGTTGGATTGTTTTGTTCAGATGATGACGGGAATGCGCCAGCAAATTCGCCATTTTGCACCTGAATCTGCGAAAGACCGCGCAGCAATTCATCAGCCATCGTACGGTCATTGGCCGCTACCGCCACTAGCAGTGCAAGTGCTTGGTCATACGTGTAGGTATTTTGCTGACGAGACGTGCCGTAACCATCCATACCTGGCAAGTATTCGTATGAACGAATCAATCCAGATACCGGCGGGCGATAGTCTTCGGCCAAAATCGCACCCGTCTTTGTGTTAACTAGCTGGAAGATTTTGTGACCTACATTATTGTTCGCAGTAAATGCAAAGGTATTCGACGCTGACGCAGACTGGGTTGACTGCAAGTAGCGACTATCTGTCTCAAGATAGTAACGCAGCTCCAAGTCCTGATACTTTGCTGGGCGAGGCCAACTTTCGCCTACCTCAAGGCTGGTGGCGGTATCATACAGACGAAAATGCCATACACCCTTAAAATCAGGGTCAACCGCCACCGTCGAAAGCTCCCAACTGCCATCAGGACGCACTGTGCCAACCGTTGCATCTGGCTGCACGTATTCCGAATCTGTATAAAGATAAGCGCGCACCTCATACGTACCTGGCTGCGGCAATTTTGCCTTACCTGTTACCGCACCACGGTAACCTTCGGCTGCCTGTGCTTCATTATCGAGCGAAAGATTTGTTGTGGTGATAACTGGATAGCCTGCAGCCTCTACCGTAAAGCGGCCGGTCATCGTGCCGGTGTGCGTATAGCTATACGCCTGATCGGCAGTAATTGTGCCACCGCCAATTGTATTCGCCCCAAGCGGCTTCATCATCTGCGAGAGCCACTGCTTTGCCGCCTGCTGACGCACGCTAAGGTCGCTGTGCTGCATTTTTGTCTTAATCTGCGTAAATATACCATTTGGCGAACAAATCGCTACCGCAGGCGCTGGTGCGGCCTGAACCATATCCACCGACGACTGCACCAACCCTTGTGCAATTGTTGTCACAATACCCAGAATAGCCGCAGTGCCGGCTAGCTTCTTTTTATCCCACATCAAACTTCCCCTCTTTTTCTGTTTGTGTTTTATACTACTTATGCTTACCAGTATAGCATATTACCTTAAAAAGAAAAAAGAGCTCCTATTCGGAACTCTTTTTTATAATTCGGCACCGTGCTAGTTTCCCACTTTCGCAGTATAATCGCCGCTG
>JAUMZA010000009.1 GCA_030528355.1 Candidatus Saccharimonadota bacterium | reverse complement strand
TGTTTTGCTTTTGAAGATGATTTGCAAGAAATTGAATGTTTGAAGGCCTGTTTGACAACTGGACGCTCGAAATGACAGGTGTAGCCGTCAGGGTGTTTTTGCAAATAATCCTGATGATACTCCTCAGCCGGGTAAAAAACAGTGAGTGGCTCTGCTTCAGTCACGATTGGGTTCTGCCATTGGCCAGAGGATTCCACTTGTGAAATTACCGCCTCGATCGCCTGACGCTCATTATCGTTGGCGTAAAAAATAATTGAGCGATAGCTGCTACCAATGTCATTGCCTTGACGGTGCTTGGTAGTTGGGTCGTGAATCCGGAAGAAGTAGCCCAGCAACTCATCAAGGCCAGTTACCGTTTCATCGTAGTCGATCTTTACTACTTCGGCGTGGCCGGGATGAAATTCATACGTTGGATTGGCATTTTTGCCACCTGCATAACCCACTTCCGTATCAATAACACCAGGACGCATGCGCATTAACTCTTCCACACCCCAAAAGCAGCCGCCACCCAGCACGATACTACGCATCGGCTGCATCTTTCTGGGCTTCATCTGGCACAAAATGGAGCGATACCGAATTGACACAGTGGCGAATATTTTTTGGCGTTAATCCTTCGCCCTCAAACACATGGCCAAGATGTCCACCGCAGACCGCACAGGTAATTTCAAGTCGCACGCCATCATCATCTAGTGAACGCTTCACCGCCCCATCAATTTCATCATCAAAACTTGGCCAGCCGCACATCGAGGCGAACTTGTCAGTCGAGCGATACAGCGGCACACCGCACTGCCGGCAAACATATACACCCGCCCGCTCCTCGTTCAGCAACACACCAGAAAATGGCAGCTCGGTGCCCTTATCAATGATAACTCTAGCCTCTTCCGGTGAAAGTGGTGGCATATTTATTTATGCTGACCTCCATCAAGATGCCATTGCTGCACACCTATATAGAGTGAGGACATCGCCAACACAGCAACCAACACACACAGCAGTGCAATTGCGGACGGATAGGCTCCGTTGTGGCCATTCTCTGATAAGTGCTTTACTAAAATGCCGCCGTAAGCCCATACAAACACCGCACCGTACGCTGCGTCACGCTGCCACCACATCGCCACCAGGCCGATCAAGGCACCGCCGATCAACGCAAACGCCAGCCAATTGCCCGCGTCCGCACCCATGCCATTCCAGCCCAGCGACACCGCTAGTGCAAAACTATTGGCGATTGTCGCCACGCTAATCCACCCAACATACACCATAATTGGCAGCCGCACCCACAGATAATCCTGCCACGTCGTTGGCTTGGTGAACGCCGCATACAGCCTGCGCGCCACCATCACCAAACTCACGAGCAGCACCACCATGCACACCATCGAGAGCCAAATCGCCCGAAAATGCCAGGCAAACATCCAGCCAATATTTGCCACGCACGACGCGAGCAGCCATGGATTGATCGCCGTAAACAAGCCTTCATCCAGCTTTGAGCCAGCCTTCTTACGCACGGCCGTAAATTGATAGACCGCATACGCCAGCAACAACACATAAATCACGCTCCAAATGCTAAACGTCAGGCCGGTTGGTGTAAACAAATTCGGATAGCTGGCCGAAACCTCGCCCATGTTTGCACCGCCTAGCCGCGCGATGTTAGCATAGGCATTCACCGCAATAGTCGCCACCACCGCACCCGCCACGGCCCATTTCAGCCCGCGCTGTTCTTTTACTTTTTTGGAAAATAATTTTTGTAGCCACATAGACCCTCCTATCTCTAGTATACTATGAATCATGCAGGCGGCAGTGCTTGAGTGCGCCCAGTAACATCGGATATGGTCGATACCTCAGCTGATTTACCGTTCCCGTCACAAGAGCGTCGACATCTGGCGCATAGAATGCAAAGCTTCCGGTAATACCGCTATGGCCGCGCAGCTCGCGGATACCGCCAAAAAACAGAGCGACTGGTGCTGCAATTTTCAACTGCATCATGCCACTACCGTAACGCAACGGTCGAAATTGAATTGGTCGAAAGACTGGCTGCGTGATATGTGATTTTGCAAATAGTTCACCACCGAAAAACGCCCGCGTAAACCGCATCAACTCCCGATTTGTGGCGACAATACCGCCCTGATACACTTGGCTCGAAAGATAGTCCGAACACGAAACTACCGTCTTGCCATTATGTATTGGCGCTATCACCTCATCCCCATGCGCCCAATGCGTGTGGCTCAATCCAAGCGGCTGGCAAATATAGTCGCTAAGTAGCTGCTCGGCATTCTTTCCCGTCACCGCTTCAGCAATCTTTCCGAGCAACATAGCATTGATATCGGCATAATAGGCCTTCTCACCGCCAAGTTGCGACCTAGCCGGCAGCTGTGACAAAATCTCTAGCGACTCGTGGAATTCCACCCGCCGATCGCTGTGCAAAATCTCATCCATCAGCACACTGCCATTTGGCTGACGATCGGTTTCGTAGTTTGGAAAGCCAGAATTTTGATCAACAAGGTAGCGAATTGTCACCATATCAGCCCGCGGCAAAATATCAGTGACAGCCTGGGGTAGCAATTCAGTGAGCCGAGCGTCATACCTCAACTTCCCCTCGTCAATGAGTCGAAACACCAGCGCGTAAGTATATAACTTTGAGATACTCGCAATAGCAAAGAGCGAGTCGCTCGTCATTTCGCCCTTTGACTCATCAATACATACTGTATCTCCCTGCTGAACAAGCAGTGTCCCGTCGTGGATTGCTGGATGTCGCAAAAAATGCGTGTCTTTCATGCTTCCTCCAAAATTTTAAACTTACCCCGCCAGCCAACTTTCTAACTGCACCTGCCAGTCGAACCAGCCCTGGCTCACTAGCCAACTGCTAATAGTTTTATCAAGCCCTGTCACCACTAAAATACCAAGTATAATTAACACCACGCCCAGCACCCGGCGAAACAGCCCGTGCGGATTCAACCCCCAGCCCAGCACCCGCACCACGCGGCGACCGAGTACTGCCACCAGTGCCAACATACCAAGCAACCCAATCACATACGCTAATAGATACAGCATACCCTGCAGCGGATCGGCTGGCAGCAGTACTGCCACAATGAGTGCGTAGGTTGGGCTGCAGACGCTAAAAATCGGGCCAAGACTAGCACCGAACAACATATCGCCCAGACGACCACGTTTCGCCGATGTGCCCACTGACTGCTTTTGCACCGCCAGCGCCAAGCCCGTCTTCAGCATCAGCCATTCCCACACTTGCGGCGCTACCAAAGTGATACCAAACAAGATAATAATCACCCCGCTCACTACCGACCACACCTGCGCTGGCACACTAAGCAGTGCCGTGGTTGATTTGAGCAAAATACTAAAGATGATAATGGAGAGGCCTAGTCCCGCTAGCAGCCACCAGACGCTACGCTTTTCCTTCTGTGTACTCGGGGCGATCATCACCGGTAGCAGCGGCAACACACATGGTGCTAGCACCGAAAATACGCCCGCCAGTAGCGATGCGATCAATAACCCCACTTACAAATTCCTTAAAATCGCATCGATTGACTTATCTTTGCCATAGCCAACCCACACATCGTGGTCGTTATCCTGATCATCGTCATCATCAAGCTCAACAAAGGTACTTTGAATACGCACACCATATTTTTGACGCAAATCTTGGCGTGAATCGTAGTCGACCTTTAAAATCTGTACCCCAGCTGGTACCGTACTAGCTTGAATTGCTTTTTCAAATGCCCGGCACTCGCTACACCATGGTGCGTGGAAAAATAAAATGGTTTTATCGTATGTGCGATTCACAGCTCGTTCGTTGCTATAATCACCATAAAAACCAGCCGGCATCGCAGCTTGTTGTTGAGGGGTTGCCGCTGGAGCAGCCTGCTGCGGAGTTGTACTTTGCGACTGCGAGGCTGGGGTTGAACGTTGCGGCTTAGTGTCCCCTGCTGATGGCATGGTCGGAGCCGTCGGCTGACGCACAACTGTATAGGCGGCTGCCGCCACTACACCTATGACAATAACTGCAATGATGATGACATATGATTTCTTCATATATCCAGTATAGCAAATCAACCTCTTGTAGGGCTAGGTTCTGTGCCAGTATGCGATATACTAATAGTATGAAGACTCTTCTCATTTATGCAAGCAAATATTCATCCACAAAAACCTGTGCTGATCATATTGCCGCAGCCCTGCCAGGCACAACAGATGTGCAGCCGGCTGAATCTGCCCCTAGTCCACAAGGTTACGACCGTGTTGTTCTTGGCACGGCTATCTATGGTGGCACAAGCTTGCCCGCAATGCAATCTTATTGTAAAAAATACAGCAAAGAACTACTGCAACAGCCCTTACATCTATTTATTTGCTGCATCAATCCAAAGTCTGCAGTTATTAATAAGCAAATCCAAACTGCCTTTACCCCAGCCCTGTACCAACATGCAACACAGGCTGTTAATTTTGGCGGTGCCATTGATATAAATCAGCTCACCATTGCCGAAAAGGCTATGATGAGACTACTTGGTCATACTGATAGTAAATCTACCATCAATTACGAAGCAATTTCGCAGTTTAGTGACGCAGTATCACACACTGGCACTAGCGACTGATAGCCTCTTTACTTACACCAAGGCACTATTCATAGCTCACTACAGCCAGCCTACCCAGCGAACTCCGAAAAGACCAAACCCTTAGCAGCTAACTTCAGTGCCTGAGCTGGCTGCGATTCGATTGATGTATCACTATGAAGCAAGCGTCCGATTTGCGTATGTTTAGCTGCCCCATGCGCATACACCACCACCTCATCTAGCAGTGCAATCGCTTTTGGGGTAACCGTTACCCGGCCAAAGTCTACACCTTCGTAATACATCGCCAGCACTTCGCTATGCACCGCCGGAGAGTGTGGCAAGATGCCCGCCGTATGTCCATCAACCCCAATGCCAAATAAGCCAATTTTATATGAATAGGTTGTCATAAGCTGTGCTAACTTATTACTAAAATCAGCCGCAGTCACTTCAGCAGTTTCACCACGCAGCACTCGGTAAGCGTTGATTGATTCAACCGCAAAGCCCAGCTTCATTAATTGTGTCCAATTTTCATCGGCATGGCCAGGCTCGCCGTAGCGTTCGTCTGTCAGAGTAATACATAAGCCCGAGGTATCAGTATCCTCGAGCTTACGCAACACTTCCGTGGCAACCCCCATCGCCGAACCACCAGGCACCAGCCACAGCACCGTTTCGCCAAGTTCAAGCTGTTCGTGAATGACGGTGGCAAGATATTGTACAATTATTGTATCATCATGTTCGGTTACAAGATTCATACTACTCCTTTTTTGTAGTATACCGTACTGGCGATTTTTTGCAATCATGCAAGCCAACTACTACGCCGATGTAGTCGCTCCAATTTTAGCTGCATGTGTGGTGCGGCAGGCATCGGTATGGAACAGCAAATCTGGGTTTTGCTTACAGGTTTCACAAATCAGCACCAAATCATTACAACTCACTTCGGCACAGTTTTCGAAATTACTGGTTTTACCGTGACAGTGCGTACATTCGCCAATTGTTTTAGCGTGATCACTAAAGTTCATCGTCATACGTTTATCAAACACGCGCAATGCACCTTCCCATAGACCATCATCACCGTACTTTTCGCCATATTTTACAATACCGCCATCAATCTGATACACATCGGTAAAGCCACGCTTTTTCATCATAGCGCTAATCACTTCACAGCGAATACCACCAGTGCAGTAGCTAATCACCTTTTTATGCTTGATATCATCGTACTTGTCGCTTTCGAGCTCGGCAATAAAATCACGGCTGGTGCGAGTATCTGGCACGACCGCATTTTTAAACTTACCAATCTTGGCTTCGTGAGCGTTGCGACCATCAAAAAATACTACATCGTCGCCGTACTTTTCGACCATCTCGTGCACTTGCTTTGGCGAAAGGTGCACGCCACCATCAATCACGCCGTGCTCGTCAACATCAAATTCATCATCACTATTCTTAAAGCCTACTAATTCGCGGCGATGCTTGACGCTCATACGTGGAAAATCATCACGTGTACCATCGCTCCACTTCCATACAATATCTTTAAAACCAGGGAATTTTTTGGTTTCTTTGATGTATTTTTTAAGATCCTCAACATCGCCACCAACCGTGCCGTTTAGGCCATGGCGCGTCACTAAAATTCGCCCACGCAGATTTAAGCTGTCGCACAGCACTTTTTGCCAAAGCTTGACTGCTTCGGGATCTTTGACTGGGGTGAATTTGTAGTAAAGTAAAATCTTTTGCATAGTATATATTATACCACCCGCCCAGACTAGTAGCTAATCCACTACACACCCCTGCATCAATGTGCTATACTACGTAGTATATTTTGTATCGGTTTGATACACTTCTCTATCTACTTCGCCCGACGAAGCAGCAATGGAACACAAAAATAATATAATGATTTGATGGAGGAACCCTATCGCATGAGCAATGCCACAGCAAAATCCGTGCAAGTATCACAGATTGCAAAACTTTTTTTCACTATATCGAAACCCTATAAATGGCCTATCATTGGCTCAATTATTGTCATTACGCTCACAGTAGTTGGTGGCATTATTGGGCCGCTTTTGATCGCTCGATTGCTCGAAATCGTGCAGCATGGGCAATTGCAAAATAACACCGAAATCTGGCAGCTGATTGGGATGTATGCAGCTGTGCAGATTTGGTCTGATGTAGTAGGCTGGCGGATTGCAATCTATCTTGCGTGGAGATTCGAAACGGCTATGCAGCGAGATATCTACCAGCAAGCCTTCAAAAAACTTACCGAAGAAACACTCTTTTTCCACGCTTCTCGCATGAGCGGCTCGCTAGTCAGTCAAACCAATAAATTATCCGGGGCAATTGAACGGTTTTGGGATACGGTATTGTGGTCAATTTTGCCGCTACTAATTTCGATGATTACTTCGATTGCCATTCTCTTCACTTTGCTATGGCAATACGCCCTGCTGCTCACTATTTTATCGATCGTATTTGCTCTTGTCGTGTTTTTTGGCTCACGCCCAATGGCAAACCTCAACAAAAAAGAAGCCGATGCAAGCAATGCGATGAACGGCCATCTAACCGACGCTCTTGGGAATATTTTGGCGGTAAAATCTGCTGGTGCAGAACAAAGTGAACAACGTATATTTTCACAAAGCACCGCCGCTTGGCGGACAGCCTCATTGGGAGTGATGGGTGGATTTTTACGGATCAGTACCGTCTATTCAAGTATCACTACCTTAATTAAAATTGCTGCCATTGTACTCGCAATCATTGCGGCCCAGCAGCACCTAATTTCGGTAGCCGCCATCTACCTGATTGCTACGTATACCACCACCATCGCCCGTGAATTACTTAATATGAACAGCATTATGCGCAGCTATAATCATATCATTGGCGATGCTCAAGCCATGACAGAAATCCTAGCTACGCCGACCCACCTTATTAATACCCATGCCGCACAGCTGAAGCTTACAAGCGGCTCAATTGCTATTAATCGCATCACCTACACCCACGATGAAGGCAACGGGGCGACTTTGTTTAAGGATTTTTCATTGACTATTCAGTCCGGTGAAAAAGTTGGGCTCGTTGGGGCCAGTGGCTCGGGCAAGACAACGTTAACCAAATTATTGCTGCGGTTTGCTGATATTGAAAAAGGTGCAATTACCATTGATGGGCAACATATCGCCGAGGTTACGCAGGCAAGTTTGCGACAATCGATTGCCTACGTACCGCAAGAGCCGATTTTATTTCATCGCAGCGTGCGGGAAAATATTGCGTATGGTAAGCCAAACGCTACCGACGAAGAAGTCCGTATTGCAGCAAAAAAAGCTGGTGCGCTTGGCTTTATTACAGACCTGGCCGACGGCTTTGACACAATCGTGGGTGAACGTGGCGTGAAATTAAGTGGCGGGCAACGGCAGCGTATCGCTATCGCCCGTGCTATTTTAAAAGACGCACCGATTTTAATCCTAGACGAAGCAACCTCAGCACTTGATAGCGAAAGTGAAACACTTATCCAGAAATCGCTTACAGCACTCATGAAAGGCCGAACTTCAATTGTTGTAGCCCATCGCCTCTCTACCATTGCCAAGCTTGATCGCATTGTTGTAATGCAGCAAGGTAAGATTATTGAAGATGGCAGCCACGATGAACTGCTTGCCCAAAATGGCACATACGCCAAACTGTGGCAGCATCAAAGCGGTGGGTTTATCGAAGAGTAGCATACAGCCGCATTGTTAATCTCGACACAGCCACCCTTTATCTATCGTAGTAAAGACAAAAAAGAGCGCCCCACATCGGACGCTCTTTTGCTCTAAAAAGCCGTAACTATTCGGCTTTTTCTTCTTTTTCGGTATCGTCGCCGTTTTCAGCTTCAACCGCATCAGCATCAGCTGTTTCAGCATCACCGCCCGCAGCATCATTGGCAGCTTGTAGTGCACTCGGCTCGTACACATTGGCAATCACCAAATCCATAACACTTTGGTCATCATCAGCCGTACCCTCTCGGCCATCATCATTATCAACAATCTCTACACCATCTGGCACAACAATATCTGCTACCGTTAACTTATCGTCAGCGGTTTCAAGCGACTCAATTGACACCTCAAGTGCATCTGGCAGATCCATTGGCAATGCCTTCACTTGTAGTTGCTCAAGTGCCTGTAAGACAATCAGTCCCGCACGCTCAGCAGGGCTTTCACCCTCACCCACCAGTCGAATCGGCACATCCGCCACCACTGGCTCGTTAGCCTTCACGGCATGGAAGGATACGTGATTAATGGCATGTGTCAATACATCACGCTCGATCGCCTTAATCAACGCAATACGCTTTTTACCGCCAACTTTTAAATGTAGCGGCGTATGCCTACCAGCTTGACGATAGACCTTGTCAATTGCATTGTGGTCTACCTGCACTACCGCTGGTTCCATGCCCGCGCCATATACAACTGCCGGCACAATTGATTGCTTGCGTAGCTGAGCAACTTTTTTGCCACGCAGCGTACGTGCATCAACCGTAAGTTCGATTTTATTTCCCATATCTCTCCTTTCGTTTAGGATACTTGTTCGGAAATAACCCGTACTTCTAGTATAGCATAACGAATATCACTCTACTGCACACCCCTGATGTGCTATAATACGTATATTATGATGCATGCACTAGCTGAATTTATTACCCACCTTGGTCCGCTTGCCGTGCTGGCTGTGGTGTTTGCCGAATCAGGATTGTTGGTCGGCTTCTTTTTACCCGGCGACAGTCTTTTGTTTTTGTCAGGATTTTTGGTGCAACAAGGCACGTTTGCATGGAATATTCACCTTTTTGTCGCAGCACTATTTACCGCTGCCGTACTAGGCGATAATGTAGGGTATAGTTTTGGTCATAAGATTGGCCGTAAATTATTTGACCGCGAAAACTCTCGCTTCTTTAAGAAAAAATACCTTCTTCAGGCCGAAGCTTTCTTCGAAAAACACGGTGCCAAGGCCATTGTCTTAGCCCGCTTTGTGCCAGTCGTTCGCACCTTTACACCAATTGTTGCCGGTGTAAGCAAAATGCACTACAAAACCTTCTTTGTGTTTAACGTGATTGGCGGGGCCTTGTGGACAGCTATCTTTACTTATGCTGGTTTTTACATCGGCAAACAGTTGCAAGATATGGGCGTTAATATAGAAATTATCGCAGTAGTGATTGTGATTGCATCCGTCCTGCCGATTATCCTACATATGCTTTCCTCTAAACAAAAGCGTCGTGCAATCTGGGAAGGCACTCGCCGCCAGCTGATTGTGCTTCTAGAAAAAGCTCCGAAACGTCGGAAATAATATACCCTGCAACACTATCGCCGCACTGATTAATTGTGCGGTGATTTTTATACCTTTAACAATGGGCGTAGATATGTACCCGTAGCCGATTGTTTTACTAAGGCAATCTGCTCTGGCGTGCCGTGTGCTACCATTATGCCACCACCCGCACCACCTTCTGGCCCCATATCAATAATCCAGTCAGCACTTTTAATCACATCAAGATTATGTTCAATAATCACCATACTATTGCCACCTTCAACCAGCTGATGCAAAATACCTAGCAACCGCTTTACGTCGGCGCTATGGAGGCCAGTGGTTGGCTCATCTAAAATATACATAGTTTTGCCGGTTGATCGCTTTGAAAGCTCGGTTGCAAGCTTAATACGCTGCGCTTCACCACCGCTAAAGGTTGTGGCTGGCTGCCCGAGTGTAATGTAGCCCAGGCCAACATCAACCAATGTTTGCAGCTTACGTTGCACGGCTGGCACATTTTCAAAAAACTCAGCGGCGGTATCGACCGTCATGTTAAGCACATCGCTAATGGTGCGGTCTTTGTATTTAATTTCGAGCGCTTCACGATTATACCGCTTACCATCGCAAACATCACAGGTCACATACACATCAGGCAAAAAGTGCATTTCGATTTTAATCACGCCGTCGCCCTGACAATTTTCGCAACGACCGCCCTTCACATTAAAACTAAAACGCCCAGCTTTATAGCCCCGCACGTTCGCTTCTGGCGTGCTCGCAAATAGCTCACGAATCGGCGTAAAAATCCCTGTGTAGGTTGCCGGATTCGAGCGTGGCGTGCGGCCAATTGGCGATTGGTCAATCACAATTACTTTATCGAGCTGCTCGATACCTTCAATCGCATCGTGCGTACCTGGCACGGCAGTCGAACGGTGCAAGCGAGCTGATAATTCTTTGGCCAAAATATCGTTGACAAGCGTTGATTTACCACTACCGCTCACACCACTCACTACCGTCATGACACCCAGCGGAATCTGCACATTAATATTTTTAAGATTATTTTCGCGTGCACCCTTGATAGTGAGCTGGCGATCTTTTTGCGGCGTACGGCGAGTGGTTGGCACGGGGATTTTTTCGGCACCGCTTAAATATTTGCCCGTAATACTATCTGGATTTTTTGCGACCTCGGCCGGAGCACCAGCTGCCACTACCTGCCCACCGTGCACGCCCGCACCCGGGCCGATATCAAGCAAAAAGTCAGCCGCACGAATCGTATCTTCGTCATGCTCGACCACCAGCACAGTGTTGCCTAAATCACGCAGATGTTTCAACGTCGCAATCAAGCGGTCGTTATCACGCTGATGCAGCCCAATTGATGGCTCATCAAGCACATACAACACACCCTGCAAGCCGCTGCCGATTTGCGTCGCTAGGCGAATGCGCTGGGCTTCGCCACCACTTAGAGTGTTAGCCGCGCGGCCAAGCTCAAGATAATTAAGGCCAACGTTACTCATAAAGGTAAGTCGGGCTTTGATTTCCTTCAAAATGAGGTGAGCGATTTTTTGTTCTTTTTCGGTAAGCTCGAGCGAGTCAAAAAACGCAATTGCATCATCAATCCCCAAGCTACAAACATCCATAATATTATAGCCATGCACCGTCACTGCCAATACCACCGGCTTAAGGCGAGCACCCTTACACGTGGTACACTTGCGTTCACGCATAAAGCGTTCGATATCCTTACGCATAAATTCACTGTCGGTTTCTTTCCAGCGGCGTTCAAGGTTTGGAATCACCCCTTCATACGTTGTATCGTAGTGGCGGCCAGTACCAAGCTCGATGCGGTATTTTTGCGTACCCGTACCGTAAAGAATTTTTTGCTGCACCTCGCTCGAAAGTTCACGCACTGGCGTCCGCAATCCAAAACCATGCGCTTCGGCCACGGCAGCCATTTTCTTCATGTAAAAATTATCAACGTTCACCCGATTATATGGACGAATTGCCCCTTCGGCAATGGTAAGATTGCCATTAAATACCAAGTCTGGGTCAATCTCGAGCCGGCTACCTAGCCCGGTACATGTTGGGCAGGCACCTTGTGGCGTGTTGTAACTAAATAGGCGCGGCTCAAGTTCGGGAATTTCGATATCTGGATTATCTAGCGAAGCATAACGCTGGCTCAGCAGCTGCACCTCGCCCGAATCTGCATACAGCACACCCACAAAGCCACCGCCAACATCCAAGGCTTGCTCGACACTTTGTGCCACACGGCCGCGCATATCAGCCGCCATCACCAAACGGTCAACCACAATTTCAATACTGTGACGCTCATTCTTCTTTAGCTCCGGAAACTCATCCAGTGCATAGACAATACCATCAACCCGAGCACGAGCAAACCCCGCCCGTCGATACTGTTCTGGCACATGGGCGAACTCACCTTTTTTATCTTTGGCGATTGGTGCCAGCAGCATTAAGCGTGTGCCAGGCTCAATTTGCATAATTTCATCGATGATATCATCTTTGGTGCGACGAGTGACTTCACGGCCGGTGATTGGATCGTGCGGCACACCAATTCGAGCAAACAGCAGGCGCAGGTAATCGTAAATTTCTGTCACCGTTGCCACCGTACTGCGCGGGTTGCGACTGGTTGATTTTTGATCGATACTAATTGCCGGGCTTAGACCATCAATACTTTCAACGTCTGGCTTATCCATAATGCCAAGAAACTGACGTGCGTAGCTACTAAGGCTTTCTACGTAGCGACGCTGACCTTCGGCGTAAATCGTATCGAACGCAAGGCTAGATTTACCGCTGCCACTGAGGCCGGTAATCACCACCAGCTTATCACGCGGAATTTCAACACTAATATTTTTTAGATTGTGCTCTTTCGCACCAACAACTTTTATCACCTCTGGCATATCTTATTTAGTATACCATTTTTTGCCGAGTGGTGCGACAGCAAGAGCTATGGCCTAGCTATTCGGCCGCTGGCATGATTGACTCAAGCCAGAGCTGCAGCTCTTGCAGCACATACTGCTGATGATTGGTGAGCTCGGGCTTGGCGGCCTGCACACTCAAGTCTTTCATAAAACCTGGCAACTGCCGCTGCAAACGAGCGGTGCGGTAGGCTTCGTAATTTGCGCGCTCATCGTCCGTAAGTTGCTGCGGAAAATTGCGTGCCTTGTAACGAGGAAATAGCTCCACCAAACGTGCGTCATCAAACTTCGGCTGGTGTGTGGCTAGTTCTTTTTCGGTTGCATTGCGTACTGCCTCGGCGCGCAGTTTATCACGATCACTCACAAAGCCGTCATATAATTTTGCCTCGGCATCTGGCAGCGGTGCGTAATCTGGCTTTTGCAGCAGTACCTTGGCAACTGTGTTGGCAAATTCAGGGTGTGCCGCCAGCACCGCCTTGTGTGCTTCAATTGTTGGTAAATCTAGGCCAATTTTTTGCCAGCCATCTTGCTGTTCAAGCACGCCAAGTGGCGCTACTGCTGGCGTGCGATTATACTGCAGCTTCTTAACCGGCAACGCCTGATACGATTCATCACGCTGCTCCCACGGTGTTTGTAAAATTGCTTGCAACTCGGCTTCGGTTTTCTTCACCCACTCAGCTGGATTGTGCCGCAAATCATACACAAACACATTACCAAAATCTGCCTCAGCCAGCGGATATGCCACAGTAGTTTTATTATATTCCGCCGCATAACGACCGCTTGCGTACACAAATGGCTTAGGGCGTGCAATATCTACTAACTGCTGCACCTCTTTTTTATGGCGTAGTTTTAGTAAGTACTGAAACAGTTGTGGCTGCTTGGTAGCAATAAGCTTCGTCACGGCAATTAACGCCTCCACATCACTCAGTGCATCGTGCGCCTTTTCGTGCAGTAGGCCGTTTGCCTGGCTTAATAATTCCAATTTATTGACCGCCACACCATCAACCGTTGGCCACTCAATCCCCTCTGACCGCAATGCACGAGTCAACCGCACCACATCAAGCATATCCCAGCGTGAACGCCCATCTTTATAACTCCATTCATACGGATCATAAAAATTTCGCCACAGCAAGGCACGCATAAATTCATCATCAAACCGCACGTTATTATAGCCCAGCAAAATGGTGTCTGGCGTGCAAATTTCATTAATAAAAAGCTGTGCGAATTGTGCTTCGGTGTAGCCATCGGTGATGGTTTGTTGTGGCGTAATGCCGGTTACCATCAAGGCACCCGGACTGGGCAGGGTGTCATCATTCAAGGCCACTAGCAAATTGTACGGCTCGCCAATTTGATTAAAATCACTATCGGTGCGAATACCCGCAAACTGCATAATACGATCTTCACGTGCGTTCAGCCCGCTCGTTTCTAGGTCGTAAAAAAAGAATGTTTGTGCCACCTTTGACCCCCTCTCGTGTTATTGCTCAAGCAGCGTCAATTCATCATCGCCAATACGCACAATACTTTCGCCGGTTGCCCCACGGCGCTGCAGCTCGTGCATAATGCCCATCTTCTTCATGATGTCGCGCAGACGATTAACGTTTTCAAAGCCATCAAAATTCGTGCGGCGGGCAAATTTTTCAATCTTATCACCACGCACCAGATAAACATCTTCATCCTCCAAATATACCACTTCCCAGCGGGTTGATTGCTGCTCATCCGATAGCGCAATCACCGGCAATTCTTCATCCTCATCGTCTTCCGCCAGCTCGGCCTCTTGGGCACGCACGGCATCAACATGGGTGCGAAGCAGGCGTAATACTTCGGTTAGGTTTTGGTGCGCCAATGATGAAATAGCGACAATCTCGACTTCACTGCCAGCCGCCTTGCGTAGTTCATCAATTTGCATCTGGATGATATCGTCGTCCAAGCCTTCGGTTTTGGTAAGGGCAATCACCTCAGGACGTTGACTGAGCTCCTCTGAATACTGTGCAAGCTCGTTGCGGATTGTGGTATAAGCAGTGGCAATGTCGTCAGTATAGGCATCAATTAGATGCAGCAACACTGCCGTACGCTCAACATGGCGCAAAAAGGTGTCGCCCAAGCCCTTGCCTTCCGAGGCACCTTCGATCAAACCGGGGATGTCGGCAATCAATAAACTAGTATCATCAAAATCCGCCACACCAAGATTTGGCGTTAAGGTTGTAAAAGCGTAGTTGGCAATTTCTGGGCGGGCGTTGGTTACCACGCTTAAAAAGGTTGATTTACCGGCATTTGGAAAGCCCAGCAAGCCGACATCGGCTAATAATTTTAGTTCAAGCTCGGCTTCAAATACTTCGCCCGGCTCGCCACGCTCGGCAATTTTAGGTGTTTGCCGCACGCTTGATTTAAAGTGCGCATTGCCAAAGCCACCATCGCCACCTTTTGCGATTACTACACGTTCGCCGTGCTTGGTAAGATCAGCGATCACCACGCCATCACGCTTAATTAGTGTGCCCATCGGCACCTTCACAATTTTATCTTCACCCGATTTACCGCGACGCTTCGCCTTTGAGCCATTTTGCCCATTCTCTGCCTTTAGCTCTGGCTTAAAGCGAAAATCTACCAGTGTATTAAGATTTTCAGTTGCTTCAAAAATGACATCACCGCCCTTACCGCCATCGCCGCCATCCGGGCCACCTTTATCTACATAAATTTCATGCCGAAAACTAACGACGCCGTCGCCGCCCTTGCCTGCCTGAATAAAAACCTTGGCTACATCTACAAACATATCTTTTAGTATAGCAAAATCACCCCTACTTTAGTAGAGGCGACTTGCGAAATCTGTAATTTTATTTTAATGGATAAAGTTGTAGCGTCCAATTTGGTTCGCTGGCACTGTACGGTTTGAAACCACATTAAAGCCGGCGTAGTTCATTTCGCTCACCGTGATTGAGCCGTCTGGATGAACTGTCTCCACGATTGCAACGTGTCCATAGCCACCACCGTTCTGCATAATCGCACCCGGTGCAGGTGTTTTATTAACCGCAAACCCAGCCGCAGCACCACTGTGTGCCCAGTTTGCACCATTACCCCAGAAGCTACCAATTGGTCGACCTAACTGCTTGCGGCGTTCAAAGGCATACCAGGTACAGTTACCGAAAGCATAGGCATTACCAGCTGATGCACGCATGCGTGAAGCATAGGCACCAGACACCGCACCAGCATCGTAACCACCAGTGTTGCGAGCATTACGTGAACGAGGTGCAACATACCCAGGGCGTTGATCTTCTGGCAGCTCGCCATTTGGAATCACAATACGAGCACCCGGGCGAATGCCATCAACCTCTAGGTCATTAAAGGCAATGATACGCTCAACAGAACCTTTGTAACGTTCAGCGATTGACTGCGGTGTGTCGCCTTCCTTGGTGGTGTACACCACGCCATCAACCGGTGGAATCGCCAGTTCACGACCATCCTCTAGGGCATCAGAAGTCAGATTATTAGCCCATTTGATAGTCTGGACAGACACACCGAATTGTTCGGCAACCGACTGTACAGTATCACCAGTTTTTGCCTTATAGCTAAGAATCGTACGAGCATCAGCCGTTGGCTGGACGATCTGCGGCTTTGAAATAACTCGCTCATCAGTCTGGGCAATCTCTTCTTCCTTTGAAAGTGAAATTGAAAGGTTTGACACATTTGGCGCAATTGGCATATTCGTTTGCAATGCAAAGTCGGCGGCAATATCAGTTGCTAATTTGCGATCAATTGCCATGTCGTCAATCACCACAGGAGCATTAGCTTCAACCGCAGCCAGTGCACTACTATGTGCCACTTCATCTGCCTGCTGAGGAGCCCGGTAGTTGACAGCGATTGCAGAAATGATGACTGCAAATACCGCAGCATATAATGCAAACGGTGTAATAATTTCTTTAAATGTTCGCTTCGCAGCACGTTGACGCAAAAATGCAGTGCGGCCAAGTCGTCGAATGACTCGTTTTTTCGAACTTACGTTCGGTGATTGAGTTGTAATTATCCTTCTCCTGTGACGATATTACTACCGCCACCTCTACCGTACTTTGTCTTTCTTCTCGCACAAGAACGGGGCACACGTCGACCAAATAGTTATTAATTAATATTGATTGAATACGTGAGCAAAATGCTGTGCCCGTACGACAGTTCTGGCAGGCGCATTTGCGTGGTAAGCGATTTCCCTGCCATATGGCAGCCCCACCAAATCCTCACACACAAATGTGCTAATACTTAGTATAGCAAGCGTTGACAAAAAAGTCAATAAATTTTATGCCATTACTAAAGCTTACAGAGCTTATCGCAGTGGGCTTTTGTATTACGCTCGTGTTCTTCGTTAGTAGTGGCAAAGTAGGTTTTCCCATCATCACCTGCAACAAAGTATAGGTACTCTGATTGTGCGGGATTAGCTGCTGCTCGCAATGCCCGCAAACCAGGTGATGCGATTGGTGTTGGCGGCAACCCAGTATGCATACGGGTGTTGTATGGTGTATCGATACCAACCGCCTCAACAACACTCGTTTTACGACCCTGCAACTGCACCCCGTAAGCAGCAGTTACATCAGAGCCAAGCTGCATATTCTTTTTTAGGCGATTATGAAATACACTTGACACCAAAGCCATGTCTTCAGGCTTGGAAACCTCTTTTTGGATAATTGATGCCAGTGTAATACCTTGATATAACGTTAGACCCTGTGCCTTAAATGCTTCTTCTAGTTTTTCGTTGACGATATATTTTTGCAATAAGGCAAATGGCTGTGCTAGGATATCCTCCACTGTATAGTTTTTCATGTAGCTATAGGTTTCGCCAAGAATAAATCCTTCAATACTTGCAGTAGCTGGACGACCTTGCATCATCGGATATTTCTCGTATTGCAGCTGAAAGGCCTTATCAATCATTGCATCGGAATACCCAGCCGCCCGTAACACTTTACGAGCATCAAGCACAGTTTCACCTGGCTTAAATGTAATACGAACCTCCTCGGTAGCACCCTTTTCGAGCGTCGCAAGCATTTCGGCCGGAGACTGCCCCTTCGTGAACGTATAGACGCCCGTCCGCACGCCGTTTGTGCCTTGCAGGCGATGATGCAGCTGTAGAGCAAGTGCACTCTTAATCAAGCCACGAGACTCAAGCTGACTCGTGACAGTTGTTACTGTCGCCCCCTCCTTAACTTCTATCTGCACTGCCTCATTTGAGCCCGGTACAATTGGCTGCAACTGCGATTGATACCACCACCAGGCACCGCCAATACTCAACAATAGCACCACCAATAACACACCCAGACCAATCAGCCAATAGCGGGCACGCTTAGGTTTTTTCTGTAATGACAAAGTTTGATCAGACATCGGCGGCAAGGTGTTAATATCCATATTCACTCTCCATATAATCTTGTAAAATAATCGCAGCAGCTTCAGCATCAATATCACCCTTGGTGTATGGGGCGCGACGCTGCTGTAAACGCTGCTCGGCCTGCACGCTTGTGAGCGATTCATCCTGAAACACTATCGTGGCAAATTCACGAAGCGGCACAACAAACTCCTCTACAAAATCCGTTTGCTGCGTTGGCTCGCCCTGCTGATTGCGCGGGTAGCCAACTATAATTGTATCTGCCTTTTCCATAAGATACAACTTTGCAATTTCCGCAATTTCATTCCCATCGACTTCAATAGTGGTTAATGGCAGGGCGATTTTAATGGCCACATCGGCAACGGCCACGCCAATCCGTCGCTCCCCTACATCCAGGCATAACAATCGTTTTGCCACAATCGCTATTGCCCATTCTTTTGTAGATTAAACTGTACGGTAATGCGAGACTCATCGTTTGGCACAGTGTTTACCCAAAATGGCGAGAACTTAATATCAACTCCATTCACACCCTGAATAGACTTAAGGTCAGACTGGATGTCGCCAAACCGCTTACCCTTGGTGCGTCGCTTGATATCATCATCCGACACCTTTGGCCCAACCTGTCCTTTGGCGGTAATACGGGCAGTGACATTACCACCTTCTTGCTTAAACTCACTAATTGCTGCATCTTTTGCACCAGTTTCGTACACACGGCGGCTCGTCTCTTTTGATAGTTTTTGTAGCAGAGCTTGCTCAAGGAAGGTATGGAGTTCGTTATGGGCAATACCGGTCATCGAGTAGGTTACCGACGCTACGAGCTTCGCCTTGCCATCGGGAGCCTCTTTATTAACCTCTGGGGTTGAAGTGGTTGTGCCTTCCGAGGCGGCAAAACTACTATCGATTGCCTGTACGCCCTTGCCTAATTTTTTCTGTAGTGCAGCCTTGCGTTCATCGGCACTGGCCTGTGCAATCTGCTCAGAGGCTTTTTGTACGTCGGCTTGTGTCACAAAAGTGACTTGTCGCTTCGAGCCACCCTGCATCGCAGAACCAGTTGCAGCCACCTTTTCAATTGTTGGCTCATAACTGCGTGGACTGAGGTTACATTCATCACCAATTTGCGTTGCCCTGACTGCAACATTCACCTTACCAGGCACCACACTAAAGCCACTCCCGTTCCAGCCGGGTGATACGCCTGGTACTTCAGCTGCACTAGTGGTTGTAAACGTACAGTTGCCATTACTAAAGCCGGTACCAATCGGAATTTTTACCGACACCGGCGTAGTGCTACTGATTGTCATCGTACCCGAAGCTTTCTCGCCCTCCTCTCGCTTGCCAGTGGCTGCAAATTCAATAGTGGTGTCTTTTTTATCGGTTGCAACAACTGAACGAATCACGCCCTTCTCGGCACTAGTTGCACCCGATTGCAGCAAACCAACTGACGTAGAAACCGACTCTGTGCTCGTTTTTGCCGACACCACCACAGTTGCTCGTGGTGCATATTTGGTCGCCCATATCAAAAACGCCACCAATGCAATCAGCACACCACCTGCAATAAACAATTTTTTGCGAAAATGATTAAAATTTGGCACCTTTGGTGTTTTTTTGGCAGACTTCTTTGCCTCAGCTGCAGCCGACGCATCCTTCTTGGCCTCGTCAGCACTAATTGCTGCCACAGCTGCCGCCTCACTGGCTCGCTGCTGCTTGGTATCGGCATCAATATGTTCACCCACCGAAAGACTAGCACCGTCAATGATGTCATCTTCGCCATCGACTCGCAGGGCTGGCACTTCAAGTACCTCTGGCTTGGATTGTAGATTTTTTGCTACTGGAATATTTGCTCCAGCCGCAAGCATCATGAGTGCAGTATCGTTTGTAATCAGCACCACATGCTTTTTGGCAACCTTTGCAACTCGCTGCAAAATACGCAAATTCACTGCACTTTGCAATACACCAATTCGTTTTGGTGGCACCAACGCAACTACTTTTGCTTCGGCCGCCTTTACCTTGCTGATAATGGCAGTTATGTCGTCATCAACATCGATATAGAGTACTTCTTTGTTCATATTAAATTCGCAATATTCTGTTTAGTTTTTCTTTTATATTATCGCTTTCGCTTGCTCCTACTATTGTATCATATCCAACCCGCAGCAGCCCCATAGCAGTAATAAAAGTATGGTCGGTAATGTGTCCGGTGGTATCTACCACTCCAATCACCTCGCCAGGTTTAATATGATGAACGGTTGGCTTACGGGTGAAGGGCAGCTCTTTATACCATTCACGCTCCGATAGGGCATCAACCAGCTGCGTAAGACTGGCGCCGCCGCCACACAATAAAATTTTATTTGGCAGATGATCGACTGAATCAAATTCACTTAATGCTAGCTCTACCCCCTGCAGCCAGACATCTAATGTTTTATCAACTGCAGCCTCAACCCGCTTTTTGACGGCCGGCTTGAGCTGGTCGCTCGCAAGATTTACCTTTACCTTTTCGGCAGCATCATACGTGAGATCAAGATCATTGGCAATCGTACGAGTAAAACTACGGCCACCAATGCCAAACATTTTAGTACCTTCGACGCCACCATCATTCACCACGGCAATATCAGTTGTGCCGCCACCTACATCAGCCAAAATAGCCGTAAAATTACTGCTGGCATCATTACCAAGCACGCTACGACTCACCGCAAATGGTTCAGCAGCCACAGCTACTAGCTCAAGTGCAAGTTCATCCGCCACTCGCTCCAACGCCCCAATGTGCAGCATCGGTGCAAACGCCGTATAAATTTGCACGGCAACGTCCTTCCCCTGAAACCCAAGCGGATTTGACACCTTGTAACCATCGATATGAATACCTACCAAGGCACTATTGACGAGCTTAATTTCTACATCCGGGTTGCCAGTTTCGAGCCCGATCTGCTTCTGCGCTCTTTCCTGGGCACGCTCCTGCACCTTTTCGATAATAAATTCCATCTCAGTTTCATCAAGTGGACGAGTCGGCTGCGGACGACGGTAGCGAATGGTATTGGTCGTACCCTTTACGAGTTCGCCCGCTACACCAATTACCACACGGCGTGCCTGTAAACCCGCCTGATCTTCAGCTTCGGCAAGTGCCTCTTCACAATTTCGCACCACGCCGCCAATATCGGCAATGGCACCAGAATGCATATCGCCCACATCCTGACGGGCGCGGCCAACCCCGACCACCTGAAGCTCTTCGCCATCAAGCTTGGCAATCATCGCCTTTACAAATTCCGTACCAATATCGAGTGCCACAATATAATTGCGGTCAATTGAGTCGTTTGCACGTTTGCGGAGCTTATCAAAAACCATAAGTATAATATATTATATCGCACAATAGCAAGCGATTGCAAACAAAAATAATTGCAAGGGCCCGTGCAGGCATCACCCCCTACTGCAAAACGGCTTTTATGCGACGAATACCTGCGCTTGAAGACTCTTCTTTTTTAATCTTAAAACGCTTACCATCCTCGCCCAATTGGCCGGTATGCTCAACATGCGGACCACCACAAATTTCAAAGCTCACTCGGTTATCATCGGCGCCAACTTGGTAAACCTTGACCGTATCGCCATATTTATCGCCAAACGCCCCAATCGCGCCCATCGCAAAGGCTTGTTCGGTTGGATATTCGGTGAAGCTGACTGGCAAATCGGCCTCAATCCAGCCATTTACCAAGGCTTCAATTTCGTCAAGCTGTTCACGAGGAACCTTGCCATCGTTATTGAAATCAAATCGCAGACGCTCTTCGGTGATATTACTGCCATGCTGCGTCACATGTTCGCCCACCACCTGGCGCAGCGCTGCGTACATCAGGTGTGTCGCCGTGTGGTACTTTAGATGAATCGGGCTCGAGCCGCCCAAACCGCCCTTAAACGTACCCTTGGCGGCAGTTTGCGAACGGCGACGCTGCTCGGCCATGTGTTCGTTAAACTCTTTGCGCCAGTTTTTTGAAAGGGCAATATCTTGCTTAAAGACCTCTTCGGTTGAAAGCTCAACCGGGAAGCCGTAGGTGTCGTACAGCATAAAGAGCTCAGCGCCAGTCAGGCCATCCTGAGCAAATTTTTCAAGTTGCTTTAAGCCCTTTCGCAAGGTTTGACGGAAGACTTTTTCTTCTTTAGCGAGCACCGCAATCACTTCATCGCGCTTGGCGGCAACTTCTGGGTAGTCGCTGGCGTACATATCGGCAATTACTGGCACAATTTCGTTAAAGAAGTTTTGCTCAATGCCAAGATCAAGCGCAAAACGAATTGCTCGGCGCAGTAAGCGGCGCATGACATAGCCCTGTTCTTTATTGGCCGGCACGCAGCCATCAACCGCCAAAAAGGTCGCCGCACGCAGGTGGTCGGCAATCACACGCATACTTGCGGTGTTACTTTCGTAGTTTTTGCCACTCAAAGTCTCGAGCTTTTCGATAATTGGCGCCAGCAAGCTAATCTTAAAGACATCGGGACTATCAAGCTTAGCAGCCGCAATACGCTCTAAGCCACCGCCAAAGTCAACGTTCTTGCGGGCGAGTGGTTCAAAACTACCATCTTCAAGGCGACGATATTGCATAAACACCTGGTTGCCAATCTCCATAAAGCGGCCGCTATCGCTGGCTGGGTGTGCTTCGCCAAATGATGGATCATGATGCTGCTCACCAAAATCATAAAAGACTTCGCTATCTGGGCCACATGGGTCACCAATCGGCGTGCTTTCAATGCCGCCGCCACGGCTCCACCAGTTTTCTTTGTCGTTATAAAAGAAGATCCGACCGCCCTGCATACCAAGCTTATCGCCATTTTCAGCCGTATTAAGCTCTACAATCTTGGCATCAATACCTTTTTTTGCGAACACATCTTGCCAAATCTGGGCAGCTTCATCATCACGTGGGATGCTGTGCGTTTCATCACCAATAAAGCAGCTCACATAAATTTTATGCGGATCAAGCCCAACCACATCCGTCAAAAACTCAAAGAACCATTCAATTTGCTGGCGCTTAAAGTATTCACCCATGCTCCAGTTGCCCAGCATTTCAAAAAAGGTCGTGTGGCGATTATCACCCACATCCTCGATATCTTGGGCACGCAAACAGGTCTGACTATCCACCAACTTGGTGCCAGCCGGATGATCCTGACCAAGCAGGTATGGCAATAACGGCTGCATGCCGCTGCCGGTAAACAGCGTGGTTGGGTCGTTGTGGAGCACGAGCGGGGCGCGCTCAATAATTTCGTGCTGGCGATCTTTAAAAAACTGTAGATATGCGTTACGGATGTCTTGGGTGTTCATATCTGGTAATTATAGCAGAAAATTACTTTTTTTGCTGAGACTGGTAGCGACGAATCAGCTTAATGTCTTCGATATCTTTTGTGCGAGCAAACTGCTCTTTACTTTTTACAAGATCATCCAACCCGATAAAGCGTACGCTATCCTTGACGAACGAATGCTTGAGGAGACGATGCACATCTCGCCCCATATATGAAGTCATTAACTTGTAGCCTCGATGTGATAAAATTCGCTTACCATCATCATGTACATACTCCTTCCAGCCTTGCTCGTGGAACCGTTTGTAGGTGGCTTTATCAACCACCAAATCAACATCCATCGTATCACGCAAACCGAGCGCCTCTAGCACACCACCACCAATGACAACATAGCTACGAGCCGGCAGGTTTAAGCGACGCACCATATCGATAGTAGAACGACGCACGCCCGGCTGTGACCGCACTGCCTCGCGCAAACTTGGGTACATATTCTCATCGCCAATCAAGCCAGACACGCCGTAGATATCCAACATTTTACGCAAACCTGGTGCCACATGTGCAAGTCCGAATCGTACTTCGTCAACCGCCAACTGCTCAACCACCTTACGTAATGCGGCCGCCCCAGTATAGTCGATATCACCCATCGCGCCAACATCAACAATCACTACTCGCACCGGCTGCTTCGCCCCATCAATCGCCTGCTTAATGCGACGACTGAAGTAACTAGCGTTTTCAAAGAACAAATCGGCATCAAATCGATACACCAACACACCCTCCGGCTGCGTAATGTGGCGATGGCTGCCCCGAATACGATCGGCCGCCCAGTCCGAGATTTCTTGATCACGCAGCAAAACGCCGTCATGCGGGCGATATTCACGGCGAAGTCGCTCAATCAAGGCACATAACACCGCTAATATGATACCCTTTTGTACTCCAAATACTGCCACCGCCACCAAGGCGACCATGGCAATCGCAAATTCAATTTTATGCGTATTCCAAATATCTTTTAGTTGATTAATTTTTACCAAATGCAACCCAATCGAACACACAATAGCTGCCAAGGCAGCGTGTGGCACCAGCTTTAAGATATCAGTCGCAAACAATAATAGCAGTCCAATCAGCAACGCCATAAAAATATTAATCATCTGCGACCGGCCGCCAGCGATTTCACCAGCGGAAGTGCGTGGCGGGCTACCATTCACGGCAAACCCCTGTGTAAGTGCAGATATAATATTCGCAAAACCCAAGGCCATTAAATCTTTATTGTCGCGCACCGGCTCGTCGTATTTATCAGCAAAACTCCGAATTGTCGCCAAGCTTTGTGCTAAAATCACCACTGCAATGGCGGCTGCCGAAAGCGACAATGTAATCATGTGAGGAATTGAGAGGTCTGGCATGATGAGCTGCGGCAACCCTGCTGGTAATTCACCAACTGTTGCAATGCCATACTGCTCGAGATTACCTAGTTTAGTAATAATAATCGCCACCACCAAACCAATTAATGCCCCTGGCAATTTTCGCCTGCCCGCCAAAATAACGATAGCAAAAATACCACACGCCAGCGCTACAGTTGGCCAGTGAATCGTGCCGAGTTGCGTAGCAAGTGTCGCAAGTTTTGCGAGCAATCCGCCATGAGCTTCAATGCCAATCATCTCTGGTAGCTTGCCAATAATCAACTGCGCACCAACCCCTGCTAAAAAACCAACCAGCACTGGCTTTGAAATAAGATCTGCCAAAAAACCAAGCCGCAAGACGCTCATAGCAATCAGCATTGCACCGGTTAGCACCCCAAGTAGTGCAATTGCTGCCGGGTATTCTGCCGAACCAGCCGCTGCGATAGTTGCCGCACCACTAGCTACCAATGCGGCAGTCGCCGAGTCAGCCCCAATCACCAAATGGCGCGATGACGTAAGCACCGCAAACACAATCGGTGCGAGCAAGGCACAATACAACCCGGTTTGAATTGGCAAGCCAACGATAGCTGCAAACCCAAGACTTTCTGGTATAGCAATGGCCGTTACCACCAATGCAGCAATAAAATCTTTCTTAAGATAGCTTCGCTTGTAGCCTGCAAAGCTGGGGATAAATACACGTGTCGCCAGTTGCTTCATACTCTTTACCGTATTTGTTTATTACTTCCTATAGTGGTACCAGTGTAGCAAACTTTACTCACACTCTGCAAGCAATCTTGTGCTATATAATAACACCCCCGCCAATACAGCGAAGATCCTCATACAACACTACTGATTGCCCTGCTGCAGCTGCCCGCTGCGGTTCGATGAAGGTGAGTGTATCGCCCTGTAATAGCACCTCGGTAAGCGGTGCCCGATGCCGGATACGTGCAAAGTAGGTGCCATCAGCTGGCGGATGGTTAATCCAGTGAACGGCCCCAATTGCAATCGTTTTACGCCACATTGCTTCGTTATTAAGATCGGTTGATACGTACACTTCGTTACGCTCCATACTTTTACCTACAACATAGTACGGCAGGCCGCCACCCAACTGCAACCCGTGACGCTGTCCAAGTGTATAAAAAATCGCTCCATCATGCTGTCCTAATACTTTTTTTGTACGAATATCGATAATATTCCCTGGCTGCGTAGTAATGTACTGCCCTAAAAATTCACGAATCCCCACCTTGCCAACAAAACAAATCCCCTGGCTATCTTTTTTGCCTGCGGTATACAAACCCCGCTCGCTTGCCATTGCACGAACCTCAGGCTTGGTATAGTTGCCAAGTGGCAGCAAAGTATGCCGCAGTGCATGCTCAGTTACTCGGTACAAAAAGTAAGTTTGATCTTTATTATCATCCTTGGCACGCAATAGCTGACCGTCTTTAGTGGCAGCGTAGTGTCCGGTGGCAATCATATCGGCACCATCAGCCAAGGCCGCATCTAAAAATAACTTGAACTTCACCTCTTGGTTGCACATAATATCAGGGTTTGGCGTATAACCCTGCTGGTAGGCATCAATCATATACTGCACGACTTTTTCACGGTACGATGTTTCAAAATCATACACTTTCAAATCAATGCCCAGCTGCACCGCAACTCGCTTAGCATCCGCAAGATCTTCTGCCCACGGACACTTCATGCCAGGTAAGTCTTGGCTCCAATTTTTCATATACACACCAGTTACCTGGTAACCCTGCTCACACAATAATGCAGCTGTCAGGCTACTATCAACCCCGCCACTCATGCCAACAAATACCCGTGTCATCGGGACGCTCCTATATACACCAGTAAAATTTTGCCGATTTCGCTCATTGCGAGCCACCAGCCACTTGGTGTTGCCCACCACCAATACGACCATTGACGATCTTTTGCAACCGGGTGATTAATGACCGTTACCGCATCGCCCGCTACCGCCCGAAACTCTATGCTAGCCCGTCGTTGATGGTAGGCCGAGGTGACCAAAATCACTCGTGTAAGTTTATTTTTTACAAACAGCTCACGGGATAACTGGGCATTCTCACGGGTAGTTTTTGATGATCCCTCCACCAAAATAGCAGACTCTGGCACACCACGAGCAATTGCATAGCGACGCATAGCTTCGGCATTGCTCGGGCCAGATGTATCGGCGGCCGCACCCGAAAACACCACTGTGCTTGCCCAACCACGATGATACAGCTCAATCGCTTCTTGCGTGCGAGCATCAGTATCGCCACCGCTCACCGCCACAATCGCATCAGCCTTTCGACACACCCCAAGCTCAGCCGTTGCATCGGGCGTAGTGCCGCACCGCTGCAAATCATCTGGTGCTAGATACACTCCAATCAAGCCGATTGTTATCACCAAGAGTACTATTGCCGTTAGTGTACGAATCATATAGCAACCCCCATGCGTGCATACTCCGCCTGCACTGCAGCAATAATTTCCGCTACCGCCATATCACACTGTGCCTTGGTTGTGGGGCGGCCCAGTGTAATCCGAAGGCTGCCGCTTGCCACCTCCGGCTCCATGCCAATTGCTGCCAGCACCGCCGAACCGGTGCCCTTCGCTGCCGCACATGCACTACCTGTCGCCACCAGCACACCCTTGGTTTCAAGCATAAAGATCAAACGCTCTGCATCAATTTTTGGAAATGAAATATGTAAAAAATTCGCTAAACGATGTTTACGACTACCAGATACTATCGCCATCGGCAAAGCGTCAGTCAAAGCTTGCTCCATGGCATCGCGCAGTGAACGTAGTCTTACAACTTCACCTTTACGCTTTTTTTCGGCAAGCCGCATAGCTTCCGCAAAGCCAATCACACCAGCCACATTTTCGGTACCGCTACGCAAACCTAGCTCCTGCCCACCACCGTGTACCTGCGGCCGCACCTTCACCCCAGGCTTCACCCATAACAACCCAACCTGCTTCGGGCCATACACTTTCGCAGCATTAAGAGTCAATAAGTCAACCCCAAGCCGTGCCACATGCACATCAATCAAGCCACAGCCCTGCGACGCATCACAGTGCAGCAACAGGGGCGTTGTATCGCCTTGTGATTGTCGCTGCTGTCGAATGGTCTGTAGCACTGCGGCAATATCAGCAATTGGCTGAATTGTACCAATTTCGTGATTTGCCAACGCAGCACTCACCAGCCGTGTATGTGGCGTAACCGCCCGAGCAATTACCGCAGGATCAACCCGGCCATCAGCTCCAACTGCAACAATTGTATACTCACCCGCCATTACCGCATGTCGCACACTTTCGTGTTCGGTTGCAGGGCAAATTATATGGCCGCCAATGCTTTGCATTGCCAGGTTAATTGATTCTGTCGCACCAGCTGTCATTACCAATTCATCACCGTGTGCTCCAATCGTGCGTGCAATTGCCTGCTTAGCTGCTTCATAGGCACGTCGCACCGCCACCGCCGGTGCATACGGGCTTGACGGGTTATAGAATTGCTCGCTCAAATACGGCTGCATCGCCAACAACACTCGCTCATCAAGCGGAGTTGCTGCAGCGTAATCAAAATAGCACACGTTGCTCATATCTTTCTAGTATATCGTGATTACGCCTGAACACCAACAGACGGTGCGTGCACACGGTAGATATCACGACAAACCTGTTCGTAATACAGTTGCACAGCCATTAAGAAGTTTTGCAGCTCCTGGCCTTCCAAAAAATTATAACGAGCACCTTCTTGTACCTTTAAGATGCCGTTTTCATGCACCTCGTAGCGAATAGTTGTTGATTTTCGCTGATGCGTCATACCATCAACCGACTCTTCGTACCAAATCCAAGTAGATTGATCGAGGTTGAAGAATTCACGACGACATCCTTTTGGTAATTGGCCAAAAACGGTTGCACCAATTTCACTTTCAAGCTGAATCAGTTCTCGTTCGGTAAGTTTTTTAAGCGGCCGCTTTTTAGGTTTAGCTGTTTTTTCGGGCACAGGATAATAAGACGAATCCGCAGTGAGCGGTTCGGTGCCAATAATTAATTGCAATGCCTTTTGAAACAGCTGCGGCATTTAAGCTGACTCCTGCATCTCCAGCATTTGCTGGCGGTAAAAATCTAAATTAGCCCCAATCGCTAACACAGTTTGAGACTCTGGACACAGCTCTTGAGCTAGCGGCTGCTCGTACTGTGGCATAGCTGCCGACTGTTCAAATGTATGCAACAGCGGCGCCTCGTTATCATTATAGTACCCCTCATACGACGCAGCGGCAGGTTCGTATGAAAATTGCCTATATTCATTACCAGTGTCATACATACTACACAACTCCACACATTATCGTTAGTATCGACTAAATGCCGAACAATGCTTCCGCATTGCGGGTCGTCCAGGCTGCCAGTTCAGTCAACGACACATCACGCCGTGTCGCATACTGTTTCGCTACCTCACGAACCATACTCGGCTCATTCATTTTACCACGAAATGGCGAGGGTGTCAAGAAGGGCGCATCAGTTTCAAGTAGCAGCCGTTCAAATGGAATCTGCAGAAACATCTCCTGCTGGGCGGTATCTTTTGTAAAGGTGCTAATTCCGTTCACCCCAATATATAAATCATGCTGTAATGCTTTTTGTAGATGAACAGCCGAATCAGTAAAACTATGCAGCACCCCCCTTGTGCCGCTAAAATTTGCAAACACCGGCCAAAACTCATTAAACGCTGACCGCACATGAAAGATAACAGGCAAATTGTAGTCACGAGCAACCTGGAGCTGCTCCTCAAGTGCCGCAATCTGCACATCCGCAGGGCTGTTATTGTAATGATAATCAAGCCCAATCTCGCCCACAGCTACCACCTTTTGCATAGCCAGTTTAGCCAGCTGAGCAATTTCCGATACGCCATCCTTCGCATCGTGTGGATGCACTCCAATTGCCGCAAACAAGCTATCGTGCTGCTCAGCTGCCTCCATTGCCTGCCGGGAGCTTCGCACACTTGTCCCCACGCAAATCATTTTTGTTACACCAGCAGCATGGGCTCGAGCAATTGTTTCATCAAGCGGCTGCGGATACTCTGGCTCGTGAATATGACAGTGTGTATCGACCAGCATGTTATTTTACCTGCGATGTGCGTGGATCGGGAGTGTGAATATAAACTTTTGGAAATAGCGGGCCAGTATCTTGCACTACACCGCTTTCAAACATTGCATGAATTTTTTGGGCGGTGTCTGGCAAAAATGGCACCAATAAATCAGCCACCTGCAAAATACCGCCAACCGCAATTTGCAAAATATCGCTTAAATGTTCAGCCGCTTCTGGATCGTCTTTATTTTTAGCAACTTCCCATGGTTTTACATGCTCAAGATATTGGTTGATCGAGCGAATTTTGTTCCAGATCTGATCAAACGCATCATTGAACCGTAGCTCTTCCATCGCCTCTCGATACAGTTGGATGTCATGTTCGCCTTGATGCAAATCGCCAACTACACCAGCTTGGTATCGCAGGGTCATTTTTGCTACTCGCTGCACAAGATTGCCAAAGTCATTGCCTAGTTCGCTATTGTACGCCGTTTCAAAACGCTCCCAGGTAAAGTCGCCATCATCTTGCGTTGGAATATGACGACTAAAATAATAACGGAACGCATCAAGACCGTACTGCTCGATAATCTCATTTGGATCAACCACATTACCAACCGTCTTGCTCATCTTTTTACCATCCGCACTAATATGCCCATGCACCAATAGTGTTTGCGGTAGCGGCAAGTCGAGTGCCATTAAAATTGCTGGCCAAATAATAGCATGAAACCGTAAGATATCCTTACCGATCACCTGCACACTGGCCGGCCAAAACGCCTGCCAATCTGGCTGTGCTGGATAACCAATAGCTGTGAGGTAGTTTGACAAAGCGTCAATCCATACATACATCACCTGACTTTCGTCACCCGGCACACTAATGCCCCAGCCTAGATTTTTGCGTGGCCGTGACACGCTGACATCTTCTACATCATCTAGTAAATTAAGTACTTCTTTTTTGCGAGAAACTGGCACAATCTTCATTGCATCAGTTTCAATCGCTTCACGAATACGTGGGATAAATTCGGTAATCTTAAAGTAGTAATTCTCTTCGCTCAAGCGTTCGTATGGCACCCCATGATCCGGCGAAATGCCATTATTGGCCGCCGCGACTTTATCACTCACAAAGGCCTCTTCACCCACCGAATACCAACCTTCGTAGGTGCCTTTGTAGATATACGGCGAGATTTTTTGCCAAATATACTGCACGGTTTGCTGATGATGCGGATCGGTCGTGCGGACAAAATCGGTATACTCCGCTCCAACCCGCTGCATAAGATACTTAAAGTTGGCATGCGTCATATCTACATATGATTTTGGATCCATGCCAGCCTCTTGAGCTTTCGCAGCGATTTTTGTGCCATGTTCGTCGGTACCGGCCTGAAAACGCACCGTGTTACCTAGCTGTCGCTGATATCGTGCCCAGATATCCGCCAAAAGATAATCAAGCGCATTGCCAATGTGCGGTTTAGCATTGGCATACGGAATTGCAGTTGTGATATATAGTTTTTTCTCCATTGTGTTTCATTATAGCAAATCTGCCAAATGAAAGAAAACAGGGATGTTACGCATATACCGCTGCGGCTAATGCTCGCCATTCGTCCATACTTATATCTTCAGCACGAGCATCAGGCGAGATACCGGCTTGCCGCAATAAGGTCTCGGCTGCTGATTTTTCTATCGCCAAGCCACCACTCAAGCTTGAACGTAACTTTTTGCGCTTGGCACTAAAACCAGCCTTCACCACCCGAAAGAACTGCTTTTCGCTCACGCTAGCTGGCAGCTGTGGTGTTTTGGTGCGTAAAATCAGCACCTGCGAGTCAACTTTCGGCGGCGGCGTAAAATATTCAGCCGGTACGACATCACCCAACGACACATCAGCATATAGCTGCGCACTCACTGCTAATACGCTCATCTCACCCGGCTTTGCGGCGGCACGTTCGGCCACTTCTTTTTGAATCAGCAACACCACCATACTTGGGCGGTTCTCATCAGTCATAAATTTTTGAATAATCTTACTCGTAATGTAATATGGCACATTTGCCACCACCTTGTAACTGGCCGGCAAGAGCCGAGTATCAAACTGTAAAATATCCTGCTGAATTACCTGCAAATCCTTGCCCGGAAACTGGCCTGACAACTTTCGCGCCAGCTCTTGATCAAACTCAACCGCCACCACCTTTTCGGCTCGACGCAATAATATAGACGTAAGAGTGCCAAGCCCCGGGCCAACTTCTAGCACTACATCATCGCCACACACTTCAGCACAATCAGCAATATGGTCAAGTATAAAACGGTCGTGTAGCCAATGCTGCCCAAGATGCTTTTTATTTTGCAAAGCCATCTATCTACCGTCCCCGTTTGTCCAGTCTGTCGCCAAGTCAAAACCGTGCGGATGGCGAGCCGCAAAACCACCCGTATCATACACCTTGCCAGGCCCCATACTTGTCTCTACGACCGAACAACGTGGATAGTTTCCTAAATGAGCAGCAATAATCACATAGCCATCTTTATCAATCTTGGCTCCGTCTGCCCGCACGGTGTAGTGGCCGCCCGCCCCACAGGCTCGCATTACTACATTCATTGGCAGGTCGTAGTATGTTTCTCGGTGCGACACGCCGTTCGAATCAACAAAATTATGTGCCCCCTTGGATTTCGTAAGCGGGTTGCCCGGCTGCACTCCAACCTCTTCTACCTGTTCAACCGGCTCCTCTACTACAACAGCATGTATTTCTTTACGAGAAATTTCTTGGCCGTTTTGCATATTCACCTCGAAGGTAACTGTTTTTTTGCCAGGCTTACCCTTGGTTTTAACTTCTTTATACGAGCCGTCTTTTGCGGTGTTCTTAATCTTTTTGGTAGTGAAAGGAATTTCTTGCTCTTCGGTAATAGTCTGCACACCATTACGCCACACCTCTACCGTCATGCCAGGAATGATACGAGTTTCTGCAGTTACCGATAGTGTATCATTGTGTGCAAGCATAACTTGCTTTTCTTGTAATAGCTCCGCTACGGTTGTAGCCTGGGTATATACAAGCTGCTGCTTACCATACAATACCAGCGTAATTGGCTGAGCACGGGCAATCACCAATCGCATGCCAATACCATCATCCACCACATCAGTAGACTGCTCGAGGGTCAACTTGTCCTCTTGTCGCACGGTTAGGCCGGCGTATTTTACGATATCACGTGGCTCGGTATGGATCGACATGATGCGTTCACGTCGCATACCATCAACAATCACGACTGGCGAAGCACGGTAAATATTCACCGTAAATTCATTCGTTGTAAATTTTTCATCAAGTCCCGGCTCAACCTTATCACCGTCAAATACTACAATACCCGCACTATCTAGAGCCTCTTTTACAGTAGTTGTTTTAGTAATTAATGCACGACGCTTGCCTTGGTCGAACACGGTAACAACCCGCTGCACGTCACCCTTTGGCGAAGTATCGGCTGCAGATACCGCTTGCATAGTGGCAACAAGCCCTGCCACACACGCCACCAAGCCGGCAAATATGGCGACTCGAGCACGAGAAAATAATTGCGTACTATAAATGCTAGATTTCATATCAGTGTGCAACTATACACATCGAT
>JAUMZA010000021.1 GCA_030528355.1 Candidatus Saccharimonadota bacterium | reverse complement strand
CTTTGATGTTGAGATTATCGATGATGTCGTCTTTTTCTATACGCCAGATAATGATAAACCTGACGCGGCAGTGCTTAGCGAACTATTTACAGTGCTTGATGTTGTTGCTCGGGAGGTGTACGATCAGACTGGAAAGTATGCGGATGATCGAATTCCAGATTCCCGCCGTACAAATAAAATTGCAGCACAAGGCAGGCGATTGAAAAAGTGGAAATTGTAATTGTAAAATGAGCAGATTTGCATGAAGAGGATGTATGTTGTCCGGGGCATAGTGCAGCTTTTTCCGCAAAAAGGTGGCTGGCATTATGTAGCCGTGCCGCAGGAGTATTCTGAAGAATTGGCGCCGCTTGCTGATCGCGGGTTAGTGGCGGTGCGGGCGACGGTCGGTGAGGTTTCGTGGGATACCTCGCTACTGCCGATGGGTGACGGCACGCAGTTTATTGCTTTGCCGGCGAAGGTGCGGCGGGAGAATGGGCTGGTGGTTGGCAAAAGCGTAACGGTGTCATTTGTGCTGCGGTAACGCCGTAGCCTCCTCGCCAATAGAAACTTTGCTGGTATCAAGCGCCACGTCATACACAACCCAAAGCTGCATGGCAGTTCTTGACTCTAAAAGCATGGGTTGTGTGCCGATTGGTTGCATGGTAAAGTTGCCCGTGTAGCCAATTTCCTCTTTCAGTTCGCGTGCCATCGCTTCATGATCCGTTTCGTGATGCTCCATGCCGTCGCCAGGAAGATTCCAATTGTCATTATTCATTTCCTTGACGACCAGCACTCGACCCTCATCGTCGCAAATTACTGCCTTCAGGCTGATGCGAAAAAATGTGTCAGGGTATTCACCGATTTGTGTCATGTTATGTTAGTGTAGCACTCCCGTTTGTGAACTGGCAATTCAAATTGCTATAATAACAGAGAGATGAACACCACACTTCAATCCAAGCTCAACACCCTCCCGCGCAGCCCTGGCGTGTATTTTCATAAGTCGGCTGACGGCGAGGTGATTTATGTGGGCAAGGCGGCGGTGCTGCGTAACCGGGTGCGGCAATATTTTCAGGATAGCCGGGCACGGGATAATAAAACTATGGCCTTGGTGGCGGAAATTGCCGATACGGACTGGATTGAGACGGAGAGCGAGGTTGACGCGTTGTTTCTCGAAAGCGAGATGGTCAAGCGCTACATGCCGCGCTACAATGTGCTGCTGCGTGATGATAAATCGCAGAGCTATGTGCGGATTGACATGAAAAGCGAGTGGCCGGCGGTGAGTTTTACGCGCAACCCGGCGGACGATGGTGCGGAGTATTACGGCCCGTTTTACAATGGCTACGCACTTAAAAAAGCGCTGCGATATTTACGCAAAATCTTCCCGTATCTAACCCATGAACGACGGCCCGGGCAAAGCCGGCTGGATGAAGATTTGGGGTTGTCGCCACGGGTGAGTGATGGGTCAGAGGCGTACAAGGCGAACTTGCGAAAGCTCATTAGTTACATCAAAGGTAATCGCAAGGCCATTGCGGCGGAGCTGGAACGAGATATGAAAACGGCAGCTGGCCTGCATGATTTTGAAAAGGCGGCAAGCCTACGCAATAAACTGCGTGCCATGCAAGAGTTACAGCGGCGAGTGATGTTTGGCGACAGGGAATTTTTGGACATTTCCAAAGATAAGGCGCTGGCGGATATTGCGATGATGCTGGGGCTTGAGAGCATCCCGGCTCGTATTGAAGGCTATGATATCAGCCATCATGGCGGGCAGCATGTCGTGGCGAGCATGGTGGTATTTACCAATGGTGCGAGCGACCGCGGGGAGTATCGCAAATTTAAAGTTAGCGAAAAAAATGATGATACCGGCAATATGTATGAGGCTATTTTGCGGCGGCTGAGTGAGCGTAACCTGAAGAGCTGGGGCAAGCCCGACCTGATGTTGATTGACGGCGGCAAGGGGCAGCTCACGGCAGCTATCAAGGCACGGGATGAGAGGGGCATAAACGTCCCGATCATCAGCATCGCCAAGCGTGAAGAAGAAATCCTTATCCATCAGACCGGCTCACTGGTGACGGTGTCGTGCGATATGAAAGATGCTCATATTGCTCACGACGGTGACATCACCATCATCAACCTTCACCCTGGCCAGGCAAATGCGGGCAGCCACTCAAAAAATCTGCATGCCGCCGAGCGAGTCTATCGCTACAGCGACATCACCAAACTCTTCCAGCGTATCCGTGACGAATCGCACCGCTTTGCCGTCAGTTACCACACCACGCTCAAACGGCAATCAACCAGGCAGAGTCAGCTTGATGCAATTCCTGGTATTGGCATAAAAACAAAACAAAAATTACTACGAAAATTTGGCTCAGTGCAGGCAATTTCCCGTGCGAGTCACAAGGAGCTGGCGGCGGTTGTAGGTGAGGCTCGTGCGACTCAGCTTGGCAAGCATTTTTCAAGCAGGCAATCATAGAATAAAGGTTGTGCTGTGGTATAATAAAGTAATAGATGAAACAACAGTTTGCGATTTTTATACTGCGATGGATCCTTAACTCGTTTGGTTTGTGGATTGCTGTTCGATTACTAGGTACTGATATCTCCGTCGAGACAGTCGATGCTAACTACGGACTGTTTTTATTTGCCGGATTGATATTTTCTATCTTAAATAGCTTATTGCGGCCAATTATTGTCATTTTATCGTTGCCAGCAATTTTACTTACACTAGGTCTGTTCATTTTTGTGGTAAATGGTTTTATGGTGTGGCTGGCGTTAAAGATCGCTCCTGGGCTTAATATGACCTTCCTAAACTCAATTTTTGCCGGAATGCTGTTAAGTTTGATAAACTATATAGTAAGTAGTGCCCGGGAATTACAGGCCATACATAAGAAAGAAGGACGGAAGTAATGGATTCATTTTTGCAGATAGTAACAATAGGCTCGGCGGTATTGATGGTGCTAGCGATTTTGCTGCAACAGCGTGGGGCAAGCCTTGGTGCGGGCTTTGGTAGCTCTGGTGAGCTTTACACCACTCGTCGTGGTATCGATAAAAGCCTGTTTGAATTTACAATTGTAATGGCGGTGATATTTGTAGTTTCTATTCTTGCAGGCCTGCTGTTGCCAGGGTTAGGGAAGTAGTACGTGAAAAAGTCTGATCGCTCATGGAGGAAGTTCCAGTCCCTGCGTGTAGTACGATCAGGCTTATCTAACCGTGTCCGCAAAGTAGAGAGTGCAACCGTTAAGCACGCTCATCAATTTATCGTTGGGCGATGGCGAAATCTATACGAAGTACGTCGTAATATTGGATTATGGCTTTTTGGCGTGGGAATTTTGATTCTTGCGATGGCGATTCACTTTTTGTTGTTGCGATCTGGTTACACCGAAGTCGCCCAAGTGCGTGGCGGCACCTATGCCGAGGCAGTGGCGGGGCGTATTGCAACACTTAATCCACTATATGCCACCACTGCGGCAGAGGTGTCTGCTAGTAAGTTACTGTTTTCGTCGCTCTTTCGTTACGATAGCACCGGTTCGCTTAGTGGCGATCTGGCTACTGGCTATCAGCTTGATGAGACTGGCAAAATCTATACAGTGACAATGCGTGACACTGCTCGTTGGCATGATAAAAAGCCGGTTACGGTTGATGATGTGGTATTTACCGTCGGACTCTTAAAACACCCCTCTCTAGGCTCAGTGCAGGCGGATAGCTGGAAAGATATCGAAGTAAAAAAGATTAACGATACCACTTTGCAATTTACCTTGCCAGCGGCATACGCACCATTTCCAAATGCACTTACATTTGCAGTGCTACCAAAACATCTCCTTGTAAAAACTCCTTCACACATGTTGCGAGAAAGTGCCTTTAGTAATGCACCGGTTGGGAGTGGTCCATTTTCGTTCCATCTAATGCAGCGAGTAAAGGGCCAGGCACACACCGTGGTGCATGTAGTGCGTCATGATACCTATCACCATGGTACACCAAAGCTTGAACGCTTCCAGCTACATGCGTACGAGCAGCTGGACGATCTTGCGGAGGCGTTAAAAAAACAGGCGGTTAATGCGGCTAGTGGTGTAC
>JAUMZA010000001.1 GCA_030528355.1 Candidatus Saccharimonadota bacterium | reverse complement strand
AGCAGAGGCCTGAAGAGCCTTGTGTCCCCAGTTCGAGTCTGGGAGGAGCCACCAAAAATTATCAAACACCGCATATGAAGCGGTGTTTTTTGTAAACAAAAGATGAACATGACAAGCAATTATCGTACTGTCAGAGGTTCATCGGCTGCACTTTATAGCCCTGTAGTCAGTTGTTCGATAAGCCAAAAGGCGAGTGCTGCCACTAGTGCAACAAGTGCGATCGTATTATACGTTGCATGAACGATTGTCGAAGCCGAGGTGGCGATGGCCTGGCTGTGAGTTTTGCGGTAGTAATAGGTATACACTAGCAAAAAGCCAAGCCCTGTCACACTTAATGCAATGCCGGCAGCAAAGCTATACCAAATGTTCACAATGTGTGCCACACCAAATACCAGGCTAGCTTGAATTTTCTGCAACCAAGACCAACGTTCGCTGCCAGAGCGAAACAGTTGCTCCTCGCGCAGGGCTGCCCACAGTAAAAAGCGGTACAACGCTGATGTTTGGATCGGTATCTCATCAAGAGCCCTTTGTAATGGAGTGGTATGTATAAAGCTGCCAAACAGTACCACAATAGTCACACCGTACAAGATGGCAAATGCCGTAGCCCATGATGACGGCAATATTTGCTCAAGTATAGCAGTAAGCACCGATAATACTGATTCTTGTAAAAGTGGTATGCGATGCAAAAGTATAACCAGTCCCACCGTAATGATGAGTAGCGATGCTGCAATAAGGTGTAAATAATACCCCTTAAAATATCGCCGGTGCGTGGTAGCAACAAAGTGCGGCCACATAAACATAGGCTTCGGATCGGGTGGCATGACTATGTCGATGACGGTTGCGAGTACGCTCTCTCGGACTCTGACATGAAGGAGCTCATCTATGGAACGACGATCTTCTTGCATTGATATCACATCCTCTGAAGATAGAAATTGCTTGTCAAGGGTCACTCGACAGGCGTGGCTGTACGAGTAATTATATTATGACATTTATTTTAGCAAATTGCAATATAAGCATCAATGTAAATGGTATTGTGCTGCTCTTGTCTTTACTATGAGGCTAGGTGTAGTGGTATTTGGGTGCGAAATAAGGTATTGCTATTGTGATGCTGCGGTGCTATAATGATAAATATCAATCGATAGTGATTGTTTTATGCGGGTTTAGCTCAGTTGTTAGAGCGCTTCCTTGCCATGGAAGAGGCCAGGAGTTAGAGTCTCCTAACCCGCACCAAAATGAAATTTTCCGAGATTTGGTCGCCAGGTAAGGCGACTATTTCTGTTTTAGTTTCGAAATGATGGCAATGTATACCAAAGCTCGAACCTATTGCGAGCGTAAAAACTGAGTCGTGCAGTTCAGCTCCAGTGTCTTCGGGTGTACGCACCTGCTCGTTCCGTCAGAAACCTTTTGCCTTATTTTTAACTTTTCCGCCGAATTTCTTTTTAGTCGAAGAGGTTCGGTATTTTGGCTCCGTTTTTCAACTTTACGAAGTTGGGTCATTGAAAGTATGCTATAATCCTTATAGAGAATATAGGGATTGGAGGGGTTTATGTCTATAGGTAGTCTTACTACTGCAAATATCGCCAGTGCTTTTAATGTTAATTTTATCTATGCACAACAACTTTTCCAATCCGTTGGAGAAGATGGTACTCTTGAAGATGTGCAAAAACTCATAAATGCAAAGCCTAGGCCATTTGTAAAATGGGTCGGCGGTAAGCGCCAACTCCTTAAGCAGTTCCGTGAGCTTGGCCTGTATCCACCGGAGGTATTCAATCCAACGATAAATACTTACCACGAGCCTTTTGTTGGCGGCGGTGCTGTCTTCTTTGATTTATTGCCGAAAAATGCTAAGCTTTCAGACTTAAACAACGAGCTCGTAATTACCTATAACGTAATCAAAAATAATGTTGAGGAGCTTATAGGGTTATTACAGAAACATATTTACGACAAAGGATATTACCTTAAAGTTCGTGCTAAAAAGGTTGAGGATTTGTCAGACATAGAGATCGCATCTCGATTCATATTCCTAAATCGTACAGGCTTCAACGGCCTTTATCGAGTAAATAAGAGTGGCCAATTCAATGTACCTTTTGGTCGATATAGCAACCCTGTTATCTGTGACGAAGACAATCTGCGACGAGTATCAAGTGCTTTGCAGGACGTGATAATTGCACATCAGGATTACAAAAAAGTCTTAGAAGCCGCACAAAGTGGTGACTTTATATACTTCGATCCGCCTTATTACCCAATAAACGCTACGTCGTCGTTCACTTCTTACACGGCAGAAGGGTTTTTAGAAAAAGACCAAACGGAACTTCGTGATGCATTTGTAAAACTGCACGAAAAGGGGTGTTTTGTTATGCTCTCTAATTCAGACACGCCGTTTATTAACGAGTTATACTCAGGGATTGATGGGATCATAATAAATAAAATAGCTGCTGCTCGTGCCATAAATTCAAAAGGCACTGGACGAGGCAAAATAACGGAAGTATTGGTAACAAATTATTAGGTTATGAAAAGAGATTTTAACGATTTAGTATCAACATTCAAAAGTTCAATCAAAACTTGGGATTATTTCGTAAATTGGAATAAAGTCTTTGCCAATAGTGCCGATTTAGAGATAGCCCTAAATAAATTGAATTATCTACTCGGTAAAGACGATTTACGAGGAGATTTCCATAAGCTTTACGAGTCTAACCCAGACATCGTAAAGGTGCTGCCTGCATTGCTTGCTGTACGAGAAAATAATCTAGAAATTTACGACAAGGTATCAAAAGAATCGGAATTTTATGATTTTTCTGGTAAAAACAATGATGCCGATAAGTACTTTGAGTTTATAGATAAGTCGGGACTTGCGAAATTATTCCAGAGAGATGGTATAAAAAATCTCGTAGATTACGTTATTGGTGTCGAAGTTGGACTTGATAGTAATGGTCGCAAAAATCGTGGTGGCACTTTGATGGAAGAAATCGTTGGTTTATTTCTAGGGGAGTTCTGTAGGCGGAATGGTTTTGAGTGCATGTCACAGGCTCGTCCTAGTAAAATTAAATCAAAATGGGGCTTTGATATTAAGGTGGACAAATCAGAGCGGAGTTTTGATTTTGCCGTGTACAATCCACAGAGTGGAAAGATTAAATTGTTTGAAACTAACTTTTATAATGGCGGCGGCTCAAAATTAAAGGCTGTTTGTGGTGAGTTTCGCAATCTTTACGATGAGCTAAAAGCACAGAACATTGAGTTTGTGTGGGTTACTGACGGGCTTGGTTGGTATACGGCAAGACGACCGCTTGAAGAAACGTATAGCCACAATGACTATGTGTTTAATCTGAGTATGCTTGAAGACGGAGTGCTAAGCGAGTTATCGTGGTAGCTAAAAATAAGGCAAAAGCAAACAAGTTACACCCGGATGAGTTTGAGTTAGAATGTACGACTGTATGGGCTTTTCCTAGGCGCGGTAATTGGGCAACGCATAAATCGGACTGGCGTGGCAATTGGTCGCCAGAGGTTGTTCGTAACTTAATTTTGCGATATTCAAACGAGGGTGACATTTTGCTTGACCCGATGATCGGTGGAGGCACAACCGCAATTGAAGCAAAAATACTTAACCGTCATATCATTTGTTCTGACGTAAATGATAAGGCACTAGAGCGAACGAGAAGCTCTCTTGATTTTGAGGTGGAAAACGACGCTTGGCAAAAAGTCGTAAAGCGTGACGCTCGTGATTTAAGTAAGGCAAATGACGAAAGTATAGACTTTATTTTGACACACCCGCCCTATGCAGATATTATCAAATACAGCGAGGGCACGCTTGATAACGATCTGTCTAATATTCATGATATTGACAAGTTTGCCGACGAAATGGAAAAAGTTGCAAAAGAGCTGTATCGAGTCCTCAAAAAAGGTAAATATTGTGCAATTCTTATCGGTGACACGCGCCGTAACAAAATGTATCAGCCGATGGCATATAAAGTTATGGATCGGTTTATGAAAACTGGTTTCCGTCTCAAAGAAGATATCATCAAACGACAGTTTAATTGCAAAGCAACTGGTTTTTGGGTTAAAAAATCGCAAGAAAGCAATTTCTTACTAATAATGCACGAACATTTGTTTATTTTCCAAAAATAAACAACTATTTTGCGAGAGGAATTAACAACTCAATGGAGCTTTTCAGATCTTCATCAGTAAAACCGTTGTTCGTGTTTTCTGGGTGATGTATCGTATTTCTAATCAAAGTAGGCAGCGTTCTTGTTTGATTTTGGGTTGTTCCATCTTTCTTCAGTCGAACATACGCCTTATCTTGTGCTACTCCCTTGCCGACTAAATACTGTTCGAAGCTATCTTCAAAGTAGTTCTTTTCATTTTCAAGAATAGCCTTAGTCTGTACAAAGCCGTAGAGTTCATTGTGAAACTCAACAGAAATAACACCAAAAGCATAGTAGTTTATTTCGCCCCAAGTTGGGCTTGATGATCCAAACAAATCAAATGCGTCACTCTCTTCGACTTTATTGAACAGGCCATTTTTTGAGAATACATTCAACGAGTGGGTGTCTTTCTTGTATTTTTTCAAAAGATATGGTGAGTGGGTAACAATAAAAACCTGTGACTGGCTAGCTATCTTTTTAAGTGAATCAAGGAGCCTATTCTGTGCCCGTGGGTGCAAGAATGTTTCGGGCTCATCGATAAAAACATAATCGGCTTCGATATATCTCCTCTTCCACTAGAAGTTATATCTGCATAAACTTGAATTAGTGACAACGCCAATGCTCTTTGCATGCCAGTTCCTTTTTCTGAACTCGTCGTCTGAATACCGTTATCCGACAAATCTATATGACCTGATTTTAGAAAGTCAGTAATCTCTGGCAACGTAAAGTTAAACTTCACCTCAGTATCTCCATACTGATCTGATAGTTTACTTTTTATCTGTTCTTCTATGGGTCTTAAGTTGTCGGCAATCTTATCAAAAGTGTCTTTGTGTGACTTTTTGAAATTATTCCAACTATCAGAAATCTTATCACTAATTATAGTGTTGATAATTTTTCCACATATCTTAGTTTTTGAAAAATCTGCTACATCACCAGAGTTTGTGTCGGCCCAAACAAACTGTGCGTCGAATAAAGCGTTTATTGCGGTGTCTATTCCTGTTGGATTTTCGAACTGGCTTGATTCGTTGTTAAATATTCGAACATTACCAATTCCTAGCGTTTTCTCTCTTTTGTTCTGTGCTATTTTTGACTCTTCACTAGAGCGCATGATTCGTAGGCTTTTAGATCCGTCAGTGTCAATAAGATAGGGCTTGTACTTTTTCAAGGCGTCGGTTCCGACAAGCTTTTCGAGGTCATCGCCCTTGAGCTCTATTTCTACTGAGACAAAATCATCACTCTCAAGCTTTGTTTTCGTTATTACTTCGTCTCTGGTCTTTTTGGCTCGTATAAAATCAATAGCTTCAAATACCGTCGACTTACCGCAGTTATTGTCACCTACAAGGAAATTTATACCAGTGTCAAAATTGATTGTGCGATCGTCGTTAAATCCCTTGAAATTATGAAGTTTTATTTGTGAAATATACATCGATGTGTATTATATCACTTTTCTACTTGACCTATGACCGCCCTATTTAAGACTCAACGGTGCTGCCGCCTGTGTCGGGTAAACTGTCGGAAAATCCGCCACTTCAGTTAAGGAGAAATAGAGCAGGGTGGATTTCAAAAAGATAATTTTAAGGGTTTTTGGTGGGGTGGGTATGTGAGTTTGTTCGTAGGCATTGGGGTTGGCTTGTATCGTAGCGTTTATTTCGTGTATTTGCGAAATAGGTTCAAGCTTTGGTGTATATCAACACCATAATCTGATTCATTGAAGTATATCACAAGGTGGTGTACTTTTTATTTTGCAGTGCAGGTAGCTTGGAGGTGTAGCGATTAGGGCGGTGTAGTGCTATTATCGAGGTAATTAAAAAAGGCAACGCACTAAATGTGGTTACCTACTTTAATGATTCGTCATCTGGCCGTCCAAATACAGCGAGTGCTGCCAGTGGATATACGTCCGAAACGGGGCAATTACAGTCCACGAATCGTACTAACAATATAGCAAATTACCCACGAATTGTCAAGGCTGAGCTAAAGTCATATGGCACTCCTGCCTGGAGTCGAACCAGGAGCTTTGGCTTAGAACGCCTAGCGGGGAATCCGCCCCACAGGAGCGTAAAGGAGAAAGGATTAGTTTCGTCTAAATCGTTGCCTCATAGCTATTAATAGTATACTTTGTGCGGCAGTAAAAGCAAGACTTCCTGATGCAAATGATATGATGAAGATGCTATACTAAAATCATAACACCAACCCAAAATCAAGGAGGATATATGGAGTTTATTATGATAATTATAATTGCCGTGGCGATGTTTGTACTATCTGGCCTAAAGGTGGTGGATCAATACGAGCGCGGCATTGTGCTAACACTTGGTCGTTTTACGGGTGTGCGTGAGCCAGGTCTTCGCATCGTGGTGCCGGTGTTTCAGCGTATGATTAAGGTAGATATCCGCACCACGCCAATCGACGTGCCAAAGCAAGAGGTGATCACTAAAGATAACGTAACCGTGGGCGTTGATGCGGTGGTGTATTTTCGGGTGGTGGACGCACCAAAGTCGGTGCTCGAAAACGCCAATTATATTATCTCGACCAGCCAGTTTGCTCAGGCGGCGCTGCGTGATGTGGCCGGGCAGGTTGATTTAGATGATTTGCTTAGCAAGCGTGATGATATCTCAAGCCAAATTAAAGAAATTGTTGATGCTGAAACCGACAAATGGGGTGTTGATATCCAAAGTGTGAAACTGCAAAATATTGAGCTACCAAACGACATGAAGCGTGCCATGGCCAAGCAAGCCGAAGCCGAGCGTGAACGCCGTGCTAACGTCATTAATGCTGATGGTGAAAAGCTAGCTGCTCAAACCCTGGCGGACGCTGCGGCGATTCTTTCGGGCATTCCGGGTGCACTCAATTTGCGAACGCTCAATACGCTTGAACGCATTAGTACCGAGCCATCACAAAAAACCATGATGCTCTTCCCGGTTGAGCTGATCGATGCGGTGCGTGGCATGGGTGTGCTGCAGCAAGATAAGCATAAGAAGTAGTGGCTTTTTGTGAAAATTTGCTATAATAATATATGTAGATTATTCAACTGAGGAGGAAAATAGAAGATGATCGCACTATTTGTTATTCTTGGCATTATTGCTGTGCTTGGCCTGTTTCTGTGGGTGACGTACAACGGTCTTGTCACGCTAAAAATTCGTGTGGATGAAGCCTGGAGTGACATCACCGTACAGCTTAAGCGTCGTGCTGATTTAATACCAAATCTAGTAAATACAGTAAAAGGCTACGCAAAGCACGAAAGTGGTGTGTTTGAAGAAGTTACCAAAGCTCGTAGTGCGGTAATGGATGCAAAGGGCGTAAAAGAAACTGCCGAAGCTGAAAATATGCTTGAAGGTGCCCTAAAGAGCCTGTTTGCCGTGGCCGAAGCCTACCCAGACCTAAAAGCCAGCCAAAACTTTAGCCAATTGCAAGATGAGCTGGTAGATACTGAAGATAAGATTCAGGCTGCTCGCCGTTTCTATAATGGTGGCGTGCGTGATCTTAACACCAAGATTAAACTATTCCCAAACAATATTTTTGCAGGGATGCTTGGCTTTACTGAGCGTGAATTCTTTGAAGTAGAAGATCGTGCAGCGGTTGAAAAGCCAGTTGATGTACAGTTCTAAATAAGGGTTGCTGCGAACTATGTATAATGCAATTGCAGCCAACAAGCGTAACACCGTCATTATCATGGCGGTGTTTGTTGGCATAATTAGTGGTATTGGCTACATTATCAGTGCACTGCAGGGTAATACTCGAATTGTGCCATGGGTAGTGGGCGGTTCGCTGGTATATGCGTTGGTGCAGTATTTTTTGGCATCAAAACTTGCCGTTATGGCAACTGGTGCACAGGAGATTAAAAAATCAGATAATCCACGCATGTACCGCATGGTAGAGAATCTATGCATTGCCGAAGGTATGCCAATGCCAAAGGTCTATATTATTAATGACCCTGCCCCTAACGCATTTGCTACCGGGCGGGATCCGCACCATGCGGTGATTGCGGCTACTACCGGCTTGCTTGATATTATGGATGACAGGGAGCTAGAAGGCGTGATTGCCCATGAGCTTGCCCATGTAAAGAATTATGATATCCGGGTGTCGATGATTGCCTTTGGGCTGGTGAGTGCAATCGGCATGTTGTCGGACCTTGCATTGCGTACCTTATTCTTTAGCGATAACGACCGCAATGTGCACCCGGCGGCATATGTAGTGGGGATTATTTTGATTGTGCTGGCACCGTTTGCGGCATTCATGGTGCAGATGGCGGTAAGTCGTCAACGAGAATATTTGGCAGATGCAACTGGGGCAATGACAACTCGCTATCCAGAGGGCTTGGCGAGTGCACTTGAAAAATTACGTACCCACAGCCAGCCGATGCAGCAGCAAAATACGGCAACTGCACATTTGTTTTTCAATAACCCGCTTAAGTCTGGCTTTTTAAGCAGTATGTTTAGCACGCATCCACCGCTTGAAGAGCGGATTGCACGGCTTCGTAAAAACGCAGAAAAATTTTAACTATATAGCAAAAGGGTAGTATGGGGAGCGCAAAAAGAACATCAGCTCGCAAGACGGCTAAAAAATCTGTTGCGAAAAAAATGAACAAGTCTGCTGTACCAAAAGGTGTGAAGGGCTGGTTTGTTCGCATACGGCAGCGGGTGAAGGATTTTTTGCAGCGTCGTCCGCATCGTTCATTTCGGATGACACGCCGACGGGACTATAAGCGTTCTCTCAAGCTGCCGGGTTATTTTGCATTTACAATCGAGGTCACTCAGCTACTGTGGAAGCATAAGCTGACCTTTGGCTTACTCATGCTGGTATTTCTTGTGTTGATTGTGCTATTTGGCTTGATGGGTTCGCAAAATATCTATAGCGAAATGCGCGAGTTGCTTGATGCTAGTGCCCCAGATCAGCTCTTTCAAGGTGCAACTGGCGAGATTGGTAAGGCTGGGGTAATATTGCTCACTGCTGTCACCGGCGGCCTTTCGAGTAAGCCAGATAGCGGCCAGATAGTGGTAGCGACCTTGCTTAGTCTATATATCTGGTTGGTGGTAGTCTGGCTGCTGCGTCATATTGTTGCGGGTAAGCGAGTCAAGCTGCGTGATGGCCTGTATAATGCCGGTTCGCCTATTATCTCAACCGCACTTTTAATGATAGTCTTACTTGTGCAAATGGTGCCTGGTGCAGTAGCGATTTTGATTGCCAGTGCAGCCTGGCAGAGTAAGCTTATCGATACAGCGGCTGCCTCGATGCTACTATCAATTGGGCTAGTGTTTATTGCAGTTTTGTCGCTCTATTGGATGGTGAGTACAATTATTGCACTAATTGTGGTTACGCTACCGGGTATGTATCCATTGCGGGCGTTGGCAATCTCAAGCGATATGGTAATTGGCCGTCGCTTACGAATTATGTATCGCTTCGTGTGGATGCTGGCGGTAGTGGTGTCGTGGTGGATAGTAATTATGATTCCAGTTATTTTGTTTGATGGTTGGATAAAATCAATCTTCGAGCAAATTGAATGGCTACCGATTGTACCGGTTGCCCTGCTGCTTATGGGGATTGTGACTATTGTATGGATGTGTGCATATGTGTATTTGCTGTATCGAAAGGTAGTTGATGACGACTCAGCCCCTGCCTAATACACGCATACGTGAGCTGCGCGAATTGCTCAATCGTTACAGTTACGAATACTACACGCACGATGCACCGAGCGTGAGCGATGCGGTGTATGATAGTCTATTTGCAGAACTAAAGCAGCTCGAGCAAGCCCATCCAGAACTAATTACGAGCGATAGCCCCACCCAGCGAGTAGGCAATGCAATTAAAGGAGGGTTTGCCAAAGTTGCTCATAGTACTCGCATGCTTAGCCTGAACGATGTATTTAGCAAGGAGGAAGTTGAGGCGTGGGTGGCTCGTATGGACAGATTGCTGCCTGGTGTGCAACATGAATTTTTTGCTGATGTAAAAATGGACGGCTTGGCGTGTGCGTTGGTGTATCAAGACGGTATCCTTTCCCGGGCAATCACACGGGGTGACAGCTACATAGGCGAAGATGTAACGGCTAATGTCCGGACAATTCGTAATGTGCCACTGCGGCTACATGGAACGCCAGGCTATGAGCAGTTCTTGCAGGGTCGCACCGAAATTCGTGGCGAAATTGTGATTCTAAAAGAGGATTTTGCTCGCCTCAACCAACGGCAACAATCACGTGGCGAGGCGTTGTTTAAGAATCCACGTAACCTTGCTGCAGGTACAATTAGGCAACTCGACCCATCGCTGGTAGCTTCACGCCCGCTCACGTTTATTGCGTACGATATATTGCGAGATGATCCGCAGGAAGTGCCGACAAACCAATTTGCCTACCAGGCACTGTCCGCACTTGGCGTGCGATGTAATCAGCAGGCCGCAACATTTACAAGTCTTGCAGAGGTTATGCAGTATATTGCCGCATGGGACGTCGCCAGGCATGAGTTGTCATACGAAACAGATGGCTTGGTGGTGAAGGTGAACGATCGTGCACAATTTGCAAAACTGGGCGTGGTTGGAAAGCAGCCACGGGCGGCAGTGGCTTATAAGTATGCCGCCGAACAAGCCACCACAATTGTAAAGGATATTGTGATTTCGTTGGGGCGAACAGGAGCTGCTACGCCGGTAGCGGTGTTTGATCCGGTGCAGGTGGCGGGTACAACTGTGCAGCATGCCAGCTTGCATAATGCTGATGAAATTGCCCGGCTTGATATCCGTCGTGGCGACACGGTGGTGATATTTAAGGCGGGTGACATTATCCCGCAAGTTGAGCGAGTTGTACAAGAGCTGCGCTCAGCAGATAGTCAGCCAATTGATTTTGAAGCAGAACTTGCTCGCCAGTACCCTGAACTCACCTTTGAGCGTCCGGTAGGCGAGGCGGTGTATCGAGTAAAGGGGGCAACTGGCCCGCACATTTTAGCACGAGCCCTGCGACATTTTGCTTCCAAAGGTGCGCTTGATATCGATACGCTTGGTGAACGTAACGTAGAGGCCCTCATTGCGGCAGGGTTGGTTAAAGATTTGGCAGACATTTATACGCTTACTGTGGAAGATTTGCTGCGGCTTGAGCGTTTTGCAGAAATATCCGCCAAGAAGCTGGTCAATGCAATTGCTGCCAAAAAACAGCCAGCCTTGGCACGGTTTATTTATGGCTTAGGTATTCGTCATGTCGGTGCCCAGACTGCGATTGATCTTGCCGATACCTTCACTGCAATGGAGCCACTAGTACAGGCAACGATGGATGAACTGCAGGCGATTGATGGCGTCGGGATGGTGGTGGCCGAATCTATTTTGGCGTGGTGTGCCGATGAAGATAATATTGCACTATTGAAGAAATTTCAGCAGCTGGGAGTTGAGCCGCAGTATCAGCAAAGTACTGGCACTCTTGTAGGTAAAAGCTTTGTAATTACCGGCACGCTTACCAGTATGGGGCGTGATGCGGCTGCAGAAGCGGTGCGGGCTCGGGGTGGTGTGTTTCAAGCAAGCATTACCAAAGATACCACCTATTTGGTGGCTGGTGGTAAAGTGGGCGCAAGTAAGCTTACAAAGGCTCGTGCCTATGGTACTGCGGTGATTGATGAAGCGGCCTTTTTAGCTATGCTGTAAAGAGTCGTATACACTTTTTATTAGTAGAAAATATATACAAGCAGATTGCAAAAATGGTATACTAGTATCTGCATGAAAAATTTTAAACGACCATCTTTATATTGTTTTTCTCCGCCTGTGATGATTCTTACCTTTGCAATCGAAGTGATTTTAGCGGCATATACCATTTGGAAATACAAACTTTCACGGGTTACTCGTTTGGCCGTGGCAGTGCTAGTGTGTTTGGCGGCGTTTCAGTTTGCAGAATACTTTGTGTGCGAACCGGTCGGTGTGATAGATGGTACTATGTGGGCAAAAATCGGGTATGTAGCAATCACCTTGTTGCCGCCGCTCGGGCTGCATTTAATTGCTGCAATTGCGGGCGATACTCGTCAATGGGTGTACCGTAGTGCCTATATACTAGGCGGTATCTTTATTGGCTTTTTCTTGTTTGCCGCTCAGGGTGTTACTGCAGGTGTCTGCCTTGGTAATTATGTAATTTTTGAACAAAACCCAGATATGACAATTTGGTATGCACTGTATTATTACGGGTTGCTTTTGGCGGCTATTGGCTATGCTCTGCACTTGGCGGGACAGGCGGCTCCGCATATTGCGGCGTCGCTCCGGGCGCTTACTATTGGCTATGCAAGTTTTATTGTACCAACGACACTAGTGAGTGTGATTGATCCAGAGACGATGCGAGGCATTCCATCAATTATGTGTGGTTTTGCGGTAGTGTTGGCAGTCGTGATTGCCGCCCGGGTATTGCCAATGTATCATCGCATTAAATAAAGTGCTTGTGTTTTTTTATAAAAAGGTGCATACTGTAGATAGAGCTGGTGCGCTTTTGGGGCTACCTTTTTGCCGCACTGATCAACACAAACATATCATCAACACAAAAAAGTACCCCAGGGTGGGCGCGTAGCAGCTCTGTTTTTATGATGCTGATTGCATCCGCAATTAAAATATGATATAATAAAAAGATATGGGGTATTAGCTCATTTGGTAGAGCGCTTCCATGGCATGGAAGAGGTGGGCGGTTCGAATCCGCCATGCTCCACCAGGATAGACAATGAATACACGCTGTGCGGTGCACGGGGTGTATTTTGCTATAGGTTGAGCTTTACTGCTTATGTATGGTATACTTTCGAGAGGATTATATAACTAACTATGGCATGAGTGTGGCATGCGCAGGCAGTGGCGGAGAAGTATGTTTAAGAACTATATTCAAAAAAAACTAGAACGCTATGTGGTTGAATATTTTGCTGCACACCCAACAGTGAAGTTAGTTTGTGTGACGGGTAGCGTCGGGAAGACCAGTACCAAGATGGCCGCTGCAACAGTGCTTCGCCAGCAGTATCGGGTGCATGTGCACGAGGGCAACCATAATACCGAAATCAGTGCACCGCTTGCAATACTGGGTATCCCGTATCCGTCTAATATTAAAAATCCACTTGCCTGGCGAAGAGTGTTTAAGCAGGCAAAGCAGCGGATTGCCGCTCCGGCTGATGTTGACATTATTATTCAGGAGCTAGGGGCTGACCAGCCGGGTGATGTGCAGTCCTTTGGGCGATATTTGAAGCCAGACATCTCGCTTGTTACCGGTGTTACACCAGAGCATATGGAAGCATTTGGTACAATCGATGCAGTGGCGGCCGAAGAATTGAGTGTGGCGAACTTTAGTAAAATGGCGATCATTAACTGCGATGATATTCCGCCGCAATTTGCTGGCGTATTAACTAATCCGGCAGTCTTTACCTATGGTACTAGCCAGGATATTGCCGTATGCTCCTTCAAAAGCGTTGAGTTTTCGCTGCAAGAAGGACATAAGGGCTATTTTATTGCACCTGATTTTCCAGACGGCTTGCCAGCTACCCTAAAGGTGGTAGGTGAACATAATCTTCGTCCAATTGTTGGTGCGGTGGCGGTAGCAATGCAGCTTGGTATGGCGCCAGAGTTGATTGTGCGTGGGGCTGAAGCGATTCGCCCTGTTGCAGGTAGGATGAATATTCTACCTGGCGTAAAGGACAGTATCCTCATTGATGACACTTACAATTCAAGCCCTGCCGCTGCTGCAGCTGCAGTTCGTACACTGGCGGCCATATCGGCACCGCAAAAAATCGCCATTCTTGGCAGCATGAATGAGCTCGGTGCGGTATCGGCAGATGAGCACACTAAGCTGGGACAGTTGTGTCGAGCCGGTGAAATTGATTGGGTTATTACTATTGGCGAAGAGGCTGGTAAATACACCGGGCCGGCAGCATTGGCAAATGGTTGTTTTGTGCGAAGCTTTCCTGATGCAATTAGTGCGGGTTCGTTTGCTCATAGCAAAATCGAGCGAGGGGCGGTGGTGCTTGCAAAAGGTTCTCAAGGGGGGATTTTTGCAGAAGAGGCACTAAAGATTATGCTTCGTTCAACCGATGATATGAAGAAGCTGGTCCGTCAAGACCCAGCTTGGCTAGAGGCGAAGACAAAGTTCTTTTCAAAATTTTAAGACAATATCTATACAAGGAGGGAAGTGTGATAGATAAAATTAAAAAGGTAATAAATGGTAGAGCTCAGCGAGTGATATTTTTGCTTGCCGGGGTGGTAATTCTGGCTGGTGCGTTTTATCTTGGTAGCGTGATTGCTCGTGGCAGCGGTCGTGATGAGCAGCGTATTATTGAATCAGTTTTTGCGACATTATCAAAAAAGTATATTACTGCCGATATTACCACTACGCAAGTTGGCCCACAGGCAACAGTTTCAGTTAATGGCAAGGCCTCGCTGGTGGATATGAATCGACTGTCGCTTGCCGGGTCAATTGAAACGAAGGGTGTATCTGCGATTAAAACGGACATGGACGTACGTGGTTTGTTGGCAAAGGGCGATATGTATATTAAAGCAAACGGACTCGGCAGTGTCGCAACATCACTCCTGGCTGCGATCCCAGAAGCAAAATTACACGCCGATGAGGCAATTAGTAAAATACAAGGTAAATGGCTTGCAATTCCACGTGGTGATGACACCGATGCAACTAGTACTATGACCTGTATTGCTAATATGTTCCATGCGGTGCAGCGTGATGAAGTAGCAAAAAAGCAGCTTGCTAATATATATAAAAAGCATCGCTTTATGTTTGTAAAGCACACCGAAAAGAAGAGTGAAACCACTACCTATGCAGTGCGATTTGATGCTCGTATTTTAGAATCGTTTATTCGTGCATTGCAATCATCAGATTTGTATACATCACATGCGGCGTGTAAAAAACAGGCTGTGCAGCAGACTGCTGCCCGGCAGAATCAACAGTCAACCACCGCACAGTCAGAGGCCTTTACAATTCGCTTTGCGATTACCGATGCTAACGAGTTGCAGTCAGTTTCGATTGCCTCTGCTAAAGAGCATGAATCTGCACTGCATATTACCGCAAAGTTATCGTACCAACCTGCTATGCCGGAGCCAATTCCAACCGAAGATATCGTGCCGTTTTCTGCAATTGCTTCCGACCTTTCGCAGGTAACCGGAATATTTAGGCAGGCTGCCTTGCAGCATCAGCAAATGTCACAGATTCAGCAGCTTGCAAAATAGAGCTGTTGGCTAGATATAGTCCTGGGGCTGCACGAGGGTTGCACCTGGTTATCAACGGGGCGGCGGTTTGCTATAATGGTAGCTATGAAGCGTTACAATCCAACCGAAATCGAACAGAAATGGCAGCAGCAATGGGAGCAAGACGAAACCTACAAAGTTGATCTTGCCGACACTACACGTAAAAAATACTATGGCTTTAGCATGCTTTCGGGCATTACCGGGGCGGGGATTCATATTGGCCACGGCCGTACATTTCAGTTTTCGGATGTGAAAGTGCGTGCCAAGCGGCAGCAGGGTTATAATGCCTATCATCCAATTGGCTGGGATAGCTTTGGCTTGCCGGTTGAAAACTACGCTATTAAGGTTGGAAAAACGCCGCGCCAGGCACACGATGACGCCAAGGTGCACTTTAAAACGCAGCTAAAGCGGCTTGGTTTTAGTTATGATTGGAGCAAAGAAATTTCAACCGCCGATCCAGAATATTATAAATGGACGCAATGGATTTTTACGCAACTATACAAGCATGATTTAGCCTATCGCAAAGAGCAGCCACAGTGGTGGTGCGAAACCGATAGCACGGTGCTGGCGAACGAACAGGTTGAAGGCGGCAAGTGTTGGCGTTGCGGCAACCCGGTCACAAAAAAGAAGCTCAACCAATGGTTCTTTAAGATTACCGCCTATGCTGATGAAATACTCGAAGCAACCGACGACCTCGATTGGACTGATATGGTCAAAACCATGCAAAAAAACTGGATCGGCCGTTCGCAGGGTGCAGAGGTGACGTTTGAGGTAAAAGGTGCGGATGCTTGTATCAAAGTCTTTACCACCCGCCCAGACACGCTGTTTGGTGCTGCCTTTTTGGTGCTTGCGCCGGAGCATGAAATGGTGCCACAACTAGTAAACAGTGATACGAAGCTAGCGGTTGAAGAATATATCGCTGCCGCCGCACGTCGTTCCGATGTGGAGCGTATGAGTGATTCTCGCGAAAAAACGGGCGTCTTTACAGGCAGCTACGCCATCAATCCTGCTACCGGCGATCGTATGCCAATTTGGATTGCTGATTATGTGCTAGGTAGTTATGGCACCGGTGCAGTGATGGCGGTGCCGGGGCATGATGAACGTGATTACGCCTTTGCTAAAAAGTTTGACTTACCAATTATTACGGTGATTGAAAAGCCAGAAGACAACAGCGAGCCAGGTTTTTATGGCGGTGAAGGAGTGATGATTAATAGCGGCCATTTTGATGGCATGCGTAGCGAACAAGCCCGTGAAGAAGTAGTGGCGTGGCTCGAGCAGCAGGGTGTTGGTGAGAGTAAAATTACCTACAAAATGCGCGACTGGCTGATTTCTCGCCAGCGCTACTGGGGTGCGCCAATCCCAATGGTCTATGTCGATGGCTACACGCCAATTGCCGTGGCAGATAGTTGCCTGCCGGTACTTTTGCCAGACGTAGAAGATTTTAAGCCAAAAGGCGGCCACACCTCGGTGTTAGCCGAAGTAGATGACTGGGTGCGTGTATGGGTGAACATCGAAACCGGCGAAACGGTGCCAATCACCGAACCAAAACCAGCGGGCAAGGCTTGGCACGAAGGCCGCCGTGAAACCGACACACTCGATGGCTACGCCTGCAGTAGCTGGTACTTCCTGCGTTATCTCGATCCAACTAATGACAACCAGGCATGGGATCCGGAGCGTATCAATCACTGGATGCCGGTGAACTATTACAATGGTGCTGATCATGCCGTGGCCCATCTACTTTACAGTCGTGTTTTGTTGCGGTTGTTCTATAATCTTGGCCTGGTGCCAACCCCCGAGCCCGTCAAGCGGATTATGTACAAAGCCTAAAATATTGCACCAGATGGTGAAAAGATGAGTAAATCAAAGGGTAATGTGATTGACCCAATGGAGATTATGGATAGTGGTTACGGGGCGGACAGCTTGCGCCTGTATGAAATGTTTATCGCACCGTATGATCAGGATGCCCCGTGGGATACCCGTGGCGTGCCGGGCACCTATCGTTTCTTAAATCGTGTGTGGACACTTGTGCAAGAGTATCTGGCGGCTGATAATGGCGACGCAAACGAAGCGGTCACCAAAGAGCTTGCCCGCCTGGCACATGGCATTGCGAAAAAAATTACGCAAGATATTGAAGATGAAAAGTTCAACACGGCAGTATCAAGCATGATGGAAACGGTGAATGCACTGTACAAGCTAAAAGACGCCCATGGTATTGTCAAATCCCCAGCTTGGCAGCAGATGATCGAAAACTTGTTGATGGTGCTCGCACCGTTTGCGCCACACATTACCGAAGAGCTGTGGCATCAGCTTGGTCATGCTGATACGATTCATGTGGATCATTGGCCAGAATGGGATGAGTCGCTGTTGGTGGCGGACGAAGTAACGATCGTGGTGCAGGTAAACGGCAAAGTGCGTGCACGGCTTGCATGCGAAAAGGGTGCTGATCAGGCGGCGGTCGAAGCGTTGGTGTATGCGAATGAGCATGTCATGAGCTTTATTGACGACAAACAACCGGCCAAGGTGATTTATGTCCCTGACCGGCTGCTGAATATTGTAGTCAAGTAAGAGCTATCTATCGGCTTTTGTGTAGTCGGCTTTCTGAGTGTTTACCCAGATAATATCATCGCCGTCTTTGGTGAGTTTTCTTGCGATGCCTGGTAGTGCTTCCTTTACGGCATCTTCTGGCAAGCCAATCCAGGTTTCTGGGGTGCCGCTTTCACGATTGCGAACGTGGATGTAGGTATTATCATCATCCTGAAAGTCAATATTGATTGAATGCTGCTCGGACAAATCGCCTAGCTCAACTTTTGCAAGCCTATTGCCCGGGGTTGTGTGGGACAGGTCTTCAACAAACGGATCCTCACGAAGAATTGCACCATTTTCAAGTTGCACGCTTTCGAGCGGGGTTTTATCATTGACGTAATTATCAAGCTTGGTGGCGGTAATTTTTTTACCAGAGGCTTCTTTTTCGCCAAAAGTGTTGCAGCCGGCTAGTAATCCAGCAGCAACTGCACCGGCACCAAGTAGGGCTGCTGCCCGGCGGCGTGTTACGTGGATCGGATCCTGGCTAAAAGTGGTTTCTTTATGTTGATACGGGGTGGGTTTTTTTCGTTCGTTCATAATTTACATATTAGCATAAAAATTTCTATTTGTCAATACATAAAAATTACCGCTTTTACTGGTAGTTATTGATTTTTTTCATAAAACCCTGTATAGTGTGTAATGAATTGTTTAAAGAAACGTAAGGAGTATTCTACTCATGGCACAGCCTAAAAAGCAAAGCAGCCCTCGTAAAACAGGTTTGCGCCGTAGCCACCTTGTGCTTAAGCTTGCACGTCGTGTTAATGCTACGTCACCGGTAAAAGTTCACACCACCAAGCGTGAAACTGGTAAAAAGAAAGTTGCTGCGTAATAGTTTACGCAGCTTTTAGATAGATAAACATAATAGTAAGAAAGAACCGAATAGTATGGCTTCAAATCGCCACCTAGGCAGAATCGTTGCACTGCAAACTCTCTACGAATATGAATTTCGCCATTCGCCGGAACTTCCTGTTGATGTGAAAGAAGTAATGGAGCGAAACCTCGAACGCTATAAAGAGGATATCGACGACACTGCGTTTATTAGTACTTTGGTACAAGGCGTGATTGAAAAAACGACTGAACTTGATGAAATACTGCAGCCGCTGGCTCCGGATTGGCCGCTTGCTCAGGTTGCACGGATTGATCGTAATATTTTGCGTATGGGTCTGTACGAGTTATTGCACCGTGCAGACGATGTGCCGGCACGGGTGGCCATTAACGAGGCGGTAGAGCTTGCCAAATCGTTCGGTTCTGATAATTCAAGTAAGTTCATTAACGGGGTACTGGGTACTGCGTATCGAACACTTGTAGAGGACAAGAACGATGGCGACGACTCCAAAGTTTGATAAATTCAAGAAGTACTTTCGCAAAAAGCCATCCATCCAAGAGATTGTGCGCGAACCGACGGCAGGTGGTATTGTGTTTCGTCGCAATAAAGATGGCCAGGTTGAGATTTTGTTGATTCAGGATGCGAAAGACCGTTGGACGATTCCAAAAGGGCATATCGAAGAAGGTGAAACCGCCCAAGCAACCGCCAAGCGTGAAATTGGTGAAGAGGCGGGGCTGCATGACGTTGATGTTTTAAGCTGGCTCGGTAAGATCCATTTTCGCTATCGCCGGATTGATAAATTGGTGCTAATGACCACGCAAATTTATTTGGTGCGTGCCAAAGGTGATACGGATGCAATCAAGAAAGAAGAATGGATGAATGGCATTAAATGGTTTAGTTTTCATGAAGCACTTGATGTGATTGAGTACGAGGATATTGGCAAGTTGATGCTGCTTGCGATGAAGCGAATCCGTCAGGAGAACTTATAAATGAGTGGCATGAACAAGGCGCCGTATCAAGAATTTGCTCGCACAAAATTGGGTTTTGAATTTGAAAATATTGATACGCTAATTACGGCATTGACGCACCGTAGCTACGTGAATGAGCATAAAAAAAGTGTCAGCGAACATAACGAGCGGCTTGAGTTTTTGGGCGATGCCGTGCTGGAGCTGGCGGTGACGGATTTTTTGTTTAGCAACTATACTGAGCCGGAAGGCATTTTAACGAGTTGGCGGGCGGCACTGGTGCGAACTGAAAGTATCGGAGCGGCTGGCGATAAATTAGGGTACGAACCGCTTCTGCGAATGAGTCGTGGCGAAAAGCAGGGGAGCGATCGCGCTCGTCAGCAGATTTTAGCCAATGCATTTGAAGCGGTGATTGGGGCAATCTATCTTGAGAAGGGCTACGATGCAGCACAAAAATTTATCGCAACGCATATCTTAAGTAAGTTGGATAAGATTTTGGAAGATGGCTCATGGCGTGATCCAAAATCCCACTTGCAAGAGGTGAGCCAGCGAGTAGATGGCTTTACACCGCAGTATAAGGTGCTTGACGAAGTCGGCCCAGACCACGATAAGGTTTTTACAATTGGTGTGTTTGTTGGGTCTGAATTGATGGGCAAGGGAAGCGGCCCAAGCAAGCAAGCCGGGCAGCAGCAGGCAGCACGGGCAGCACTAGCGGCGTATAAGGCTCGTGATGAGAAGTAGCCAGCTAAGTTAATCCCCAAAAACAGATTGACAATCGCAACAAAAAGCGGTAAAATGGCTAGAGATATTGAATGTAATAGTTAAGAGTAAGAGAGAAGGAAGTTATAATCTATGCTCGCAATTCGTTTGCAACGTTTGGGTCGTAAGGGTTACCCAGTATACCGTTTGGCAGTTCAGGAAGCTCACCGCCATCCATCAAGTGGTCGTGTGGTTGCGTATGTAGGTAGCTACAATCCACACACCAAAGAGGTGTCACTACAGACTAAAGCGGCACAAAAATACCTTGATAACGGTGCACAGCCATCACCACGTGTCGTAAAGCTGCTAAAAGCTAATGGCGTAAAGCTACCAAAGTGGGTAAAAGAGCCTACTGCAACCAAGCAAAAGTCGATTAAGAACGTAGAAAAGCTGCGTAAAAATCAGCCAAAAGAAGACGCTTCAACAGAAGAATAGTACACGACTGCCCTACCTTGTGAGGGCAGTTTTTATATCGTGATGAAGCAAATCATAATTCATGATACAATAAAAATACGATAAGAGAGGTGATTGGCGAGTAGCCAACACTGCAATGACAGGAGGGCAGAATGTCAACAATAGATCAGCAATTTGTAGAATATATCGTAAAGTCACTAGTGAATCACCCTGACGATGTGGTGGTAGAGCGAGTGATTGATGAAAAAGGTGTACTGCTTAGCCTTACAGTTAATCCAGAGGATCTCGGCCGTGTAATTGGTAAGCGTGGTGTGACTGCGCAAAGCTTACGTACGCTGCTGCGTGCTCTGGGTACAAAGAATGATGCTCGCTACAACCTAAAGATTGTCAATAATGATGGTCTAACTGGCAGCTCCGAACAAGTTGTGGATGAATCTACAGGGGAAGCTGTGGAAAACCGCTCAAGCTTTGCAGATTCAGCCCGAAAAGAGCTTGCAGAATTAGATGATTTAGATATATAATAAAAACAGTTCAGACAATAACTTGAACTGCGAGAACAAAAAGCTCTATGCGAGCAACTTTTATAAGAGTTGAGAGCCTTATATGTCTGCAGAACCACTCCTTTACGGGGTGGTTTTGTGGTTTTCGATGCTATAATAAGAATGATGAGAAAATTTCAAGTAATTACACTCTTCCCCGAAATGATGAAAGGGGTGTTTGAGAGTAGTATGATGTGGAAAGCACAAAAAGAGGGCCTGGCTGAACTTTCGGCAATTGATTTGCGGCAGTTTGGGATTGGGCCTCGCAAGCAAGTGGATGATACGCCGTATGGCGGCGGTGATGGCATGTTGCTAAAGCCCGAGCCATTATTTGCTGCGGTTGAATGTGCCAAATCGATTGATCCGACAGCAAAAGTGCTGCTCATGACACCACGTGGGGTGCGGTGGCAGCAGGGCCTGGCACAGCAATATGCACTCGAAGAAGATTGTGGTTATATTTTTATTTGTGGCCGGTATGAAGGGTATGACGAAAGGATTCTTACGTTAGTAGACCAGCAGTTGAGTATTGGTGATTTTGTGTTGACTGGCGGTGAGCTGCCTGCTATGACGATTATCGATAGTATTGTGCGACTCATTCCTGGTGTACTTGGCGGTGAAGAAAGTACTATAATCGAAAGTTTTAGCGATGGCGAAACATTAGAGTTTCCGCAATATACGCGCCCAGCTGAATTTAGGGGCCTAAAGGTGCCAGATGTACTACTGAGCGGGCACCATGGTGAGATTGCCAAATGGCGAGCCGCACAGTCAAAAAAGTTTTCGCAACAATAAAAAGACGAAACCCCAGCAGGTAAGAAGCTGGGGTTTGTTGTGGTGGGTATATCGTAGAGCGAAACCCACTACCCAAAACAAGTTTGTAAAAAGTGTTTGTTTTTTGTAATGTTTCGCTAGCTTTTACTATAGGGGTAAAATGTAAAAAGCACAAGCATATAATACAAAAATACAACAGCGTTTAGTGTGGAGGTATTGACCAGTAGTGGGTTATGCGGCATAGTAGTGATATGAAGCGTTGCTACAAACCGCCAATTGGCTGGAGAGCTACCCTATGTGCAGCAGGGGTGGTCGTGGTAACTTTGGCCCAGTTATTTTCGTTAGATAAATTGGCCGAATTGCCTGAAGTAAGGCAGATAGCATGGTGGCTGCCATTACTGCTGATGGTAAATGCTATGGCTGTTTTTAGTCTACCGTATATTTTACGAATTAAAACCAGTGGCGGTTTGCAGAAGGCTGCTCGTGTATGCACTATGCTGCTACCGGTTGGATGGTTGGCGATGTTAGTAACTGCGTGGGGTGCTGGGGCAAAGGCTGGTATGTTTGGCGTGTACTTTACAGACCACGCAACTTCTGTGGCAGTGGTGTGTGTGATCACTATGCTGATTATGGCGGTGGTATATCGCTCGTCACACCGCTTGAAGAAAACGTAGTAGTTTGGTATAGTGATTAAAGGTGATGGGATGTCGCCAAGTGGTAAGGCAGCGGGTTCTGGTCCCGCCATTCGGGGGTTCGAATCCCTCCATCCCAGCCATAATAAGGATTTTTTCAGAATCGTCGCCTGAAATGGCGACTTTTCTATTTGTATTTTTTAATTCTTGCCAAAGGCAAAAAACTGCTTTCCGCCCCCTTCCGGAAAGCAGTTTTTGAGCCAACTCCAAACTTGTCTTGGTGGTTGAGAATGGTGAGGGTTTTGTTGTGCATTGCGAGGTTCGATCCAAAGATTTCAAGCAAAACAACTTTTTGCCCGCTAAAGTCATCGATTTTACGCAAATTACAGATAGATTTTGCTATTTCTAGCCATTTTCGCATAGGTTCGATCCAAGCATTATGGTTAGCTGTGAGGTTCGTCAATTTTTCCTCCAAACTTTTCTTTTCGCTCAAAATCTCCGATTTTTTAGCTAGAAAAGTTTGACGGTCAATGTCTTGATCTAGGTAGCTATCAAGCAAAATCTTTTGTTTACCGTTCAGACTGTCAATTTTATTTTTCAAATTTGCCACAATAGACATACTGTCCACATTTTCGGCTTTTTCGTCTTGCGTTATTCTACTGGATATATAATCGTAAGCTTCATCAGAGATCTGATAATCGCCAAGCAACGCCGAAATCTGCGGTAGTAAATCTTTTTCGCGGATTGCCGGCTCGGTGCATTTAATGAACCTGTTCTTACGCGAACATCGATAATATGTCCAGCTGTGGATATTGCGACGACCGATCCAAGCTGGCTGCGACGGCAAATTGGCGTGGTCTTGCAAGAAAACTTTTTGTTTAATGCATCGATTCGGGATAATATCGCCGTACATGTGCCAAGTAGTAGTATGGACGACATCGTGCGGGTGGCGAAAATTGCTGGGGCACATGAATTTATTTCTGAGCTACCCGAAGGTTACGATACGATGGTGGGCGAAAAAGGCGAAGGTTTAAGCGGCGGGCAAAAGCAGCGTATTGCCATTGCCAGGGCATTGCTACACGATCCAAAGATTCTCATTTTTGATGAAGCTACGTCGGCGCTGGATTATGAATCAGAAAATGTCATTCAGCAAAATCTCACACATATTACTGCTGGGCGTACCGTGATTATTATTGCCCATCGGCTTTCGACATTAAAATCAGTCGATAAAATTATGGCGATTGATCGTGGCCAGTTGGTGGAATACGGCACGCCGCAGGTACTGCTCAAAAAGAACGGGCTGTATGCGTATTTACACAAGCAGCAGCTAGGAGGTGAGGTATGAGCTGGCTAAAGAAAGACAGGTTGCAGTATGAATTTTTGCCAGCCGCCGAGGAGATTATCTAAACGCCTGCTGCCCCGCGTGGTGCAATGGTGATTTGGCTCGTGACGATACTGTTGGTAGTGGCTGGCGTGTGGTCGTATGTTGGGCAGATTGATATTGTAGCAGTGGCGAATGGTAGGATTTCAACCGAAGGCAGCACAAAAATAATTCAGCCGGCCATTAGCGGTGTGGTGACAAAAATCAACACCCGTGAAGGCCAGGAGGTGAAGAAAGGTGATGTGTTGATTGAGCTGGATAAAACCACCTCCGAAAAGGAGGTTATGACGCTAGTGCAAGGCGTGGCCGTGGCACGGGTGGAGCGTGATATTTTGCGGCGACTGGCGGTGGGTGGTGTTGCGGATGATATTGTTACGCAGGCAGAACTGCCAGAGGAAGTAAAGTCGGTATTGCGTGAATTTGCTCAGGCACGCCAGGGATTGATACAGGCTCGACAGCAGACGCTACACGGAGCAATTTCGCAGCAACAGCAACAAGTGCAATTTAATCAGCACACCAAGCAGCGGCTAGAAGCGAATATGCAGCAGCTGCAGCAACGCAAACGTGAGCTTGAATCGCAGCTAGCTCAAGCAAATCCCGTTGAAAGGATTGGCTTACAAAATGAACTTGGGTCGCTTGAGCAACGTATTGCCGCTGCAGAAAGTGCCGTGCTAGGGCAGGGGCAGCGGGTGGTGGTGAAGCTAGCAACGTATCCGTTTCAGCGTTACGGCTATCTAGAAGGCGAGGTAGAGACGATTAGCCCGGATGCAATTCATGATGAAAAGAAAGGTCTGGTATACAAAGCAAAAATTAAGCTCAAAAATGCAACCAGTTCAAAGCAGGCAGAGCTTACGTTGCTGCCAGGAATGAGTGTATCAGCCGAAATTACCACCGGCAAACGCCGCATTGTTGAATTCTTCCTTGATCCGCTACTGACGAAGGTTGATGGCAGTATAAAGGTACGCTAATCAAGTTTGTGGTCGGTGTTATGGTGGTGGGTAAAAATAGTTTTGCAGCCATGGCGGGAACATGGTATTATAGCACTACAGATACATAACAAGGAGGGAATATGAAAGGTATCCGAGTAATTGGTGGGTATATTGCGACAGTAGCGGTGGTAATGATGTGCGCAATGAGCACTCAGGCGAGTGCCCAAGATGGCAAAAAAATGGAGCAGAATCAGGCAAAGCCAGATGTAAAGATGTATAGTTACGTAGCACAGCCAGGTGATGCATATACACAACTTGTGCGTAAAGCCGTGCAAACCTATGGTATCAATCATAAAAAGAATATTGGCAATGCCCGCATTGTTGCAATCGAAACAAAACTTTCAGAACAAGCTGGTTGGCCAGTCCTAGAAGTTGGGCAAAAGGTAAAGTTTGAAGAGAGTAAGATTGCCGGTGCGGTAGAAGCGGCCATGAAGTTGAGCAATACAGAGCTTGCACTGTGGCAAACTTATGTGCCATATATTAGCTTCAAGACAAACCACATTGGTGAATAATTTGCTATATTGGTAGCCTGTCTATGAAAGAAATCACGACGGTAATCGCCGATAATCTATTATTGCAATTGCTTGTCACCATGACATTTGCACTGGTTGCACACGTAGTAGTACGTGCGATTATTGGCATTGCCGTCGAACGGGCAGTTCGTCAGCATCGCTACATGAGCGAAGATGATGAGCGTAAGCGAGAAAAGACCCTTAAAGACGTGTTGCGGACACTAGCAGCGGTTATTTTATGGGTGATTGTGATTTTGATATTATTGCAGCAGCTTGGCGTAAACTTGGCGACCCTTGCCACTGGTGCTGGCTTATTTGGTGTAATATTTGGTTTTGGTGCCCAAAGTGCAATTAAGGATTTTGTGTCGGGGCTGTGTATTATTGGCGAAAACCAATATCGAGTTGGTGATATTATCCGTGTGCAGATTGGTGGCATTTCGCTTTCTGGCACGGTGGAGCGTTTAACAATCCGCATTACGCAGCTGCGAGATTTAGATGGCAATTTACACACTATTAGTAATGGTACACCACAGGCAGTAACCAACTTGAGCTACGAATACGCCAACGTAAATGTAAATGTCGGCGTATCGTATGATGCAGATATTGATAGGGTAGAAGAAATTATCAACCAGGTTGGTGCCACTATGGCACAAGATGAAGCGTATGCGAAGGATATTTTTGAGCCCATTGCCTTCTTGCGACTTGATGAATTTGAAGACTCGGCCATGCGAATAAAAGCACTGGGTAAAGTTAAGCCGGCTGCTCAGTGGGCGATTGCTGGTGAATTTCGTCGCCGTCTTAAAAAAGAATTTGATGCAGCTGGTATAGAAATTCCGTTTCCACAGATAACAGTGCATCAGCCTGCAAAAAAGCCTGCACGTACACGTGCATTGTAGCATAAGCATGATACAATAGAACAGATGGAACAGATAAACGAATACGCCTCGGCACTGCTGGTGTTGATAGGTGCGATAACGGTGGGCTATTTATTTGTGCAGCTGCCAGGTATTCGCCGCAGTTTTTTGCCAGCCAGTGTTGCGGCAGGGTTGATTTTATTACTGCTCAGTCCGCAGGTACTTGGGAGATTTCCAACCGATTCCTCAATTGCCGAGTCGCTCTACAAGGCGTGGGAGCCACTGCCTGGCTTGTTGATTAATGTTATTTTTGGGGCATTATTTTTAGGAAAGCCGCTGACTTCACTGCGAGGAATATGGAAGGCGGCCGCACCGCAGGCAGCCTTTGGGCAAATGATTGCCTGGGGGTATTATGCAGTTGGCGGCCTGGTTGTCTTGTGTGTACTGATGCCTGTGTTTGGGACGCATCCTTTGGCGGCGGCTCTGCTAGAGATTAGCTTTGAAGGTGGGCATGGCACGGCGGCTGGTATGGTACCGGTATTTCAGGAGTTTCACTATCAATCCGGCCAAGAGATGGCGGTGGCACTGGCGACCACGAGCTTGTTCGCAACGCTTACGGTTGGCTTTTTGTTGATTGCATACGGCCGCAAGCGAAAATGGATTGAGTCACATAGTCCGTTTGCACAGGTGCAAGGCATGGTGTATCATCGACGAATTATTACACAGCTACGTAAAGCGGGCTTTAGCTTGCGTAAGGAGTTGGCGTTTTGGCGAATTGTGAGCCATATTGCATTGCTGATTATAAGCGTGCTAATTGGCTGGTTGATTCATTGGCTGCTTTTGCAGCTCGAGCTACATACATGGGGAGCAAGCGGCGAGGTAAAGATTATTGGCTACATGCCACGCTTTACGTTTTGTATGTTTGGCGGCATGATTGCACAGCTAATATGGCGGAAACTTGGTTTGGTGATTTCGCTGCCATTAGTTGAATTATTGAGTGGTGCGGTGTTGGCGGTGCTTGTAACCTCGGCAATCGGTACAATGAAGCTTGGATTTGTATCAACCGATGGCTTGGCATTTTTGATCTTGGCACTCAGCGGTGTGTTGTGGGTGTTATTTTGTTTTACCGTGCTAGCACGACATATGTTTAAGCGGTATTGGTTTACCAATGCAATTGTGAGTATCGGACAATCGATGGGCACAACGGCTACCGGGCTGCTATTTGCCCATATTGTCGATCCAAAACAGCGAACCGGTGCAACGGAAAGCTTCGGGTATAAACAACTGCTATTTGAACCACTAATGGGAGGTGGCTTGGTGACGGCTCTCTCTATGCCAATGATTATGCTATTTGGGCTGCCGGTATTTACTGCAGCATGTGCAGCAATTTCATGTCTATGGCTGATAGTGGGTGTGGTGATTTTACGCAAATAACGTAGTATACTAAATACATGGATATCATAATTTCTTTCTTGGCAGACGGTTTGGTGTTTGTACTTGCAGCTGTAACTGCGGTAGTTGCGGTGTGGTGTGTGCCAAATCGTCATAAGTTTGCAGTCTATAGTCGCATGCTGGTAGCTGGGCTGACCGCTTATTTGGTGGCAAAGATTATGAGCGTCATTTATCAGCCAACACAGCTGCGACCGTTTGAGCTTATGAATGTTGATCCGGGGGCGTCATATCTTAATAATCCAGGCTTCCCGTCCGATCATGCACTCTTTGTATGGGTAATGGTGTGGGCGGTATGGTACATGACAAAACACTGGTGGCTTACTGTGGTATGCGTGGTGATTGCACTGGCAGTATGTGTAGGGCGAGTGCTTGCCTTGGTGCATGCTCCGATTGATGTAGTTGGCGGTACACTTGCGGCGGCCATGGGTGCATTATGGTATTTTACGAATGATACTTGCAAAAAAGACAAAAGTAGTGTAAAATAATACATAGTATGGACTATGTATTCGAATCACAGCCGCCAATTATCGAACAAGATAAAAGCATGCTTGCTCGTATTGTACTAGTAGGTGCAATATTGGGCGTAGTAGCCTGGATGCTTACGTATACTTTGCAGCGTTTTGTATTGGCAAATATGGTGTGTAACAATGGTGTAGTGTGTGTAGAAGCAGCAAATTATGCTGGGCAAATTGCTACAGTAGTCATGGGAGTGGTTGGTGTGGTTGCATTAGTTCGATCAGGCGTATACCGCCCAGTACTTATTACGCTTGGTGCGGCAATTAGTTTATGGGGCTTATCTAGCTGGCTGTATGGCTCTGGGATTGTGCCATCAGTGACCTGGACGGCGATACTGTACGCACTTGCCTATGTGGCATATGCCTGGGTGGTTCGTATCCGCAAAGTGCCAGTAATGTTGCTTATCTTTGCAGTACTTGTGATTATTTCTCGTGCCATACCAGCATTTGTGTAGTTTTTAGACGATTGCTATACTAAAAGCATGGATATGATGCTATTGGTTATTCTGCTTTGTATGGCAATTGGGTTTGCTATATTTGCCATGACATTACTTACAAGGTTAAGGCAGCTCGAAAAATCTGATACTGCACAATTACTCAAGGCCGATTTGGTAGAGATAACTCGTGCGGTGCAACTCATGCAAGAACGGGTTGGCGACAAGCTAGAGCAAGGTACGCAGCAAATGCAGTTGTCGATGCAGCAGCAGCTATCGCAAAGTGCAAAATTGGTTGCCGATGTGAGTAATCGTCTGACAAAGCTTGATGAAACAAATGCACGAGTAATTGACGTGGCAGGTGATTTGAAGACACTCCAGAATGTGTTGCAAAACCCTAAACAGCGGGGTGTGTTTGGTGAATTTTACCTGCAGAGCGTACTCGAAAATGTGTTATCACCCAAGCAATTTCAAATGCAATATAAGTTTAAGGATGGCGTGATTGCCGATGCGGTGATCTTTTTAGAGCGTGGCAAAATGTTGCCAGTTGATAGTAAATTTAGCCTTGAAAACTACAACCGTATGGTCGCAACAGAACAAAAAGCTGAGCGAGCACAGCTACTTGCAAAGGTTCGGCAAGACCTAAAAGGCCGCATCGATGAAACTAGCAAATATATTCGTCCGGGTGAAAAAACGATGGATTTTGCCTTTATGTTTATTCCGTCCGAATCACTATATTATGATTTATTAATTGGCGATGTGGGTACAGGTGCGAGTGCTCGTGATTTAGTGGAGTATGCCTTTCAAGAAAAGAAGGTGATTATTGTAAGCCCAACAAGTTTTATGGCGTATCTTCAAACGGTATTGCAGGGGTTGCGAAGCCTGCAAATCGAAACGCAGGCAAAAGAGATCCAGGCTCGGGTTGGGCAGCTTGGCCGTCATATTGCGGCGTACGAGCAGTTGATGCACAAGCTGGGGAATAGTCTAGGGACAACAGTTAATCACTATAACAACGCCCACAAAGAGCTGAAAAAGATTGATAAAGACGTGGTGAAAATTGCTCGTAAGGAGCCATCGGTTGAGCCTTTGTTGATCGATCGTCCGCAAAAAGACGAATAAAATATGCAGCCACGCCACTATATAAAACCCCCACGCTGCAGGTGGGGGTTTTGTGTGGTTCTTATAGTACTAAACTACTTTTGTAAGGTAGTGTCTTCATCGCGCTCAGTGCGAAGCACGTCGTACAAGAAGAAGCCAACCACACCGCCGAATAGTGGCATAGCGATATAGGTAAGCATTGGCCAGAAGTTGCTAAGGTTGGTCCAGTCAATAGCTTGTACACCAAGGGCAACAGCTGGGTTGGCCAACACTGCACCGCCAGCAAATACTGCTGCGCCGCCGGCAATAGTCAGTGCAACCAGCAGGCCAAAGCCGATAGTAAAGGCCTGTGCGGTTCGGTCACGGGTTTCACGCATGGCACTTGCTACTACAAAACCAAAGATGATAGTTGCAAGCAATTCGGCAAAAACGATATACCAAATATTAGGTGTATCAGGGCTGATAGCCTGCACCTTAAATAGCTGTGGTACATTTAGGCCAAGTGCGTGGCTTGAAGCTGCGGCATCTTGTGCGGCGGCTGTTAGTTCAGCAAAGCGGCTCATAACAACGAGTGCGAGCATACCGCCGAGTGTTTGTGCAAGCAGATATGCACCAGCACGAAGGTGGCTAATTTTACGAGTTGCCCATGCACCAACGGTGATTAGTGGGTTAACGTGTGCACCGGATAGTGTGCCAATGGTAAGCACAATAGCAACAAGTGCAAAGCTGACAATGAGTGGATTTGCCTGGGTAGCAAGTGCAACCGCAACAAGCATAAAGGTGCCGATAAATTCACCAATCGATGCACCGAGTAGTGCTGAGCGACTTTGGAAAAGAGCGGCCTTTTTAGGCTTGGTGCTGGCAAGTTTTTTCACTGGCTTGACTTCGGTAGTTACGATTGTTTCTACTTTTTTAGTAGTTGGCTTCTTCGAGGTTGTCGTTTTTGACTTCTTCGTCGAAGTGGCTTTTTTGGTCGCCATATATTTCCCTCCTTTATATAATGAAATATGCATTTAGTATAGCATATAGTAAAGGTGGTATACTAGAGATATGGGATTATATGTACGACGTGATGAACAACGTAGTAAGCTGCAAGAGCGAATTGCGGCTGATTTGCGAGCAAAAAATGCACCCGAAACCGGGGGTGAGGTAGAGCTAACGACTGACATGGTAGAACAATCTAATTATATGGACAACACAAAGTCGTCATCGGGCTTGCTCGGTGTGTGGTTGGTGCTCGGCGTGGTTAGCGTTGGGGTAATTGTGTGGCTAATAGTACGCTCAAGCTAAAGGAGAAAAAATGGAACGTATAGAATCGGTGCGACAGATATTGCTTGATCGAGTGGCGACGCTCGACAATCCAAGAGAGATACTCAAGGCAAAAGAAATTCGTGAATTATATGCAGTTATTCCAACGCTTTCTAACGAAGAGCGTGCCGTATTTGGTCAGGCGGTGAATGCATTAAAGCAATCGCTCGAGCAGGAGATTGCAACACGAGAAGCTACCTTGCAAGCTGCAGATATTCCGCCAATTGATGTAACCGCACCAATGGACGTCAATGCGTCGGTGCCGGCGTTGCTGCCGAGTGAGCAAGGTACGATTCATCCCTTGATGTGCGAAATCGAGCGGATTTCTGATATCTTTAATCGCATGGGCTATGTGGTGGAAGAATCGCGTGAAATGGACGACCAGTTCCATATGTTTGAGAGTCTGAATTTCCCCAAAGGCCACCCGGCGCGTGATGATTATGACACCTTTATGACAGAAGAAACCGACGCACGGGGCGACCGCTTGATCGCCCCGGCGCATACCTCGACTATGCAAAACCGCGTGCTGAAAAAATATGCGGCGAATTTGGCGAAGGGCGAGGCAATTGCCGCCATCGTGCCAGACCGCGTGTTTCGCAACGAGGATTTAGACGCGCGGCACGAACATACGTTTTATCAAGTGGAAGGCGTCTATGTGGCCAAAGGCGTCAATGTGGGCAATCTCATCGCCACCCTGCAAGAATTTTTGCAAGAATACTACGGCAAAAAATTGGACGTGCGAGTCAATCCGTTTTACTTTCCATTCACCGAACCAAGCTTTGAGTTTGCCCTGAGCTGTCCGTTTTGTGAAGGTAAAAACCCAGATTGCAAAGTATGCTCGGGTGAAGGCTGGATTGAGCTACTTGGTTGCGGTATGATCCACCCGAACGTGCTGCGTGCCGCTGATATCGACCCGGCAGAATACACCGGCTTTGCCTTTGGCTGCGGCATCGACCGCCTGGTGATGATGAAATACGGCATCGAAGACGTGCGGCACTTTGAAAGTGGCAAATTGGACTTTTTGGGGCAGTTTTAATGATTGGCAGCAGTCGAGACAAGTACTAATGCATAAAGGAGATACAATGAATCATATCACTATTCGCACCGATAATTCGCCCGCAGGGATTGCTCGGATTGAGGAGTTGTGGAACGCGGTGATGTCGGGTCAGATCCCGCTACTTACTCAGGCGGCAGCTGGCGAGTTTCCAATAGCACGGTATTCTCGCTATGAAAATGGTATGGACGGTGCGTATGATTTGACTATTTTGCTTGCCAGTGTGGTGCGTATTAAGCAACTTGAAGATGAGGCGGTTCGAGGAATATTTCGGCGATATGAGGCTAGCGGTAGGAATGTGGCGACTTGTGTAGCCGAGGCGTGGCAGCATGTCTGGCGCGATGAAAAAGCTGGCATATTGCAGCGGGCGTATACGCAAGATTTTGAAGTGAGTACGCCGGCGGAATATACGGCCGATGGCGTGGCGAGGTGTACTCTTTATATCGCTGTTCAGAAAGAGAAGCGGTCCGTAGAGAGGAGGGATACATGAACGCACAACAATTCGACGCACTCATCATCGGCTTTGGTAAGGCGGGTAAGACGCTGGCGGTGGCACTGGCGAATGCGGGTAAAAAGGTGGCGCTGGTAGAGCGGTCGCCAAAAATGTATGGCGGCACCTGCATCAATATTGCGTGCATCCCCACCAAGGTGCTGGTACATGCGGCCGAACATCACCAAAGTTTTGATGAAGCGATGACACATAAGACGGCGGTGGTAACGCGGCTGAATGACAAGAATTATCACATGCTGGCGGATCGTGAAACGGTTAGTGTGATCGAAGGTGAGGCGTCGTTTGTGGATGCGCATACCGTGAAGGTTGCGGCGGGCGATGATGAACTGCTGCTTACTGCACCGCAGCTATTTATTAATACCGGGGCGGAATCGATTATTCCGGATATTCCGGGCGTGGATAAGCCGTTTGTTTACACCAGCACCGATTTGCTCGATGCAACCATGCAGCCAAAACACCTGGCGATTATTGGTGGTGGCTACATTGGACTGGAATTTGCCTCGACCTACGCCAAGCTTGGCACAAAGGTGACGGTATTTGAGAAGGGTGATGTGTTGCTGACCCGTGAAGATCCAGCAATTGCCAAAGCGGCCACCGAAGCACTGCAGGCACAGGGTATTGAAGTGGTGTTTGGTGTAGATGTGGCGGCAATTGAAGGTGGGGCAACTGCAACAATTTGCACAGTGAACCATGGCGACTATGCCGACTACGATGCGGTACTGCTGGCCACTGGCCGCCGCCCGGCAACGGCGAGCTTGAATTTGCCGGCTGCTGGCGTGGCAACGGATGAGCGCGGGGCGGTCGTGGTTGATGAAACACTCCGCACCAGCCAGCCGCACATTTGGGCGATGGGCGACGTGACCGGCGGGCCGCAATTTACCTATGCATCGCTGGATGATTTTCGGATTGTGAAAAGCCAGTTATTGGGCGATGGTTCGTACACTCGCGCCAAGCAAAAAACCTTGCCGTACGCCGTCTTTATGCAAACGCCACTGGCTCGGGTGGGTATGACGGAAGCCGAGGCTAGGGTAGCGGGGCGTGATATTATCGTGAAAGAGCTGCCAGCTATGGCGATTCCGCGCCTACATGTTGATAATGCCACCACAGGCTTGCTACGTGCGGTGATTGATGCGAACACCGAGCGAATTTTGGGTGCTAGCCTGCTGTGTCGCAACTCGCCAGAAGTCATTAATATCATCAAAACCGTGATGGATAACGACTTGCCGTACACTGTGCTGCGTGACCAAATTTTTACCCACCCAACAGTGAGTGAAGCATTGAATGATTTATTTGCGTAAAGGAGAATAACTATGAAAAACATCCTCATTATTACTGGTAGTGTTCGCACAAAGCGTGCGGCTGATGGCGTGCTGGCACAGGCGGTGCAAGCGGTTGAGGCGAGCGGAGCTATGGCGCAGGTGGCAGATTTGCGCGAGCTGAATTTACCAATGTTTGATTCGGAAATCGCACCATTGGCGGATGGTTACGCCCCAGCACATCCAGCCGTGCAAAAGCTGATGCACGATATTGCTGCGGCCGATGGGGTAGTGCTACTGGTGCCAGAATATAACGGCATGGTAAGTGCGGCTCTCAAGAATGCTTTTGACTGGGCGGGCAAGGCTTGGTGCGAAACGCCGGTGGCGACTGTCGGCTATAATTGGTACAAGGATACGCATGGCGGGATAGAAAATATCCGCTTTTTGATGGATAGAATTGGTGCAACGATGCCAGCGAGTGATGTACATTTGGTGTTTAAGCAAGATTTGCACGATGATGGCACGCCGATTGACGAGGTTTTGGTGCAAGAAAAAATGCAAGCATCTATTCAAAAGCTGCTTGCATAAAATAGGCATATAAAAAGAGAAGACAGAGAGATGATTCGGCCTTCCCTTTGACGGGGCTATGCGTCGTCGTGGTGCGACTTACGTAGCTTGTGTGATAGTGTCGCGGCACCGTCTTTTAGATGATGTCCCGCATCCTTTAGCCGATGCCCAGCCTTATCGGCCAGCTTTTTGGCTGACTTGGCTGTGGTGGCTGCAAGATGAGATGCTTTTAGCAGCACTCGCTCTTGCCGGGGTGATAATTCGTAGATAGCATCATGGAGATGGTCTACATGCTTGTCTTGTGTTGGTAAGGCTGCGGAGACGTTCAGTTGATGCGCGGCAACCTCGTGCTTTGCTGCATAGCTAAGCAGTAGGCTGGCTGCATGGTAGTGAATGTCTTCGCTCTGCGGAATTTGCAACGTGGCGATTGCGCCATCGCTTGACTGTGCAGGGCATTCCTGGGTCGCCTGCGGGTCTTGTTGTGCAATGAGACGCATCGTAGTATTGACACCGGGCCACCGCACGTAGAGCTCGATACTTTCAAGCTCTGCAAAGATGCCGCTATCTTGCTTGCGAAACTCTTCGGTATACGTCATCAAAACGTCAACGTGTGACATATTACACCTCTCTGTCGGATTGTTAATGTTGCACGGTGCAGCATCACCCTTAGGCAAGGGATGGTTTATTTATATCATAAAAATGGGTAAAATGCAATAGTTAGGGTGAGATATTGGGGTGATGCCTAAAAACATGCTACACTAGCTAAAGCGTATGAAGCAATTTTATAAAGTGCTCGCAAATAATTTAGTTAGCAACATTACCAATGGCTATGTGTGGTTTGCGTTGGTGTTTTGGCTATATTTGGCAACGCAATCAGTGTTGGTGACGGGGTTGTTGGGTGGTGCATATATGCTGCTTACTTCGTTTGCTTCGCTGGCGTTTGGTTCGTTTGTGGATCGTCATTATAAAAAATCAGCAATGCTGCTTGCCAACGTGGTTGCCAGTGTGGCATTTAGTGTAAGTATGGTGACATATTGGCTATTGCTTGAAGGTAAGCCGGCAAGTGCAAGCGACCCAACTTTATGGCTATTTGGCATTGTGATGTTGATTGGTGCGGTGATTGGTAACATGCGAAACGTCGCACTCAGTACTACCGTCACGTTACTAGTGTCATCCGGTGAACGGGATAAGGCGAACGGCATGGTTGGTGCAGTTAATGGAATTGGATTTATTGTGACTTCGGTTATAAGCGGAGTATCGATTGGCATGGGTTGGACGTTGGTGATTGCAGCGGTCCTAATGTTGCTTGCAACGCTACATATGTGGCGGTTGGATATACCTGAAAAAGAAATCGCACACGACCCGGAGCTTACTAATAAGCTTATCGACATACAGGGAGTTTGGAGAGCAATTGCGGCAGTGCCAGGCTTGCTTGGTTTGGTTATTTTTGCTGTGTTTAACAATTTGATTGGCGGGGTGCACTAGAGTCTGCGACGGCACCAATTACTGCTTTTATTATTGCACTGCTCGCAGAGTTTTTGATTATTCCAGCCTTTCGCACACCCGAACTGCAAGCACACTGCTTGCTCAGGCGTATGCTCGCACGAAATAAATGATTACCGTCAGGATGATTATTGCGTGTGAGTATATGTTGCGTGCTACAATAGTGGTAACTATAGTCAACGAAAGGTAGGCATGTATGGCAAAAAAGGCAAAGCAGGCGGTGATGCAAATAAAGAACCTGCGGCGGTTTTATGGTGCTGGCGAAACAGAAACAAAAGCACTTGATGGCGTTGACTTTTCTATTTACCACGGTGATTTTTTAATGATTACTGGCCGCAACGGCTCCGGTAAATCCACTTTTATGCATCAGGTAGCGATGCTTGATTATCCTACTGATGGCGAAATCTTGTTTCACTTAGAAAAAGCCGGGCATGAGGTGGTTGACGTGACTCGTTTGCCCGAATCTCGCCGCATTGAATTGCGGCTACGTGAGGTTGGTTATGTGTTTCAGGAATATGCATTGATTCGAGAGTTGAGTGCGTTAGAAAATGTAATGTTGCCACGGTTGATGTATTGCAGTGTAAAGGAGGCACGGCGGAAAGCCCTGGCCGAGCTTGCCCGGGTTGGGTTAGAGAAAAAGGCTCGTCATTTGCCATCGCAGCTTTCGGGTGGTGAGCAGCAGCGGGTGGCAATCGCCCGTGCGTTGGTGAATAATCCACGGGTGATTTTTGCTGATGAGCCAACTGCTAATCTTGATACGGTAGCATCAAAAACGGTGCTTGATACTTTTAAGAAGATTAATCAGCAAGGTATTACTGTGGTAGCGATTTCTCATGAAGCGGATGAACTGCAATATGCATCTCGCCAAATTGTATTTGAAAACGGCAAAGTAAAAGAGGAGCGTACTCCGTCGAAAGGAGAATTACTATGAGTCAGGCATCGCAAAAAATATTTAAAAATTCGCTATGGCGTGAGTTTTTGCTAGGCTGGCGATTGGTGGGGCAGTATATTATTCGTGGGCGAAGATGGACGCTGGTGCTAACAATATTTTTGATGGCAGTTGCGTTTGTCAACTTGGTATTTGTGTCATCATTGCTTGGTGGGGTGAATAAGAGTATTGAAAGCCAGGTAAAAAATCTAATGGTTGGCGAGGTCTATCTTGAGCCTAAAAAATCAGGTGATTATTTACAAAACGCAGGTATGCTGGTAAATAAACTTCGCACGGTGAATGGGGTTGAGCATGTGTCATCGTTGCTGTCGGTGTATGGTGAACTTTCTTCTGGCGAAAAGCGAGTACAGACGACCGTTAAAGTTATCGACCCAAAAGAATACCCCAGGGCAATTGCCATTGATAACTACACGATTGACGGAAAATTTTTGCCAGACGATAACACGATTTTTGTGGGCGAGCAGGTGGTAGCGACGGGCAGCAATAAGCAGTTGGCAGAGTCGCTTGAGGGCACAAAGGTTGGTGATACGGTCACGCTAAAAATTAATGGCAAGGAAGTTGCTGTAAAAGTTGGCGGGGTGTTTCGTTCAAAGTATATGTACGCCGATCGTGAGATTTATATGACTCGTGGTGCTTGGAGTAAGTTGGTTGCAGAAGTAACAGACGAGCTTGCACGTAACGAAGCAACCGTGCGGAGTCAGTCACAATTACCAATGCAAGTAACGCAATTTTTACCGTCATATGTCGCCGAGGAATTGAGCGGCAGTCTGGTGGCGCAGTCAGAATCAATTTTGCGTCAGCAGCGGGCAGCCGCCGCACTGTTTCCGTCTGCCGGGGCGGCTAATTTGGTTGTGGTGCGGACGCAATCTGCGGATGAAGCTGCCGTAAAGGCCGCAATAGCACGGGCAGGATTTTCTGGCGTAGAGGTGCGTAACTGGCGGGAATCGGCTGGTTATATGAACTCGATTGCAGGTAGTTTTGCGGTGATCGATGCGATTATGCTGGTGGTGGGCGTGTTTATTGCTGCAGTCACTATCTTTATTGTGATTTATGTTGATGTTATTAACAAGCGTCGGCAAATCGGTATTCAGCGGGCAATTGGTGTTAAGCCACGTATTATTGTGTTTAGCTATGTGTTGATGTCGGTATTTTACGCAGTCTGCGGGATTGTAGTGGGGCTAGTAGTGTTCTTTGCCGGGCTGGTGCCATATTTTACTGCACATCCGTTTAGCTTGCCGATTGCGGATGTCACGCTTGATATTTCACTACCACAGCTGTTGCTGCGAATTCAGATTATTATGATGGTTGCAATTGTGAGTGGCATTCTGCCATCAATCATGGCATCACGCATGAAGATGCTAGATGCAATTTTGGGCCGTTCATAATGCGGCAATGCCTCGCCGCACTACAGAAAAAATGCTATACTAACTAATAGTATGAAAGTAAATCTTAATAGTATTAAAAAGCTGCTGGCGTTTGAGTTGCCGCCAGTTGATGAGTTGGTTGAGCGAATCAATGCTCGGCTTGGTGGCGTTGAAGAGGTCATTAACTTGGGTGAAAAATATCGGGCTGCACGAATTGTGCAAGTGGTGTCGTGTAGCCCGCACCCCGACGCTGATCGGCTAACGGTATGCTTGGTTGATGATGGCGGTGTAGTGGCCGATGTGCCACGTAACGATGATGGATTGGTGCAGGTGGTGTGTGGTGCACCAAATGTGCAGGCTGATATGTGGGCAGTGTGGTTGCCGCCAGGTGCAACGGTGCCGGTTACCTATGATGATGCAGAACCTTTTGTATTATCGGCACGTCAATTGCGTGGGGTGATGAGCCAGGGTATGCTGGCTGCTGGTGACGAGCTGGGTATTAATGATGACCACGATGGTATTATTGCAATTACACCATACGATATGCCAGCGGGCGTTGAGCTTGTAGCCGGAGCACGTTTTGCGGATGTATTTGGGCTTGATGGATATGTGCTAGAGATTGAAAATAAAATGTTTACGCACCGGCCAGATTGTTTTGGGCAGTTGGGTGTGGCTCGTGAGATTGCCGGTATTTATGGGCAGCAATTTACAAGCCCTGCATGGTACACTGCAGCGCAGGAATTTGCGGCAGGTAGTGGGCTGGAGCTATCGGTTATCAATGAAGCCACAGATAAAGTGCCTCGCATAATGGCAGTAGCGATCGATGGCGTATCAGTCAAACCGAGCCCGTTGTGGCTGCAGTGCGAACTTGTTGCGATGGGTGGCAAGCCAATTAATACTATTGTTGATATAACTAATTACAGCATGCTTATAACCGCCCAGCCAACCCATGCCTACGATTACGATACAGTGAACGATGCAACGCTAGTAGCACGCATGGCACGCAAAGGCGAAACACTCACCCTATTAAATGGTAAAACGATTACACTCACAGAAGATGATATTGTGATTGCAGATAGCAATCGGGCGATTGGCCTGGCTGGTATTATGGGTGGGAGTGATACAGAAGTGTCTGCGAGCACCACACGTATTATTATAGAATGTGCAAATTTTGATATGTATGCAGTACGTAAAACAGCTATGCGGCATGGTATTTTTACGGATGCATTGGCGCGGTTTAATAAAGGGCAATCGCCACTACAGACCGCACCCGTGCTGCAGCAGCTACTGACGATGATTGATGGCCAGCAGGCGAGTGCGGTGTGTGATGAGTACTTTAACGGCCGTCACGTGCCGGCAAATATCGATATTAGCAGCCAGTTTATTTGCGAGCGTCTAGGCGGCGAGCTCTCGACCGATGAAATTTGCCAGCTGCTTACACAAGTTGAAATCGACAATCATAGCCTCGAAGAGGCACGTGGCTCTATTCGCCTGACCGTGCCATTTTGGCGTACCGACCTTACTATTGCCGAAGATATCGTTGAAGAAGTTGGCCGCTTGTATGGATTTGACCGCTTGCCTCGTGAGTTGCCGCAGCGTCGCACTAAGCCAGTCGCAAAAAATACCCGTCGGCAGGTAAAGCAGCACATTCGTGAAAGTCTTGTTCGGGCTGGTGCTAACGAGGTGCTCACATATAGCTTCGTGCATGAGCAAGTACTGACAAAAGCACAGCAACAGCCGACTGATGCATTTAAGTTATCTAACGCATTGAGTCCGGATTTGCAATACTATCGCCTAACGGTACTGCCAAGCTTGCTGGATAAGGTGCATGCAAACATTAAAGCTGGGCACGAACGCTTTATGTTATTTGAAATGGGTAAAGGTCATTGCAAGGCCTATGCGACTGCGGATGATGGTTTGCCGAGCGAAGCTGAGTTTACCGATATGGTGTATGCAGCAAAAAAACCAGATAAAGGTGCACCGTTTTATGTGGTGCGACGCATGGTAGAGCAACTTGGGGCTGATTTAGGAATTGAGTTTACGTTTACGCCAGTTGTCGAAGAATTCGCTAAGCTTCCAGTAACTGCTCCGTTTGACATTGCTCGCAGTGCGTTAGTAAAAACTGCGACCGGTGAATTGATGGGGATTGTTGGTGAGCTGAAAGCAACGGTGCGTACGCAGTTTAAATTACCTGAATACACTGCCGCTGCAAGTTTGCACACTGCCGGGCTTGAAGCGGCGTGGATGGCTCGCTGCAGTAACTATGTGCCACTGAGCCGATTTCCCTCAACCACCCGAGATATTTCTGTAAAGGTCGCAAATAGCGTGTCGTACGCAGAGGTGCGAGAAGCGGCAGAGGAGGGGATTATGGCTATTGATGGGCTGCGTGTGTCGCTCCAGCCGGTGGCAATATATCAACCGGATGAAAAGTCAGCACATAAAACCATCACACTGCGATTATCGCTAACTTCGTACGAAAAGACATTGTCGTCTGACGAAATTAATACCGTAATTGCTGCTGTTGCCAGTGTGATTTGTAACAGGGTTGCTGCTGAGATTGTATAGGTTTTGCATGTGTAATATGTAGCATAAAAATACCCCTCAGTCCTACGAGGGGTATTTTGGTTGATAGGGATGCTATCTTACGGTTCGATATCTTCTGACGTATCAAGCAGAATAGTTTCTTTTGTTTTTGCACGACCTTCTGCATCTACTTCATAGCTTAAGGCACAGCCTTGGATCATCTCTAGTTCGCCGATTTTGCTATCAGAGATATTTTCAACATACTTAATTAATGATCGAATAGAATTGCCGTGAGCTACTACTAAAATGTTTTGTCCATGACGCAATCGAGGTAGGATAATGCGCAAGTAGAACGGAATCGTACGCTCATAGACATCTTTGAGTGATTCGCCACCTTCTACTGGGCCGTCCCAGCTGCGTCGTAATTGGTCATATTCGGCACTGCCAATAATTTTTTTAATATCATTTTTTCGCATGCCAGTGTAGATGCCGTAATCACGCTCGTTTAGCGCACCGGTTTCTTCGTAGGTAAGGCCGGGTTGTTTTGCCCCAGTTTTAATGGCTTCAATCGTTTCTTTGGTGCGGACTTGTTGTGAAATAAAGGCAAAATCAAACGGGATAGTTCGCAGCTGCTTGCCAATAGTAACTGATTCTTTTACGCCAAGCTCGGTAATGTGTACGTCGGTGGTGCCGGTCCATTTACCAAGTGCGTTCCATTCGCTCTGTCCGTGTCGCACCACTACCAGCTTACCAGAGCTGCGCGGAACACTAACACGATTTGGCGTGTTGCCATACCAAAAATCAATAATATTTTTAACCGTGCAGGTATTAATGCGTTGGATGGCATGGGTTGTATTGTAGGCACTGTGCGGAGTGATAACAACATTGGGCATACGTAGCAGTGCCATGGTTTCGGCGGTGTGTAGGTAGCTTTCGGGTGAAGCGGCCTTTTCTACCAAGTTACCAATAATCGATTCTGTGCGTAAAAAGCGTTCACCTTCAAGGGTGTCTAGACCTGCTCCGGCCAGGTGTCCGCTCGCAAGCCCACGCACCAAGGCACGGTTTTCTACCAATTCACCCCGGGCCGTATTGAGGAGGATCGCACCCTTTTTAAGCTTATGGATGGTGCAGCGGTTAATCAGGTGGTAGGTGTCTGGTGTGAGTGGCACATGGAGTGATACGATATCGCTCGTTGTGAGCAGTTCATCCAGCCCAACATAAGTAACGCCAAGCTCCGCCGCAAGGGCAGCATCTTGCTTGATATCATACGCTACTACCTTCATACCAAAGCCAGCAGCAATCTTTGCCATAAAACTACCAATTCTACCAAGCCCAATAATCCCCAGTGTGAGGTTGATAAGATCGGTACCAACATGATCGGCGGGGTCGTATGAGCCGTCTTTGGTGGTTTCGATGGTGTGCGGTAGTTTGCGTAGCAGCATAAGTAGTAGTGCAAAAGCGTGCTCTGCCACTGTATTCTCACCAAAGCTTGGCACGTTTACCACGGTAATATTGCGTTGCTTTGCGTAGTCAAGATCAATATGATCATAGCCGCTTGAGCGGGTGGCGATGAGTCGTAATTTTGGCATACGATCCATAAGATCACGAGTAACGATACTATCAACAAACACAGAAACAACCTCTGCTTCTGGGTTGATGTTTTGGTCGTTAATTGTGCCCGAGACATATTCCCAGTAGTGATCGGTTTCTCGTAGGCCGTCAGTAAGCTGGCTGGTATCAATTGGCGTTGCTTCGTAGAATACAATAACTGCCATGGGTTACCTTTCGAATGGCCGTGCAAGTTGCAAGTGTGGGGCGGCCTCTGCAATGCGGAGTAGTTCGTTATATTTTGCGACACGATCGGTGCGAGAAAGCGAGCCGGTTTTGATTTGCCCGGCACCCAACCCAACGGCAATATGTGCAATAGTGGTATCTTCCGTTTCGCCGGAGCGATGTGAAATAACTGTGTTCCAATTAGCTTGCTTGGCCATCAGCACGGCATCGATAGTTTCGGATAGTGAGCCAATTTGATTTGGTTTAATTAAGATGGCGTTACCGGCGTGCTCGTTAATAGCACGACGTAGCAAGGTGGTATTGGTTACTAATAGGTCATCGCCTACAATTTGCAATCTATCGCCAAGTTGAGTGGTTTGTGTTGCCCAGGCCTGCCAATCGTCTTCGGCAAGGCCGTCTTCAATCGAGATTAGCGGGTATGAGTTGGCAAGTTGTTCAAGCCAGGTGATCATTTCCTGTGAGCTGAGTGTTTTATGTTCGGTAGATAAATGGTATGCACCGTCATTAAAAAATTCGGTTGCAGCCACATCAAGCCCGAGCGACATATCGGTTCCTGCAATATAGCCAGCCTGGGCGATAGCCTGCATAATATGTTGCAGCGGTTCGCTATTACCATGGCTGACTCGTGGTGCATAGCCGCCTTCATCGCCAACTGTTGTCATGTAGCCAGCATCTTTTAAGACGCTTGCGAGTCTGTGAAAGACATTTGCTCCCATTTCGATAGCCTGCTGGATCGTATCTGCTCCGTGCGGGATAATCATAAACTCTTGAATATCAGTGCTGCCTGCAGCGTGCTGGCCGCCGTTCATGACGTTCATCATTGGCAGTGGAATTGATTGTTGCTTGGTGGTGCCAGCTAGGCGGGCAATGTAATCGTGTAGCGGTAAGAATAAGCTTTCAGCGGCTGCTTTGGCACTGGCCAAGCTCACGGCTAGAATGGCGTTCGCACCAAGATTAGCCTTGTTTGGTGTGCCATCAAGCTGCTGCATTGCAGCGTCTAACTGGCGTTGATTATATACGTTCATGCCAATAAGTTTGGGGGCAATGACTTCATTAATATTGCGAACCGCCTGTAAGACAGCCTTGCCGCCGTAACTATCACCGCCATCACGCAACTCAACCGCTTCGTGGCTACCGGTGCTTGCACCAGAAGGTACGGCCGCACGACCTTTGGCTCCGTTGCTAAGGATAACATCTGCTTCGACAGTTGGATTGCCACGAGAATCTAAAATCTGACGCCCAACAATTTTAGAAATACTTATGCTTTTCATATATCTTATCATAGCAAAAAAAGCGGTGGTATAATAGAGGCATGAAAGAAATAATTCGGCTATTTAGTTACGCAAAGAATCTCCGTAAGCACATGGTGTTCGTTGCGATTGCAGGCACGGTGAGTGCATTGCTGGGGATGGTAACCCCGTTTGTTATTAAATTTGCAACCGATGAGGTGGCGGCGAGCGTGGCGGGTAAGTCGCTCAACGTGCAATTGCTTTCTGGGTTGATTATCGCCCTGGTTGTTGCGTATGTCGTTAGCGAACTACTTCATAATCTTACGGGATATGTGGGTGACATGCTGGCGATTCGTCTGCGTCAGCAGCTAAGCCAAGCATATTATAATCATTTATTGACATTGCCGCAATCGTATTACGATAATGAAAAAACCGGCACCATCATCAGCAGACTGGATCGTGCCATTGCTGACGTAACCCGCTTTATCCAGATGTTTAGCAATATGCTGCTGCATATGCTGCTTACAATTGTTATTGCAATTGCTGTGATGTGTTGGTATTCCTGGGAGATTGCCTTGGTGGTAGTGGTGCAAATACCGATCTATATCTACCTTACAATGCGTACCAGTAAGCGTTGGCAAAAAATGGAGGCCGAAAAAAATCAACATCTCGATATTGCTCGTGGACGCTTTGCGGAGGTGGTTGGGCAGATGCGGTTAGTAAAAAGCTACGGCACCGAAGCTCGTGAAGCTAAGTTTTTTGCCAACCATTTTGATGACACAGTGTGTATTACCCGGCTGCAATCTCGCTATTGGCACACGATGGACACTTTGCGTGCCCTGGTGCGTGTGGCGGTTTATGTAGTGGTGTACGCAATTTTATTTTGGCGAGCAGCCTACGGGCAAATTACACTTGGCGACATGGTGCTGCTGATTACATTATTGCAACAAACAAGCCAGCCGCTGCAAAATATGAGCTTCTTTGTGGATATGTACCAGCGGGCGGTCGCTAATAGCAAGGATTATGCGGCAGCGATGAGTGAGTTAGCGGAGCCTGCTGTTGCGTCTCGTGGGAATAAAATGGTCACAAAATCTGCCACGGTGGCGTATCGTGATGTGACGTTTGCTTATGGCGATAAAGCACCGATTGTAAAAAATATTAGCTTTACGATTGAGCCAGGCAAAAAAGTTGCCCTAGTAAGCCAAAGTGGCGGGGGTAAAACGACACTTTCAAACTTATTGATGCGACTGTACGAGCCAAAAAGCGGCACCATTACCATTAACAACACGCCAATTAATGAGATTTCAGCTATCAGTTTGCGTGGCATGATAGCAACTGTCTTTCAGGATGCGTCACTCTTTAGTGGCACTATCCGTGAAAATATTGCTTATGCTAACCCGTCGGCAACTCGGGCACAGATTGAAAAGGCGGCTCGAGCGGCCAATGCGTATGAGTTTATTATGGCGTTAGAGGACGGCTTCGATACCGAGATTGGTGAGCGAGGTATTAAGCTTAGTGGCGGCCAAAAGCAGCGTATCGCTATTGCCCGGGCAATTCTAAAAGATGCACCAATCTTAATTTTGGATGAAGCAACTTCGGCATTGGATAGTCATGCCGAACACGAGGTGCAAATTGCACTAGATCGACTCATGAAGGGTCGCACAACGCTGATCATCGCCCATCGTCTTAGTACGATTGCAAATGTTGATACGATCGTCACACTCAAAGGTGGGCAGATCGATGAAATTGGTTCACCGCAAAAGCTGGCTGCTACCGACGGTATCTATGCCCAGTTGCTAAAATTACAATTTGGCACTACCAAGGCTGCACGCCAGAAGCTCAAGAAATTTGATATGGCAAGTTAGCGAGCTGTGATACAATAAAACTAATAGTGAAAATACAGATATAACCAGCAGAGGGGGAGTATGGCATCGTCAACATCGACAGCGCAACGCATAGGGATTATTATTATTGCCACGGTTATGGCCGTAGGTACAATTGGTTCGTTTTTTATTATGATTCTTGCGAACGAAAACAACCACATTGATGCAAGAGAGCGAACGGAAAAACAAGAAAAAGCCAGCAAGCTAATGGCCGAGTATCAAAAAAAGTTTGAAGAGTATCAGCGGCAGGTTGAGGCCGAGGCAACGGGCTTGTCGCCAAAATATTACGAAGAGGTTGCAAGCTACAAAAATCAGGCGCAGCCATTTGATGGTTCAAAAGTGAAGGAACTTGGCAAGAAGGATCTGAAAGAAGGTACTGGTGCAGAGGTAAAATCACCAAGCGATATGCGAGCCTATTACATCGGCTGGAACGAAAAGGGTAAGATTTTTGATAGTTCACTGAAGGATGGTGGCATATTAGCACCGCCATTTGATCCATCATCAGCAATTGTTGGTTGGCAAAAAGGCGTGGTTGGCATGAAGATTGGCGGCGTGCGTGAGCTAACAATTCCAAGTGAGCTTGCCTATGGTAATCAAAAAAAGAGCGATGATATCCCTGCAAACGCACCCCTGAAGTTTATCCTGGTGGCAGTAGAAAAAAGTTCATTGACTGCACCCGAAATACCAAAAGAACTAGCAGATTTATACGGAGCCCATTAATATGACACATAAACCAGTAGTAGTAATTGGAGCTGGCCCTAGTGCCCTCACGGCAGCAATTTACACCACCCGTGAAGATATTCCCACGGTGCTATACGAAAAGGGTGTAGTTGGCGGTATGGCGGCTATCACTGATAAAATCGATAATTACCCAGGCTTTCCAGACGGTGTAGAAGGTATGAAGCTGGCGATGCAATTGCAATCGCAAGCGGAGCGATTTGGTGCTGAAATTGAATTTGGCGAAGTGACTGCCCTGCGTCGGGTGGAGGATTACATCGAATTGCAAATTGATGGCAAGCCGGTGACAGCGGAGTCGGTGCTTATTGCTACCGGCAGTAGTCATAAAAAAACTGGTGTACCGGGTGAAGATGAGTTCTATGGCCGAGGTGTGCATTATTGTGCCACTTGCGACGGAGCATTTTATCGCGAAAAACGCCTTGCGGTGATTGGTGGCGGTAATTCAGCTGTACAAGAAGCTATTTTCTTAACACGATTTGCTTCACATGTTGAGCTCTTGGTGCGCAGCACTGTTAAAGCAAGCGAGGTGCTACAAAAAGAATTGCAAAAGCATATTGATGCAGGTGCTATTACGGTGCATCTTGGTGCTGTGCCGCAAGAGATTACCAGTCGAGATGGAGTTGTGACTGGTGTGCAGGTTGAGCGGGCGGGTGAGTCTCGCCATGTGGCAGCTGATGGCGTATTCGTCTTTATTGGGCTGAACCCAAATACTGGCTTTTTGGCGGGGAGTGGTGTTGAACTTGATGCACAAGGCTTGGTAAAAACTAACGATAAGCTGGCTACTAACATACCAGGTGTGTTTGCCTGCGGTGATGTTCGCAGCGGAGCAACTATGCAAATTGCCAGTGCGGTTGGTGAGGGTGCAATTGCGGCACTATCAATCCGTGAATATCTTGAAGAAAAACATCGCCAATCTGCGTAAGTCATTCGTTACGAACCGTGTAGCTATACTGAGTCCGTCACTAAAAGATGGGCTCAGTCTTTTGTTGCGGCATGAATAATATCTGGCCGATCGGTCACAACGGCATCAAACCCTTGCTGGGCAAACAGCTGGGCGGCACTGGGGCGATTGACAGTGTATACATAGGTAAATAATCCCATACGCTTGGCAATCTCGGTAGCAAGCTGGCTAGTGTAGAGCCGATGCCAGCCAACTGCCGCAAGTCCTAGTTGTCGATAATAGGCTAAAAAGGCAAATGGATTGCGATTGTGTAGTAAGGCAAGGTTGGCATGTGGGGCGAGTGCTCGCACCGTCTTAAGTTCGCGCACACTAAACGATGAAATAAAGCAATTATCCCAACACTCATTAGTATCACAGTATTCTTGTAGCAGTTTCACTACTGCTGCCGCTGTGCCCTTGCCTTTAATTTCTATATTAAGATATACTCTTCCCCAGTAGGCATCGAGCACCTGTGCCAAGGTTGGCACGGGTTGGCAATCGGTGGTAAGAATACGCAACTCCTTGGCAGTAAGTGAGCTAATACGGCGACGTTTTTTATGGGTTCGTAGCAGGCTGGCATCATGAATCACTACCGGAATCCCATCTTTGGTCGTTTGCACATCAAACTCCAAAATCAATACTCCTGCCGCAACTGCTGCGTGCATTGATGCAAGGGTGTTTTCCGGCGCAAGCCCACAGGCACCTCTATGTCCAATGACTAACATGCTACCTTATAGTATACTAGAACATAGCAAGTCTAATCAAATAAGAAGGAGAAAATATGGGCGACTATAATGCAGTGCTTACGCCAGGCGATATTGATGCCGGGCTAATTACCGTAGTTAATGAGATTCCTCGTGGCTCGAATCATAAAATTGAGTGGGATCGTAACAAAAAGCTATTTAAGCTGGACCGTGATGAGCCAATGGTGTTTGCCAAGCCAACTAACTACGGCTTTATTCCACAAACGCTTGATGAAGATGGCGATGAGCTGGATGTATTACTGCTCACCGAAGAGCCGCTCGCTACTGGCGTATATCTTGAAGCTCGTGTGATTGGCGTGATGAAGTTTGTTGATGATGGCGAAGTTGATGATAAAATTGTGGCTGTACCGGCCGATGATCGCCATACCGGCAATGCGATTCAATCGCTTGCAGATGTGCCGGCCCAGCTTATTAAGCAGATTGAATTCCACTTTAATCACTACAAAGATTTGAAAAAACCTGGCACCACCAAGGTTGAGTCATGGGGTGATGTAGAAGAAGCAAAAGCCGTCATCCATGAATCTATCAAACGCTGGAACGCAAGCGACTACGCAGCGTCATAGTTCGCAGTGCAGCTGGCAAGCAATAGCCCCGCAAGAAGCGGGGCTATTTGTATGGTGCGAGCAGTATTGTACTGCGGGTATTTAGCTGTTATTTTTACGCAGTGCCTTATCCCGAATAATAGCTGCTGCCTGGGTGATGGAGTCGATTACACCAAGTTGCTTAAGTTGGGTGCGGATTTTGGTGCGAGCATGGCTGGTTTTTACCATATCGAGCCATTCTTTTTTAGGGCTGGTAGTTTTGCGAGTAATTACTTCAACCATGTCGCCATTTATGAGCGGCTTATCAAACGCCTGAATTGAACCGTTTACCTTAAAGGCGTAAGCGTGCTTGCCAACATCGGTGTGCACTAGGTAGGCAAAATCAAGCGGCAAGGCACCTTCGGGTAAATTATAAATATCACCTTTGGGCGAATATACGAAAATACGGTCGCCAAATAGATCCACATTAAGCTGATCTCGACTAATCTCTTCATTGTTAGTGAGTTGTTGGGCAATCTCTTGCAAGCGAGAAATCCACTGCAGTTGCGGCGGTAGGCTAGTTGAGCCACCCTTGCGGGCATATTGCTTGCGTGATTTTTGCTCATGATAGTGGAAGCTGGCCGCCAATCCACGTTCGGCATATTCGTGCATCTCGTGCGTGCGAATCTGAAACTCAACAATTTGCTTGTTTGGGGTAATCACCGTGGTGTGCAAGCTTTGATAACCGTTTGGTTTTGGTACCGAGATGTAATCTTTAATGCGGGCAATCATCGGCTGATACATGCTATGTAAAATCCCCAACACACGGTAACATTCTTCTTTAGTATGGACAATAATTCGCAATGCCATTAAATCGTAAATATCATCAATATTGCCATCAACCTTTTTTAGCTTTTTGAACAGACTGTAAATACTTTTGACACGACCGTTAATTTCAAAATCAATGTTTTCTTCTTGCAATCGCTGCTCTACCTCTAGTCGCACTGCACCTAGCTTGCGAGTGCTTTTACCGAGCCGCTTTTTCATGATGTTTTTAAGGCGATTAAATTCGTGCGGGTCAAGATAGCTAAACGCTAATTCTTCAATTTGCATACGCACTTGCCCCATACCCAGTCTGTCTGCCATGGTGGCAAATACCTCAAGGCTTTCTTTGGCGATTTTCTGCTGCTTTTCTGGCTTCATATGCTGCAGAGTGCGTAGGTTGTGGAGCCTATCTGCCAGCTTAATAATAATCACTCGCACATCTTGGCTAATGGCAATCAGGAGTTTTGAAAGGTTGTCGGTAGTTTGTGGCAAATAGTGCTTAAGATGTTTCATGCCAGCTCGGGCTTGTCCAACTTTTGTGACGCCATCTACTAAAAAGGCTACATCACGTCCAAACAATGATTCAATTTCATCAAGCGTAGCGTCGGTATCCTCCACTGTGTCGTGTAGTACGCCAGCAAGTACCGTATCGATATCCATCGCCCAGTCTATCAAAATAGCTGCAACAGCTAGCGGATGGGTGATATAGGGTTCGCCACTTTTGCGAGTTTGCCCGTGATGGGCATGCGTGGCAAAATCGATTGCAAGCTCAAGTTCAAAAATTTCATCCTCTGTGTAGAGCTGGGTTGCTAAATCGAGTAATTCACGCCGTTTCATATGCTTATTATACTATGACTTGGCAAAAAGTGACGGAGGAAAGTCTATACAATTGGCGACTAACACGCTACAATAATAAGCAAAAGCAATAACTAACACTATTTACATAACGGGAGGGACACAGCATGAGTGTAACAAAAATCGCCATTAATGGCTTTGGGCGAATTGGCCGCAGTGCTTTTAAGATTGCCTTTGAACGTAACGATATCGAAATCGTGGCAATTAATGATTTAACCGATACAAAAACACTAGCCTATCTGCTAAAGCATGATAGCAACTATGGCACGTATCACCATGAGGTAGAAGCTACCGACACAGGCATAAAAGTGAACGGTAAACATATTGCGGTGCTGAGCGAGCGTGACCCAGCATCACTACCGTGGCGAGGTATGGATATTGATGTAGTGATTGAATCAACTGGCTTCTTCACCAAGTCAGAAGACGCCGCCAAGCATATTCAAGCGGGTGCTCGTCGGGTGGTGATTAGTGGTCCGACTAAATCAGATGATGCCGATACAATTGTGCTAGGGGCAAATGATGAGAAAATCCGCACAGCAACGCCAGTAGTAAGCAATGCGAGTTGTACTACTAATAGTCTTGGTGCCGTGATGGCGATTTTGGATGCAGAATTTGGCGTGCAGAAATCAATGCTGACTACCGTGCATAGCTATACCGCTAGCCAGCGAATCCAAGATGCACCTGCCAAGGATTTGCGCGAGGGTCGTAATGCAGCGGAAAATATCGTACCAACCAGCACTGGGGCGGCTATCGCAGTTACCAAGGCATTGCCAGGCCTAAAGGGTAAGTTTGATGGCATTAGCATGCGTGTGCCAACTCCTGTAGTGTCGATTAGTGATGTGACTGCATTACTAAAGCGTCCTACTACTGTAGAGGAGATTAACGCAGTCTTTACTAAGGCGGCGGCCGAGCCGTTTTATCAAGGCGTGCTAGCAGTGAGTAACGAACCGCTGGTAAGCCGTGATTACATTGGCAATAGTCATTCTGGTATTGTAGACTTGCCGCTTACTCGGGTGGTTGATGGTGACCTAGTAAAAATTTGTGTATGGTATGACAACGAATGGGGCTATAGCAACCGCTTGGTCGAACTAGTGGCCGATATCGGCAGGACTATCTAAACAAAGAAAGCCCCCTCTTCTGTAAGAGGGGGTATTGCGTAGTAACTACGCCAGTTTGGATATGACAGGTCAGTTACATGCTGCTCCTATAGGTAGTGGATTGAATGGTTTCCTTACGGCCCGACAGGTTCCCTGGTTGATGCACCAAGGGTATCTTGTAGCTTTTGCGTAAGGGAGTCTGCGTGCAGGGCGAGTTCTTGCCTGTTGAGTTCATCTAGGCTAGGCCCAGCACTATCTAAGAACATGCATTTTATGCGCCAGGGTATGAAAGCCGGGTGAATAAAGAAGTAGATTTCTATCTTCATATCATCCACAGTCAAAGACCTATGCATTTCTGCATGAACTCCAGGTCGACCTTCTACACAGCGATGACTTTGCTCTGTGATAAGGTTTTTGAGAATGACCTCATTACTTGCAAGGCTTTCTGCTTCCTGGTACAGTAGTTTACGCACAAGATTACTCTCGCACAATAAGAAGCGCGGGGTCTCGGTGGTAATTATAGCCATAGCAGTTGCGAACAGCTTCCCGTTATTGACGCAAAGCTCTATCTTGGAGTGTGATGTTGTCGTCGACATGATAGTCCTCCTAGGGTGTGGTAGTGGATTGCTTGGTGGATACCGGGTGTGGCGTTTGTATGCTTGTTACGCCGTCTTTCACTGCTTTTTGTAGAAGGCTAGCGGCATAGAATGCAAGATGCTGCTCCAGTGATTTGATAAGCTTGAAAAGAGCTTCTCTTGCCACCTTCGCATCAGCATCAATTAGTTCGCTGTGCAAACTCTCCTCTATTACATCCTCATTGGGATTTTGTAGCCAAAAATCAAACTGAAGCTGGATGTCACCTACAGCTACTCGAACCTTAAGTCTACGATTACTGAGAACCATGCTGTGCGAACAGATTTTCTTGTAGTATATCGCAATGTCATCGAAGTGCGTATCGATAAATGTAAAAATCTCCTGATGGAGCTTCTCCCATAAGAAATCTGCCGAAAATGCCAACGGTATAGGGCGGTTTGTAGCACCAACCAGTCCACTGGTGGCAAACTGCACATCATGGTAAGTTGCATTAGTCTTGATTTGAGAAGTAGGTATTACATACCCATTCATCGCTGTCTCCTATTCTATAGGGTAGGGTGATATGCTTTTTAAGCATATCAGATGTAAATGAACATGGCACGATTGCCAAACAGGCTTAAATAAGCCTAATAATTAGTATAGCATATTTTTATAAAAAATCAATAATTAGACTGTAGGGAGGTGGATTTTGCAATTGATTTCATGGCGTATAGATGAAGATGGCTAGCTTGCAATCGGGCGGTAATACGCTTATACTTATAAGTATGAAGATTTTTCTAGGTTCTGACCATAATGGCTTTCGACTGAAGGAGGAAGTTCACACATATCTAAAAAAGCGTGGCTATGACGTATACGATGTGGGCGATACTGAGCCGCACCCAGATGATGATTTTCCACAATTTGCTCAGGCGGCAGCCGTAAAGGTGCTGGGTGAGCCGCAAGCTTCTGATGCTCGGGCAATTCTATTATGCGGCGGCGGACAGGGTATGTGTATGGCGGCAAATCGCTTTAGGGGGATTCGTGCGAGTGTTATTTGGGATGAATATGAGGCTAAAATGACCCGTAATGACAATGATAGTAACGTACTATGCTTGCCAGCTCGTATTTTAGAAGACAACCCTACGGAGTGGCAAAAGATTATTGATGCGTGGCTAGAGACGCCGTTCGCAAACGCTCCACGCTTTAGGCGACGTAATATGCAGATAGATGAGGTATAGATGAGCGAAATTATTCCTGCAATACTCGCAGAAACGCCAGAGCAGTACCAGGCTCAGATCGAAAAGGTGAAGCCGTTTGCAACAAGATTGCATATCGATTTCACCGATGGTGAGTTTGCACCGCATGCAACCATTAAGCCGTCCGAGATTTGGTGGCCGGATGGGTGTGAAGCGGACGTGCATGCAATGGTGCGTCGCCCAGAGGATGTGCTATCTGTATTGGTACATGCGAAACCTCGTATGGTGTTATTTCATGCTGAAGCCGAAGGTGATTTGCCAGCTGTATTTGTGACTCTGCAGCAGTATGGTATTAAGGCTGGCTTGGTCTTGCTGCGAAAAACAGTGCCGGCCAATGTAGCTAATTTAATTTCGCTAGTTGATCATGTGATGATTTTTGCGGGCGAACTTGGTAGCTATGGCGGTAAGGCGCATATGATGCAACTAGAGAAGGTTCGTCTTATCAAAAAAATTAACCCAATGGTTGAGATTGGCTGGGATGGCGGTGTTAGCCTGGATAATGCCTATTCGCTCGTGCAGGGTGGGGTTGATATTTTGAATGTAGGCGGAGCGATTCAGTTTGCAGATGATGCTGAAATGATGTACAAAAATCTTGTTACAGAAATTAACCGTCACGGGATTTTATAACCATGCAACTGACGCCTTCGCAGATTGCCACTAAGGCCACGGTGATTCGCCAGCATATTATTACTATGCTAGAAGCGGCGGGCAGTGGGCATAGTGCCGGTGCACTGGGCATGAGTGATATATTTGCGGCACTATATTTTTCGATTTTGCGACACGATCCCCAAAATCCCGAATGGAACGAGCGGGATTATATGGTGGTAAGCAACGGCCATATTGCCCCGGTGGTATACGCAACGCTGGCGGAGGCTGGGTACTTCTCGGTGGATGAGTTAACTACGTTGCGTCGGCGGGGTAGTCGTCTGCAGGGGCATCCAGAGCGTACTACACTGCCAGGTATCGAAACTACAAGCGGGCCGCTAGGTTCAGGCCTAAGCCAGGCGGCGGGCATGGCGTACGTGCTGCAATACTTAGATAAGAATCCGCATCGTTTTGTGTATGTCACGATGGGGGATGGCGAGCTTAATGAAGGTAATATTTGGGAAGCTGCGATGTTTGCGGGTAAATATAAGTTAAGTCAACTGGTAGCAATTATTGATCGCAATAATATTCAGATAGATGGTAGTACAGAAGAAGTGATGCCGCTTGAAGATTTGCGTGGCAAGTGGGAAAGCTTTGGCTGGCATGTGCAAGAGGTTGATGGTCATGCGGTTGAAAGTATTATAACTGCCGCTAGTATGGCACGGGCAATTACCAATCGCCCAAGTGTGATTATTGCCCACACTGTCCCTGGCAAGGGGGTAGATTTTATGGAGTATGATTACAAATGGCACGGCATGCCACCAAATCATGAACAAGCCAAGGCGGCACTGCAAAAGCTCCGTACGCTTGATGGTAGATTACCCGCAGGAGACACACTATGACCTATCAGCTAGCACAAGATTTTATAGCTGGTAACCCGCAATATGATACAACCCGAGCTGGCTTTGGCAGAGGCTTGCGTGCAGCTGGCGAGGCGAATGATGCAGTGGTGGCACTATGTGCCGACCTTACCGAAAGTGTGCAGATGCATCATTTTAAGCAGGCCTTTCCGGAGCATTTTATTGAAGTTGGCATTGCAGAGCAAAATTTAGTCACAGTTGCGAGCGGTATGGCACGAATGGGTAAGATTCCGTTTGCTGCAAGCTATGCAGCATTTAACCCTGGCCGCAACTGGGAGCAGATTCGTACGACTATCTGCCTGAATGATATGCCAGTAAAAGTGATTGGCAGTCATGCAGGTATTACGGTTGGCCCAGACGGAGCAACACATCAGATGCTTGAAGATATTGCTATGATGCGGGTGCTGCCTAATATGGTAGTGATTGCCCCTGGTGACGCACACGAGGCTGCCCAGGCAACCCAGGCCATTGCACAGGATAGTCGCCCGGCGTATATGCGTTTGGCTCGTGAGAAGTCGCCGATTTTTAGCCTGCCACACACGCCATTTGTAATTGGTAAAGCGTACGTGTTGCGTGAAGGCACTGATATTACCCTGTGTGGTACTGGCACAATGACAGCACAGTTGCTGCACACCGCTACACTGCTACAGCAGCAGGGGGTGTCCGCTGAGGTAGTGCACGTACCAACAATCAAGCCGCTTGATGCCGAAACAATTTTGCGAAGCGTAAAGAAAACAGGTCGTATTGCAACAGCCGAGGAAGCACAGATTGCTGGCGGGTTTGGCGGTGCAATTGCCGAGATGCTCACAGACCAACTCCCAACGCCACTAAAACGCTTTGGGGTGACTGATCGATTTGGAGAGAGTGGCACTCCAGCAGAGTTGCTTGACTTTTTTGGGCTGACTGCAGAAAAGCTTGCTCCGCAAATTGCTGCATTTGTTGCTCACACTCCGCAGTATCATCGTGGCTTTTAGAAATACGCAAATCTCTGTATAATAAAGCACAGTAAGCATAATAACTTTAAGGGGGAGTATGGGTTTAACGATTCGTGAAATTCGCGATAATACCACCAAGGCTCGATATTTGTACCATCGTACTCGTTCGCAACATTTTGCGGTAGGTGCATTTAATGTAGATAATCAAGAAACACTCATTGCGATTGCACGGGCGGCACAAAAGTTGCAATCACCAGTGTTAATTGAGGTGAGCGATGGTGAAGTGCAGGCAATTGGCATGGAAAATATCCGTGATATGGTAGACAACTACAAGGCGGAATATGGAATAGAAATGTATCTCAATTTTGACCATAGCCCAACAGTTGAAAATTGCAAGCGTGCCATTGATGCCGGGTTTGAATTTATCCATATTGACATTAGCCAGGCAAACCACGATGCTTCAGAGGAAGAAATTATTGCAAAAACCCGTGAAGTGGTGCAGTATGCTGCCTTTACTGGTGCGTTGGTAGAAAGCGAGCCGCATTATTTTGGCGGTAGCAGCAACGTCCATACTAGTGCTATCGATTACGAAGAGGTCAAAAAAACCTTTAGTACACCAGCTGGTGCCAAGGCCTTTGTTGCGGCGACTGGTATTGATACTTTTGCAGCAGCGGTCGGTAACTTGCACGGTAAATATCCAGTGCCAAAGCAGCTTGATCTAGAGCTACTAACAGCAATTCGCCAGGCGATCGACTGTGGCATTAGTTTGCATGGCGGCAGTGGTACGCCGCTGCATTATTTTGAAGAAGCCGCTAAAATTGGAGTGAGCAAGATCAACATTAATTCGGATATGCGGTATGCGTTTCGTACCACGCTCGAAAAAGTGCTAGCTGAACATCCGCACGAATATGCGGTAGTTAAGCTGATGCCAGAAGTGTATTCGGCAGTACAAGCGGTAGTAGAAGAAAAAATAACTGCATTTGGCAGTGTAAATAAGGCGGTAGTGTAATGAATAAACCAACCATAGTAACCATCGGGGCAGCGGTGCAGGATGTATTTTTAAGCCATAGTGATGAATTTGCACCAGTGTGTGATAATCCGCACGAATGCTTCATGAAACTTGAGCTTGGGGCAAAGGTGGATGTTAACAATATTGACTTTAGTACTGGCGGTGGTGCAACCAATGCAGCGGTGACATTTGCACGGCAAGGCATGCGAACTCATTTTATGGGTACGGTAGGGCACGACCCAGCCGGGCAGGCAGTTTTAGCTGATTTGGATAAAGAAGGCGTCGATACTACACTGGTAAGCTACTCAGAAAAGTTTAATACTGGCTATTCAGTGCTATTGCTTGCACCAGATGGCGAACGTACCATTTTAACCTATCGGGGGGCGAGTACGCACTACCATGCAAAGAACTTCGACCTTACGGGATTATCGCCGGATTGGTTGTATGTTTCAAGTATGGCGGGTAGCATGGAGGTGCTCGACGGTATTTTCCGCTATGCCCATAGTCATGGTATAAAAGTATGTTTTAATCCGGGCAAGGGTGAGCTCAAGCAGCCACATAAGCTGCGAGCACTACTGGAGGATACCGATGTGGTATTGGTGAATAAAGAAGAGGCCCAGCAGATTATCTCTGGTGAAACGGCGGAAGAGTTGGCTCGTAAATTATTGCGATTTGTGCCAACGGTAATTGTAAGTGATGGCTCAAATGGAGTGGTTGCTACCGATGGCAAAACAATCGTTCAGGCGGGCATCTACGAGGAGGTGAATGTGGTTGATCGCACTGGTGCGGGCGATGCGTTTGGTTCTGGCTTTTTGAGTCAGTGGGCACAGGGCAAAACATTGCGAGAGGCAATTATTTACGCTAGTGCCAACTCAACTTCGGTAGTGAGTAAAATTGGGGCAAAGACTGGCATTTTGCACGCTGGTGCAGTCCTGCATGATATGCCCATCACGGAAAGGCAACTGTAATGGCCAGGCAGCTTGCTGTGTTGCTAGGGCGGCCGCACGATAGGCTATTGCTACATCAGCTTGAGGTATTTGAATCAACCACTGGCACGGAAAGCGTTGATATTGCCCTGCTATCTGATATTTGGCGTAAATCACATGCTGTGTTGCGTGCGTTGTCTTTGGCAGTTGATGATACTACCCCGCAGGAATTATACGCCGCTTTGCGTCACAGCAAGGAGCTAGAAAAGCTGTTGCGTCGTACGGCTTATGCAGGGGCGGTGATTGACGGCGAGTGTGTATCGCTCAATTATGATGATGTCATGGCAGATAAAGCAAAAGCGACCGGCTTTTCGGATCGGTCGCTAGCTGGTATGCGGGCTGCACTGGTAGATGAACTTGAGCGGCGATATGCGGCCGCTTCGGTCTCTTCGGAGCGGCTTGCAGAGTTGATGACGTACCTGCGTCAGTCATAAGTAGACTACTATCTTATGCAGGAAAAATACTTTAGTGTTCGCAGTAGGTGCGATTTTCCTGGACAAGGCGAACAACCTCTTCGATATCATCCGTAATAGTATAAAGGTGCTCGTCACCGGGCGAAATAAGGTGTTCGGCTTCTAATAGTTGCGTGCGGACAAACTCATCAAACTTACACCAAAACTTCGTACCAAACAAAATGATTGGTGCTTTGGTGGTTTTGCCGGTTTGTACCAATGTAAGGATTTCGCTCAACTCATCGAGCGTGCCGAAGCCGCCAGGGAAGAAGACGTAGGCGTCGGCATACAATGTCATGACAATTTTGCGCGGAGCGAAATGACGAAAGGCGAATGAATCGTTGGTATAAGCATTAAGGCTTTGTTCGTGTGGCAGCAGGATATTAAAGCCAACTGAGTTGCCGCCCACTTCGAAGGCACCACGATTACCGGCTTCCATAATGCCGCCACCGCCACCAGTAATAACTGTGTAATTATCTTGGGCGAGTTTGCGGCCAACTGCACGAGCCGCCCGATAATATTCACTCGTTTCTGGTAGTCGAGCCGAACCGAAAATAGTAACTGTTTTATGCTGTTTACGAACCACGTCGTAGCCAGCACGGATTTCATCTTCAACATCACCAAGTCGAAACATGGCAGATTGGAGGAGGATTTCGCGCGGGGCACATAGCTGTGGTGTACCTGGTGTTACAGGCGTTTGTTTTAGGTGTAGATTTGGGTCCATACTGTTTCCTTTTTGCAATTTAGCACTCTTTTTATTATAACATAAGCACGATAAAAATGCTAGACTAATTTTTGCCCGTAGAAGTTGCTACAATGGGCGTAGAAGTAACGATTATAAAAAAGTAAGGAAGACAACGATGAAGCAATCTCGAGCACATGTCGCCCAAGCTGGTGCGGTTCATAAAATGATAGTGGTTGTGCTGGTGGTTGTGGTGCTACTGGGGGCCGCCGCTGCTTGGTGGGTGTCGCAGCGGTCAGTGGTAACGCCACCGCAAACCGCAAGCAAGAAGCACATGACTGCCGAACCAGACAGGCAGCATAAAGAAGCTTGCGCCCCGTATGAAACGCTTTGTTTTACGTATCCAAAAGACTGGCAACTTACTACCAAGGAGGTCGATATCAATGGCATCCCAGCTGACGTAATGCTCGTGCAAAGCCCTGGTCGTGAGATGCAGTTAGCGATTAATACCGGCATTACCGGGATTGGCGGCGGCCCGTGCGAGCCTGGCGAGCTTGGCAAGGTAACCGTGTGGCAATCAAAGTCAACTACAATTAAGAGTGTTAAGCCAGTAGAAACCAGCGACTACCTTGATACGGTGGCGGCAACTGCCTTTGTTGAGCAAGATGTACAGAGCGGACGATTTGTGCCACGAGTAATGCTGACAATGTCAAAAGTAATGAGCACAAAGGGCGAACATGACGGTTGCCATCTACGCTTTGCTAGTCTGATTGGCGGCCGGGGTGTGAAGTCTGCCAGTGGTGAGTATAGCATGACTATGTTTGCAAGTGGCAAGAGTCAGTGGCCAATTGACTCACAGATTGAGCCGGCAACCTTTGCCACTGTACAAGAAGCAATCGAGCAGCTCGATACTGCCGTGTATCAGCAAGCGTTTGAGATTCTCGCTAGTGCCCATTACAACTAGGTGCTATACTGGTAGATAGTGAAATTTCATCTTATTGCGAAGTATCAACCGACGGGCGACCAGCCTCAAGCTATTGCAGACTTGGTGGCTGGTTTGCAGGCCGGCGAGCGTGAACAAACCCTGCTTGGCGTAACGGGCTCGGGTAAAACCTTTACCATGGCCAATATTATTGCCCAGTACCAAGCACCAACCTTGGTGTTGGCACATAATAAAACATTGGCGGCACAGCTGTATAGCGAATTTAAGCAGTTCTTTCCTGAAAACGAAGTGCATTATTTTGTGAGCTATTTTGATTATTATCAGCCAGAAGCCTACATTGCCAGCAGCGATACCTACATCGAAAAAGATTCTAAAATCAACGAAGAAATCGACCGTCTACGCCATGCTGCGACCACTGCACTATTAACTCGGCGCGACACGATTATTGTGGCGAGTGTGAGTTGTATTTACGGCATTGGCTCGCCGGATACCTACGCCGATATGTCGATGACCATCAAGCGTGGTGAGCGTCGGGTGCAAGATAAATTTGTCCGCCAGCTGACCGATATTCAATATCAGCGTAACGATATTGATTTTGCTCGAGGTACGTTTCGGGTGCGTGGCGATGTGGTTGATGTGTTTCCGGCAGGCATGGATACGGCGTACCGGATTGAGTTTTTTGGTGATGAGGTTGATCGCATCACTCGGCTTGACCCGCTGACTGGCGAAATTTTGGGCGAGCCAGCACAGATTACGATCTTTCCAAGCAGTCACTATGCGACACCAAAAGAGCGTATTCGGTACGCAATTGAAGAAATCCGCAAAGAATTTGATGAGCGTTTGGCGTGGTTTGAATCGCACGATAAACATCTTGAAGCTCAGCGTTTGGCACAGCGTACCAAGTACGATTTAGAGATGCTAGAAGAGACCGGCTTTGTGAAGGGGATTGAAAATTATAGTCGCTACTTAAGCAACCGTGAACCGGGCGAGCAGCCGGCTACGCTGATTGATTACTTTCCGGACGATTGGCTATTGCTGGTAGACGAATCGCACATGACCTTGCCACAGGTGCGAGGCATGTATAATGGCGACCGGGCCCGTAAAGAAGTACTGGTCGAGCATGGTTTTCGCTTGCCGAGTGCGCTGGATAACCGCCCCTTACGTTTTGAAGAATTTGATAACCATATTAACCAGGCGATTTATATTTCGGCCACTCCAGGCGAGTACGAACTCGCACACAGCCCCGAGCCTGCCCAGCAAGTGATCCGCCCAACTGGCCTACTCGATCCACCAATTGAAGTCCGCCCAACCGAAGGTCAGGTGGATGATTTAATTGCCGAAATCCGTGAGCGTATCGCCAAAAAACAGCGTGTGCTCGTCACGACGCTCACTAAGCGCATGGCCGAGGATTTAAGTGCCTACCTGCAAGATATCAATATTAAGACCGCCTATATTCACAGCGAGGTTGATACGCTCGAGCGTGGCGATATTTTGCGTGATTTGCGTGCTGGCGTGTACGACGTGCTGGTGGGGATTAATCTGCTGCGCGAAGGTTTAGATTTGCCAGAAGTAAGCTTGGTGGCGATTATGGACGCCGATAAAGAAGGCTTTTTGCGTAGCGAAAGTGCCCTGGTGCAGACCATTGGGCGGGCCGCACGCCACGTTGAAGGTCGGGTGCTGATGTATGGCGACACGATAACTCGTAGTATGCAGGCAGCGATCGACGAAACCAACCGCCGCCGCAGTATTCAAGAAGCCTATAATCGCAAACATAATATTACGCCACGTGGTGTGAAAAAAGCGATTGATGAAGGCCTGCGCGCCATTATCCCGCAAAAAGAGAGCACAAAGCCAAAGCTCGATCTGAAGAAAATTCCAAAAGAGGAGTATGCCACGCTGATTAAAGAATTAACAGGCCAGATGAACCTAGCGAGTGCCAATCTTGAGTTTGAAAAAGCAGCCGAATTACGTGATTTAATTGCCGAAATCCGCCACAAACAATGATGGTTATGGTACACTAAAAGTAACTATGTATCCACAACAGCCGTACCCCACTACAAAAAAGAAATCACGGCCAAGCGTCGTATTCATCTTAATGATACTTGCTGGTGTCTTGCTTTTGGCGGGTATCATTGGATGGATTGTCTGTGGTATGAAAAGCTCATCAGACACAGGCAAAACACCATTTGCAATGGCGGCCGTGTTAGAAACTGATGATACCGCACCGCTACCCCGGACGATTGAATCGATGTTGGGTGTATCGGTGCCATATAATGCCCGTGAACTGGCGGCCTATGGCTTTGCGGGTGAAGTGACTTATTCAGCAAGTGACCTTGATGAAAAACGTCCATATAGTGTGATTCGAGTACGACCAGTCGAAACAAGCCGGGCGGCTCATAGCGAAATTACCTTGGTGGCGCCAGAGCTGCGAATCACCTCTACGAGCGACCCATCGTATTGGAAGCAGCTTGAAGCAAAGGATGGCTACCGGGGTATTTCTCGGCTAGAGATGTTGATTAAGGCTGCGACAGATCAACGCACTACTAACCCTGCAGTAACAGCGGGTGATAGTCGCAATAAAAAATTTAATGATGTAGACTACCGCATGGTGAGCTATACTCACAAAGATGAACGTTTTGGCGTGACGAGCGTTCGCCGTGAGGATTGCTACTTTACTATCCAGCACGAAAGGCCATACATTGCCTGTGTGAATAATATCCGTGCCAGCAATTTTAGTGCGGTTGCACAACTAGAGCAAGTAGTGGCTGGCGTGTCATACAAAAAGCCAGAAATAGACGGCTTGGCAACGGTTGATGGTGCAGCCGAAGGTGCCGCCTTGGTGGATAATCGTCTTGATGATAAAACTCCAGAGCCTCCAAAAGAAGTGCCAACCACCGGCAAAGCTACCGAAAAACCTGGCGACAAAAAGCGTAAGGAAAAGGTTGTGTCGTCGTATCTTGCAGCCACCAAAAACGTGCATGCGTTTGCAAAGCTTGCCCCAAGTACTGTGCGAACTGGTATGATTTACTGTGCGGATGTAAAGCTTACCTTACCAAATGGCAAACCTGGCCCGCAACTGACCGGGGCATGTGTTGATAAGGGCGGTTCTGGCTTTTTTGTTACACGAGAAGGTTTGGTGGCTACGGCGGCAACCAGCATTGATGTAACCCCACGTGAAGCGATTCGTGCATATATTACCAATGCACCAGATGAACGCCAGACTAATAGCCGGCTCGAGCGAGTATTGCAGTATTTGTTTGAATCTCGTATTTTGATGCAGACCGATGTCGATGCGTTAATGGCAGGCTTGGCTGAGCGAGACCAAGATGTGATAGAGAAAATCTATGTACTCAGCGAGCTGATTGCTCCTGAGCGTATTTCGCTGGCAAAGGAAAAATACATGTACGCCGTGCAAACGTCAGATAAGCCAATTACGGTGAATAAAAAAGGTGATGGCGGGCTTGAATTTGCCTTTTCAAATTCGGTATTTGAGGCTGAGCTAGCGGGCAAAAAGTACGATAACAGCAAGCTGCAGCAGCAAGTTGCAAATGGCGATATTGTAAAAGATGACGTGGCTTTGTTGAAGGTGAAGAAAGGCGGTCCGTTTCCAATTGTTGATTTAGCTGCCTCGGCGGCAGTGCCGGGTGGTACAACCGTGAATGTGGTTGGCATGCCAATGTATACGATTGGATCGCTCTTTTCTGGGCAATTCCGCCCTACGTTCCTCTTGCGGCAAGGGAAGGTTGAGCAGGCCTTTAATGGAGCGAATGGGCAGCGGCTTTCGGTAGTTGGTACGCCATCGCACGCCGGCTTTACTGGTGCCCCGGCGTTTGGCGATGACGGGCAAGTGATTGGGTATGCCACCTACAATACAGCAAACTGTCCAAACGGTGCCTGCACGGCAAGTATGATTATTCGTGATATCGCCGAAATCCGTTCGCTTGCAAAAGACCGTAATCTTTCAATCCGTTCAGTCAGTACGGCATCGGATGCGTGGAGCGAGGGGCTGCGTGAGATGATACGAGGCAATTATCGCCGAGCGATTGAATTATTTGGCGAAACTGCCCGGCAATATCCACAAAACTACCTGGCAAAACCATTTACCGAATACGCCCAATCGCAGTTAGGCAAGCCAACCGACACGTCGCTCATGAATACGGGTGTGCAGATTTCGCAGGCAGTTGTGCTGCTGTCGGTGATAGGATTAATTTTACTTGCAATTGTGCAACTTGCCATGAAGATGTTTAGCCGTCCGCAGGCAGTATCACAATATGGCGTGGCAGCTGGTGGGCAATATGTTGATACAAAATCATGGCAGCCGGTCGCACAGCCGCATACAGCACGCAACTTTACGCCAGCACAATCAGTGCAGCCGGCCTGGCCGGGTAGTGTACCAGGGCAATCGGCTGCAGTTGTGCAGGTGCCACAGCCGATGTCGGCGTATCCATCGCCACATCCCGGGCAAACGCCAGCTGTTTCACAGCCTAATACCCATCCGCAGCAGCCGGCTTATTCGCCATCAGTACAACCGCCAGTCACGCCGTATGTACCGCAGCCACAATCTGCAGCAGACTACTACCGTTCATTGGCGGGGCAGGATGGTGCGTTGCAGCCACAATCACAATTGCCCGATGTGCAGTCTTCGACACCTGAGTCGCAGTCATCGCAGCAGCAGTAGAGATTGTAAAATCACACCCTACAGGTGACATGGCCGTGGTACAATAGGAGTATGACAACAATTACCCAAGCTACCGTGGCTCAGATGGCACAGCTTGGTGGCCTTGAGCTGACAGATGACGAGGCAGATCGTCTTGCCAGTGATATAGAGCGCACCTTAAGCTATATCGACCAGCTGGCCGAACTCGACACAACTGAGGTTGAGCCGACCTACCAAGTGACAGGATTATCAAATGTATGGCGCGAAGATGTGATTGATAACACCTTGCCAAGCCGAGAAACGCTGTTGGCGTGTGCGGGCGATAATGTGACACAGGCGCAGATAAAGGTGCCAAAAGTATTATGAGTATACAAGAAGTAATGCAGCGCATCGCCCAGCATGGTGCGGTTGCGGAAGTAGAGTCTGCCTTGGCACGTGCCGAAGCTAGCGGCCAGTATAACGTGTTTTTGCATATTGCCTACGACCGAGCACGGGCTCGAGCCAAGCAAGTTGAGGCAGGTGAGCTTACTGGTAAGCTTGCCGGTGTGCCGTTTGCTGTAAAAGATAACTTTTTGCACGTTGATGGAGCCACCACTGCAGCTAGTGATATGTTAAAGAATTTTGTTGCACCGCTACAGGCAGAGGCAGTTGAACGGCTTGAGGCCGAAGGAGCAATTTGCATCGGGGCAGTTAACCTTGATGCATTTGCGCACGGCGGCAGTACCGAAAATTCGGCGTTTGGTGTGACAAAGAATGCGATTGATGCTACTCGTGTAGCTGGCGGCAGTAGCGGCGGCTCGGCGGTGGCAGTGGCACTAGACATCGTGCCGTTTACGCTTGGCACCGACACGGGCGGCTCAATCCGTCAGCCGGCTAGTTTTAATGGCGTGGTAGGGATTAAGCCAACCTACGGTGCGGTAAGTCGCTACGGCGTAGTGGCAATGGCAAGTGGCACCGATACAATCGGTGTGCTATCTGCTACTGTACAAGATACCGAAATGGTTATGAGTATTATCGCTGGTCAAGATACAAAAGATATGACCACTCTACCAGATTTCTTTGTGCCGCAAGCACAGCCAACCGGTGCAAAAAAGCTTGCCGTCATCAAAGAATTTATGACCGATGGGGTTGATGATGGCGTAAAGCAGGTGGTGCAGCAGGCGATTGAGGCCTATCGAGCTCATGGTTATGAAGTGGAAGAGGTTAGTATGCCGATGCTTAAATATGCACTGGCAATTTACTACGTGATTGTGCCAGCCGAAATTAGCTCGAATCTTTCTCGTTATGATGGCGTGCGATACGGAGTGCGGGCAAGTGATGCAATGACGCTTGATGCGGTGTACAAAAAGAGTCGTGCAGCAGGCTTTACGGCCGAAAATAAGCGTCGTATTATGATCGGTAATTATGTACTATCCAGTGGCTACTTTGATGCCTATTATCAAAAAGCACAAAAGGCTCGTACATTGTTGATTGATGAGTTTAGCAAGGTACTAGCAAAGTATGATGCACTTATTGGCCCAGTTGCTCCAACCACCGCATTTGCAATTGGCAGTAAGACTAACGATCCGCTAACAATGTATCTTGAAGATGTCATGACAGTACCAGCAAGCTTGGCAGGTTTACCTGCGGTGAGTGTACCAGCTGGCTTGGCAGATGGTTTGCCAGTGGGCGTGCAATTAATCGGTAAGCAGAAGCACGACGCTGAATTGCTTGCAATTGCTCGTCTGCTTGAGGGGGTAGCTGATGAATCCTAGTGTTGCCTTGTTGCTATTTTTTGCAATTATTTTGATTGTTGGCGGTGCGATATTGGTGGCAATTGTCACTAGAGGCGGTCGTCAGCTTGATAAAGAAAAATTTCGTTCACGTTGGCTTAAGATAGAGTCGTCACTCCAAAAGAATCAAGAAGCAAGCTATCATTTATCGGTACTGAACGCCGACAAATTGCTAGATAGTGCCTTGCGAGAATCTGGCTACAAAGGCAGTACGATGGGCGAACGGCTAAAATCTGCCGGGCAGGTATTTTCAAATCGCAATGCGGTTTGGGCAGCTCATAAATTACGTAACCAAATCGCCCACGAGCCAGAGGTGCAAGTGAGCTACATGACTGCTCGCCGTGCCCTGGCAAGCTTTAAGCAGGCCTTAAAAGATGTAGGAGCAATCTAATGAGTGTATATGATACGTATGAAATGACGATTGGTGTAGAATGCCATGTGCAACTTGCCACCAATACAAAGCTATTTAGTGCAGCCGATAATGATTCACGATTTGCCGAGCCAAACCAAAACGTTAGCCCGGTAGATTACGGTTTGCCAGGCATGTTGCCAGTGCTAAATCGCCACGCAGTCGAGCTGGCGGTTAAGGCGGGCAAGGCGCTGGGCAGTACTATTAATTTGGTGAGTAGTTTTGATCGCAAGCACTATTTTTACCCAGATTTGCCAAAAGGGTATCAAACTACCCAAATGTACCAGCCAATTATTGGTGCGGGTGTGGTAGAAGTGCCGCTTGATGATGGCACGATTTGCAAGGTGCGGATTCACCACGCTCATATGGAAGAGGATGCCGGCAAGTTGACACACCACGGTGATCATAGTTTGGTTGACTTGAACCGCGCTGGCACGCCGTTGATCGAAATTGTGTCTGAGCCAGATATTCACAGTGCGGCCGAGGCTCGTGCATATGCGGTTGAGTTATATCGCCGCATGACCTATGCTGGCGTGACCCACGGTGATCTATATCATGGTAATATGCGGTTTGACGTGAACATTAGCGTGGCACCAAAAGGCTCAACCGAACTTGGCAAGCGTACCGAGATTAAAAACCTTAATTCGTTCCGTAGCGTGGAGCGAGCTGCCGAATACGAATTTAAGCGACAGGTTGATGTGATTGAATCGGGTGAAGCAGTGGTGCAAGAAACGCGCGGCTGGAACGACGATCAGCAGATTACCGTAAGCCAACGCAGTAAAGAAGATGCACAAGACTATCGCTATATGCCAGATCCAGACATTCCGCCAATTGTGCTAACAGCTGAAGAAGTTGAGCGTATTCAATCTGAAGTGCCAATGTTACCAAACGCCTATCGTGAAAAATGGCAGAGCTTGGAGCTTGATCGTTCGGTGGTAAATTCATTGCTCGATACTCAGCAGCATGCTCAGGCAGTGGCCGAGGTGCAAGATGCAGCTGGTGATGCAATTGCCAAGCGAGTCGCACACTGGTTTGCGAGTGTTATGGCGGATGAGCCGTCTGAAGAGAGCGGTTTGCATCAGTCTGCAGTAGCTGATTTAGTTGCCTTGGCTACAATGGTAGATAAGAGTGAGATTAGCAGTACTAGTGCCAAGGAGTTATTCGTCGACCTGCTTGCAGGACAAACTGACCCACGGGCTTTGGCAGAGCAAAAGAATCTTTTGCAGGTGTCGGACGAAGGGGCGATTGCAGCAGTGGTTGATGAAGTCATGAACGACCCGGCATCGGCGGCCTCAATCGCCGACATTAAAGCCGGGAAGGATAAAGCAATCGGCTATTTGGTCGGCCAGGTGATGAAGCGATCGCAAGGCAAGGCGAATCCTGCCTTGGCACAGAAGCTGATTCGTGAAAGGCTATAAATATTTTAGAAAATACAGTAAAGGAGGTGACCATAATGAAACAACCAACTAAAGCAATTATTTGTGCCGCTGGGCTGGGTACCCGCTTTTTGCCACAAACCAAGGCGATGCCAAAGGAAATGTTGCCGGTGATTGACCGTCCGGTGATTCAGCTGATTGTTGAAGAAGCAGCGGCGGCTGGCGTAACCGAAATCATCATTGTAACTGGTAGCACTAAGCGTTCGATTGAAGATCACTTTGACCGCAGCGACGAGCTCGAGGCTGAACTGCGCGAAAAAGGCAAGCACGACAAAGCCGATCAAATTAAAAAAATCGCCGAAATGGCCAACTTTGTGTATGTGCGCCAAAAAGGTTCGCCAAAAGGCAACGCACGCCCGGTGCTGAATGCTCGCCATCTTATCAATAACGATGAGCCGTTTTTTGTCTTCTTTGCCGATGATTTCTTCCGTAGCGAGGTGCCACGAGCGGTGCAGCTACTCGAGGCATATAAGGCGACCGGCAAATCGGTTATTTCGCTGATTGAAGTTGATAAGAAAGATGCCGATAAGTACGGCATGGCGGCCATCAAGGCAGAAGGTGATAATAGTACGTACCAACTCACGCAGCTAATTGAAAAGCCGGGCGAAGCCAACGCCCCAAGTAATTTGGCAAGCGTGGGCGGCTACTTGCTGACGCCAGATATCTTGCCAATCATCGCCCAAGAGAAGGTTGATAAAAATGGCGAAATTACCTTGGCGGATAGCATTAATGAGCTGGCACAAAATGATGCAGTCTATGGCCGCATTATCGATGGTGTCTGGCACGACACGGGCGACCAGCTAAAATATATTAAAGCGGTGCTTGACGTAGCACTATCTACCAGTACGTACGGTGACGAGCTACGGAGCTATCTAAAAGAAAGGCTACAATAGATGGAGCAGGCGGCAACAGTTTTAGTGATTATTTTGGCGATTGTGCTGATTGTATTTTTACTGCTGGGTATTATTTTGGCAGTGCTCATGATTCGTATCAGCAAACAAATTAAGCAGATCGCCGACAAGGCCGATCTTAAGATTGGTACGGCAAGTTCGCTCATTGGCGGGCTAGGGCAGTTCACAACTGCGACCACAGCTGTTAAACTGGTATTAGGATTATTAACTAAGATGAAGAAGGGGAAGAAGCATGGCGAAAGGAAATAAGTTTGCAATCGGTGCAATTATTGGTGCAGTTGCAGGAGTTGTTGCTGGTGTACTAACTGCACCCAAGAGCGGCAAGGAAACTCGAGCAGATATTAAAAAGAAGGCGGTTGAGCTAAAAGATCAGGCAGCCGATGCAACCGAGGATATCCGCACCAAGGCAGAAGCTCAGGCGAAAAAGCTAGAAGAAAAGGCCAAAGAACTACGTGCTGGTGCAGAAGAAAAAATTAGCAAGCTCAAGCACGAAGTCGAAAAATCTGCAAAAAAATAAATCGCATATTTGTCAGGCACCGCTCTCTATGGAGGGCGGTGTTTATTTATCCGCAATTACTAGGGGTGATGTGATATAATAAGGTGGATATAGTATGGGGGAGACGAAAGCAAACAAACGAACGGATATCGGGCGCATGTTGAAAGCGTCCGATTATGTGCATCTTCACAACCACACTCACCATAGTTTGCTTGATGGTCTCACTAAAATTCCTGATCTTGTTAATCGTGTCAAAGAAATGGGCATGGAGGCTTGTGCGATTACCGACCACGGCACCATGAGCGGTACGATTGAATTTTACAAAGCCGCCAAAGCTGCCGGCATTAAGCCGATTATTGGTATGGAAGCCTATGTGGCAGCCCGTGGCCGAGCTGATCGTGATCCGCAAAAAGATAAGGCACGTTACCACCTGATTTTGCTCGCTATGAACGAAACGGGTTATCAAAATTTGATGCGGCTTTCATCTATCGCCAACCTTGAAGGTATGTACTACAAGCCGCGCATCGACCACGAGGTGATCGAAAAATATAACGAAGGTTTGATTGCGATGTCGGCCTGTGCAAGTGGCGAAGTTGGCGAGCAGCTGCGGGTTGATAATTACGAAGAAGCCAAAAAAATCGCTAGCTGGTACAAAAGCGTGTTTGGCGACCGTTATTATTTGGAGCTACAAGATCACGGCCACCCAGATTGCCCAAGTAAGTGGGATGTGCAGGTAAAAATTAACCAATATCTTGAACGTTTAAGTGAAGAACTGGATATTGAATGCGTGGTGTCGAGCGACGGGCACTATTTAAGCCACGCCGATCAAGATGCACATGAAATTCTTTTGTGTGTGGGTACTGGTTCGTATTTGAGCGATGAAAAACGCATGAGCCTAAAGGATTTTGAGCTGCATGTGACCGACCCGGCCGATATTATTGAGCGCTGGAATAAAACCAATCCGCGCGCCGTTGCCAACACTAAAAATATTGCCGATCGCTGCGATATCGAAATCGAACTTGGCAAAATCCTGATTCCAAAATTTCCAACACCAAATGGTGAAAGTGAAAAAGAATATCTCGACCACCTGGTGTATAGTGGCATGGCGGCACGCTACGCCAACATCTCGCTTGAAGACGCCAAAAAGCTACCAAACGACGAGCTGCGTGCCATGCTATCCGAGGAGCAACTTGAGCGTCTCGATATGGAATTTGGTGTGCTTGATAAAATGGGCTACAATGGTTACTTTTTGATCGTGCAAGACTTTATCAACTGGGGTAAAAGCCAGGGGATTATCTTTGGGCCGGGGCGTGGTTCGGCGGCAGGTTCGATTATCGCCTATGCGCTCAACATTACCGATCTTGACCCGCTTAAGTACGATTTGCTGTTCGAACGCTTCCTGAATCCCGACCGTATCTCCATGCCCGACATCGACATCGACATTCAAGATACCCGCCGTAATGAAGTGATTGAATATTGTGCCAACAAATACGGCCACGAGCGAGTGGCGAACATCTGTACGTTTGGTACCATGGCAGCGCGTGCGTCGGTGCGTGATGTGGCGCGTGTGTTGCAGGTGCCGTATGGCGAATCCGACCGTCTCGCCAAATTGATTCCGCCGCCAGTGCAGGGTCGCCATATTCCAATTAAAAAATCTTTGGTCGAGGATGCTGATCTCAAAAAGGAATACGAAAGCAACCCGACTGCGAAAACGGTCTACGATTTTGCCGGCCAGCTTGAAGGTACAATTCGCTCGCACGGTGTGCACGCTGCCGGCGTGGTGATTGCCCCCGATGATTTGGTGAAGTTTGTGCCGCTCGAAATGGCACAAAAAGGTGTGGTGGCGACGCAGTATCCGATGGGGCCGGTCGAAGAGCTGGGACTTTTGAAGATGGACTTTTTGGGTCTTTCAAACCTCTCCATCATCAACAACGCGCTGCGTATTATCCGCAAGGTGTACAAAACCGAAATTGATCTTTCAACCTTGCCGCTGGATGATCAAAAAACCTACGAGCTTTTCCAGCGCGGCGACACGACGGGCGTGTTCCAGCTTGAATCGGCCGGCATGAAACGCTATTTGCGTGAGCTGAAGCCAAGTGTGTTTGAGGATATTATTGCGATGGTGGCGTTGTATCGCCCTGGCCCAATGCAGTTTATCGATAGCTTTATTAAGCGTAAACACGGCGAGGAAGAAATTACCTATTTACACCCCGGCATGGAAAACTCGCTCAAAAACACCTACGGCATTTTGGTGTACCAAGAGCAGTTTATGCAGATTTCGAAAGAATGGTGTGGCTTTACCGGCGGCCAAGCGGACACGCTGCGTAAGGCGGTGGGAAAGAAAAAAATCGACCTCATGCAGAAGGTCAAACCGGAATTTGTGGAAGGTGCCATCAAAGTTGGCGGTGCCACTAAGGAAATTGCCGAGCAGTTCTGGGCGGCGCTAGAAGAGTTTGCGAACTACTGTTTTAACAAAAGTCATGCGGCGTGTTACGGCCTGATCGCCTACTGGACGGCGTATCTTAAAGCACACTATCCGGATGCCTTTATGGCAGCCTTGATGACCAGCGACCAAGACGATACCGAACGCCTGGCCATCGAAATGACGGAATGTAAGCATATGGGCATTTCGGTACTCAGCCCAGATGTCAATGAATCCTTTGTCGAGTTTGCCGTGGTGCCGGGCGAAAATAAAATTCGCTTTGGTATGGCGGCGGTGAAGGGCGTAGGTGTTGGTGCGGTCGAGGAGCTGCTGCGGGCACGTGAAGAGGGCAAATTCACCAGCATTGAAGATTTTGCCAAGCGTGTTTCGACCAGCAAGTTTAACCGCAAAGCCTGGGAGTCGCTGATTAAATGTGGTGCGTTTGATAGTTTCGGTGACCGTTCAGACCTACTGTTTAATCTCGACACCATTACCGCCTTTGCTCAAAAAACCCAAAAAGAAGCTGCCAGTGGGCAGACTGACCTATTTGGGCTGCTCGGCGAGGAAGCCAAGGGTGTGCAGGCGACTATGCAGCTACAGACTGCACCGGCCAAGCATACCGATAAAGAACGCCTGATGTGGGAGCGTGAGCTGATGGGATTGTATATTTCAGCACATCCGCTCGATAGCTACGCCACCTATCTTAGCGAGCAAACCCAGCCGCTCACACGCCTAAAGCCAGATTACGATGGCCGTGAAATGACCATTGGTGGCATTATTACCAGCGTACGTACCATCATCACGAAAAGCGGTACCAAAATGGCGTTTGTGGCACTAGAAGATAAATTTGGCGAGGGTGAGGTGATTGTCTTCCCAAATCTGTTCGAGCAAGTTGGTGCTAAATTGGTGCAAGATGCCGTAGTGCGGGTAACCGGTAAAAATTCGGCTCGTGACCGTGATGGTAATTTGGGTAGCGAAAGTAAAATGATCGCCAATGAAATTGTGCTGATTGATGATAAAGAAATTCAAAGCTATGAATCAACCGGTCGCAAAATGGATGGTCCAAAAATGAGCTCGGCCGTCAAAAAAGAACGCCGTGCCCAGTACAAGGCGGCCAAAAACGGTACACCGTTGCCGTCAAAAAAACCAAAGGTGGATGATGCGAGTGCCGAAAATAAGCCAACCTATCACCCAGTCGAGCCGCCTGTGGCCAAAACGCTTTATGTGCAAATTAAAAACCCTGATGATCATAATGCACTGATGATGCTAAAAAAGACATGTAAAGCACACCCCGGTGTGACCGAAATTATTTTGGTGCTGGGCGAAGAGAAAAAGTCGGCTATTCGTTTGCCATTTAAGGTGGATGATAATAAAACTCTGCTAGCCACCCTGGTGCAGCATTTGGGTGAAGAAGCGGTGGTGGTAAAGTAGTTGCCCGCTTGTATATTGCTGTGTAGCAGGTTGAAAAGGTAGCGTGATTATCATCAAGCGTTACACAGCCAATGCAAAGATGCCGCAAACCACTACAGGGTGTGCGGCATATCTGCCCCTTAGCGTCAACTTGGCTTGGCTGTAAGCGACGCCTCATGGTGTGCCAGTGCTTTAATGCGTTCTGGCCGAAAACCGGACCAATGCATACCGTAGGCTTCTACGACAGGTGCTTGTAAATACCCAAGCCCTAGCACGTGTTCTCGGGCATGACTATCGGTACTGATATCAATCAGTGTATAGTCAATCCCCGCACGGTCGAGTGCCTTTTTGGTGGCATTGCACTGGACGCAGGCTGGCTTGCTGTAAACAGTTACGGTCATTGGTTTACTACTTTCTTGTCAAGGGGCGATAGGTTCCGATGCGATAGCACAGGGGAACATCTACCGCCAAGAGATGGCGACTAGCTCTACCCTAGCTAGCGTTGAACGTACTTTTTATTGTACCGAACCAGTCGCTAAACAGCAAGAGCGATTAGTGTATATAATGTAGTAACCTACGCTACATATAGTGGAAAACTATCGTACGCATAGCTGATAGAGTGCAATGCCGGCTGCTACACTTACATTAAAGCTTTCTTTCTTGCCAGCCATTGGTATCTCGACAAAACCATCGCATTGGCTACGCAATTCCTGGCAAATGCCATCAACCTCTTCGCCGAGCAATAGGGCAACCTTGCCCGTTGGATGGTAGGTTTGCAGGGGGATTGACTGTTCGTCCTGTTCAAGCCCAATAATACTATAGCCTGCTTGACGCAGGGCGGTAAGCGGCGGTTTGTCGCATCGCTCAAACGGCACCAGGGTTTCGGCACCTAGTGCAGTTTTGTGGATTTGCTTGGTGATTTTTTCACGCAAATGCGGCAGGCGGGGGTCGCCATTAATAAGTGCAGGGTACGGTGTGTAGCCGCTGCAAATAATCTTCTCAATCCCAAAACCTTCAGCGGTACGAAAGATCGCCCCTACGTTGTGGGTTGAGCGGATATTATGTGCAATCACAATAATTGACATAGTGTGTTTAGTATAGCATAGTGAGATATTTTTGGGCGAGATCACGGGTGTTTTTTTGGTTATGCTTTGCTATAATAAAGACAATGGACGAGAAAAAGGTACAAGAAGCCCGTCGGCAAAACGATGAAGAATCTACCCAGCGTCGGGCGGCGATTCTTGGACTGCAATATCTTGATGCACGTGAGATCGAAAATACACTGCCGCTCATTAAGGATGTTATTTCAATTAAGGAAATGCACCTTAATCGCATTATCCCGCTCATGGCAAACGAAGCGGCAAGTGCCTATCGGTTTGGTGTCACGAGTACAACTCCACAAAGTGTTTTGCGGAGTATGGAAAAAGAATACGCCGAAGATGGTCGTGCCGTGCAGTTTCTGCTGATTAGTCAGTCTGCATATAACGTCTTTATGAACCGGTACGATCCGCCAAAAGAGATCATTTACGATGATATTAAAATCGCCAAAAAAGGTGATAGTGAAACCATTTCAAGTGTGAGCCAGACCCTTAATTCGGTTGGTACCGACATGGTGTTTGACTATCTGGTGGATCAGGCAGATCGCCTAGGGGCAAGCGACATTCATATCGAAAATCAGCGTACCTATATTCGGGTGCGTATGCGTATTGATGGTGCATTGCACCCAGTGGCAAATCTTGAAAAAGATCGCTACCGTGTGCTGATGGCGGCTTTAAGCTCACGGGCAAATATTTCGACCGCTGCCACCACGCCGCAATCTGGCCACATGAATAAAGAGGTGTCACGAGACGGAGCGACGCACCTTTTGAACTTGCGTATCGAGGCCGTGCCGACCATGTATGGACAAGATGTAGTGATGCGTCTATTTAACTTTGATACCTCACAACTAAATCTTGATCTGCTTGGGATTGCCGATAAAGAGCGGCGTGAGATTGATGAAGTAGTGAGCCATCCTCGTGGCTTGTTGATGATGGTCGGCCCGACTGGCTCTGGTAAATCTACCACACTGTATAGCATCTTGAACGCACTTAATACGGATGATCGTAAAATCATCACCCTGGAAGACCCGGTTGAAAACACCATTCCTGGCATTACGCAAATCCCAATCGATACAACAAGCGGCCAGCAGTTTGCCGATGGCTTGCGTAGCGTGCTGCGTCTTGACCCCGATGTCGTGATGGTGGGTGAGATTCGTGACCAAGAAACTGCCCGTACTGCCATTCAGGCATCAATCACCGGGCACCTGGTGCTTTCAAGCTTCCATGCCAACTCAACCAGTGCTGCCTTTAGTCGTATTATTGATATGATTGGTCAAAACCCTATTTTTAGTAGCTCGGTGCGATTGCTGATTGCCCAGCGTTTGGTGCGACGTTTGTGGGATGGCAGCAAACAAGAATACGAGCCGGATGAAGCTACTCGCCGCTGGGTGAAGGAGGTGTTGAAGGGTATTCCTGATACGATTGAGCATCCGGATCTTGACACGTTTACATTATGGCGACCAGTACCGACGCCAGAAGTGCCGTTTGGTTATAAGGGTCGTATTCCAGTGATGGAGCAAATGGTGGTAACAGAGGAGATTCAGCGCTTTTTGCGTGGTGATGTCACTGATGTGCACACCGAAGCGATCGAGGCGGTCGCTCGCCAGCAGGGGATGATAACCTTGCTGCAGGCAGGGGTGTTGGCAGCATTGCGAGGCGAAACAACTCTCGAAGAAGTGAACCGAGTGATCTAATGGAGTACATTACCCATCCCAAAGGATGATATTGCTTTTTTGTAAAAAATAGTGTATAATAATGATCACGCTAGACCATGTCATGGCGGCTTTGGCTGTACTGACAGCAACTGTATAGAGAGCGTCTCTATCAGTAGAAGAGAAGGGAGCTGGCGATGCTTAAGGAGATGGCTTCTCTTGAGCGTTTTGTATGCGGACAGGGTGTGGAGCAGCGAGCCCTATACGAAGGCACAACTGCACAATTTTATACACTGCTGTCGGCGGTATCTAAGGGTAAATGGATAGGTCCTGGGCTGATTACGCCAGATAGTGACAACCAGACTACTGACATATCAGATGACGGGTTGTTGCTAGAGGCGACAGATAGGGAGGTGTTAGAATACATATCAGCTTGTGTTGATATGCCGCTACCAGATTTTTGGTCGGCGAAGGCTGTGCATCAGCTACTCAAGACACTAGGCACTATCGCCATCCGTGTGGCAAATGCTGCACCTCGCTCAGCTGAGCTGTTCGAAATTGAACGATCTTTTGACGCAACGGCGACTATCATCGAAGACAACTTTCAGTATTATCGAGAAGCGTGCAAGACGCTTTCGACACTCACGAAGGGTGTAATGGTGTGTAGCTTGCTAGAGGATTTGTTCGAGGATGATGCAGAAGAGCTCATCGAGCGATCCTTTGACGCACTATGCGGCGAACCATTTCATACGATTGTAGATTGGCGCCTTGGGCGTCTGAGTCTTACATTCAGGTGTTCGGCGGCCGGATTGTCCTGGAATACTGCATTCCATACTCTTAATACAACCTGCGGATTGTTGCGTACTGCAATTGGACACAAGTACACAGCATAATGCCGCTACCCCCGTTTTGCGACGGGGGCTTTCCTTTGTAGGGATTGTGTTTTTATAAAAATAGTATATAATAATAACTACGCTAGTCGTCCTGCTGCAATTGTGGTAGGGTATCGTACAGGGAGGTCCCCTGACGAATGAGTAGAGAGGATCTAGCGATGTTTAGGGAAATGACTGCACTTGAGCAAGTTGCCTGCCGTAGGGAGCCGCATTTTAAGGATACGGTGAAAACAGTACGGGCATTATCATTTGCTGCACACGATGGATTTTGGTTGGCTGATAGTGCAATCGCCCCAAATGATATCGACCGAACTGATTATACAGTCGAGCGGCAAACTTGCAGCGAGGTGCTCGAATATATTTCTGCGCATGCAGGGCTTGTGCTGCCGAGCTTTTGGGGAGCCCGTGAGGTAATCTCCTTGATTTTGCACATGGGTGACATCGCTCGTTCGGTGGATGGGGTTGAGCTTTTGCCAGCCGATCAAGCACTAGATGCGTTGCGTGATGCAGAATATGCACTCGGGCGTATGTCGCAAGAGATTGTTGCTAACTATGAACGTTTCTGTGAAATGGTTGGCGTAGTAGCAGCAGCTTGTGACGATGCAGCGATACGAGAGCATATGTCGATCGTGTTTGCGACCGATGATCCAAGAAGTTTGCTCGATGCAACACGACGTGCGTTGGTTGAATATGACAGTGTCGGTATATCGTGGCAGCTGGTATTTACCATTATGCACACCACCGTACAAATGATGCACACTGCCTTGCAACAGTTGCGTCTTGAGCGTTTCTATTCCTAACAACAACCCCCGCTTTGTGCGGGGGTTTTCTTTTTTGGGTGATAATTATTTGATAACTGCAGCAACTGTTGGCACTACACGTTCGTCAAACGGCGATGGAATAACTTCATCAGCAGTTGGGCGTGGAATGAGTGCAGCCAAGGCTTCGGCAGCGGCTATTTTATGTTCATCGGTGATTTTTTGCACACCATTATCTAGTGCACCTCTAAAAATACCAGGGAAGGCGAGTGCGTTATTTACTTGGTTGGCAAAATCGCTACGGCCGGTCGCAACTACGGCAGCACCAGCAGCCTTGGCTTCCTCTGGCATGATTTCTGGCACAGGGTTGGCCAAGGCAAAAATAATTGGGTCGTGCGCCATTGACTGCACCATAGTTGGGGTAAGTAGCCCTGCTTTGCTTACACCGATAAAGATGTCTGCCCCGGCAATCGCATCATCAAGCGAACCGTGCTGGGTGGTATCAAGATACGGCAGCAGTGCCTGCTTTTCTGCATTAAGATCATCACGGGCATCGCCAATAATGCCACGACTATCAACCGCCACTAGCGAACGTACACCATATAAATGCAGTAGCTTAATAATCGCCGTGCCAGCAGCCCCCGCGCCAACGGTGGCAATTTTACAGTCGTGTAGATTTTTACCAACCACCTTGGCAGCGTTAATGAGCCCAGCGAGGGTAACAATGGCAGTGCCGTGCTGGTCATCGTGAAACACAGGGATGTCGAGTTCTGCCTTCAGGCGTTCTTCAATCTCAAAACATTTTGGTGCGGCAATATCTTCTAGATTAATTGCCCCAAAACTGCCCGCCATCACCTTAACGGTGGCAACGATTTCATCTGGCGTGTGTACATCAAGCACAATCGGTACACTATCAACATTGGCAAAGTGCTTAAACAATAGAGCCTTACCTTCCATCACCGGCATAGCGGCCTTGGCGCCTAAATCACCTAGGCCCAAAATCGCCGAACCATCGCTAATGACCGCTACCAGATTGTTGGTCCAGGTGTAGGCTGGTAGGGTAGATGGGTCTTCGGCAATTGCTTTGCTGACCGCACCAACGCCCGGGCTGTAGTAGGCGCTGAGCTTTTCGCGCGTAAGTTCGCCCTCATCCCGCAGACGGGTGGTAATTTTACCTTTGTATTGCTTGTGTAAATCGAGTGCAAGTTGATTGTAGTCCATGTATCTAGTATAGCACTAGACGTTAGAAGAGATATCACCTGTCACATACGTAAAGTAGGGATATAGACAGAAATAAATAGATAGACATAAGGTATGTTTTATGGTTTAATAGAAAAATAATAATATGGACGAGACGCGTAAGAAAATGACACCTTGGCAGATTGCTCAATCGCTAGGGATGATAGTAAAGACAACCTTTCAAGTAGCACCATTTTTATCAGTGGTGCAGCTTGCTGGTGCGGCGATAACAGCAGGACTGCCGGTGTTGACAACGTATTTTGCTGCATTAACCACAACAGCACTGGCAGAAGCCTACGTAGGCGATGCTGGTGCTGGGCAGCGAGTTATGTGGTATGTGGCACTAACGGCTGGATTCGGCGTGATTAGTGCAGCCTGGCAAACACTTCATTCTTATATCAGTGATCTTATGGGGTATAGGGTGAATTCGGCTATTTCGATGCAGATGTATGAACAGCTTCATGCGATTTCTTTTGCTGAGTACGATAATAAGGCGACGGCTGATATGTTTGATCGCGCAAGTCAGTTTGCTCGCTTTTTTTCGTATGTATTTACTGCACTCACCAGGCTGCTAGTTAATGTATTAACTTTGGTTGCGTCAATCGTTGCCCTGGCGGTGGTGAATGGCTGGCTGGCAGTATTGATTACTTTAGCTGTAGTGCCAAGTATTATCATTCAAATCTATGTGTCGCGCTTTTCGACTAGGCATTGGCAGCAAACGGTCGTCACTCGACGTAAGTTAGCCAGGGTTGAATTTCATATTTTGCAGCCGGTGAATATGGCAGAGCTACGGCTGTATGGTGTCGTGCGTCATTTGCTCTCTTTGCGTCAAACGTTACGCGACCGAGACCAGAAAGAGCGGCTTGATTTTGATCGGCGAATGATTGCTTGGCGTCTTTCAGGTGATATTGCGGCAGCGGTAGCTGAGGTTGGTGCGTTATTGTGGGTGGCGATGGAGATTATTAGCCATCGTCAGCCGATTGGTCAATTCTTGTTTGTGCAGCAGATGGTCGGAAGAGTGATGAACGGTGCTCAGGGGCTGATTACGCAAATCAATAGCGTTGATGAAGATTTGGCAAACTTGGCCGACTATCAACAGTTTATGGCATTGCCAGCAGAAGACCATTCTCGGCCAAAAATGCCCGCACTAGCCGATTCGATTGTTTTAGATAATATCAAGTTTCGCTATCCGCAGGCGAAAAAAGATGTATTGCGTGGTGTATCACTAACTATTAAGCGCGGGCAACACATCGCGCTCGTAGGCGAAAATGGGGCCGGTAAGACGACACTTCTTAAGGTGCTAACTGGACTATATCAGCCAACAAAAGGTCGTGTTTTGATTGATGGTAAAAATATTGCAGAGTACGACAGTGATTCGTGGCATCGGCAGTTGGCGGTGCTAGATCAACAATTTCTTCGCTATACGTTTGCAACAGTTGAGGATAATGTTTGGTTTGGCGATACGTCATCGCGACGAAGTGCGAGACGGATTCGTGAAGCGCTCAAGAAGGCTGAAGCGGCAAAGTTTGTTGCTGAGTTGCCGGATAAGGGTGCAACTTATCCAGACAAATGGATGGTTGAAAAGGATGAAAATACATCTGGTGTTGAGCTGTCAGGTGGTCAGTGGCAGCGCTTGGCTTTGGCGCGAAACTTCTATCGCAACAGTCCAATCGTAGTTCTTGATGAGCCAACTAGTGCAGTCGACGCACTGGCAGAGTCGCGAATTTTTCAGCGATTATTCCGTGAAAAAGACAAGACGATTATTACCATTAGTCATCGCCTAAGTACTGTTGAAAAAGCCGATATGATTTATGTACTAAAGGATGGTGCTATCGCTGAAAGTGGCACGCACCAGGAGTTGGTGGCGCGTGGTGGCGAGTATGTAACCATGTTTGCTTCGCAGCTGCCGCAAGATGATCGATAGTTGGTAGGTTTCCTGTGTAGCCGAGATGCTCTTAGCCGCCAATCACAAGCAGGCGAGCACTAGCCGCAAGGCTAATAAAGAAGAGGATCGTAGTAATGATACTGGCTAGTAGTAGCTTTTTTGATCGCGAACCTTTTGCAAGATAAGCGGTGATCTGCAGGGCAACGATAAGCGCGCCTAAAATGTAAGGTGATAGTCTGATGAGTTCTAGGATAAGTTCCATAATAATTCTATTGTAGCATCACCTTGCTACCACTGGCCACCTGTGGTATAATGGCAAAGAAATTGTATTGCATATAAACGCGTACAGTGTGGCGATGTGGAGCCGCAGGTGATACAACTGCGTGGCCAGTCGCCGTTTGCACGGGCGCACAAGTAACGATAAAAGGAATGATATAATGAGTTTTGCACTGATTCAAAAAGTGAACGAACAGCAAAAAAAGCACGCCGTAGTTGACGCACGCAGTGGTGATACCGTTCGTGTTCACCAGCGCATTAAAGAAGGCAACAAAGAACGTGTGCAGGTGTTTGAAGGCGTGGTAATCCGCACCGATAACAAAAAAAGCCACACCAGCCGTATTACCGTACGTAAAATTGCCAGCGGTGTTGGCGTAGAAAAGAGCTTCTTGCTACACAGTCCATTGGTAGAAAAGATCGAAATCGTACGCCGTGCAAAGGTTCGCCGCAACTTCCTGAGCTTCTTGCGTGAACGTAGCGGTAAGAGTGCTCGCCTAAAGGCAGTAAAGTTTGATCGCGAAGCAGTAAACACCTTGCCAGAAAAGCCAGCACCAAAAGCAGAAGAAAAAGCTGAAGCTGCAGAAGAGAAGTAGTTCTCATCGCTAAAAATGTAGAGAAGTCCCGTCCTTGTACGGGGCTTTTTGCTATACTAAACATATGATACTTGGTATAGACGAAGCTGGGCGCGGGCCGTGGGCGGGGCCGCTGGTGGTGGGTGCGGTAGTGTTGGGTGGTGCTGAAATTGAAGGATTGACCGATAGCAAAAAGCTCACCAAAAAACGCCGTGAAGCTTTGCTGCCGATTATAAAAGAAAAGGCAGTCGCCTACGCAACCGGCTGGGTAAGTGCCGCCGAGCTTGATGAAGTTGGCATGAGTGCTGCTTTGCAGCTGGCTACCATCCGTGCGGTGCAGCAAATTACCGTGCCCTATACCGAAATTATTATTGATGGCACGATTAATTTTTTGCAGCACACCAAAAAAGGTGCCTATGTAAAAACTATGCCCAAGGCGGATTTATTGGTGCCGAGCGTTAGTGCTGCGAGTGTACTGGCAAAGGTGGAGCGTGATGCGTACATGGCAGAATTAGATAATAGGTATGATGGCTACGGCTTTGGCTCGCATGCGGGGTATGGTACTGCCAAGCATCGGGCAGCGATTGATGCGCACGGCGTAATACCCGAGCACCGAGTGAGCTTTGCACCGCTGCGGCAGTACGCCGAGAAGCTTGGTCGCACGGTGATTGATGGCGGCGGTACTTTAGCGCAGCAGCACCTATCCACCAAAACCACCAAACAGATTGGTGACGCAGGCGAAGCCCGGGTGGTGCGTGAACTTGAACAGCGCAGCCACACAATTATTGCCCGCAATTGGCGGACACGCTACTGTGAAATAGATATTGTATCCACCAAAGATGGAACGCTGTATTTTACCGAGGTTAAAACCCGTAAAAACGCCCATTTTGGTGATGGCTTTGCGGCAATTACCGCCAAAAAACAGCAACAAATACGCTTTGCTGCCGAGTTGTTTATGGTAAAGCATCCGCAGTATAGTGGTTATGATATGGGTCTATTGGCGGCGAGTGTTACCGGCGGCGAGGTTTGCGAAATTATACGTATTGCCTAGCGATACTTATGATAGTGTATTGCTTGGTGTTATGTGCTACACTAGAGCTAATATTTATCAATATAAAAAGGACATAGTATGGAAAAACAAAAACGAAGCAACGCAGAATCGGCTGTTTTTAAGGTGCTAATCGCGGTGACTGTACTGATTGTGGTGCAAGTTGCAGTTGTATTTGGGGCGACGTATTACGCACAGCAGGGTGATATGAAGCTTGAGGCAGAGATGTTGCAGCTGCGCAAAGAAGTGAGCGAACTAAAGGCGGCGCAATAAGGGCTTTAGCGGTATGAAAAAGATAGCGATAAAAGAACATTGCAGCCTGCGTAACGTGGTGCTATTTGTGGCTGTGGCGGTATTGCTGCAGCTTTCGGCATTGATGGTTGCAGTGCAGTATAGCTTGCAGCAAGATGCACAGCTGCATAACAAGCTGGTGCAGTTGCGAGCTGAAGTTCAGCAGCTGCGTGCGGCAAAGGCGGATGAAAATTAGAAAAGTTGCAGCGTGAAGTGTGCGAACTAAAGAGCACTGCCAAGCTGGATTCGCCAGATTGTGATGTGTACAAGGCAAAATAATAGCAAGTAAATTGCACGTATAGACAAAAGACTGTCGCAGGGCGGCAGTCTTTTGTGTTGGTGTGGTTGGCAGCGTGATTACATCTGCTGCAGCGCTGCAATAATTGCCGGCTTGTCGCGTTCGATTTGCTCGATTCGGCCAGTAATTTCGCCCTCGCCAATGGTAATAGCACGAGCCAAGCTTTGGTTTTGCAGATGCGGGGTAAAGAAGGTGGTGTATTCGGTAAGCTCGCTAGCAGTGCAGAGTGAATTGGCGGCGTAACGCGGGAAGTAATCAAGGCTTTTATCGCTAGCAAAGGTTTGTTCAATCCACTGCCAATTATCACGCATCCACTGCCAGGTAGCGGTGCGGGTGTGGCGGTTGCGCATAAGGTAGGCAAACCAGCGGAAGACATCTTGCGGACGGATGGTGTCTTTTTGCTGCAGGGCGGTAAGAATAGCCTGAACGTGGGCGGGTGTGCGAGTAGCGGTAATGCCGCTGGCAAGATCACCCTGTACATCGCCATCAGTTTCTTTTGTGTAGGTGGCGAGTAGGGCGGTAATATCGGCCTTAAAATGACGCACTTCGTTAGCAATCAAGCTGGCACGTAGCTCTGGGTTAAGGTCGTGCAGGCTACTGCTGGTGTAAAGCTGGTGGGCGGTGCTGATGGCATCCTTATCTTCAGCGTAGAGCATCAGCGAGATAATCGTGCCGCGCAGCACGGCGTCATTGTCAGATTCACCATCAATCGCTTGCCAGCCAAGGCGGTCGTATTGCGGGCGAACCAATGCGGCGACGTACTGTTTGAGCCGTGCTTCGGTATCGTCGTCACCTTCAATCGTGCGGCGGATTTCGCCAATCGCCAGGCTAATAATGCCCCAGACGGCTTCGTTGGTTTCGTGGCGGTAGGCATCAAGGATTGGTAAAATATCAGCTAGCTGAATAATGCCCGCTTTGGCAAGTAAGGTTTGTTCGTGTAGGAACTGCAGGCGGGTAATTTCGCTGGCGGCAAGGTTGCGAATATCCGCTAGGCGAGCCTGGATGAACGAAGCTGGGTAGTGCGTGATAAAGTGCGAGGTGTCTTCGTTATTTAAGAAGAACGGCTCGGTGGTGGCGGTAGTGTGTGATTTGCTTTCAAGAATAGCGGGCAAATCTAGGTTGGTTGCTACTAACGGAATTGGCCAGGTTTGCGTGCTTGGTTGATGCGGCCCGACAAAGAATTGTGACTGCGTCAGCGTGGCACCATCGGCTGTTTCTGCGATAGTGACGAGCGGGAAGCCGCTTTGGTGAATCCAGGCGTTCATCAAGCCGGATATATCTTTACCACTAGCCTCACCGAGCGTATCCCACAAATCTTGCCCGGTGGTGTTTTGGTGGGCAAACTTGGTAAAGTAGGTGCGTAGCCCAGCTCGAAAATCAGTATCACCAATGTAGTGCTGCATCATACGCATCAGCTTGGCACCTTTAGCGTAGACAATCGCCCCGTCAAATAGTGTGCTGATTTCATCTGGGTGATTGACGGGTAGATGCACCGGCTGTACGCCATCAAGGCTATCACGACGCAATGCCATCACCGCTTCGTTGGCGGCAAAATCTCGCCAAATATTCCAGCTTGGCTCGAGGGCGTCCACGGCGATGTATTCCATCATGGTGGCAAAACTTTCATTTAGCCACAAATCATCCCACCATTGCATTGTCACAAGATTGCCAAACCATTGGTGGGCGAGTTCGTGGGTGATGACGGTGGCGACGTAGCGGCGAGTATCCACGCTGCTGTTAGGGCTGGCCAGCAGGGCAATTTCGCGGTAGGTAATCAAGCCCCAGTTTTCCATGGCACCGCTGCTAAAATCTGGCAGGGCAACGTGGTCGCACTTTGGGAGCGGGTATGGTACGCCAAAATAATCATCGTAAAAATCAATACAGCGGGTGGCAATATCAAGCGCAAATGTAAGGTTGGCAGTTGGCTGGGCGGGCGTTGCCCAGACATTGACTTCGACGCCGCTTTTGGTGTGGGCAGTTTGTTTGTGGAGTTCGCCGACCACCCAGGCGAGCAGGTAGGTGCTCATTTTAGGCGTGGTTTCAAACACGGTTACCATTGGTGTGGTGTCGCTGCCTGGCTTTTGGTGAGCGATTGGCATATTGCTGAGCACTTTAACCCCCGCTTCAGTGCTAAGGGTAAGATCAAACGTGGCCTTGGCGGCTGGTTCGTCAACGCACGGAAAGGCTTCTCGGGCGTGGTGGCTTTCGAACTGGGTGGCGAGCAGCTCTTTTTTCACGCCATCGTGTTCAAAATAACACGGGTACAGGCCGGTCATAGTATCGGTGATAGTGCCAGAAAAGGCGATGACGGCGATATGTTCGCCGGGTTGCAAATCGGCTTGCGAAAGGCGGATTTCGTCATGCTCGTGCTGGCTAACATGGGCGGCTTTGCCATCAATACTGGCAGATTCAATAGTGAGATCTTTGGCGTGTAGTGGCAGATAGTCTGATTGCTGTAATGTGCCGGTAATCGTCACAACGCCACCAAAGGTACGTGCCGCACGATCAAGATGAAGCGATAGATTATAGTTGCTTGGTGAAAATGTTTCTAAAAGTCGAGAAAACGTATGCATATATCTATTGTAGCAAGCTTTGCGGTATACTGAAAAGTATGAAGCATGCACGTTCATATCGGCCAAATTATCGAGTTCGTCGTTTAGTGGCAAGTTTGTTGTTGGCTGCGGTGGCAACGAGCGGGGCAATTGTTGCCAAGTGGCAAGAAACGCCACCAGCTGCGGCTCCGGCAGGGCGACCCTTGCAAGTGCAGGCTACGCAGTCAGTAGCAGGTGCGATGCATTATCTGGCCCAGCTAGAGGTGAAAGGTCGGGCACCGAAAACAGCGTATCGACGGGCACAGTTTGGGGCTGGTTGGCAGCGATTTGCAAACGGGTGTGATACACGCAATGAGATTTTGCATAGGGATTTGCGAGATGTTGTGGTTGATGAACGATGTAAAGTGCAGCGTGGTACACTGCACGATCCGTATACTGGCAAGGTAATAGAGTTTTTACGTGGACCAACGAGTAGCGAAAAGGTGCAGATTGACCATGTAGTGGCTTTAAGTAATGCCTGGCAAACTGGTGCACAGCTGCTTTCGCCAGAACGTCGCAATGAATTCGCCAACGATCCACTCAATCTTTTGGCGGTGGATGGTGCAGCTAACCAGGAAAAGGGTGATAGTGATGCGGCAACCTGGCTGCCATCGCACAAGCCGTACCGTTGTGCGTACGTGGCACGGCAAATTGCAGTGAAGCATAAGTATGGCTTATGGGTAACGCCTGGTGAAAACATGGCAATGCAGCGGGTATTATCAAGCTGCCCTACACAACCACTCCCTGCAAAATAGCAAGTAGCTAAAAGCCTTTTAGCCGCATAATATCAACCATATCATCAGCCGAAATATCATCTGGTGTCGGGTCGATACAGGCTTCAAGTGCTTGACGCAGGGCTGGTTCATCAATCGCAACCCCAATTGCCACTAGTCGCGTACCAGGCGTTTCGTAACCCCGCCATTCTTCAGCCGCTTGCTGTAGATGATTGCCCACTTTGTGTATGACAATTTTTTGCTCAAAGCCCTTCATGCCGTAATATAGGATACCTTTTAGTCGATAAACCGAGCTTGGCAATGTGGTTAAAAAGTGTTCGAAGCGTTGTGGGCTGAGCGGTTGTTCGGTGGTGAAACTAATGGAAGTGAAAGCGTCGTGCAGGTGGTTATGGTGATGATCCGCCTCTGCCGCAGCAAGGCTGAGCTGTTCGTTTGATTTGGTGTGATGGGCATCGAATAATAATTCTGGACTAACTGCTCCATTGGTTGTGCGAGTGATGATCGCTTCTGGATTATGGGTGCGTAGCAGCTGTTCGATGTGAGTAAGTGCTGCTGCAGAAACTAAATCTATCTTGTTAAGTACCAGCAAATCGGCGGCAGCAATGTGATGAGCGATGTCGGGGTGATCAACCAGCTGCTGGCGAATATTGGCGGCATCTACAAAATACACTACGCCGTTCATCGAAATGTGCTTGTTACTACTATACAAAACCAGCTTACGCAGATCTGATGGCTCGGCGATGCCGCTGGCCTCAATCAAAATTGCATCGATAGTCGAACCGGGGTGGGCAAAGGTTTGCAGCGTTTCATCAAGTCCGCCATCGCTCATCTGGCAACAAATGCAGCCGCCCGAAAGTTCCATGGTGTTTTCGGTCTGTTTGCTCACAAGTAGAGCGTCAATATTAACTTCGCCAAAATCGTTGACAATGACACCAATCTTTTGCCCATTACTGTGCCGCAGGATATGGTTTAGGGCGGTGGTTTTGCCGGCACCGAGAAATCCGGCCAGAATAATAACAGGGATGCGTTGCTCCATATATTCTATTGTATAGTTTGGTTGGCAATATGAAAAGATAGCCGCTACAACAGTGTGGGCTGTGTCTTTGCCTTGTTAATAATATTAACTATCCATTTGGGCGAGCTGCAGCGTAGCTATTTGCTTCGACTCGTGCAAGGAAAGCATGTTGGGCGGCGTGCGTGTTGGCGTTGTCACCCTTCCATAGGGCGATGGCAGGTTCTTGCAGTGCACGGGCGTAGCTAAAGGTGAGTGGCCACGGCTGGCGACCACGCTGGTTGATGGCTCGCAAGTTCTCAGTGGCTTGCTCTACACCTTGTCCGCCCGATAAGAATACGACACCAGCGACATCATGTGGCACATGAGCTCGCAGCGTATCAACGGTGGCTGCGGCTACTTCGTGTGGCGGAGTAATTGCCTGCTGGCTACCCGCAAGCACCATGCTGGTTTTGAGAAGTAGAGCTTTATGATTGACCTTAAAGAGGGCAATTTCATCAAATAATGCATCAAGTACTTTGGCAGTGACTTGGCGGCAGGTCTCTAGGTTAAAGTTACCGGCATGGACAATCTCTGGTTCAATGATCGGTACAATATCTGCATGCTGACACTCTAGTGCATAGCGAGCTAGGGCATGGATATTAGCGGCAATCGCTCCATTGCTTGGCAACGTACCATTATCGCCATCGATCACAAAGGCAGCCCGCCACTTGGCAAAGCGTAGCCCCATGTTGCGATATTCTGCAAGCCGAGCAGGTAGGCCATCTAGTCCGCTTGTAACGGTTTCGCCAGGAAAGTTAGGTAGGGCGACAAGGCCAGTATCAACTTTAATGCCTGGAATAATGCCTCGCTTTTCGAGCAATTCCACAAATGGAGTGCCATCGTCTGCCTGTTGCCTGGCGGTTTCATCAAATAAAATTACTCCACTGACATATTCTTCGATATGAGGTGTGGTAAAGAATAGTTGGCGGTATAAGCGACGGTTTTCTTCGCTAAAGGGAATTGCAAATTCCGCAAAACGCTTTTCGATACTGCCACCACTTTCATCGGCTGCAAAAATCCCTTTTGGCGAAGCAACTAGCTTGGCAGCAACTTCTTCGATAGAGAGTTCCTTTGGCTGGGCGATAACCGTTGGAGTGAATTCGGCAGGTGCGGCAGCAAATAGCTTATCAATACCTTCATTGGTAAGCAGGCCTGCATGCGGCCCAATGTGCTGGCATACATTCATGCTGTTGATGGCGGCATGCTGTGCGGCTGTGGTGAGATCGCTGCCTTGAGCAAGCTTGGCAATAACGGTTGCAACAAACGCATCGCCCGCCCCAGTACGATCAATAATTTTGGCAGTTGCAGGATAGGCTGGTAGCGAAATAATGCCTTGATCGCTACTGGTATGAAGTGGATTTGCTCCGTCGGTAATAATTATCGTATCAATGCCAAGCTTATGCAAGGCTTCGCACTGGGCTTCAATCGTGGTGTGATTTGGGGCGATGGCGTTCGCAATAGACGTATTCACCACCAACAGATTGGTACGAGCATACAAAGCAGTAAGTAGCTCTGCCGGTTGCGACAACTGAGTAGTGCTTGGGCTAAAGGCAAACTGTACCGTAGGGTTGGCCTGTAGGTACTGTAGTAAATCGTTGTAAATGGCTGGCTGCTGGGTGGTGAGTTCGCCAAGGAAAATCCAATCCGGGGGGGTTGCCGGCGATTGCCAGGTGTACGTAAAGGGTTCGTATCGTACTAGTGTAGTTGGTTCTTTGTCGTAGCTTAGGGTGTAGTGATAATTGGTCTTAGTGTGTGGCGCGGTCGTGATGGCATCGGTCGCTACTTGGTGTGATTGTAAGTATCGTACCATATTCGAACCGGCGGCATCATCACCAATACAGGTAAGTACCGCACTTTGTAGCTGTAATTTGGTGCAAGCGAGTGCAACGTTTGGTGCTGAGCCAACTGCCTGGACAATATCAACTCGGTCGTAGAGCGTTTCATCGCCGTGCGACAATTGCAGGCGGTGTAGTTTTGGATCGCTTGTATCAAGCTGGACACCGTTTTTTTGTAGGTGGATAATTGCATTGGTGGCACTATCGCCGATGGTGAGAATAGAAATCTGTTTCATAACAAAAGCATAAGCTCTTTTTAGTATATCGCACAGGGCGAAAAAAGCAAAGAGTCTGTGTTTTATGTTTGGTGATTTGTTTCTTGCGTGGTAGGTTGCGGCCGAAAGCGGTGGATGTAGCGATGTTTAAACCGACTGCAATCGCATCATTGACACAGGACGTGCTTGCAGGATCTTTGCCAATGCATTCTGATCCGTAACACCCCTGATTAGGGGTGTTGGCTACCGCTGTGTGTGGTGTAAATGCGACAATGAGACAGGTAAATGTCAGCGCAGCAATTGATTTAAAGATGCCTCTCATAACGTCGCTTCCTTCCTTGCTAGTAGATAGACGTAGGATGAGGGTGTCTTTTAATTATAGATATGGCAGGGGACCGTCAATACTTACCGCAGTAGGTGTACTATGCTATGATGATGAAATGAGTAATTGCAAGATGAGTATAGATAGAAAAACTTTCTTGGCTGTTGTTTTAGGTCTGGCCGGGCTGTACGTAAGTGCGTGGCTTTATGGCGCGGTGCAATCGCCGCAGCATGATATGGCGATGCGTGTGGTGGTGTACGGTGGCTACATTGCACTACTCGCTGGGATTGGCTGGGTGCTGTATACGGTGATGCGTGATGTAAAAGTGGATACATGCGTACAACTATGGGCGAGTATTAGTGCGGCCGTGATGGCTGGTCTGTGGATGCTGGCAGGCTCTGGTGGTGTGGTATACACTTTGGTGTCTGCAGTAGCATTATTGTTTGTGATGCGTACGGTATTTGTGGCGACTTTACAATGTAAAAAAGGTGCATTATGGCTCAAATTGGCAGGTATTGCAATGGTAATTGTAGCCCTTGCGTTCATAGTGTCAATCGAAAAACTACGCACTGATGAGCATTGCTTACAGACTGGGCAGTCAACCGCACGCTAACTCTTGCGTGTACAGGTATAGGTATGCAAGACCGGGGCGTCATTCTGCTTGACGCCCATCTGCATATCTGCTATACTGGTATTGTACTCACCCGGCCGGCAGGTCGGGATTTTTCGTAACGAATAAAAAGAAGGAGTGATGTAATGGAAGACATTAATCTAAAACAACTCACACTTGCAGTGCGTGCCATTGCCGAGGAGAAGAATCTCCCCGAAGAAACCGTGCTGAGCGTGATTGAACAAGCTATCGCTGCAGCTTGGCGGCGTGATAACGGTGAGCGTGAACAAAACGTTCGTGCCGAGCTTAATACCGTAGAAGGTACGGCAAAGGTGTTTGTGGTACGTGATATTGTAGAAGAGCCAACTAGCGATATTACCGAAATTAGCCTTGAAGAGGCTAAGCAAGATAATCCAGATGCAGAAATTGGCGGTGTTGTAGAAGAAATGCACGAAGTCACCACCTTTGGTCGTGTAGCAGCACAAACTGCCAAGCAGGTAGTATTGCAGCGTTTGCGTGAAGCTGAGCGTGAAGTGGTGTTGGCTGAATTTGAAGATAAAATCGGCACTGTCGTAACTGGTATCGTGCAGCGAGTTGAGCCACGAGTGGTGCGAGTTGAACTTGGCAAGGCAACCGGTATTTTGCCACAAAGCGAGCAAATTCAGGGTGAGTATTACAGCGTTGGTGCCCGCATTAAGGTGTATATTAAGGACATCGAGCGTGAAAATCGTGGCCCGCAGCTCATTTTGAGCCGTGGCAGCGAAGCTTTTATGGAATATCTCTTCCGCCAAGAAGTGCCAGAAATGGAAACTGGTGCGGTAGAAATTAAAGGCATCGCCCGTGAGGCTGGCCGCCGCACAAAGATTGCAGTTGCAAGCACTGTGCCAGGGGTTGATGCAGTTGGTACTTTTGTGGGTGGCCACGGCACTCGTGTTCAGGCGGTGATGAACGAAGTGGGCGAGAGTGAAAAAATCGACATCGTGCCGTTTGATGAAGATGCTAAGGAATATATCCGCAATGCGTTGAGTCCAGCCGAGGTGCTTTCAATCGAAATTGATGAAGAGGCGACTCGCGCCAAGGTGCTTGTGACGGAAGACCAGCAGTCAATTGCGATTGGCCGTGGTGGGCAAAATGTACGCCTCGCCAGTCGTTTGACGGGTTACGAGCTTGACATCGAAACCAAGCAGCTCGAGGCACCGAAAGAAAAACCTCGCAAGAATGTTGAAGATAGCCTGTTTAGTGCACTGGAAGAATCAAACGAAGCGTAATTAGCAGCTATAGCAAGGCTATTTCACCCCCGTACGAAACTACGTGTGCGGGGGTGTTGCAATTTTAGCACTCGCCTTGCAAGAGTGCTAAACTATCGGTATAATAACAAGAGAACGACTTGCAAATAGTCGTCAAAACGCTGATAATAAAGGGATACGATGTCGGAAGATTTTGCAGATTTTGTAGGACGATTGAGCGATAACGCACGCACTAGCTTATACTATGCGGATTCTATCGCACGTGGGTATGGCAGCTCGCACATCGGCACGGAGTATCTACTGTTAGGGATTTTGGCACAAGGGGCAAGTTTAGGGGCAAAGCTTTTGGCTGATGCGGGTATCACCCTTGATAGAGCGGAGCAAGCGTTGGAGCTTCGGCCTGGCTTGCGACAGCTTCGCATTGGCGTTAATACATTAAGTGAGCCAGCCGTGGTGTCGCTAAAATTGGCCTGGCAGCTAGCACAGGAGCAAGGCAGTGAGCAGCTCGGCACCGAGCATATGCTTCACGGGCTGCTGGTGCAGCGTAAAAGCAAAGCGGCGAACCTATTGGTGCACATGGGGGTAGATGTTCCGCTGCTGCTGCGGGATATTGAGATGTTTTTGGAGCGGCAAGCAGCCGAGGCTAATTCGCAGTCATCATCAAATAAACAAACAGCCTCACAGCAGCGACGGGCACTGCTGCAGCAATATGGCACCGACCTAGTGGCTCGGGCAAGGGCTGGCAAAATCGACCCGGTAATTGGCCGCCATAAAGAAGTCGAGCGGGTAATTACGATTTTAAGTCGTCGTCGCAAAAATAATCCGCTATTGATTGGCGAGCCGGGCGTGGGTAAGACGGCAATTGTTGAAGGATTGGCGGCTCGTATTGCGGCCCATAATGTGCCAGACCATTTGTGCAACGCCACGGTGATTCAGCTTGATTTGGCGGCAATTATTGCGGGTACAAAGTATCGTGGCGAGTTTGAAGAACGCTTGAAGAAAATCGTCACCGCTATCAAACATACACCGCAGGCAATTGTTTTTATTGATGAGTTGCATTTGTTGGTGGGTGCAGGTGCAGCCGAAGGTTCAATGGATGCCGCCAATTTGCTCAAGCCGGCGTTAGCAAGGGGCGAGCTGCGGCTGATTGGAGCAACTACGTTTGATGAGTACAAAAAGCATATCGAAAAAGATACTGCCCTGGAGCGACGCTTCCAGACGGTGATTGCGAAAGAGCCATCGCTGGCTGAAGTGCGGGCAATTTTGCGGGGGTTGCGTCCGCAGTACGAAACACACCACGGAGTGACAATGAGCGATGAGGTGCTAGCTGATGCGGTGTATTTGGCAGACCGCTATATTAAGGATCGCTACATGCCAGATAAGGCGTTAGATGTGATTGACGAAGCAGCCGCCTTGGTGCGAGTGCGAGACAATGTGACGCCTAAAAAAGTCCGTACGTTAGCGGCGGAGATTGCGGCCTTGGAGCGTGATATCGAAACGGCTGTGTCGCAGCAGGAATATGAAACTGCGGCTGTACGTAAAACACGGTTGTTGCAACTAAAAAAGCAGCATGAATCATATACCAAAAAGAAGCGTAAAGTTACCAAGTTGACAGCTGATGACATGGCACGGGCTGTGTCTCATATTACAAGCATTCCAGTCACAAAACTGCAACGTAGTGAACAAGCTATGCTTGCCAAGCTTGAAACACACCTGTCTAAACAGGTGATTGGCCAGCAAGAGGCGATTCGCCAGGTGGCAAAGGCGATTCGTCGTAGTCGCAGCGGGGTGTCCGTAGCAAAACGTCCAATAGGCAGCTTTATATTTATGGGGCCAACTGGCGTAGGCAAAACAGAGCTTGCCCGGGTGTTGGCTCGTGAGGTCTTTGGTGGTGATGACGCACTGGTAAAAATTGACATGAGTGAATTTGCTGAAAAACACACCGCCAGTCGCCTGCTGGGTGCACCGGCTGGCTATGTAGGGTATGACGATGGTGGTCAGCTAACCGATATAATTCGCCGCCAACCCTACAGTGTAGTATTGTTTGATGAAATCGAAAAAGCCCATCCGTCAGTCTTTCAGCTATTGTTACAGCTGCTCGAAGATGGCAAGCTGACCGACGGCAAGGGTCGAACAGTTGATTTTACGAACACCATCATCATTCTTACGAGTAACCTTGGTGCTGAAGAAATGCAGAAAGAAACCGAACTTGGCTTTGTGATGGCAACCGCCCAGGATAAGCAAGAGCTTTCCGCATTGCATACCAAAAATGCAGCCGCCACCCGCAAGGCACTGGAATCATTTATGAAACCCGAGCTAATTAATCGGTTTGATGCGGTACTCACCTTCCATGCACTTTCAAAACAAGAAGTTGGTAAGATTGCAGACATTTTTATTGCACAACTACAAGACCGCTTGGCACAAAAGGGTATTTCTTTGCGAGTACAGCCTGCAGCCAAACGTTTAGTAGTGAAAGAAGGTTACAGTAAGCAATTTGGTGCACGAGAGCTCCGCCGTACGATTGAAGATTTGCTAGAGCACCCTATTGCAGAAGGTGTAATTAACGGAGAATTTACAAGTGGCTCCGTATTGATTGTAACTACAAAACATAATACAATTTTCATAAAAGGGGAGTATGAATCGTAGGGTAACACAAGGAATTGCCGGTGTCGGTATAATAGTATTTATTGTGGTGATTGCTGTAGCGGTATGGGCAACGCTCAACCGTCAGTATATTGCTGATCAGATTGCAGTATGGCAGTATCAGCCTAGTGCTGAAATTGCTCAAATTGCCAACGATGCTGGCATGAATGAAACGGGAAAGTTCTATTATTATGCATCACACCCAAAGCTTGATTCGACCAGCAATTTTAATGAAGATTGTCGCCGTAAAGAACAGGGCAATGCTATTTTAGGGTGCTACAAAGCAGGTAAAATATATTTGTACGATATTGATGATGAACGACTTCGTGGTGTCAAGGAGGTAACTGCTGCCCATGAGATGCTGCATGCCGTGTATGAGCGGCTATCAGCGGCAGATAAGCGTAATATAAATGCACTCCTTACAAACGAAGAAAAAAAGATTACCGATGATGCATTTCGTGAACGTATGGAGTACTACCGTCGCAACCAACCAGGGCAGCACCATAACGAACTACATTCTATTATCGGCACGGAGGTGGCTGATATTGCCCCAGAGCTTGAAGCCTATTATAAAAAATATTTTTCTGATCGTAAAAAAGTAACTGCGCTACATGCTCGGTACAGTCATAAGTTTGATGAGCTACAGCAGGGTTCGATGAGTTTGCGTCAGCAGCTCGAGCAGCTATCGGTCAAAATCAACACCGCAACTCGCCACTATAATCAAGCGATTGCGGCACTCAACAGTGACATTGCCTCGTTTAATAACCGGGCACAAAGTGGAGCATTTAGCTCACAAGGTGCGTTCACAAGTGAGCGTAATGCATTAGTGGCACGCACACGGCAGCTTGATAGCCGGCGGGCAGCGATTGATGCCGACATTCGGGAGTACGAAGCAAAACGAGTTGCTCATAATCAGCTGGTTGATGAATCAAATAGCCTACAGCAGGCGTTAGATAGTAGCCTCGCACCGGCGCCTAGTTTATAATAAAAGGTAATGGCAAAAGCAAAACAACAATTTACCTGTCAGCAGTGTGGTGCAACGTTCACGAAGTGGGCGGGGCGGTGCGAAAATTGCGGCGAATGGAATTCGCTGGTTGAGCAAATGCCAACTGCCACGGGTAAATCGGCGGTGGCAAAAAGTGTGGCGAGTGGTCGTCCACTGGATGTGCAATCGCTTGAATCGGTGGCGGTTGAAGATGGCTTGCAGCGGCTAAGCACCGGCATTGCCGATGTTGATACGGTGCTGGGCGGCGGTATTTTGCCGGGTGGCGTGACGCTCTTGGCAGGTCAGCCGGGCATCGGTAAAAGCACCTTGCTGCTGCAGATTGTGGCACACGTTGCCAAGCAATATCCGGTGCTGTATGTGAGTGGCGAGGAGTCGGCCGGACAAGTACGTTTACGGGCCGAGCGTTTGGGTGCAAGCAAAGGCGAATCACTCGGCTTTGTGGCGAGCACTAGTGCAGATGATATCGCAGCCACCATCCGCACCGGCAAGTATCAGTTGGTGATTGTCGATTCGATTCAAACCTTGGCGCTTGACGAAATTGCTTCAGCACCAGGTACCGTGAGCCAGATCACCAATAGTAGCAACGTGATTATTCGTGCCGCCAAAGAAACCGGTGCGGCGGTCATTTTGGTGGGGCATGTCACCAAAGAGGGAGCAATTGCTGGGCCAAAGGTGCTCGAGCATTTGGTTGATGTGGTGCTACAGTTTGAAGGCGACCGCTACGGTGGCTTTAAGGTGGTGCGAGCGGTAAAAAATCGCTATGGCTCTACCAGCGAGGCGGCGATTTTTGAAATGAGCGAGAAGGGTCTAGCAGTAGTGGAAAATCCATCGGCTACGCTGCTGGCCGAGCGTCGTGATGAAGATGGCTCGGTGGTACTGGCCACGCTTGAAGGCACGCGCCCGCTACTGGTTGAGATTCAGGCACTTGTCAATCCAACCAATTTCGGGTATCCTAAACGTACGGCAAGTGGGTTTGATTTAAATCGGCTCAACCTTCTTATCGCAGTGCTCGAACGACGCACTAAATTGAAATTATCAGATAAAGATATCTACATTAACGTAGTTGGTGGCATGAAATTAAGTGACCCAGCAGCCGATTTAGCGATTTGTATGGCGATTGCCAGTGCAGCGGCTGGGCGTAAACTTAATGCAGGTACTGTGGTATTTGGCGAAGTTGGCCTAGGTGGCGAAGTTCGTTCGGCTATTGGGGTGGATAAGCGCATCGCCGAAGCAAAAAAGCTTGGCTTTACCCAAGCGTTAGCCCCAAGCACCGCCAAAGATGCCTTTGTCAAAGGTGTGCATGATGTGCGTACTGCGTTGATTGACTATCTACAAAAATAAAGGAGAAATATATGAACGGAGAATATATGCTGCTGGCAGTTATGCTTTTGGCAGTGCTAGCAGAAACAAGCTATCTTGTGTATGTAACTGCCCGCACCAATGTGCGAAGTAAAAATACGGCGATGTATGTTGACACATCAGTGTTGATGGATGGTCGCATTTTGCCCATTGCCGAAACCGGCTTTATTACAGCCGATTTGGTGATTCCACGGAGCGTGATTGGCGAACTGCAGCTACTGGCTGATGGTGGTGATAATGATAAACGTGCCAGGGCTCGCTATGGCTTGGATGTTGCTCGTAAGTTGCGTGCGTGCGATATGGTCAATGTCCGTATTTTGGCGGATACAGATTTGCAGGGCGGGGTGGATGATCGGCTGCTTGCCTTGGCAAAAAAATATGGCGGCATGGTATGTACAATTGACTATAATCTTAATAAGGTTGCCCAGGTGGAAGGTATTGCGGTGGTGAATGTCAATGAACTGGCAAAGAACGTCCGCCTTGCGTATCTACCTGGCGACACTGTACAGATTGATTTAATCCAAAAAGGGCAAGATAATCACCAGGGTGTAGGTTATTTAGAAGACGGTACTATGGTGGTGGTAGAGAATGCAAGCAAATATATTGGCAAGCGGGTTTCGATTGAGATTATTCGTGCTTTGCAGACGGATGCGGGCAGGATGATGTTTGCCCGTATTGCAACGGTCGCTGCTCGCACAGTCGGGCAAAAGACACCCGAGGCAAAACGGACTGCCACTAAAAAAGTTGCATCTGCTGGCCGAAAACCAGTGGCGGCAAAAGCACCAGTGGCACAAACCGCCCAAGATAGTGTGGCTCACAAAAAGCCATCTAAAAAATCTACCAAAAAACCTGTGCATGCCAACACGACTACTCGGACTGCAGCTACAAAACCTGCCGCTAGCAGTGTAAATCGTCAAACTCGCAAGCGACAAACGAGTGAAGACAGGCTGCTCGATTTAGTTGAAAATCAACGCTAACTACTGCCTAGTATAAATAATAACCCTCTTTCGTAGGAAAGGGGGTTATTTGTGTGGTAAATATAGGATTAATCGTCAAACTTACGGGTTGCAGTGCCTGTATAGAGTGCATCATCCTGCACTGTGACAGTTACAGTCTGCCCATCTTTGATGGTTGCGTTGGTGGCAAAGGTACCGCCACCAGATACACCCGCATCCGCCACTACGTTACCATCAACAGCAATTTTAATGTTGACTAGCGGGTGGGTGCCTTGGGTAACGCTCGTGATGATTTTGTACGAATCTGCCCCGCCTGCCCGGCCAAACGAAATTCCACTAACCGATGGCTTTACATCTTCGCAGCGATGCTTATCGTCATCTTTGCTTGCGTCGTAGCCGTCTGGTGCAATAAAGGTTGGCTTTTTGGTGATAGGGTCGGTGGTTTTGATGACATCAATCTCGATACGAGCCTCTGGCGGTGTACAATCGGTTGCCTTCTTTTTTGATACCTTGTCGAAGGCGATCTTTTCGTCTGATCGGCCAGCTTTTTGATCGAACCATGATGGGTAGATATCGGTCTTGCCACCAATCGATAACTCTTTGAGGCCATTCGGGCGGGTAAATTGTTGATTGAGTTTCCATTTACCATCGGCAGCATAAACATTTTTATGTACCGCTTCAGTGTAGTCATTCATGACTCGTCGCACCACCATGTTGTCGCTCGAAGCGAGTGGCCGTCCATCATGGTTGCCCATCCATACGCCGTTTGCAATAACCGGCGAGTAGCTCATCAACCATGAGTCTTTAGCAGCCCCTTTACCGTTTTCGGTGGTACCAGTTTTTGCAGCAGTTACGACGTTCGGCACTACAAAGCCAAATGATCGACCTTGGGCACCAAAGGTGATGCCACGAGCAGCTGCGTCACTTAGAATGCTGGTAAGCATATAGGCAACCTGTGGGTCAACGGCCTGTTTTGGCTTTGGCTCTTCCCACTTACGAAGTATTTCACCAATTGAATTCTTCACTTCTAATACATAGGCAACTGGCTTATATACGCCACCACGTGCCAGGCTGGCGTAGGCATTAGCATGTTCAACCTGTTTGACAGTACAGCCACCACCAATCGAGGCCGAAAGCCCAGCATTTTCGTTGTTGGCACAGTAAGAAAGGTCTCCAAGGTCTTGAGCGGTTTTGATAGATTCTTTTACGCCCGCAATGTACATAGCCTTGACCGACGGACGGTTAAGCGAACCGGCAAGCGATTGACGAATAGTGACATCGCCGTAGGTTTTACGGGTATAGTTTTGCACGGTACAGCTACCACGGTAACCTGCACAATAGATAGAGTCGATATTCTCATCTCGTAGCACCGAACCTGGAGCATAGTTAACCCCTTCACGTTGCTTAAAGAGCGGTGCGAAGTCTACAATCGGCTTAATACTCGAGCCTGGCTCAAGTGGTGAGGTAGCACTGTTTTGCTGCCCGTAGCCTGGCTTATTGTAATCGACACTACCTACCATGGCAATTACCTGGCCAGTCTGGGCATCAATCGATGACAGGGCAATGTTATCTGCACCAAAGCGAGGCAGTAGCTTTGCACCAGTTGCCACGGCAGCCTCGGCAGCCTGTTGTGCGCGCCAATCGAGAGTGGTTTTTACCGTCAAGCCACCACGGCCAACAGTTGTCTTGCCAAGTTTTTCTTCTAGTTGCTTGCGAACCTCCACTACAAAATGTGGTGCCTTCATATTTTCGGTACTGCTAACTTGCGGCTTAATATTTGCCAAAATTGGGTATGCCTTGGCAGTTTCAAATTCTTGCTGGGTAATATAGTTAAGGTCGCGCATGGCGGTGAGCACTTTGTGCTGTCGTTGGATAAGTGCTTTGTGGCCAGCTTTATTGTAAGGGTCGTACAGGCCTGGCTGGTTAGGGATGCCGGCGAGTAAGGCAGCTTCTGCAATAGTAAGTTCTTTAGCGGATTTACCAAAGTAGGTTTGTGCACCACTTTCTACGCCGTTGCGACGACCGCCATAAGGTGATTCGTTAAGGTAAAGTGCAATAATTTGTTCTTTGTTATACATGCGCTCTACTTCAATCGCCAGGATAAGCTCTTTAATCTTGCGTGGAATACCTTTAATGCCACGCTCCTTGGCTTCATCGGCAAAAAACACTTGCTTAACGAGCTGCTGAGTGAGGGTTGAGCCGCCCTGAGTGCTACCACCGCTAGCATTGTTAAGCGTTGCACGAGCTAGCCCAGTAAAACTGACACCTTTATGCTTGTAAAAATCACGGTCCTCGATAGCAATGGTGGCTTGTTTGACGTACTTATTAATGTCTTTACCATCAACCACATGCTTGTAGTTACCATCACCTTTATCTTCCCATAATAGTACGCCATTGCGGTCGTAGTAGCGGGTCATGGTTGTCTGGACACGCTTGGCGAGTTCATCTGGGCGAATCGTTTCGATATCTTTCCTGAAGTAGGCAAACAATGCCGCTGCTGAAAGAGTGATAAATAAAATCACTACCCCAGTAATCTTGAGCAGCATGAATAGCCCCTTCTGACTAAACCAGTAGCCAGCAACACGCTTTGGATGCATGCGGTATAGCAGGCGTTTTAGCGGGTGCTTTGGTAAAGTGGCAAGATACTCCGCTTGCTTGCGGGCACGAAGATCTTTATTAGATTTATGCTTTTGCGATAAGTTTGCATACAAACTCATTCGACGAGAATTCTTACTGTTCTTCTTCACTATTCTTTGACTCACTCTTTCATAAGCATTGTTTTATAGTATTATAGCAAAAAAATAGTGCACCCAGCTAGTCTTTTGCTATAATAAAGTTACATAGATAACTAAACGCACAAAGGAGCGGATATGACCCTAGCAGAAGAACTGCAGTGGCGTGGGTTAGTGAACCAAACAACCTTCGCTGATATTACCGATGTAAACGAGCCGTGCACCTTCTATTTTGGTGTTGATCCAAGTGCAGATAGTATGACAATCGGCAACCTGGCCGCCATGATGGTGGTGCGTCATTTTATTGATCACGGGCATAAAGCGATTTTACTAGCTGGCGGTGCAACTGGCATGATTGGCGATCCTGACGGAAAAAAACAGGAGCGTGATGTGCGCGATGAGGCTGTGGTTGCAAAAAATGTTGAGGGATTGGCTGCGCAAATGCGGCGATTACTTGCAGGTAAATCATTTGAAATCGTCAATAACTACGATTGGTTTAAAGATATTAATTACATTGAATTTTTGCATAAAGTTGGCAAACATGTATCAATGACCCAGCTGCTAGACCGTGATTTTGTACAGCAGCGCATTGGCGAAGGTGGCAGTGGCATTAGCTACGGTGAATTTAGCTACAGCTTAATCCAGGGCTACGATTTTTTGCATTTGTTCCGCGAGAAGGGTGCTACTCTGCAGCTGTGCGGTGCTGACCAGTGGGGTAATAGCGTGACTGGTGTGTCTTTGATTCGTAAACTAGCTGGCGGCGAGGCACACGTATTTTCAACGCCACTGGTAATCAACAAGCAAACTGGCGTGAAGTTTGGCAAGAGTGAAGATGGGGCGATTTGGCTTGATGCTGCTAAAACCAGTCCGTATAAATTCTACCAGTTCTGGCTAAATATTGATGACGCATCGGCGGAAGAGCTTATTAAAATCTACACACTGCTCGATAAGCCAACGATTGAAGCGGCCGTGGCAGCACATCGAGAAAATCCTGGTGCTCGTTCACTGCAGAAGCTGTTAGCACGTGAGGTAACTACGCTAATTCATGGCGAAGCTCGTGTAGCTGCGGTTGTGCGGGCGAGTGAGCTACTATTTTGTAAGGAGGCATTTACACTCACGAGCGACGTGCGGGAAGTGTTGCGATCTGAGCTGCCAGTTGTGGCACTCGGTACGACCGTACTTGAAGCCTTGGTGCAAGCTGGCTTTGCAAAAAGTAACGGCGAAGCAAAGCGTCTTTTGGCGAGTGGTGCAGTGTCAAAAAATGGGATTAAGCTACAGGAAGACATAGCGATTACCGAGCCAGCACTTATTAAGAAGGGTAAAAACAACTTTGCACTGGCAGAATAAGTGTCGCACACTATGGCGGCAACATGCCCGTCGTATTATGCTGCTGGCTGGCGTGGCGGTAGCATTTTTGGCGGTGTATATGGTAGTTGCACAATTTGCTACGCCGCATCAGCCACGTCAGGCGGTAGCGTCGGAGTTTTATTCGCCACAAAAGGCTGCTCAATCAAACCTGGTGCGTGTATCGGTCGTATCGGTGCGGCCGGGTGAAGCAACGGTACGCATTATTGATGGGCTAGACTGGGGCAAGACGCTGCCAGTTAAGGTGCTTTCCATTAAGCCGCAGCCAGGCGATCAGCTACTGGTGAGTATCACGCCAAAAGGGCAGCTGTCGGAATATGCTTATTCGTTTTGGCGGGTACCAGGGCTGGTTGGGCTAACCTTGCTATTCGTGCTACTAGTACTGATTGTGAGTGGTAAGCGAGGTGTTGCAAGCTTGGCGGGGTTGTTTATTAGTATCGGGGTCATTGCGGCTGGGCTGATTCCTGCTATTATCCAAGGGGCGAATGCGTTTTGGGCGTGTATTGTGGCTGCTTTTATTATTGCAACGGCATCCATTATTGTGGCACATGGCTGGCGGTGGCGTAGCTTTGTATCGCTACTTAGTATTTATGTGGTGCTAGTATGTGCGATTATATTGGCAATTATTGGCGGGGCGTTCGGCTATTTAACCGGCGTGTATGATGAGACTTCTGCCATTTTGCAAGTAAATAATGCCGCACTTGATATGCGTGGCGTGCTGCTTGGTGGTATTATTATCGCAACCCTTGGGGTGCTTGATGATGTCATCACTGCCCAGACTGCAACGGTGGATGAGCTGCACCAGGCTCAGCCAAAGCTGTCATTACTACAATTAATTCGCCATGCGTATTCGGTAGGCACAGAACATGTGATTGCGGTGGTTAATACACTCGCACTAGCCTATGTTGGTGCCTCGTTGCCGATTATTTTATCAATCTCAGCAAGTTTTGATAGCTATAGTTCACCATTTCTGATTTTTAACTCTGAATTTATCGCCCAGGAAATTGTTCGCACGCTTGTATCAAGCATGGCACTGGTGTTGGCGGTGCCGATTTCTACCGTAATTGCCGCACTACTCATCACTCGTAAAGCTCAGCTATTTGCTATAATAACGCATAAGATTAACGCAAGGAGGAAATGATGGATACTACCGAACTGCTACGTGGCAACGTATCAGCTGCTGCGGAACAAAATATTATCCGTTGGTTGACGGAAGAAAAGTACGCTGAATATGCCGATGAGCTTCGCCAGATGATTGCCGACGGCAAGTGGAGTGAGTTAGAAGATGCCTTCTTTAAGGTGATTGAATTTGGTACTGGTGGCCGGCGTGGTGTAACAGGGATTGGCTCTAATCGTATCAACAAGGTGACAATTGGCGAAAGTGCCCAGGCGTTATGTGAATATGCAAAATCGTTTGATGAAACTGCACCGCAAAAAGGCATAGTGATTGCCTGTGATACCCGTCTAACCTCCGACGAATTGAGCAAGTATGCCGCCAGTGTCTGTGCGGCCAACGGGTTTACTACCTATTTATTTGATGGTTTTCGTGCTACGCCAGAGCTCAGCTTTGCGGTGCGTCATTTAGGGGCTGCTGCCGGCATTGTGATTAGTGCGAGCCACAACCCGCCAGCCGATAATGGGTTTAAGGCGTATTGGAATGACGGTGCACAAATTGTGGCTCCGCACGACAAGGGCGTGCTAGCTGCGGCGGAGCATATCACTACCATTCACACCTGTGAGTTTACTGCAGCAGTTGACGAGGGCAAGATACAGCTGATTGGTGAAGCGGTTGATGAGGCGTATTATGCTGCTGTTTTGTCCGAAGCACTAGGAGATACTCGTCAGCTAAATATCACCTACTCACCACTACATGGTGCCGGGCAGCGTAGCGTATTGCCAGTCTTGCAAAAAGCTGGCTTTACGGTGCAGGCGGTTGAGGCACAGATGGTGCCAGATGGTAACTTTCCAACCGTGCCTGGTGGTAAGGCAAATCCTGAAGAAAAGGCTGCAAACGAACAAGCGGTTCAGCAAATGCTGCAAACTAATAGCGACATCGCTATTACAAACGACCCAGATGCCGACCGTATTGGGGTGGTGGTTAATCAGCATGGTGAAGCGGTGTATCTAAACGGTAACCAATCGGCAGTTTTGGCGGCTGATTTTGCACTGCAGCAGTTGCAGGCTCGTGGTGAACTTACGCCGCAACACTACTTGGCAAAAACGATTGTTACGACCGATATGCTTAGTGCAATTGCAGCATCCTATGGTGCTGCTATGTATACTAATATGTTGGTTGGATTTAAGTATATTGGCGAACTAATCCGTCAAAAAGAATCTACCAACGAGGTGTTTGTGCTTGGTGGTGAAGAAAGCTACGGGTTACTGAAGGGCAGTTATGCTCGTGATAAAGATGGTGCAGTCGGAGCGTTGCTGCTTGCAGAATATGCCGCCATGTTAAAGCAAGCTGGCAAAACGCTGTATGATCGACTGCTTGAATTGTATGGCGAACATGGTATGTATCAGGAATCATTGGCAACTATCCAGCTACCTGGTGCTGATGGCTTTAAGCGGATGCAGGCTATTATGCAAGCACTGCGAACCAATCCGCCACACGTGTTAGCCGGGTACGAGGTGAGCGTGGTGCGTGATTACGCATCGCTCCAAGCTCGTGATATGCAGACTGGCGATACGACGGCGATTGATTGCAAGCAAGGCGATGTAATTGTATTTGAACTGGGTGATAGTAGGCGGCGTGTGACAGTGCGACCAAGCGGTACTGAGCCAAAGCTGAAGCTGTATGTGCAGTGGTTTGAGGCGATCGATACAACCGATACACAGGCAATCGCACAAAGATACCAGCATCTGCAGCGGGAGCTGGCTGATAGTATTGTGGCCTTTGAACAGCAATTGACCGCCGTAGAATAATGCGATCTACGCCAGTTGCCGAACTAAAAGGGGTGGGAGATGTCACAAGCCAAGCACTTGTTCGTGCGGGTATTCGTACGGTGGGTGATTTGCTGCAATTCTTACCTCGTCGGCATGAGGATTTTTCGGCGGTGGCACGAATTGCCGATCTTCGACCTGGCAAGGTGACGATTTGTGCAACATGTGAAACAATCGAAACCAAGCAGGTGCGACGGGGGTTGAAAATTACCACTGCCACCTTAAGTGATGGCAGCAGCAAGCTGCGTGCGGTGTGGTTTAATCAGCCGTATCGTGCCACGCAACTAACGGGCGGTAAACAATTTTTGTTTAGTGGCACATTCGAATTTACCTATAATCGTTACCAGCTTACTAATCCATCGGTCGAAATTCCCAAGCAATTTGGCGAGTCTGAACCGAGCGAATATCTTTCCCCGGTATATCGTGCCATTAAAGGTGTAAAGCCGCAACAATTACGTAAGCTTATAGCGAGTATCCGCCCTACTATCACTATGCTGCCCGAAACCTTGCCGCCGCAGATTGTCGCCAGCGAAGGTCTCATGTCTCGTGCCGAGGCCTACCTTGGCATGCATTTCCCAAAAACTGATAAGCAGCTCGCTCACGCCAAAGAACGTCTGGCGTTTGAAGAATTGTTTGAGTTACTTTTGGCGAGCCAGCTAAACAAGCAAGCTAACACTACACTGAAAGGCTGGCGAATTCCGTTCGACCAGCCACGTATTGCGGCGTTTGTAAAAGGCTTGCCGTTTGCGTTGACTAATGCACAGCGTCGTGCCCTGTGGCAAATTATTCAAGATTTTGAAAGTGCGACGCCGATGAACCGTTTATTGCAGGGTGATGTCGGATCTGGTAAGACGATTGTGGCAGGCGTGGCAGCCTATGCAGCGGCACAGGCAGGGTTGCAAACTGCCATTATGGCACCAACTGAAATTTTGGCTACGCAACATGCCGAAACTTTGCAGTCGCTACTTGAGCCTTTTGGCGTATCGGTGGTATTGCTAACCGGCAGCGTCAAAGGCACAGCACGTAAAGCGTTGCTTGCGCGTATTGCAGATGGTTCCGTGCAGGTGGTGGTGGGTACGCATGCGCTGATCCAAAAAACCGTTAGCTATCGCAAACTTGGCTTTGTAGTGGTTGATGAGCAGCACCGTTTTGGCGTGCAGCAGCGGCAGGATTTGCTGGCAAAATCGCCCCATATGCCGCACCTTTTAGCGATGACTGCCACACCGATTCCGCGCTCATTGCAACTCACCGTATTTGGCGAGCTTGATGTAAGTGTACTCGACGAACTGCCCGCCGGCCGCAAGCCCATCAAAACCAAAATATGGTCGCCAACCAGCGTCGATGCACTGTATGCAGCGATCGATACCGAGCTCGCCAAAGGTCGCCAAGCCTATATTATTTGCAGCTTGATTGATGACAACCCCGAAAACGACACCAAAAGTGTCGAGGCGGAATATCGCAAGCTGCGTAGTACTATTTTTCGGCATCGCCAGGTGGGCATGTTGCATGGCAAAATGAAGCCGGCCGAAAAGGATGCCGTGATGGCCGAGTTTGCCGCTGGTAAAATTGATATTCTCATCAGTACTACCGTGGTAGAAGTAGGGGTGAATGTGCCAAATGCTACTGTCATGCTAATTGAAAACGCCGACCATTTTGGCTTAAGCCAGCTACACCAATTACGTGGACGTGTGGGGCGTGGGGCATATCAAAGCTATTGCCATTTGATGCTGAGTGACCATCAGAAACCAAGCCAACGCCTGCGAGAAATCGAACGTTCGAACGATGGCTTTCATTTGGCCGAAGTCGATCTGGAGCTGCGCGGCCCTGGTGAAATTTATGGTAAGGCGCAGCACGGGGCGTTGAATCTACAAATTGCATCAGTAACAGATACAAAATTAATCGCTCGGGCACAGCGTGCGGCAAAAAAATATATTGAATCTGGTGAGGATTTGGTACAATATAAAGAGTTATCGCAGCGAGTGCAAGCATATCAACGCCTCACGCGACTTAATTAATATGTATTCAGGAACAACTTTTCGAACCAAATCTGGGCGACTTATGGGTGTGCATCAGCGGATTGACCGTGTGGCACACCGGCACGTGACGCCATTTATTTCACGACAGGTGGGATTCCCATCGATTAAGCAGATTTTGCATTTTGAAGGCCTTAATGGCCCCGATGGCATCAAGCGTAAAAGCCCCGCCAAAGATGAACCGTGGCATTTTATCAACCCAGACGACCCAAGTGACACCATGCTGCTTGATATGATTGATGCACATATCAAAAATCTTACTATCGCCCTGGCAGAGCACAACGTAGAGCGAGCATCTTTTGAAGCCGCCTGGATGGCACATGCAATTACCGATGGACTAACGCCTGCACACCACTACCCACTAGAAGAAACGATTGAAAAACTGCGAGACGGTAAGGGTATTGCAACTCGCAATTCAACTAAAGAGAAGATTTTACTACCGGGTAAAAACGCCCGCGAAAAAATTAAAAATAATTGGGAATTTTGGGGTGCAAAAGGGGTGATGACGACACACTTTAATTTTGAACTGGGTGTGGCAACGACGATTTCTGCCGCAAAGCTTGATACCGACCATCGCTTCAATGCGGATGATATTACAGCCTTGGAGTCGTATGGGTTTCGTCCGTTCTTTTTGGATATTTTACGGCAGGTGCACGCAATGGGTATGTACGAAGAATTTCAGAAGAAGGGCTGGACACGACACCTCGCGCGTGAAACCAAGCAAGAGTTGCTGCCGCTGATTATTAAGGCAGTCTGTGCGGGTTGGTACATGTCGATATTGCAATTACGCACAGAAGGATTAATATGCGAGTCCGATTAATTGCGGGAGAGTTTGGTGGGCGTAAATTAGATTCCCCACGTGGGCGGGGGACTCATCCGATGGGCGAGCGTATTCGTAATGCGTTATTTAATTCAATTCAGCACGAGCTGCCGGGGGCGACGGTATTAGATGCATTTGCAGGCACGGGAGCATTGGGGCTTGAGGCCTTAAGTCGTGGAGCTGCACATGCCACGTTTGTAGAAAGCGGCCGCATTGCACAGAAGGTGATTGCCAATAATATCGAAACGCTCGGGCTTGATGAGGATCGCGCAAAATTGGTACGCTCACGAGTTAATGCCTGGATTTCCACTAACCCCGATGCACAGTTTGATATTATCTTTGTTGACCCGCCATATTACGCAATCGAACAGCACTTTTCCACAATCGAGCGACTTTTTGGACTTCTCAAACCTGGTGCGCTTATGGTATTATCTAAACCAGGTAAGTGTGAGGAAGTTATCGCTAACGACGAAATTGTTGTGGTGGACAATCGTAGTTATTCTCAAGCGAACCTAACATTTTACCGCCGAAAGATGTAGCCTCGTTGCTGCATCTTTCTTTTTTGCGTGATGGGTAATTGGCGATAAACTGCAGGGAAAAGTTGCGTGATATATCATATATGATGTATACTAAAATATAGTTACTAAAATATAACGTTTGTGATATACGGGCTGCAATCCGCTGCAGTCTTGTTGTCTGCAGGCCTCAAATACAAGGAGCAAAACATGGAATACACCCCAAAAGTCCAACTATCAGTATCTGAATGTGATACGGTTGAATTTCCTGTCATTACGCCAGATGTAATAGTACTAAACGAAATTAACGCCTTTACTCCGCAAGAGCTGCAAATGGCACCGCACGAGCTTGATGATACTATGCGCGAGCATGCCGTAACGGAGCTGGCTCGTATTGGGATTGAAAATTCAATTCAATAGCCTGCGTAGTGACAGTATAACAAAAATACACCCCGCTAAAGGGTGTATTTTAATAATAGCCATCTGTTAATTGGTACACGAGAGAGGACTCGAACCTCCACGCCCGAAGGCACTAGCTCCTAAGGCTAGCGTGTCTACCAATTCCACCACTCGTGCATATACGCTATTAACAGTAGCTTGGTAACTTTTTTAGTATACCACGCCAATAAAAATAATACAATATACTGCACGAATCATAACGCATATGCTATTATAGACATAAGAAGCAGAATAGAGGAAACATATACATATGAGTAAAATTGCCCAGTATCTTAACGAACATATTCTTGGTGATGTCACCACAGATGTGGCTGTTCGTAAAGAATTTGCGACTGATGCGAGTATTGTGACTGCCAAGCCAGACCTTGTCGTGTATCCACGGGCAACTAGCGATATCCGTAAGGTGGTGCGGTTTGCGTATCAACTAGCCGAAAAGGGGCATGTAATTGGCATCGCCCCTCGTGGCAGTGGCAGCAATACAACTGGTGCGGCTGTTGGTAAGGGGATTGCCTTGGCAACACGTGCACACATGAATTGTATTTTTGAATTTGACACCAAGCAGCGACTTGTGCGGTTGCAGCCAGGAGTGACCTGCCTTGCTCTAAACGAAGCCCTAAAGCTACAGGGGTATTATTTGCCAGCGGTGCCAGCCCATACTCCTGATAGTTCAATCGGTGGTGCTATAGCAAACGGTGCGGTAGGGGCGGCCGGGTCGCAGTCGGGTGCCATTCTAGACCACACGGAGGAGCTAGAGGTGGTACTTGCAAATGGTGATGTAATTCAGACTCGCCGGCTTTCAAAGCGTGAACTTGCGAAAAAAATGGCACAAACCGACTTTGAGGGGCAAATTTACCGGGCTGTAGATAATTTAATTGAAGAAAATCAGCAGCTAGTCGACACAATTGATCAAACTACCTTTGACGCAAGTGGCTATGCTTCGATTGCCCGTGTCAAGCAAAAGAACGGCAGCTTTGATCTTACGCCGTTATTTGTTGGTTCGCAAGGTACGCTGGGTGTGATTTCCGAGATGATTATGAAAGTTGAGTTTTATGGTGATGAACAAATCATGGTAGCAGCAGCATTTTCATCACAGCAAGCACTGCATGATGCATTTGACGATATTTGTAAGCTTTCGCCAGAGCAAGTTTTGGTGATTGACGGTAAGCTTGTCACGGCTGCACACGAAAAGGGCTATCAACACGAATTGTTGACTGCCGCCAAGGCAGAAAAGCCTCGGGTGGCGGGCGTGTTGCGATGTACTTTTGCTGATTTTAATGAGCGTACTCGCAAGCGTAAGGCAAAAAAATGCCAAAAACTGTTCGAGAAGTTTGGGGCAACTGCTGTGCATATGAGCGAATCACAGGCTGAACTTGACGACATTGCCGCCCTTGATGGAGTTGTGTACAGTGCACTTCGCACGACCACTACAGAAAGTATTGCCTCGCCATTCTTCACGGGCGTATATATCCCACCAGAACGCTGCGATGAATTTATCGGCGCCCTGCATAAGCTAGAGTTACAGCATACAATCACATTTCCGTATACGGGTGATGTGGTGCGTAGTATCTATGATTTTTATCCGCAGTTTACCTATCGCACAGTGCAGGAGCGTCAAAAAATGCTCAAGGTGTATGATATGTTTGCCGGGTTGGTAGCGGCTCATGGCGGTAGCATTGTGGCAACTGCGGGTGAAGGGCGAGCAAAATCGCCATTTGTGCGTAAGCAGTGGTCGCCAGAGCTCACCAAGCTGTACGATGCTGTGCGGGATATCTTTGATCCATGTAGCACGCTCAACCCTGGCGTAAAGCAGACTACCGAGCTCCGTGAGGTTGTCGGCCTATTGCGTCCAACCTATAGCAATCACACAAATAGCACCTATGCCCGATAATACTTTTTGTTACAACAACTGTGTGGTATACTAAAATACATACACGCAGATGTGGCGGAATTGGTAGACGCGCTAGCTTCAGGTGCTAGTGTCCTTACGGACGTGGAGGTTCAAGTCCTCTCATCTGTACCAGAATCGAATAGTAAAAAGAGCACCCCTTTCGGTGCTCTTTCGTATTGCTCGCAATTATTTAGCGTGAGCTACTGTTGTTGCTGTACTGTTTCTTGCGTACGATGCCTCTTCGCCTTTCGACTCATTACGGCACCGGTGATGCTACCAACGGCTGCCGCCAAAAAGACAACCGCAAGTATGCGACGTACGGTGTAGGTGGTGTCACCAAGAATACCTTTTTTCCATTGGTATACTGCTTTCACACTTTCGGCACTTACCGGACAGTCATTTTGTGTTGGGTCAGAAAAGCCAGAGCTTGGCGCACCCTTTTCTACACATTCAAACTTTGGCTTTGTCCCGGTAGGTGGCAGTGCGGTTAGTGTCATCAAGATAACACTTACTACGAGCGTCATTAGCGATATACGCGTCAACTTCTTTGCTTTTTCGTATGTCATACATTCCTCCTTATTTGCTATTTGTAGTATAGCATAATATACGGTAGATGAGCTGCGGATAAAGGCTTGCCGCCGCTATATGTTGCTACAAAAATCGTACGCCTTGCGCCGCAAAGAATTGCTGAGCGGCTGGGTCGAAGGTGCAGTTGGTAAGGTTGATACGGTTTTGTCGTCGTAAGCGAGCTTTGTATCGTCATCGTAGTGCAACCCCGTAAAATCACAGTTTGTGGCGTGTAAAATTGCGTGCGCACCGCAAAAATCCGCTTGGCGTAAAGATGAATCTTGCAGATAGATTGGCTGCCCGTATAAATTACGTACGCCGTCAAGATTGCAATTGGTAAATACAAAAAATCCCACCGAAAACGCCGCAAAATCAACGCCCGAAAAGTCTTCATTTACAAAATAAACGCTTTCACCCTCTTGAATAGTAGGGTAGCGTGCCGCTTGATATGCGGCAAGATCGCCGGTGCGGATTGCGTGAGCTATGGGGTTCATACTATGTCATTATACTGATGAGTTAAAAAGAACAAAAATAGCAGCTACATCACCACTACTAATACCACGCACATCACCGCAAAATAAAACAGCTCGTACGTCCAACCTTCGGGCATTTCGCCCCATTGAATGCGCTTGGCAAATCGAAAATAGCCACGCAGCCAACGCACTTTACCTTCAAACAGCCACAAGATATCTGGTGTAGCAGCACAAAAGGCGCTAGCACCCATAATCAGCCACTTATCGGGCGCAAAAAACCAGCCAAATGCAACCACGCCTATACACAGGAGTGCGTCAATAACTAACAGAGTTATAAACGATTTTGTATATGGTTTGACGGTTTCACTATCGCCAAAATGCGGTAAGGCATCGAGTACAAAATGGCTAACCAAGGCAATAATAGGTGCCAGCGGGGTAGGCAGTAAGGCACCAATTACGGCACCGGTAATGGCGTGATTGGTAGCTATCATGAGCGGCTCCTTCTGCGTGTAGTGGACGGTACCTTGGGGGTGATGGCTTGGTGGCGGCTAGTGCGAGCATGATGTCGCACAGGTGCAAAGACCCAAAATCGCAAGCCAACAAACGACCAGCCTGTAAATACTAGGCCGCTCAAAAACTGTGCAATGTATAGCTCCCAATTGTGTACGAGCGACCCAGTTAGTGGTGTAAGCCAGCCGGTCGCAGCAATCCATACCTCAAACAATCCTTTGGTGATCGTCGCATCGGGCGTGCTACGGAGAAGCCAGCCAAACAGCTCAATCAGGGCGATATTTAAGAAAAAGTTAAATACCATAAAAATAATAAACCGCCGCAAGGCTCTGCCACTTCGTTGCACGCCTTCGCTGGTGAATACCCAGTCTCTATCAACAATAAAAAATAAAATATTCGCTAAAATACTGGCCACTACCAGGGTAGGAAATTGTGGTGTATGAAGAATTTTGTCACCAATATAAAATCCGCCCAGCGTACCAAAAAAGAGAATATTTCCGGCAAGCTGTAATTTTATAAATTCCCACGCCAATTGCAACGGCTGGAGTTTTGTGTGTTTTTTTGCTGACATCTTTATGTAGTATAGCAAATTTGCTACGCTTACACTATGGAAACTCGTACAGTTGGTGTGCCGCCGCACCCTCAGCCGTGGCCAACAGATGAAAAATATGACCCCAAGCTACTCGCAGAGGGTGATGCTCGTAATGTAGAGGACAAATATCGCTACTGGAAGGTAGAGGCGATTAAGGCGGATTTGGCCGCGCGGGCTGTGCCGCTCGAAGTCGCAATAGAAAACTGGCAGCACGATTTTAATATCGGCACTATTGTGCGTAATGCTAATGCGTTTAATGTGCGAGCAGTGCATATTATTGGAAAACGGCACTGGAATCGGCGTGGAGCCATGGTTACAGATGCATATCTTACCATCTACCATCACCCTACCGTGGAGGCATTTTGTGCGGCTGCACAAGGGAAGGAGATTATTGCGGTTGATAACATCCCGGGGGCGGTGTCGATTGCTGCCACTACCTTGCCAGAACAAGCTGTGTTGGTGTTTGGCGGCGAAGGGCCTGGTGTAAGCCAAGCGATGCGGGAGGCGGCAGCGATGACTGTGTATATTCCACAACAGGGTAGTACCCGTTCGGTGAACGTAGGGGTAGCAAGTGGTATTGTGTTATATAAATGGGCAGAACAGCATAAAAAACTAGGCTAGCTATTGACATAAAAATACTTATGTGATATTATGTAAAGTATATACTAAATGTGAGAAGAGAGGTGTGTATGCGAGGGATAGCATCATCTATTGCAAAAATTCGACACATTGCCCAGGCACATAAGGCCACTGTTAGTTTGTGTGTAGCAGCTGTTTTGGTGGCTGTTGGGGTAGGTGTTTATCTAGACAAAAAGGCAGAAGTACAAGCTGCCGGCGGCGATTGTTCCGCAAACTCTATTATTCAATGTGGTATCGGTAGTTACCGAGATTTGACCACAAAATACGATCAAAATGCTCATGGCGACCTACGAGCAATTATGGATCACTACTGGATTAAGCGTGCACCAGAACAAGGCACTCGTGTGGTTGAAGGTATTGCCAACAACCGTGGTGAAGTGGTGGCAGATGGTCGTGTAGTGGCAAGTAATGCAGCAAGTATTGGTCGCCAGGCAATTGCCCACAGCCATCGTATTGTGATTGCTGGCAAATCATACTACCAAACTACCCACGTGGGTGGTCGTGCCTTTAAGCCAGGTACCACACAGCTACCAACCTTGGTAGTGCTCGACCAGCGTGGACACTTTAAGTATGCGGTGATTAAGTCGTGCGGCAACCCAATTTATGCAACTCCAGTGCCGCCACCAGCGCCAAAGCAACCGCCTGCACCGCAGCCGCAGCCAAAGCCACAACCACAGCCAAAGCCGCAGCCAAAACCACAAAAGCAATCGCTAGTACGCTGTGATGCACTCGGTGTTGAGCAAATTGATCGCACAAAGTTCCGCTTTAGCGTTGGCTACACTGCCGAAAATGCAACCATCAAGCAGGTAACCTTTACAGTAAAGGACGCAAACGGCACCGTACTCCAGACCCACTCTTCAAGCAGCAAGACCTTTACTTACACACAAGATAAAGCTGGCACCTATACTGTCGAGGCAGCCATTAAAGCTATGGTTGATGGCAAAGAAGTAGTCGAAACCAGCACCAACTGTAAAAAGGAATTTACTGTTGCTGAAGAAGACAAAATGACCGTGTGTGAACTTGCCACAAAGAACCTTAATAAGGTAGTGACGAAAAAAGAGTTTGAAGCTGATAGCAAGCTACCGGCTGCACAGCGAAAATACTCAACCAATCGTGCAGATTGTGAAACAGCACCAGCTACACCAAAGAAAGAAATGTGTGTAGTACCTGGCAAAGAACATTTACCAAAGGATAGCCCAGACTGCCAAGAAGTGGCTGTGAGCGATAAGCTTCCAACCACTGGTCCAATCGACCTGCTTGGTGCGGCTGTTGGCCTTACTAGCATCAGTGTTGCTGCGTACTACTACGCCGTAAGTCGTCGTCAGTAAGACGCTACGCAAACGATAACACACACCCCGTTGTCAAGGCGGGGTGTGTTTTGCTATAATCAGTAGGATTTATTACTTATGCTTGTAAATTTATGTAAAATATGCAACAATATAGTCACATGACACCACAATCATCACCCTCGGGCGGAGATGCACTGGGCACGTATATGCAGACGCTGCGGCAGTGTAATCATACGGTTACGACCTGGCGACGCACCGCTGAGCAGTACGGGTATGAGGATTGTGGCTTGCCGCTTTCTTCACCACAAGATCCTCAGCATCGGCATACTATCTGGTCGGCAATTGAGCAGCAAACGTTGACTCGGCCAATACGGCTCTATGCGGCTTCACAATGTTCGTATGTGCAGCCCACTTGTAATGAATGGTGTCGGGATTGGCGATTCCAGGCGGATATAATTGGTGCGGCAACGCCTCGTGCCGAGCAGGAATTGATTACCATGGCACTTGCTATGCTGGAAGCTAGCGGCATTGCTAGGCAACAATGCACCATCGTACTCAATAACCGTATGGCATTGGGACGAATTCTGCGGCAGTACATTGGGCTATCAACGGTGCAGTTGCAATTGATAATGAAGTTGATCGATAGTAAGCCACGCCTTGCTGTGGAAGACTGTCTTGAAAAGGCATATGGTATTGTTAGTGATATTGATGGGGCGGCCAAAAAGTTGCAGCAGCTATGGTCGGCCACTGCAGTGCAACAGCTGCCACCAGAGCTGCAAATGTTGCCAGAGTTGCGACAGCTACACGACATAGCGGTGCAGCTACAAACCCAGTTGCAGCTGCCAGTACAATTTTCTGCATCAATGATGCAAGGAGCGGGTCGCTACATGGGTATGGTATTTGAGTTGCGTACTACGCAGGGCGTAGTGGTGGCGAGCGGTGGTCGTTACGAAAACGTTATTGCATCTATCGATGTACCACCAGCCGTCACGATGCAGCTCGATACCGCAACGCTACAGTCGGTAGCACGAACCGCAGTCTCGCTGCCATCTGGTATTGATGTCGCAATGGTTGTGGTGCAGGATACTGCTATGCCGGCAGCAATCGCACTGGCGGACATACTGCGGCGAGAAGGGGTGCGGGTTGAGATTGATATTATGAACCCGGCGGTAGAGCAGCAAGTTGCCACTGCTATGCACAGGCAGGCTCTATTTATCGTATTTGTAGGCGAAGAAGATATTGCCCAAGGTATTTACACATTGCGAGCCATGGCAGATAAAACCGAAGCTCGCCTGAGTGCCGAACGCATTGTTACAAAAGTGATGGATTACCGCCACACTGTGCAGCACGATGACGATGATGAGTTTTTATTTAGTTTCGAGTAGTTCTCATCACCTCTTAAAAATGGTATACTATAGGATAGTATGAAGAAATCCGTAAAACATCTATCCGACACTAAGGTAGCAATCACTGTTACCCTAGACCCATCAGAACTAAAAGATGCCGAACAGGTGGCATTGGTAACCCTTGGCCGTGATCTTAAGGTGCCTGGCTTTAGGAAGGGCAAGGTGCCAGCTAGTATGGTGGCAAAGCACGTTAACCCAGATATGCTTGCACAACAAACGCTTGAAAGTGCCCTGTCAAAGGCCGTGGCTGATGCGTTTTTGGGTGAAAAGCTACAAGCACTCGATCGCCCAGAAGTAGAAGTTAAGAAGTTTGTACCAGGCAGCGAACTTGAATTTGTGGCCGAGGCCGAAATTATGCCAAAGATTACGCTTGGTGAATATAAAAAACTGAGTGCCAAGCCTAAAAAGGTCAGTGTGACAAAAAAAGATCTCACTGAAATTATTGATCGCATTAAAACTGGCTTTGCCGAGAAGAAGCCAGTGAAGCGTGCTGCCAAGTTGGGTGACGAAGTGAATATTGACTTTGAGGGCAAGAAGGACGGTGTGGCGTTTCCTGGCGGTAAGGGCGAAAAATACGATCTTGCCTTGGGTAGCGGTAGCTTTATTCCTGGGTTCGAAGAGGGCGTAGTTGGCAAAAAGGCGGGCGAAACTTTCGATCTTGAGCTGACTTTCCCAGAAGAATATCACGCAGCCGACCTAAAAGGGCAAAAAGTTGTCTTCACAACGACCGTGAATGAAGTGAAGGAGATTATCACTCCAGAAATGACTGACGAGCTAGCCGCCAAGGCCGGTCCATTTAAGACGGTTCAAGAGCTAGAAGATGATATCAAGCGTGAAATCACCAAGCAAAAAGAAGCCGAAGCTCACGAGGCGTTCAAAGATGAGCTAGTGAGCGAGCTGGTAGAGAAATCAACCGTGCCAGTGCCAGAGATTTTAGTGAACGATCAAATGCGATCAATCGAACAAGATATGACCCAAAACCTGATGTATCGTGGCTTGACGCTAGATGACTACCTGAGCGAAAAGAAGTTTAAGGATAAGGATGCTTGGCTTGCATCGGAAGTAAAAGAGGTGGCCGAAAAGCGTGTTAAAGCTGGCTTGGTGTTGGCGGAACTCAGCAAGGTAGAGAAAGTTGAAGCAACCAACGAAGAATTGCTTGAGCGTATGAACCAGCTAGGGCAGCAATATCCAAACGAAGAAGTTCGCAAGCAGCTAAAAACCCCAGAAGCGCAGCGTGATATTGCCAACCGCCTTCTTACCGAAAAGACGGTTGAACTACTGGTGCAGTTTAACACAAAGTAGTAAACATAAGGTATAAATTTAGCACTCAATTGCCAAGAGTGCTATTTTTATATATAATACAGACATGGAAAAGCCACGTAACTATCTTGTACCAACTGTGATTGAAACCTCGCACCATGGTGAGCGAGCCTTCGATATTTATAGCCGTCTACTTAAAGAGCGAGTGATTTTTTTGGGGGAAGATGTTAATGAACACACCGCTAATTTGGTGGTTGCACAGTTGCTGCACCTTGCTTACGAAGATCCAGATAAAGATATTAAACTTTATATTAATAGTCCTGGCGGTAGCGTATATGATGGCTTGGCAATTTACGATACGATGCAATACATCAAACCAGATGTACAAACGATTGGTATTGGATTACAGGCAAGCATGGGGGCATTTTTGCTGAGTAGCGGCACTAAGGGCAAGCGGTTTGCACTGCCAAATAGCCGCATTATGATTCATCAGCCAAGCAGTGGCACGCACGGTAAAGTGACAGATCAGGAAATCACCTTACGTGAAAGTATTTTCCTTAAGCAACGGCTTAACGAGATTATGGCAAAAAACACTGGGCAAAAAATCAGTAAAATCGAACAAGATGCCGATAGAGATTTTTGGATGGGTGCTGCCGAAGCAAAGGCGTACGGCTTGATTGATAATGTCGTAACACACGGCTAGTCTGTAGGGTAGGTGCGACAAGCGAGCGTCGCTTATTGCAAAAAAGTAAATTCTGTGGTATAATAGAATTATCCTGCACGTACAAAAGTTGCAGGCGAGTAGAAAGGGGACAATATGTCCACTTTTAGTAGGATGATTGTGGCAGTTGCAGGAGTAGTGATGCTCAGCGGCTGCTCGTCGATTTTTACTAGTGAGCCGCCAATGATCCTAATTCCTCATACGGTAAATGGCGATGGTGATGCTCCTTGGCTGGACGAAGCGACATTCAAATGCCAGAATGGGTATGATGCAGTTACGCTCACGCCCGAACAGCCTTCGCACGATATTGAATCACGGGCGAATATTTACGGCCCACATTATAGCGTGCTGATGCAGGCTGGTGAGACTGGCGATATTGAATTTACCTTTGTAGAAGGGCTGCCAAGCGGGGTGATTGTAGAATATGCTGACCATATGACGAGCCAGCGTATCAGCTATGATATCTCGCACCGTACGCAAGAAAGTCGTATTCTTGCACAGTCAGGCAGCGGTGTATCATATAGTACACTTGTCCAGGCAACAATCTGCTACTAAACTCTAGCGGCGTAATCCGAACGCCCTTACCGCAAGGTAAAAAGTATCCTGCCAGTTTTTATGCAGGATACATCGGATTTTTTTATTGGGGCAAGAGAGCTTATATGATGGTGCCAAACAGTGCACCAACTGTATAGGTGACGCCCATGGCGATCAGGCCGCCAATGATAATACGCATGATAGCTCGCAACCGAGGGGCATCGCCTGCCTTGGCACTCAAAAAGCCAGTAATCGCCAAGGCGGCTGTTACGGCAATTACAATGGCAAGTTCGCGTAGGATGTGTGGAGTGACGATAGCAATGATAAACGGCAACGCACCGCCGGCAGCAAAGGCAATAAATGAGGCAATGGCAGCTTGCATTGGGCTGCTTAAGTCGGCCTCGTCAATACCATGTTTTACTTGCAGGTGTGCTTTAAGCACATCGTGCTTGGTAAGCTCCTTGGCGACCTGTAGGGCGGTTGGTTTGCTGAGTCCCATATCCACATAGGCGTGGGCAAGGTTGATGATTTCTGCTTTTGGATTGGCAGTAAGGCGAGCCTTTTCTTTATTGATAAGTGAAGCTTCGGTATCACTTTGGCTGCTGACAGATACATACTCACCAACTGCCATACTTAATGCACCAGATACGAGTGCAGCCAGGCCGGCTGTGAAGATGTGAGAGGTGTTGTTGGTGGCAGCGGTGACACCCATAAGCAATGCACTAATGCTTACGATGCCATCGTTTGCTCCGAGCACTGCCGCACGGAGGCGGTTGAGCGATTGATTGCTAGCGATAGGTTCGTTGATGATTTCTTTTTTTGACATACTTTTACTTATTATAGCAAATATCTGCCACAAAGGAAAAACGCACACCAATCATACTGGTGTGCGTGTGGCTCTAGCGGACAGCGGGCACGTATACATGCAAAAGTGATTCACCATGATATACATCAAAGCCGATTGAGCCAAGCAGATAGAAAATACCAATGACAATGAAAAAGGCATCAGCGTGCTCTGCTGAAAATTCTGCGAGAGCCTCTAGTGGGCGAGGTAGCGGCATGATGGCCGAAGCCAGATGGTTTACCAATAGTAAAGCTGCAATAAGCATCATGCTATAGGCAAGCGCTTGCAGTAGGCTACTGGTAAGGCCGGCGGAAGGATCTTGCAGATAGGCAATAGCGGTTAGTATAGCCCATATTATCAGTCCGCCTAAAAGTACATTAATTGTAACTTGGGCGTTCGAAAGCAAGATGTCCTCGCTGCGGTACGGCTTGCGGCTGCGGTAATCGGTTGACATGACAGCGTCTCCAATCTACTAGAAGGGACAACTTTATCGAGTGATAAAGCATATATTTATTATACGTGTTTTACCTTAAAAAGTCAAGCAGTATACTCCTGGGCGTAAAAGGGTGTATGTGGCCAAAAAGGCTGGTACATTTTACAAAAATATGCTACAATGGTAGCAAGAAGTAGTGTATCTTCGGCTAGTTGTGTATTGATGTGTGGCAGCATTATAGGCAAGGCTGAAGACAGTGAATCTTCGGCGCCGAATCGATTCAACAACATTAATCAAACCTGCGAGGAGTAATGATGGCACATATGTCACCACGTGCGTCTACCCGTGTCTTTTTTACGGATGACGATACTGCACTATCAGTTCCGGATCTCATCGCGCATCAAAAGGGTTCTTGGCGAGAATTCGTCGAAACCGGCTTGGGCGAGATATTTGCGGAAATTAACCCAATCGAGGATTATACCGGACAAAAGCTGGAGCTTCGATTTAAGGAATATGCATTCCAGGATCCAAAAAACCCAGAACGCTTTGCAAAAGAGAACAACATTACTTACGACGCACCGCTATATGTGCATGTAGAGTTGGTAAACAAAGTAACTGGTGAAGTTAAGAATCAAGAAATCTACCTTGGTGATTATCCATGGATGACCGATCGTGGTACGTTTATTATTAACGGTACCGAGCGTGTCGTAGTAAGCCAGTTGATTCGCAGCTCGGGCGTATTCTTTACGGCCGATACTGTAGCAGGGCACAATCACTACGGGGCGAAGTTAATTCCTGGCCGTGGTGCATGGCTTGAGTTTGAAACTGCCAGCAACGGGGTCATGTATGTAAAAATTGATCGTCGCCGCAAGCTGCCGGTCACTACATTGTTACGTGCCTTTGGCCATAGCAAAACCAGTGAGATTAAAGAGCTATTTGCTGATGTAGATACTGGTGATGTGAAATATATTGAGGCAACGCTTGAAAAAGACACAACTCGTGGTACTAATGAAGCATTGATTGAAGTATACCGCCGCTTGCGACCAGGCGATCTTGCAACAGTCGAGAACGCCCGCAGCATGATTGAGCGTATGTTCTTTGACTTTAAGCGCTTTGATTACAGCCGAGTTGGCCGCTATAAGATTAATCAGCGACTGGGTATTGATTTACCAAATACGACTGAATATCGCACTTTCCAGATGAGTGACTTGATTGCAATCATTAAGGAAATCATTCGCCTTAACAACACACAAGAGCCAGCTGACGATATCGATGCACTGTCAAACCGCCGTGTAAATTTGGTGGGCGAACTAGTAGCTCGTCAGTTCCGTGTTGGTATGCTTCGCATGCAGCGTAACGCAATGGATCGCATGAGTATGACCGACATTGAAAACGCTACTCCTGGCCAGTTGATTAACGCCCGCCCGGTAGTTGCTGCAGTGCGAGAGTTCTTCGCAAGCAGTCAGCTTTCACAGCTGATGGATGAAACCAACCCGCTGGCAGAGCTGAGCCACAAGCGTCGCTTGAGCTCAATGGGGCCTGGTGGTCTTTCTCGTGAGCGTGCCGGCTTTGATGTGCGTGATGCTCACCCAACGCACTATGGTCGCCTTTGTTCGGTGGAAACACCAGAAGGTGCTAACATTGGTTTGGTGCTTAACCTGGCAACTTACGCTCGGGTGAACGAATATGGATTCATTGAAACACCATATCTTCGTGTAAAGAACGGTCGTGTGACTGATGAAGTGGTGTATCTTGACGCTGCAAAAGAGCGTACTGAAATCATTGCTGATGCTGGTGCGGAGCTCAATGAAGACGGCACGTTTACCGAAGAGCGTGTGAGTGCCCGTATCGAAATGCAACCTGGACAGATTGACGCCAGCGAAGTGACACTGATGGACGCTGCACACAAGCAGATTCTTGGTTCAACTGCTGCACTTGTGCCATTTATCGAAAAGAACCGTATCGACCGCTCGTTGACCGGCTCGAACATGCAACGTCAGGCCGTACCGCTTATTAACCCGCAGTCTGCCACCGTGGGTACTGGTATTGAAGGTGTGATTGCACGCAACTCAAGCCAGCTGATTACTGCTGAAGGTGATGGTGAAGTGATTCGTGCCGATGGTGATGTAGTTGAAGTAAAATATGCCGATGGCGTCAAGGCGTACGAGCTGATTCACTTTGAAAAGAGCAACGACGATCGCTCAATCAACCAAAAGACCCGTGTCACTCGTGGGCAAAAGGTAAAAGAAGGCGATATTCTGATTGAAGGTGCATCGGTTGCTGATGGTGAAATTGCACTCGGCCGTGACCTGCGTGTGGCGTTTATGCCATGGGGCGGCTACAATATGGACGACGCAGTGATTATTAGCAGCCGCTTGGTGCAAGACGATGAACTTACCAGTATCAACATTAAGGACTACATGGTGGAGGTTCGTGAAACCAAGCTTGGTAACGAGCAAATCACCCGTGATATTCCAAATGTCAACGAGCACAGCCTGCGTCACCTCGACGAAGAGGGTATCGTGCAGATTGGTAGCGAAGTAAAGGCTGGTGATGTGCTGGTTGGTAAGATTACGCCAAAGGGCGAGCAGGAACTTTCAAGCGAAGAGCGGCTATTGCGTGCTATCTTTGGTGAAAAAGCCAAAGATGTGCGTGATACTTCACAACGCATGAACAACACCGGTGGCGGTAAAGTGGTCGGTGTACGTGTCTTTAGCCGCGAAAATGGCCACGAGCTGAAGGCCGGTGTCTTGAAGCAAATCCAAATCTTTGTTGCCCAGGCACGCAAGATTAGCGTTGGTGACAAGATGGCTGGTCGCCACGGTAACAAGGGCGTGGTTGCCAAGATTTTGCCGGTGGAAGATATGCCATTTATGGAAGACGGTACACCAATTGATGTGATTTTGAACCCGCTCGGTGTGCCAAGTCGTATGAATATTGGCCAGTTGTTTGAAACCCACCTTGGCATGGCTGCAACCGCCCTTGGCTACAAGGTAGCGACGCCGCCATTTAACGGGGTGAGCGATAAGACAATCAGCGATGAGCTAGAAAAAGCTGGCTTTGCCCGTGACGGTAAAGTGCAGCTGATCGATGGCCGTACCGGTGAAAAATTTGAAGAACGTACCACGGTTGGTGTGATGCACATGATTAAGCTGCACCACATGGTAAGCGATAAGATTCACGCCCGCTCGACCGGCCCATACACGATGGTGACCCAGCAGCCACTTGGCGGTAAGGCACAAAACGGTGGTCAGCGCTTTGGTGAAATGGAGGTGTGGGCACTAGAAGCATACGGTGCTGCATCAACCTTGCAGGAAATGCTCACCATTAAGTCGGACGATGTGTATGGTCGTGCCAAGGCCTACGAGTCAATCATTAAGAACGAGCCAATTGTTGGGCCTAAATTGCCAGAGTCGTTTAACGTGTTGGTGAAGGAATTGCAAGGCCTAGGTTTGCGTGTTGATTTGATGGAAGACACCGATGGTGACGGTACGGTTGACAGTGCAAAAGATGCTGATCACGTACTATCGGGCGTAAGCCAAGAAAAAGCTGGCGTAGTGGCCGATGAATCTGCCGCATTGCCAGGTGATGACATCGTAATTGAAGGTGACCTAGAGGATGGCGGTATTTCGCTTGAAGAACTAGGCGATGATGAAGCAAAACAAAATATAGCTGATGAAGCTGACTACGAGGAGGAAGCGTAATATGTCGCGAGTAGTTGCAAGTACTGGCATTGCAGATTTTGATGCAGTGCGTCTGGCGGTTGCGAGTGCCGATGATATCCGCAAGTGGAGCTACGGTGAAGTAACCAAGCCAGAAACGATTAACTACCGCACCCAGAAACCAGAACGTGATGGGTTGTTCTGTGAGCGTATTTTTGGGCCGGTAAAAGACATTAACCCACACGACAGCAAGCTGAAGGGCGTGCGAAGCCGTGAGGCTGCCGTGGATAAAAATGGTGAACTAGTCACTAAGTCAATCGTTCGTCGTGAGCGTATGGGTCATATTGAACTAGCTGCACCAGTTGCCCACATTTGGTTTATGCGTGGCACCCCAAGTGCAATGAGCTTGTTGCTTGGTATGACGGTGCGCAATCTTGAACGTGTTGCGTACTTTGCAAGCTATGTAGTGCTAAAGGTGGACGAGGCTGCCCGTGACCAGTTTAAGGCTGATTTGGATGCCGAAACCGAAGCTGCCCGTGCTGCAATTAAGATTCGCTACGAAAAAGCCGCTCAAGAAGATGGTGCCGATGTGAAGCAGCTTGCTGCGGAGCAATCACGTGAAGTGGAAGAGCTTAACGACTCATACAACACAAAAACTGCTCAGCTTGAAAGCTTGGTAAAGGGTGCGTTGATGAGTGAATCTGACTACCGCAACCTGCCAGAAGAGTATGAAGAGCTCATTGAAGTTGGCATGGGTGGTACTGCGCTAAAAACCTTGCTTGATGAAATCGATTTACCAAAATTGATTGAAGAGCTGACGGAAGAAGCCGAAAACGCCAAGGGTCAGCGTGCGAAGAAGATTCTCAAGCGTTTGAAGGTGCTAGAAGGCATGCATGCTGCAGGTATTGAACCGGGTGCCTTGGCACTAACAGTGTTGCCAGTAATCCCACCAGATCTACGCCCAATGGTGCAGCTTACCGGTGGCCGCTTTGCAACTAGCGACCTTAACGACTTGTATCGCCGAGTAATTAACCGTAACAATCGTCTTAAGAAGTTGCTTGATTTGAACGCCCCAGAAGTGATTCGTCGCAACGAAATGCGTATGTTGCAAGAAGCAGTAGATGCATTGATTGATAACAGTGCTGCTCGTGGTGGTCGTGCGGTATCAGCCGCTGGCGGTCGTCGCCGCCTGAAGAGCTTGAGTGATATGCTTAAGGGTAAGCAGGGTCGTTTCCGCCAAAACCTTTTGGGTAAGCGTGTGGACTACTCTGGCCGTTCAGTAATTGTGGTTGGTCCAAAGCTGAAGATTCACCAGTGTGGCTTGCCAAAGCAAATGGCGCTCGAGCTGTTTAAGCCGTTTGTAATTAGCTGGCTGCTCGAGCAGGATTATGCACATAACATCCGCAGTGCAACTCGCTTGATTGAAGCTGGTACTGCTGAAGTGTGGGACGCACTTGATGCGGTGATCGAAGGTCGCTACGTACTACTTAACCGTGCACCATCACTGCACCGCTTGTCAATCCAGGCCTTCCAGCCGGTATTGGTTGAGGGTAAAGCGATTCAGCTGCACCCATTGGTAGCCAACGGCTTTAACGCCGACTACGACGGTGACCAGATGGCGGTTCACTTGCCACTTTCAAAAGAGGCACAAGAAGAAGCTCGCACATTGATGAGTGCTACTAACAACCTACTTAAGCCTGCTGATGGCTCGCCAGTGCTTAATATTAGCCAGGATATTGTGCTAGGTAACTACTACCTTACATACGATAAGCCAAGTGCACAAACCGAAGACCGCAAGGTATTTAGTAGTGTGTATGAAGCAGAAATGGCGTACGATAATGGCGTAATTCACTTGCAAAGCCCAATTCGTGTGTTTGCGAAGGGTGAGATTCGTGATACTACCCTTGGTCGTGTATTCTTTAATGAAATTCTGCCAGCAGACTTCCCGTACGATAATAACGTGCAAAACAAGAAGCAGCTAAAGAAGGTGCTTGCCAAGATTTTTGCCCAATACGGTGCTGAAGAAACTGCCAAGACTGCCGACCGCATGAAGGGGCAAGCGTTCCGCTTTGCGACAATTGCAGCTGTGTCGACTGGTAAGGAAGATTACATCTCATTCAGCCAGATTGATGATTTCATTGCCGAAGGCGATGCAAAAGCGGCTTTGATTTCAGATCAGTTTGATCAAGGTCTGATTACGGAGAAAGAACGCTATAGCCTAACCGTATCGAACTGGCGTAACGTTGACAATACTATTGAAAACTTCCTGCGAGATCAGCTTGCCCATATGGACACCAGTATTTCGGTGATGGTGAACTCGGGTGCACGTGGTGATATCTCAAACGTGAAGTTGGCAAGTGCGATGGTTGGTATTCAGGTGGATGCTACTAACCGTGAGATCGAGCTACCAATTCGCTCAAACTTTAAGCACGGCCTTTCAAGCTTGGAGGCCTTCGTGGCAACTCGTGGTGCCCGTAAGGGTCTGATCGACACCGCCCTTAAGACCGCTGACTCGGGTTACCTCACTCGCCGTTTGGTGGATGTATCACAAGATGTCTTTACTGTTGAAGACGAGGCTGGTGACGATGACGGCTACACCATTTACCGCTCAGAAACCGAAGACACTATGATCGACTTCGGTAATCGCTTAGCTGGCCGCTATACTGCCAAGGAAGTGCCAGGGCATATTGGTGCAGACGAGCTAATTACCCGTGAAGTGGCCGATGCAATCGAAAACGACAGCGAAGTAACCGAAGTAACCATTCAAAACGTGCTTTCAACCAATAACCTTCGTGGTATTCCGCGCAAGAGTTACGGTATCGATATGGCAACTGGACAGTTGGTTGACAATGCACAGCCAGTTGGGGTGATTGCCGCGCAATCAGTTGGTGAGCCTGGTACGCAGCTAACACTACGAACCTTCCATAACTCTGGTGTGGCTGGTAGCGACATTACCCAAGGTTTGCCACGTGTAGAAGAATTGTTTGAAGCTCGCACACCAAAGGGTCAGGCATATGTAACTGAAGTAACTGGCTTGGTTGATGTATGGGAAGATGGCAAGAAGTACGTGGTGCAGGTAACTCCAGAATCTGGCAAGGTTGAAAAGATTGCCCTTGATGGCCGCAAGGTTGTTGTAAAGGAAGGTAGCAATGTAAAGGTTGGTGATGTGATTGCGACCGGCGATGAAGGTGTTGCACCAATTGTGGCACCATTCGATGGCGTGGTTGAAGCAACTGATGATACACTTATCATTGCTGCTAATGCCAGTGCGCCAGCTCGTTACGAAGTACCAAACACTGCACAGCTTGTAGTAGCGGCAGGTGATCGTGTCGAGGCGGGTGATCGCATTACGGCTGGCTCGCTCAACCTACAAGATTTGATGCGCCTCAAGGGTACACAGGCCACCCAGCGTTACATCATTAACGAAATCCTGCGTATCTATGCTGCACAGGGTCAGGATGTGGCAGATAAGCACCTTGAGATCATCGTGCGTCAAATGTTTAGTCGTGTGCAGATTGAAGAATCTGGCGACAGCAGCTTTGTCACTGGTGATATCGTATCGAAGGCCGCTGTGGTTGATGAAAACGCTCGTTTGGCAGCCGAAGGTAAAGAGCTAGTTGCCTACAAGCAGCTGCTGCTTGGTATTACTAAGGTATCAATTTGGAGCGACAGCTTCCTTTCGGCCGCATCCTTCCAGGATACAACTCGTGTGCTGATTAACGCTGCAACCTCTGGTCGTGTGGATCGTCTCCACGGCTTGAAGGAGAATGTGATTATCGGCCGCAAGATTCCTGTTGGTACAGGTGCAGTTCAGCCGGTTGATGAAGCAGATATCGACGCTGATATCGAGGCTATCGATGAGTTCGAAGATGTAACTATCGACGCCTAACGCTCTTCATTGTCCAAACAAACGCCCCGCCAACATTGGTGGGGTGTTTTTGTTGGGCGGACTGTCAGTGTGCTACTCTTGACTATTTTACAAAAATAGTATATTATAAATAATAGGGAAATAGGCATTCGGCTTATTTCTAGGACCGCTCTAGCGATAGAGCAGAGAGGAGCTCGCCATGAGCCCAAACAAGACTGCATCACTGCACGAAGAGGTGACACTAAAGGTTGCAATTACAGGTGGCACGTTTAAGGGGCCATCTAAAATAGACCGCACCTCGCTCGATTTAGCAGTGAAAAAGTGTGTCAGTTGGAGCAGGGATAAATGGATAGCAGACCATTTATATTGTGCGATTGTCAAACTGCTTACGCGCTGTAAACCGGGCTTTTATGATATTTCGTTTGGACGACGAGTGTCGGGTAAAGATGCCCGCTGGGCAGTGTGGTTTACTGGCCGTAGCGATGATCGTGTCATAGTGCTGGGTAGTAATAAAGGTAATCCAGATACCGATCCAAGCATGCTATCGCTACTCTAGTCCAATCTTACCCGTCGGCCGACAGATGTAATTCACCAAACTAATAGGTTTGAGTTATATGTGTCGGGGCGGGTTTTCTTTTTGAGCCTGTGTTGGGATATAGCATGATTGTGCATCCTGTGCTACGCTATACTCATAGCCTAGTAATAACATAGGGAGAAAAAATGCTTGCCCATAGCACATCGTCAGTCAAACAGCTACCAAATAACGTTACCTATGCAATTATGCATGTGCCATCTAGCGAGGTAGTAGATATTCGTATTGCGTTTGATGTGGGATTTCGTAATTTTACCCCAGAAGCGTACCATGCCCCGCACATTGTTGAGCATATGCTGATGGAGTTTCAGATTGATGGCAAGACTATGTCGCAACGATTGCAGCCGCTTGGTGTGAATGTTAATGCAAGCACTGATGCTGAGGCGTTGACATTTATCGCTACTACTCCAGCTGAGCACGTCGTGACGGTGCTTGAGGTGGTCGTAAAATACGCCACCGCTTTTAGGGTGGATGAAACGAAGATCAACCGTGAGATTGAAGTGGTGCAGCGAGAGCTTGAGGAGTCGCTTGATGGCTTGGCGGCACATGTCAGCTATGACACTTATGCTATGCTGGCAAGTGAATTTGCCCCAGTAAATGCCGATGAGGTGTTTGCGAGTTTGGCATCACTTCAGCCGTCGGCGGTGGTAGAGGCTGGTGCACAGCTTGCTACGTGTGGGGTGCGAGCGGTAATAGTTGGTGCAGTCCCAGCTGCTATCGGTAAAAAGATAGGTGTAGTACTATCGGGTTTGCAGCCACGAGCGGCGTTTTCTGACATGAAGCTTACTAAAATTAATCACACAATGATGGTTGATACGGTGCCAAACGATGAAAACTACTTGGGCATGATAAATGTTAATTTGCTAGAAGATAAACAAAGTGATACCGTGCAAGAAATGGAGCGAACATTGTGTGTTGATTCGTTTATACATGCCTTGTACTTTAAGGATCCAAGTGCGGGTATGTTTGGGAAGTTGCGTGATGAAGGGGCGGTATATTCGCTGCAGGTTGATCAGGATCGTATGTGCGGCTATACGCTCTTTTCGTACTTTTCTATGATACAAGCGGCTTCGGCTCGTACGGTAATATTGGCAGTGTTCGATACGTTATTTCAGGCGATGGAATTATCCGATGACGATAAGAATTTTGCTGATACAAAATCGTACGTGACTAATTCATTTGCCGCCGAGTTCCAGACAACTGATGAGCTAGCGAATAAATATCTGGCGGATTTTCTCTGGCACGGCCAGCCAATCCACACAGAAGAGCTACGTAAGACGTATCAGCGCATTACTCCGGAGGATGTGCGGATACGAGCTTACAAAAAGTTGACAACATCACAATGGCGAATTGTTCTCCCGGACGACCCAGACGAAACGGAGTTTACCGATGCCTTACGTAAATTGCAGCAAACGTTGCACGAAACTGATTCAATTACGGCAGCGAAAAAGGCGTACGCTAAGTGGCGGGCTGATATCGCAGAGCTGCCGGTGGCTATTAAAGAAGAGGAGACTCGCCCAGTAGTGCGAACCCTAGCACCACTACTGTTAGGATTTACCGCACTCACAGCTGGCTTGGTGGCGGTAGAAGGCTACAAGATGAAGCCAATTACCCTATATGAGCTTGCATTGCAATATCCGCTTGCTGGTTGGTTATGGTTGATTGGCGGTTTACTACTGTGCTACATGCCACGAATGACTTTTCTTGTAAAATGGCGAGCTGTGGTTGCACTGGTGGGGGCGGTTGTTTTGTTGACTGGCTCAATTATGATTAGCACGATTGAAACAGAAGAAGTATCGCTAGGGCTGTGGAGTCATATCGTGGGTGGTGTGCAGTTTATTGCACTTGGCATGCTGCCGGTGATGGTGTTAATTCGTAGCGTACAAGCGTTACGTGCAAAACCAAAGGCATAATGCTTGCCGAATAGCCCGGTATCTGCTATAATCAAACACGAGTTTCCTCTTGTGGATTTTGCTTGGCGAAAGGATGTGTACACGCTCACGGCAAAAGGCTGCGAGAAAGACATGAGGCGGGAATGCTGATCCCAAATCATAACAAATTAGTAACATAAAGGGAGTTTACATGCCTACTATTAACCAATTGGTGCGTAAGCCACGCAAGATTGCGACGAAAAAGTCAAAATCTCCTGCACTTGGCCGTATTCATAACGCACTAAAAGTACGCTACTACAACCAAAATGCACCGCTTAAGCGTGGTGTATGTATCCGCGTAACCACTAAAACACCTAAAAAGCCTAACTCAGCGCTTCGTAAGGTTGCCCGTGTGCGTCTTACTAACAATCATGAAGTGTGGGCGTATATTGGCGGTGAAGGTCACAACCTGCAAGAGCACGCCGTTGTGTTGGTGCGTGGTGGCCGTGTGCCAGACCTTCCGGGTGTGCGTTACCATATCGTACGTGGTGCACTCGACCTTCAGGGTGTGAACAATCGTAAGCAAGGTCGCTCTAAATACGGTACTAAGAAAGGGGATAAGTAATCATGCCTCGTAAAGTAACCAAAAAGTTGCAACGTCAGCTCAAGCCGGACCGCAAATACCAGAGTATTTTGGTACAGCGTCTTATCAACAAATCAATGCTTGATGGTAAAAAATTGGTTGCCGAACGTGCCGTCTACCGTGCACTCGAGCAAGCTGCCAAGAAGCTTGATAGTGAAGATCCACTAGCAGTGTTCGAGAAAGCGTTGAAGAATGTATCGCCAAGTTTTGAAGTCAAAAGCCGCCGTGTCGGTGGTGCGAACTACCAGATTCCGTTCCCCGTACAGGGCCATCGCCAGTTGCACTACGCATTTAGCTGGTTGGTACAATCAGCTCGTGCCCGCAGCGGTATGCCATACGAGCAGCGTTTGGCACTCGAAATTGTTGATGCCTACAACGAAGCTGGTGCTGCCTTCAAGAAGAAGGAAGATACCCACAAGATGGCAGAAGCTAACCGTGCCTTTGCCCACTTTGCTCGCAGCTAGTTGGCTGCCAGTACACAGGCTTGTACATAAAAATACCTCGCTACATTTAGTGGGGTATTTTATATGGTGGCAAGTAGGACCTGTAAAGTAGCGGGCAGTATGGTGCTTATGATTTGCAAATGGGCTGTTTCCTGTTATGATAATGACACGATGAATACACCAGAATCCTTCAAGCATATTAGTAAAGAACTTGCCAGTCGGCTCGCCGACCCTGCAATCGACACGTTTTTCGCCTTGCGTGAAAAGTTGCACGAGGCATACGAATCAGATGAGTATACTGCGATTCAGTACGCAGAAGAAGATTTGGCACACCACCTCGAGCAAGAGGGGTTGGTCGGGGCGGAGGTACTAGTAACCGGCAAGCTGCGCCCACACGAGATGAGCTTTGCTGATGCTTGGGAGGATTTTATCGCTCGACGCAAGCTGGTTTCGCAGCAGGATGAAGAAGGAGAATACGTGTATGTAAATGGCGAGCGGCTATTTATGGGGGCTTTGTACGAGGCTTTGCTGCAATCGGAGGAAGGGTATAAGAATACTCGTGCGATTTCATTTTTTGAGTATGATGATGTCGCTGGTGAGGTAGATAGTCTTTTGACCGACACGGTCAGTCCGGCTGATGATATGGCGGCACGCAAGGCCCACTCGCTAGAAGTGCGTCAATGGGTGGAGGATGATTCAATTGCACCAGATATGGTGGCTCGGCTAGATGATATTGAAGAAATTGAGCTCTTACAGCCATCATCAGCTCGCATCCGTCAGGAGTTAGAGGAAGAATATGCCGATGAGTTTGAAGTGCTGCGAATGGAGTTGCTGCACGCTCGTAATGAGCAGGAGCGTATCGAATTGCTGCGTGATATGCAGCTAACGCTAGAAGTGCGAACCGATCGTTACTATGACAATGATCGAGCAATTGCGGTGCTCGAAGCAATGATTGATGATGAGTACGAGGCTGACACTGCTCCGTATTTATTAACATTGCGTGGGCAGGATGATGAGCGTATGCAGATGACTGGCACAATCCGCCGTATACGGTTACTGCAGGCTGCATCTGAAGGCGAGACGGTTGAAGTCCGCCCGGTAATCGAAATTGCCGTATTGCTACCGGGTCGTAACGAAGGGGCGATTATTGGTGCAATCGACCCAGACCGCATCGTACAGATGGAAAGTTTGCGTCCACACAAGGATGAGGTGTTTGATTTTATGGCAAAAATTGCTCTGCGAACAGAAGGTCAGCGACTGGATGAAACACTCACCTCGCCAGCAGATGCTGAGCCTGGCGTGGTGCCAATGGCATATACAAATACACTTGCAGAGGAAACGGAAGAGGCCTATCGCCTATACGATCAGCAGTATCAAGCAGAGGTTGAAGAAATGCACGAGGCGTACGAGGCTCGCCACGAGGAGTATTGTCGCATTATTACCGATCAGTCGTTCGCTCGGGTTGCAGAGCTAGTTGCCACTGAGTATGCCGATGAGGAAGAGTTGCTGCGAGCAGGCGTGGAGTTGCAAGCCATTTTGCAGCAACTGCAGGTGATCGCAAACGATTACAACTATCCGGCACTGCACGTGCGAATCGATGCTCGTAATATCACCCACCATATGCCACAACAGGGATTAATTAAGGTCAATCAAGAAGATGATGCCTATATTGAATCAGTGATTTTAGATCGAGAATCTCGGCCGTTTGATATGGTGAATGGCGTGCTGCACGATAGTGCTGCTGAAGGGGTGTATGATACCGAAACCGAAAGCTGGCGGCTAAAAGTTGGTATGATATTTGATCACGTGACAGAAGTATCATATCGGCTATCGCTGCCAGGAGCACAAGTGGCTGTGTCGCCACGTATGGTGCTTGAGGATATCTCGCACAGTAGTATTGTGTCGCTACAAAAAGCTCGGCTCGATCATGCTCGAGAGGTAATGCATACGATTGATACACTCACCGCCGATGGAACAAAAGCAGATGAAGCCTTGCAGGCCCTCAGCCGACACCTGTGTGAGACAGAACGTCACGTGCAGGGCACAGAGGTAGAGGTGCCGTCGCAACTATTGGCTGATGTGGTAGATGGTGTGAACGAAAAGAACGTTGAGGCAGTGTGCGAAGGTTTGTCAGCACTGTTGGCGTCTCGGGTGATTATCGTCACCTCGGGTGAGCATAAAACGGTCTTGCAGGCAGAATCGGTCATACAAACGGATGAGGGCGAGCTGATGGTGTGCGGCAAGCGTTTAGCAGAGCTTGAACCTACCCTTGGTAGCATTCCTGTTTCGCAGCTCGATAAAGCCTATATTTCACGCTTTTTCCAAGAGTAACCACTGGTGTAATTGCATAATATCTGGTAAAATAATAGACGAGGAGTTCTTTCTTGATGCGAAAAAATCAAGCAAAGAGCACGAGAAATAATACTAAGTAAAGGAACGTAACAAGCCCTATGGCAGAGAAAAAATACGACCTGGATAAATATCGCAATATTGGTATTATTGCGCATATCGATGCAGGCAAAACGACAACTACCGAAGGTATTTTGTATCGCACCGGTATTAATCACAAGATTGGTACTGTGCGTGGTGACGACGGTGGTGCAACTACTGACTGGATGGATCAAGAACGTGAACGTGGTATTACTATTACCAGCGCGGCCGTGACTTGTTTCTGGAAGGGTCACAAAATTAACATCATCGACACCCCGGGTCACATCGACTTTACTGCCGAAGTTGAGCGCTCACTGCGCGTGCTTGACGGTGCGGTAACCGTGTTTGACGGTAAGATGGGTGTAGAAGCACAAACCGAAACTGTATGGCGCCAGGCTAACAAGTACGGTGTGCCTCGCATCTGCTTTATCAATAAGATTAACCAGACTGGTGGTGATTTTTACAAGTCGCTCGAGTCAATCCATAACCGCCTTTCTCGCCATGCCTTGGCAATTCACCTGCCAATTGGCTTCGAAAAAGACATCAATGGTGTGGTAGACCTTATCGACATGAAAGCCTACACCTACAACGACTTCACCGATCACGAGCTACAGGTTGGTGAAATCCCAGCAGACATGGTAGAAAAGGCAAAAAATGCCCGTGCCTTGTTGGTGGAAGCTGCAGTTGAAGCTGATGATGAGCTGATGGAAAAGTTCTTCGAAGGCGGTGAAGAAGCAATTTCAGTTGATGAACTAAAGGCTGCCTTGCGTAAGCGCGTTTTGGCGGGCGACTTCTATCTTGTAACTGGTGGTGACGGCCGTGGCGTGATTGTAGAAAAGGTGCTCGACCTTGTCACCGATTACCTGCCAAGCCCACTTGACGTTGATGCAATTTGGGGTACCGACCCTAAGACTGGCGACGAAATTGAGCGCAAGCCTGCCATTAACGAACCGGCAGCCGGTTTGGCCTTTAAGATTGCAGCCGACCCATTTGTTGGCAAGCTGGTATTCGTGCGTGTCTACAGCGGTAAAATTACTAGCGGTAGCTACATCATGAACAGCATGACTGGCAATAAGGAGCGTGTTGGTCGTATCGTGCGTATGCATGCCGACAAGCGCGAAGATATTGATGTGATTGAAGCAGGTGACATTGCGGCAATCGTTGGTTTGAAGGATACTACAACTGGTGCAACTTTGTGTGATTTGCAAAACCAAATCGTACTTGAATCAATCGAATTCCCAGATCCACCAGTATCGATTGCGGTTGAGCCAAAAACCAAGGCTGACCAAGAAAAGATGGGTATTGCCTTGCAACGTCTAGCGGAAGAAGACCCAACCTTCCGTGTGCACACCGATGAAGAAACTGGTCAGACTATTATGAGCGGTATGGGTGAGCTTCACCTTGACATTCTCATCGACCGCATGAAGCGCGAATTTAAGGTTGAAGCCAACATTGGCGAGCCACAGGTTGCCTTCCGTGAAACTATCCGTGGCACTGCCGAAGTGCAAGGTAAGCATGCCAAGCAGTCTGGTGGTCGTGGTCAGTACGGTGATGTATGGGTACACTTTGAACCAAACGAAGCTGGTAAAGGCTTTGAATTCATCGATGAAATTAAGGGTGGTGTGGTTCCTCAGGAATATCGCCCAGCCGTACAAAAGGGCATCAAGGATACGCTCGAAGGCGGTGTGATTGCTGGCTACCCGGTAGTTGACGTAAAGGCAACACTGTACGATGGTAGCTACCACGATGTAGACTCAAGCGAACTTGCCTTTAGCTTGGCTGGTAGCTTGGCTGCTCGT
>JAUMZA010000008.1 GCA_030528355.1 Candidatus Saccharimonadota bacterium | reverse complement strand
AACTATACACATCGATTAGTATAGCAAGTTCCCAGAGCCGGTGCAACTGTTACAGCTTTTCAAGCCGAGCATATTCCATGTTCAACTTTTTACGCTGTCCTGAATCAAAGCAAACCAACACCGCCAAGCCATCAACCTCCTCAATCTCACCAATGCCAAACATCGCAGATTTTACCCTATCGCCAACCGCTAGCTGCAGCTCGTCATAGTACTCATACTCTGGCTCGTACACGGGTTCGCTGGCAGTGCCCGTATTATCTATCTGCACGCCAGTATCTTGTAAGAAGCGAGAGGGCTTATTGTAGCTACACTGGTTAAATTGATACCGAACCTCAGCATGCGTCATGTGTAGCTCTTCTTGTGCACGAGTCATACCCACGTAGCACAGGCGCCGTTCCTCCTCGAGGTCATCTGGCTTGCCGCTCTCAGTGGCTCGTGAATGCGGAAACACTCCTTCTTCCATCCCTACCATAAACACTACCGGAAATTCTAGGCCTTTAGCGGCATGCAGCGTCATCAAGGTTACACTACCTTGCTCATGCCGGGCATCAACGCTCGACATAAGAGCAACCTCCTCTAGGTAGGTTTCAATATCGGCATACGGCTGAGCTTCTTTTATTAATGTAGTGAGATTTTCGATTTTATCCTCTGCTTGTGGCGTACCATCAGCGATAAACTCACGATACCCAGTCACCTCAATAATATATTCAATCAGCACACTTGGGCTGACTCCTTCAGCAATTTTTACCTGCACAAGCCGCAGTGTATCACCCAACGCCTGCAGCGCATTGCGTGCTCGAGCAGTAATAGTTGTAGCCTCATCCACACGAGTCATGGCGGTAATAATATCCATGCCAGTTTCAGCCTGCCAGGCAACAAATTTTGCAAGACTAGTTGCTCCAACACCACGAGTTGGCACGTTGGCAATCCGCATAAAACTCGCCATATCATTTGGCTGATAGCACAGCCGCACATACGCCATGACATCTTTAATGACCGCACGGTCAAAGAATCGCATACCACCCACTACCTGTAGTGGAATAAACCGCTGATTCAAAGCACGTTCGATTGCGTAACTTTGTGCGTTGGTGCGATACAGCACTGCAAATTCATCATAACGACGAGCCCCAATCTCCACCTGTGCCACAATTCTATCTGCTACATAGGCCGCCTCTTCTGTTTCGCTGCCTGCGGTATGTAACACTACAGGCTTACCATCGCCTGCCGCCGTCCACAACTCCTTATCTGTGCGTTGCGTATTTTTTGTAATCACTCGCTGTGCCGCTTCTAAAATCGCCCCCGTGTTGCGGTAATTTTGCTCTAACTTTACCACAATCGCCCCGGGGAAATCTCGCTCAAAGTTAAGAATATTCTTAAAATCAGCCCCACGCCAGCTGTAAATCGACTGCCAATCATCACCCACTACACAAATATTTTTCCGCTCGTTCACCAAGAGCGATACAATCGTATACTGAGCCGCATTGGTATCCTGATATTCATCAATTAAAATGTGCGTAAACCGCTGTTGCCATTTTTGACGGATTGCCGGATGCTCACGCAATAGGCGTACAGTCTCGAGCAGCAAATCATCAAAATCAAGCGCCCCAGCTTGACGCTTTAATTGTTCGTAAGCTTTGTAAATTTCGCCGATGGTTTGCTGATACGGAAAGCGAGCGTTCGCAATCACTGTATCCGGATCGTTCATTTTATTTTTTTCGGCAGAAATCACTCCACTCGCCCCGGCCGGCTTCATTTGCTTGTCGGTGATATTGAGCTGTTTCATTGCCTGCTTAATCATGCCGCGGCGGTCGTCTTCATCATAAATAATAAAGTTTTTTGGAATCCCAATCACCTCACCGTCCATACGCAACATACGTACGCAAATACTATGAAAAGTTCCCATCCAGGGCATAAAATTACGAGAAGTCGCATCCTCGCCCAATAGCAATGCTAACCGCTCCCTCATCTCTCGGGCAGCCTTACTAGTAAAAGTAACTGCCAAAATTTGTGACGGCCACACCTGTTGCGTACTAATAATGTGTGCAATACGATGCGTGAGTGTTTTTGTTTTCCCGCTACCTGCTCCGGCTAAAATCAGCAACGGCCCATCTGTCGCATCGACCGCTTGTCGCTGTGCCTCATTAAGCCCCTCTCGCATATCTTTCATCACTGTAGCCATTGTAACATATACCCCTCGTGGCCACATAGGTACGAGGGGCTTCTGCTCGCCTAGATGCTAGATAGTTGCCATAGCAGTATTGCAGCCACCGCTAGTAGCAACACTAGCACTACACCAAGCACTTTCCATACCATATTAGAGTGAGGTGATGCTTCTGCCGCAACCGGCTGCATGTAGGAGTCGGTGTCAAAAATAGGATGAGCTTCTGTATCAAGTTTTGAAGCTGCTGCGGTAGCTGATTGGGCTTCTACTGCAGGCCGCAAAGATGCCGGAGCCTCTGGCTCTACAGTTGCCGGTGCATGATAGTCCTCATGAGATACGGCAGAGTCGGCAATTGGTACATCCTGCGACATTGTCTCTACTCCAGATTCAATCGCAGATTCAGTTGGAGCATCAACCTCCGCTTGCTCATCAGCTTCATCAATAGCCGCTTCTGGTGTGATTTTGATATCTGACGCAGTATCAACAACTTCTTCGCCAAGCTGCGGTACAGCATCCGCTACCACTTCATCATACTCAGGCGTGGTGCCAACCAACAAATCAGTCACTTTATCTTCCACAGCTTTATCGTCCGATGTTTGTTCGGTACGATCTGGCATTGCAGCGTCTCCCTCTAAATCTGGCTCCACATCTACTGCCGCCACTACTGGTGCTACGCTTGCAGCACCAGCCATCACGTGGCGCATATCTGATGATGGGTGCACCATATCCATAAAACGACCAGCCCGACGAATTGTATCACGAGCAGTTGGATTTAGGTGAGTTGCTCGAGCTGGAGTGGCTGGTTTTTTAGCTGGAGCAGCCACCTTTACAGCAGCTTGCTCAGACTCTTGCGTGTCTTCAGGGGTTGCAGCTACAACAGGAGATTCAGCAGCCTTCTTTAGTTCAGTAGTCATAACCTCTGCCATATGGCGATCGTGTGAAGAAAGTTCTACCACAGGTGTAGACAGCACCGGTACAGGAGCTGCCGATGGCACTACGGGCTCAATGGCAGGAGCAGCAACAACGGCCGCAGCCTGCGCGACCGGCGGCGTTACTTCAGCCATGCGAGACACACTCCTACCGGGCATAGTGCGGGCATGTACTGCCGCAGACGGCGTACGGCGTGCTATCTCACTCCGCTTTGGCAAGACAAGTGGTGGCACTGGTGAATGTGCATCAACTACCGTCGCCTCAGCTGGCGTACTCATTGCTATAGGTGGAGTGGCTGGAGCCGCAGCCTCTTGCAACTGAGCCTGGCGTGTTTCACGAATCCCTTGCAATACTTCATGCACAATGGCCGCTTCTTGCGGAGTCATATCCACATCTTGTACAGGTGCCTCTACTGGCTCTACCGATGCCTGTATCGGCACATCTGGCACTTCCATCGCAGTAGGCGGCACTACAGCAGGCTGCGACACATCCTCTGGCGAGGACGTAAAAGGCTGAGGCTCCAGTGGTACAACTGACTGCGACTGTGGCGGCATGGCCGGCTGTGACTCAGCTGCAACAGACGCAGCCTCGTCCTTATCATCAGTAGCGGCTGCAGGTGCTGCGGCTGCCGCATCTTTTTGCATTGCTGATGCAATCGCTCTGTCTAGTTCGTCAAAATCTATGTCGTTCATTATGCCACCCTATTTCGCATTTACTATATCTTTATATTATGTGCCTTATTAATAATGGTACTAAAATCATGTAACCGTAAGCTTGCACCACCCAGCAGCAACCCGTCTACCCCTGGCGTTACCAGGTAGTCGCTGGCACTATCTGGCGTCACGCTGCCGCCGTATAATACCTGTACCGCCTTGGCAGCCTTATCGCCGTATAAATGCTTTAGCGTACGACGGATACTGGCTATTGCCTTGGCAACATCGTGCGGATTAGCGTTGTCGCCCGTACCAATTGCCCAAACAGGCTCGTACGCAACAACAACATCAGCCACCTCGCTACTAGTAACATTGGCAAGACTTGCTACGATTTGATCGTGCAACACCGCATGGGTCTCACCTAGAGCTCGCTCCGAGGCAGTCTCACCAATGCAGAGAATCGGGCGGAATTTATTACGCAATGCCGCTTGTACCTTGTAGCGAATATCTTTTTCACGCTCACCAAAGATATAGCGCCGCTCCGAATGCCCAACCAACCCATAATCTACAATGCCACGCAACTGTGTAGCCGAGGTTTCGCCGGTATACGCCCCAAAATCACGCCAGTAAAAATTTTGTGCCGCTAACTTCACTTTACGGCGATTTACCTGCAAGCTCAAACTTTGTAATGTTAGTGTTGTGGGTGCTACTACAACCTGCACATCACGATGCGTGGCAATAGCCTCTTCAAGCTGATGCAAATACAAGCTAGCCTCATGCGTATTGAGGTGCATCTTCCAGTTGCCAATAATGAGCTTTTTAGATTGAGACATAGTGTATCGCTTATGGTTATTTTTTACTAGTGTAGCTTATTTTTTGCGTGTTAGCAATGCCTCAACGCCAGGAAGTGTATGTCCAGCCATTAATTCAAGGCTTGCTCCGCCTCCAGTTGACACATGAGAAAATGATTTGCCGTGCTTTTTATCCCACTTCAGCACAAAGTCTGCGGTATCACCACCACCTATAATAGTAGTAGCAGCTGTATTGGCAGCCATCGCCTGTGCTAGCCGGGCTGACCCTTGTCGAAACGCAGTCTTTTCTGCCAAGCCAAGCGTACCATTCCAAATAATCGTATGAGCCTTGGCAATTTCTTTGCAGATTGTTGTTATAGTCACATCACCAGCGTCCAACGCAATATCATCCGGCTCAATATCCTGCAATGGCACAGTGATACCTACGGCCGCATCTGGCGATGGGGCAACCACCACATCCTTTGGCAAGATAATAAATTCATCAACCTTTGCCAGGCCGACTTTTTTAACTGCCGCCGCATAAATCGCATCGAGCACCTGCTTTTGACCTGACTCAACCTTACTTTTACCCATCGGCACAGCACGGTATGCCAAAAATGTATTAGCCATTGCTCCACCAATAATAATTTTATCGGCAGATTCGACAAATCGCTCAATCACTGTAATTTTATCACTCACTTTAGCACCGCCCATCACTGCCACCAGCGGGCGTTTTGGTGCGACCATAGCCTGCGAGATTGTGAGCACTTCTTTTTCGAGCAACAATCCCGCTACAGCCGGAATAAGGTGTGTGATTGCAGCAGTTGTGGCGTGGGCACGGTGCACCACTCCAAATCCATCTTGCACAAAATATCGAGCCCCGGTAGCCTGGGCAAGCGCATGAGCAAATGCCATATCGTTCGCTTCCTCGCCCTTATAAAACCGTACGTTTTCGAGCAATACAATACGACCCGGCGGCAATGATTGCACTGCCCGAGCTACCACATCGCCAACACAGTCATTCACAAATTCTACCGGCTCACCAAGCAGCTCACCAAGCCGGCAGGCAACCGGCTTGAGTGAATATTTACTGTTACGAGTACCTTTTGGGCGGCCAAGGTGGCTGACAACTACTACTTTACAGCCCTGCTGGCATAAATACCGAAGCGTTGGTAGCGACGCACGAATGCGTAAATCATCATGAATCGTGCCGTCATCCGCAAGCGGCACATTATAATCTGCTCGCACCAACACTGTTTTATGTGCCAATGGCACATCTTTGATTGTCTGCTTCGAAAATATCATATGCCCACCCTTTTACTTACTATTGCTATTTATTAAAGCTACGTACCCGAATCGTATCAGTTTCTCCAGTTACCCCAGGCTGACGGCCACTAATAACCGCCACTGTAATCGAGTCGGCATCGCCAAAATAACCTTCGTCGAATAGTTCTTTGGCAAGTTCCACACCAGCCCGTTCGCCATCCGGACGCACAAAGCTCTTGTTAGCATAGCTGAGTGCCAATTGCTGAGCGGCACGCTGCTCACTTGTCACGCTAATGATTGGCATATCCGGACGAAACGCCGCTGCATTGGCTGCAGTTGCCCCAGTTTTAGTTTCAACTACAATCGCATCAACCTTTAGCTCTTCAGCCAAACGTACGGCCGCATGGCTAATTGCGTTACGCCAGCTACCCGGCTTGATTTGCTCTATCGCTGGTTCAACCACCGTGTGCTCCTGGGTATACAAAATTACTCGTTTCATTGCCTGGACGGTTTCGATTGGATAACTACCATTGGCAGTTTCGTCGCTCAACATAACTGTGTCGGCACCCATAATTACACCAGTTGCTACGTCACTCACTTCGGCACGAGTTGGCTCTGGGTGATCCACCATACTACTCATCATTTGAGTGGCAATGATACTGAGCTTGCCATAGCGGCGACACAGTGCAATAATTTGACGCTGCACAATCGGCACCACCTCGGCACCGGCTTCTACGGCCAAATCGCCACGAGCCACCATTACACCGTCGGCAGCCTTAACAATCTCTTTCAGTGTATCTGGCTCAATTGCTGCCTTAGTTTCAATTTTGGCAATAATTTGTGCTTCAGAATTGTGTGATACTAAAATCTGGCGTAGATTATGGATATCATCTGCACTCTGCACAAAACTCAGTGCTACAAAATCGATATCTTGAGTTGCACCAAATTCAATATCGGCTAGGTCTTTTTCGGTTAAAATATCACCGCCAAAATCGGTATCTGGCAGGTTGATGCCTTTTTTACTCATCAACGTACCGCTATTTTCAACTCGTACCCGAATAGCAGTGTCACTTTCAACTGCAATAACCTCTGTACGAATCTTGCCATCAAAAATATAAATTGGCTCACCAACTTTTACCTTTTCTGCTAAGTTATATTGCACTGGCACAGATAGGCTGCCGTCGTGTTCAATGCCGTAAGCTAGCACCAGTTCATCGCCTGCGTTAACCGTAAGACGCATGTCATCCTTTAGCATACCAAGGCGAATTTTTGGCCCTTGCAAATCCTGCAAAATTGCCACCGGTTTTTCAAGTTTTTTACTGGCTTCTCGCAACCATGCAAATTGTTCTACACGCTCTTCGTATGTGCCATGGCTAAAATTAAAGCGAAACCCATTCGCTCCAGCCTTCATTAGCTGCTCAAGTTTTTCGTAGCTTGCAACAGCCGGGCCAACTGTTGCCAAAATCTTTGTTCGTTTAAATAGTATTTTCTTCATTGTGTCTATTATACGCTATAAAAAGCCGTTAAAATAGCCCTTTTCGTATAGGTTGCGAAAATTCCAGGTGCCAGCGTGCTCAGTTTTATAACTCCAAAAAAACCACGCATCCGCCCCAACCGGCACAGCAAGCTGCGTACGGCAAAACTTCTTTGCATCCTCATCATTCATCGTGCGAGGCGGCAAGGTCGCACTCCACTCACCAATAATAATCGGCTGGTCGGCCACATACGTACTGTATGCATCGGCCCGTGCATGGATTTGTGTATGATGATGCTGATATGAATCTGCTGCGGTATCTTCATCTGAAAAACATTGGTAGTGATGTATATCGAGCGTTGCCTTGCCTATCTTGCCAGACCACCAGGCCGGGTCGTAGCAGTCACTTGCCACAATACGCACACGAGGCGGCAATATACGCCGCAACACCCGTGCCGCCCGGTAAGTCCACCACCACAACTGCACACGCTGCCACCAGTTTGCTACCAGTGGCTCGTTGAGCAATTCAATCCCCCATAGTGCTGGATGGGAGCCATATTTATCAGCAAGCGTTACCAGTGCTAATTGGGTAGCTTTTTTATTGGCACGGGTATACCAACCTACCTTGCCCGGTTTGCCACTCCCACTATGATCATTGGCGTTTTGCGCACCCGGTGCAGCATGCATACATAACAATACTTTTAGACGATATTTTTTCGCCATTTGCATACACCACGCAAGCTCCTTGGCAGCATTACAGTACGGTGATGCCACCTGCACCGCCCAGTACCCAATTGGCACACGAATAATCTCAATCCCCACGCTTGCAAGCCAGGCAAAGTCCGACTCCTTTATAAAAGTACTGCGGTGCCGTTTAATAGCCGCTCGCCCCACTTTAGTATGTGAAAGCTCGTATTCGTTTACGGCCGTACTGCCTGCAAATACGCTTGGCGTCATCCACTTTTCTAACACAAGCCAGCCACCAAGATTCACCCCCTTTAGTGCAGAGTTAGCGTGCTGAGTGGTATAGTGCTGCTTCATAGTATTAATTATAAACGAATCTGCGTAAAACTATAGACAAAGCAGTGCGAAACTGCTATAATTGCTAGGAGTTTTACAATAAAACTACCCATTGCGGCCTCATCGTCTAACGGTTAGGACACCAGGTTTTCATCCTGGCAATCGGGGTTCGATTCCCCGTGAGGTCACCATCAAAGGATTTATCATCCATTCGGATATGAAATAGCTCGTTTACCTCTGGTAGCGGGCTGTTTTTGTGAGTTCCAAAGTTTATTTCGTCATAGGTTGGGATTTTGTTGAAGATAGCGGCAAAAAAGGCGGCTTTCCGCAAGGGATTACAGAGGTCAAGTAGTAGTTCTGGCAGGTGTTCCAAAATATATTTGGCGTATTGCAAGACCTGGTCGAATTCGGCTTGCAGGTTGGGCTGATTGGCGATTTCTTTGTCTAGTTTTGCTAGCTCAGTTTCGGCATTAACGATATCTTCTTCTAGGTACGTAAGAGCCGTTTCGCTCGTGACAACGCGCATCCTGTCTACGGTCGCCCGAATTTGGTTTTGCAGATTCTGGCGGTATTCTAAGCGCTGCTGGTTAGCTTCAAGCTGTTTTGCTTGACGTTCGCGCCACAGCTCGGCAATAACAGCGATAATATCATCAACGTACTCCGGCTTTACGGTAATAGTTCGCACAAAATCCTCAAGCGTCTTGTCAAATTCGGGCTTGGGCACGCGGAAATAATGCCCATTGCGACTACAATGATATGCCGGATAATACGCACCCATCTTGCCACGCGAAGCGCTGCCAGAAAGAGTCTTACTACACTTCGGGCAAGCAACAACCTGTTTGTACGGATATTCCGGATTGTAGATTTGTTTATTTTTCAGGTGCTCTGGCACGGCTCTACGCTTGATAGTTATCATGTCGCGGCTGTCAATCTCCACAAAAATCCGTCCGCGATTAGCTTCATTAAAAAGTTCAACGCTAACCAATCCATCAAACTGCGCTTTGACCGGCTGGTTGTGCGTCCACTTTTCTTTGATGATGCCACAATAAACCAGCTTGCTAGCGTACTGATCGATCATCTTAGCGGTCATTTTCTTGCCGCCGATTTGCCGTTTGACTTTGGTTCGGTCGTACTTGTCACGCACAATCGTAACGCGCGAGCGAAAGCCCATTGAATTTAGCTCGTCGGCGATTTGCTGATTGGTATAAATATGAGCGGCGCGCATTTCAAAAAGTTTTATGATAAACTTCGCCTCACTCTCATCGGGCTTCAAAATCGTGCGCCGACCATTTTTCGTATCCACCTTGACACTACGAAAACCATAATGGGGACGGCGCATCCAATAACCGAGCTGGGTGTAGCGAATTTCTGCGCCGATCATTCGGCTCATAATGTCGCGCATCTCATCTTTGGCACGTTCCGCTTCCAAATATTCAGACTTTTGCGTCGGATTAAACTCACTCCAATAATACTTAAACCCGGTGTGCTCCAGTGTGTTAATTTGCTGCCTGCCAATCACGCCGTACATATCCTCAAGGGCGATACCCAGCCGAGTCAACTGCCGCTTCAACGGTGAATAATAGTCGCCGCCACCGCGCGTGAAGCGGTCGATTGATTTTATTAGCACGACCTGAAAACCTTTGCTTTTGTCTTTGCAAACATCAATTACTTTTTGCATCGGCTGTGTTTCGTGCGACGCTGATTCGAGTAAAATAATCGTCTCGGTGATTATGATATTATGCGCCTTGGCGTAAGCTTCGCCTTGCTCGCGCTGCGCTTCGGGTGAGTCGCCGTCAAGACCCTGCTTGTCAGAAGAAACGCGTATTGCCAGCAAACCAATTCGTGGCTGATTATTTGGAGACATTTTTATCATCCTCCAATATCGTGATTAGCTTTTTAGCAAACGCGCCGTCTTCTATAATTTTCTCGACGATTAAATTTGCCACCAATCTAATCCGCTGCTCGGTCGTGAACGAAAATTGCTCCACGAGCGGTGCTTTTGGTTTATTTTTACTTCCTTTTGGTCGCGCCATAATCCCTCCTGTCGCGACTCGTCATAACATCAACTAGGCTTGGATTGCTGTGGACGCCCGCGCCCGGAACGCTCCTGCAAGTCCTTTTCAATCAGCTGCTTCAGCTCTTTATCGCCAACCGTCGCCAGTGCTTTTAGCACCAATTCCGTCAGGCTCATGCCTTGGCTGTACGCAACGGCTTTGGCTCGGTTGCGCACTTCTTTTGACGTGTCGATTTGTAACTGAATTCTTCCTTGGCTCATTAATCCCAGTATACTACACGGGGCGATAACCAAAAAGCGCTACTGTTTGAAGCCTAGTTTTGTTGTGTTATTAACGAGCCAGCTTTATGATTAAAACCTCTACTTAAATTGTACTATTTGTACTACAAATATTCAATAGTTTTTAGCTATTTTATAATGTAAAATATACCGAATATCGATATACACTATAATTTATCTATAAAACTACTGTTATCTATTGCTATTTTTCTCTTTTTTTATATAAATATACTAGAAAGGAATCGTGAAAGGTTTAGAATGAAAGTAGACAAACGTTCAGCGCTCAAGCAGGGGCAGATAGACATACTGGAAACGCTGTATAAATACCGATTTGGTAGTCGTCAGTTGTTGGCGGATAGTCTGGGTATTAAGTCGAGTTCAAATTTGTTTGAAAAGCTGAATGTGTTAATGAAACATGGTTTTGTGGCTAGACGGTATGATAAGAGCTTTAAATTGCGAGGCGTGCCAGCGGCGTATTATTTGACGCCAAAAGGACTTAGGCGGTTGCAATTGATTCATGGCAGCGAGCGCGTCACAGACGCTATTATCAAAGCGAGCTACCGCGATAAAGTTGTCGGTCAATCGTTTGTTGATCATGTAGTTGAAGTCTATGTGCATGCCAATAGACTACAACACAAACATCCACCCTTAAAAGTATTTTTGCGGCGTGAAATGGCACTTTACAGCTACTTTCCGGCTAATCCGCCCGACGCCTTTTTGTCGCTCAAAACGAACGATGGATTGCGACGATTTTTCTTTGATGTCGTGTCTAAAGACATGCCGCCTAGCGCCATCAATCGCCGCTTGGTAAATTATATGGAATTTTTCGATGACGGTGGCTGGGATGCGACTGGCAGCGATCTACCAAAGCTTCTATTTTTGCTAGAAAATCCAGCCACAGAAAATCGCTTGCGACGCACTGCTCATGCTGTGCGGAGCCGGTTTGACCTGGATGATGAAATTGAGATATATACAGCGACGATTGAGAGCTTACTGGGTGATAATTCTGCGATTTGGTCGAATATTGATGAGCTCGGCGAGCTTCTTTCATTAGATGAGTTGTGAATTAATTTGAGGATGCATATGTGTCAATCGGCCGTGCGATGATTGCAAGGCGCACCCTCCGGCGGGCTTGCAATGGTCGCACGAAAGCCGCCGCATAGCTTTCAGGGTGAGGCTTATTTCGCAAATGACAGACAGATGGCGTATTTTGTGCGTCAGCGCAGTACACGCTAGCTGGCTTGTCTTTTTGTGAAATAAGATAACGATTTATCAACTAATTTTGCCAGATTCCGCCCTAAGCTCGTTCATTCTTACATCCGCTCATCTTGACTGCGCCAGCAAGGCGTATGTCAAGTGAGCGGGGTAAGTATGGACACTGCCCGGTGATGTAAATCAAGTGTAAAGTTGATAACTAAGCACCTTATGCTTCGGGCAGTTTCTTGTCATACCCAGGACGGTGAAGTTAGCGATTATTCTCTACAATCTCTTGCCAACTGACGCGACCGAGAGAGGCTGTGAGCAAGTCACCCAACAATCCTGATTCTTCTAAGCCACCTTCAAGCTCATCTCGTATCAACGACTCAAGTCGCTCAGCTTGTTCATGTTCATCGCATGTTTTGATGATTCGGCGCACCTCATCGCAGTAAGTTTCGTCGTTCGCAAGCCACATATTCATTACCCACGTCTCACGATTACTCCACCCACTATAAGCGGTGGCGGTTGCTACTTGCTTTGCTACGATTGGCATACTTCCTCCTTTACTTTACGTAACGGAGTCTACGTACAGGCTCGCACGGCAAACCTGTCACAGGTGGAGGTTCCCCTGAAAATGCCACTTCAAAAGACAAAATGATTTTCATGGGCGAATACGACCTTGATAGGTTTGTACGAGCTGTATAATTGGGCAGTACGTGAAGTAATAGTGTCTCCTATTGGGACAATAATTATTTGATGTACTTTAGGGCAATACATTTCTCTGTTCTTACGCTTTATCGTTTAGTCGATCTAAAAGAATTTAAGTATCTGCAATTTATATAGAATAAAATATTGATACTCCATGATTAATGTGTAATACTAGGATTCGCATAGCTTGATTTTCACGATCTCAGCTATGTGCAGTTTAACAACTGAATACGGTTACATCCAGCGTCTATTGGAAGGAATTTCCATGCTCAAGAAGCAGTACGTGCGCGATCTGCTTGATTCAACCGTCACACCTGACGGAACAGTCATTGAAGCAATCGGATGGATCAAGAGTCGGCGTCGTCACGGGCGTGTTGCGTTCCTTGACGTTGTTGACTCTACGGGCACAATTCAAGTTGTAGCTCGCATCCAGTCAATGTCAAGCGATGACTACGACGCATTTGTCTCGACTCCTGTTGAGTCGGCAGTTCGCGTCATGGGTATCATCGCCACACGAGGCGATCAGCGCGAGATCATGGCAGAAACGTTTGAGGTTATCGCACGCGACACCCTCAACCTTCAGCCGCAACCTCGCGCTGGGTTTGATATCTTCGACCCGAAGATGGCAGGACACATCACCGCCAACAAAGCGGTGTACCTGCGTGAACCGCACTACATGGCCATCCTGAAGTTCAGAGCAAAGGTCATGCGGGTAGTTCGCGAATGGTTCGAGTTGAATAGGTTCTTGGAGTTTGACGCTCCGATCCTTGTGCTTGCACCGCTCTACGACGACAGCACTGCCATGAAGATTGACGTTCATGGTCAGAATGCGTTCCTGACGCAGTGTGCGGGATTCTTCCTTGAGGCGGCTACCATGGCCTTCGAGCGTGTCTACAATATGGGGCCGAGCTTCCGCGGCGAAGAGTCACGAAGCAAGCGGCATCTCAAGGAGTACTGGCACATCAAGGCTGAGCTCGCTTTTGGCGATCGTGATGATATCATCGAGATCGTCGAGAGCCTATTGAGTCACCTGTACAATCGTCTTCCCGAGGAATGTGCGGAGGAGATGGACTACCTGGGCGCGACCCTGCGTCCCAACGACTTCCAGACTCCGTTCCCGCGTATCACCTACGAAGATGCAGTCGCCCATGTCCAGACGAAGGGGTCCGATACCGTTCTCGGCGTCGGCATCTCGTCCAAGGACGAAGAGGAGCTCGCAAAGCTCTTCAATGGCCCGTTCTGGGTCATGGGTATCCCGCGCAACGTCGAGCCGTTTCCGTATGTGATTGACGAGGAAAACCCCACCGTTACCAAGGTGGCTGATCTCATCGCTCCACGTGGCTACGGCGAATTGTGCGGAGTTGCCGAGAAAATCTTCGAACCCCAAATGCTCGACGAGCGGATGGACGAGAAGGACAAACTCGGTGACTCGCGCTACGACTTCGTTGTCGATGTGCACAAGGCCGCTTGCGTGCCACACATCGCGTTCGGCATGGGTCTCGAGCGGCTGCTTCGGTGGCTGCTCGACATCCCGCACGTGCGGGACACAATTCCGTTCCCGCGCTCCGCGGGTCGGAACATCAACCACTAGAGAAAGGAATGTCATGTCCGCAAGGGTCATGGCTGGGGAGATCCCCCGGTCGGTTGGTCACGTAGTGACCGTCAAAGGATTCGTGGAAGCGGTGAGGGTGCACAAGAGTGTGCAGTTCGTCATCATCCGCGACTCCACCGGCAAGGCTCAGGTCACGCACCTGAAGTCCAAGAGTGAGACGCTCGCTCAGCTGATCGAGCAGCTCACTCCCGAGTCCGCAGTCATCGTTACCGGTAAGGTGGTCAAGGCGCCTCAGGTCAAACTAGGCGGCATCGAGGTCATTCCGACGGCAATCGAAGTCGCGAACCTCGCCGAGCCCCTGCCAATCCAGGCGGGTGCATCGCTTGAGGCACGCATGGACCACCGTCAGGTCAGCCTGCGCTCTCCCGAGAGCCAGTTGGTCTTGCGGGTCCAAACGACGCTCGAGCAGGCCATGCGCCAGTTCTGGGCGGAGCGCGGGCTCGTCGAGATTCACTCGCCGAAGCTTCTCAGTACGGCTAGCGAGTCTGGGGCGGAGTTGTTCTCCCTCCCGTACTTCGGCCGGACGGCATATCTAGCCCAGTCGCCGCAGTTCTACAAGCAACTGGCGATTGCTGGTGGCTTCGAGGGTGTCTTTGAGATCGGTCCGGTCTTCCGAGCTAACCCGTCGCACACCTCCCGTCACGACACCGAATTTACCTCGGTGGACATGGAGCTCGCGTGGGTGGAGTCGCACGAGACGGTGATGGAGTTCGAGGAGCAATTCCTCACCTTCATCCTGGGTGTCGTTGCTGAAAAGCACGGCTCCGAGCTTGAGGCGGTCTTCGGGACAACTCTCGAAGTGCCGACAGATCCGTTCCCGCGGATCACGCTGAGCGAGGCACGTAAGTGGCTTGCAAAGCTGGGTCACGAGATCACGGAGAAGGCGGACCTCGACCCCGAGGGAGAGCGTCTGCTCTACCGTCTGATCGCCGAGGAGTATGGTCACGAGTTCGTTTTTGTGACTGACTATCCTGCCGAGGTGCGCGCATTCTACCACATGCGCTACCCCGACACCAACGTGACCAAGAGCTTTGACCTTCTGTGGAAAGGGCTTGAGATCACGACAGGTGCTCAGCGTGAGCATCGCCACGAGCAATTGGTCAAGCAGGCTAAGGAGAAGGGTTATGCTCTCGCTCCCCTGGAGGACTACTTCGGTTTCTTCCGGTACGGCTGCCCGCCACACGGTGGGTTCGGCGTTGGCTTGACCCGGCTGCTCATGTGCATCACGGGACTCGGCAACGTGCGGGAGGTTACTTTCCTCTACCGCGGGATCAACCGTCTCACACCATGATCGTGAGAATGGAGCGTGTTTGCACGTTCCATGGGTGGGCACTGGCATCTAAAACCAGTGCCCACCCACTCATACCCAGTATTATAAGCAATTTTTAAAGAATCGGTTATAATAGTGTGTATGAATAGTTATATAACATTGCCAAAGCTAAAAAAAGGAGATAAGGTTGCCATTTTATCTCCTTCTAACGGTCTACCTGGATTATTTCCGTGGGTGCAAGATCTTGGTCTAGATCGTATACGGACAGTTTTCAACCTTGAACCTATAGAATATCCGACAACCAGGCGCATGGGGTCATCGCTGCAAGATCGAGCTGCTGACATTATGGCAGCATTTGGCGATCCAAGCATAAAGGCAATTATCGCATCTATTGGTGGGACAGATCAAATAAAATTATTAAAGCTTCTAAAAGTTGATGTAATCAAAGAAAATCCAAAACCATTCTTTGGTTTTAGCGACAACACCCATCTACATATCTATCTGTCAAATCTTGGCATACCTTCATACTATGGAGGCTGTGTCATGACGCAGTTCGCTATGCAAAAAGAGATGATGGATATAACAGTAGAATCGTTAAACAAAGCTTTATTTGATGGCGGAACGCTGAAAACAAGCGGTAGTCCCGTGTATAACGATATAGGACTTGACTGGGCCGACAAAGAGTCTCTCAACGGAGTTCGCCCTTTAGAAAAAAATGACAGACTAATTTGGGATGGCGAACATAATGCAAGCGGACTACTTTGGGGTGGCTGTATAGAGAGCATGGTGGCTCAGTGTAGTGCTGAAAAATACCTTCCGGAGGCAAAAGAATTAGGTGGTAAAATTCTTTTCTTAGAGTCAGCCGAAAACATCCCTCCACACTGGATTGTAAAATACCTGTTAGTCGGACTTGGTGAGCGAGGATGGTTTAATCACTTAAACGGAGTCATGGTTGGTCGTCCAAAAGCATGGGATTTTGGACAGCAGAATACAGCCGATCAAAAAGCAAAATATCGTGCCGATCAAAGAGAAGTAGTTGTTACAACTATTCGTGAGTATAACAAAACAATACCAATCGTTCAAAATGTAGACTTTGGACACACAGACCCACAGATTGTGCTGCCAATCGGAGGTAGTGCAACGTTGTCGCCTATTAACGATACTATAACATTCAACTATTCTTAGGCACAAGAGATGCGATAACAGTCGAACAGCCAATGTTGCTTTCTTTTTCTCTTATTAATGCTATACTTATAAAATGAAAGTATCAGAATCACAGAGACAAGCATATTTTGAACATGCACTAAGTATTACACATGAAGAAAGTGAAAAGATTAAAGAGTATGCCGACTGACTGCCTCATACTATAATAGATTCACACGCCCATTCAAACCTTCCCGAACATGTTGTTGATGTGCCGAGTAAGGCTTATAACCACATGCTGTCAACTTTCCCCGCCTACACAATTGAAGAATCACAGGCGGTGCATGAAGTACTACATCCTAACACGGAGATAAGATCGTTACGCTTTGCGAAAACATTTAAAGGTATAGCACATATAGCCGCAAATTCTTATCTTCTTGACAATTGCCCTGAGAGCGACAGAGTAGCTCTTTATGGTCTTCCTGATAATATTCCATATACAGTAGACATGCTGCATGATCCACGCATTGCCGGACTAAAGATGTACTATTCATACTTAGACCCTAACGCTACACATGTTTATGAAGTGTTTAAGCCAGAGATTTTAGAAGCCGCAGAAAATCAATCAGTTCCCCTCGTACTGCATCCACCCAAAGTTATCACCGAGAGTCTTGACGATATAATAAACTTAAAAAAAGACTTTCCTAAGCTAAAAGTTGCTTTAGCTCACCTAGGATTGTCGAAGTTTGACATTCCTGGACTCCAAGATGCATACGAGGCTATTGCCGAAGATACAGATTTCGTAATGGATACAGCCCTCAATCCGTCAGAAGATGTTGTTTATCGTGCCATCAATACACTCGGGGCAGACAGAATAATGTACGGAACGGACGAACCTTTGAATTTATTACGGTCAGTTCCATACATTCACCCTAGCAAAGGTCAACGTATAACCACCAGTCACTTATATCACTGGCAAGATCCGATAGAGCACGCGGAATATAAACATCTTGCAGATAATGCAATTCATGCTCATTGGCTATGCTTAGATGCTTTGAAGTCTGCCATAAAGAGACTACCTATAGAAGAACAGTCTGTTGCTAAACAGAAAATTTTTCACGATAACGCCAAAAGATTCTTTAATTTCAGCGACTAGTCATCAAATTACACAATCACTGCATAACTGCATACTTTAATAGCTTGAACAATATAGACTTACTGTTATTCACGCATAGAAACGCACAAATAGACATTTTTACAGAAATGTGTTATCATGTATGACAAGTACTTCCGGAGGGTGCCTCTGGGAGTATTTAGTTTGAGGAATTTTTATTAAATTACATATCAATTCAATATCAACGGGAGGTAACCATGACAAAAACTACTGTATCCAAAAAACAGTATGCCGATTCGCACGATTTCATGACAAGCCTGCTGTTTCGCAAATGGACTATCGCGATCATTCTTTCGCTTGGCACTGAGACTAAGTGCTATTCTGCGCTACACCACTCTCTTCCGGGGGTGACTCAAAAAGTGCTCACCGAGCACCTCAAGCAGCTAGAACGCGCCGGCATCGTCCGGCGCTTTTTCTATCCAACGATTCCGCCGCGGGTTGAATATGAATTAACGAAAACCGGTCTCGAATTATTGAAGTTGACGGGCGACATAACCATGTGGTTTGATTCTCATTCTGAAGTTCTGCACAAATCCCAGAAAACTTACGATAAGAAACGCGTGACAGTGTTGCGGCGATTATAAGTTACGATTTTTCTCTATTGCGTCCAGTACTTCACGGTGCCGCAATTTTGCTTGTTTTTGCTTACGACTACTCCGTCGCAGCAGCCGATATGGAATGAACAAAATTCCAAAAACAACATAAATCAGCACATACCAAAACGCCACAAAAACCCAAGCAAATAAAATTAGCGCGGCAGCAACCAAACCAAGCAGCACCTTTGCCACTGGATTCTCCACGTCCGTGATTTTCCAAATGCGCTTCGCCGAACCAATAAACGATAACGGCGAAGATATGACGACTTTTTCAGATTTTAGTTTGCTCATATTTTTAGTTTACTTGTAATTTTTATTGGTGTAAAGTTAGCAGCTAAATATCATTTTGTTAAGTTCGTTAATTTAATTTTGGCTAAAACTAAAACATAGCTTCACCTCTATAAATTTAACAAACCTTTCAGAAACTAACGCACTGATGCTACCGTAGCAGACTCTTAAGTGTCGTCTTGTCAAGTAAATTGATGCCTGCTAACGTAAAAATAACAGAGGTAAACACAAAGTTCACACTCTGGTGAAAGGGAGTTTATAGTGTCAAGAAAAACATATTGTTTGGTAGCAATATTTATCGTGGCTGGAGCGCCATTTGTGTTGGCGAACGTAGCCCTAGCTGCGCCAGCGGGTGTCAGCAATGTTGAGAATTTTATACGAAGCGTCATCCAAGTGGTGGCGGGACTAGCCGGTCTGGTAGCGACCGGCTTTTTTGTTGCTGGCGGCTTTACCTATATCACTAGTTCGGGAAATCCCGAGCAGCTCGACAAAGCAAAGCGTACTATCACGTGGTCAGCAATTGGTTTGGCGATCGTCATCGCGGCGTTTGTTTTGGCGAATATCGTGACGACTTTGGCACGACAAGCCTTCGGAGGATAACCCGCCCATGTTCGACTTTGTCGATATTTTTACTAGCAATTTAGTATTCTTTGCCGATACAGCTGGAGCCATAAAAACTGTGCGCGATTATGTTTTACCGAGCACCAAAATTTTGTCGGGTATCGCGTCGCTGGCTTGCGCTTTCTTTTTGGCTCACGCTGGCTATATTTACATGACCAGTAGCGGCAAGCCAGACCGCATGGAGCACGCTAAAAGCATTGCTAAAAAAGCCGTGACTGGGCTGGTCATCGTGCTAGCAGCTGTGACGATAGTTTCTATTTTGAATGACTCATATCAAGCGGTACAAAATCCAAACGACGCAAATCTACCGAACCTGCAGGCCGTTACACCCAAGTCAGAAAACAACGGTTTGATCGAAATGATCATCAAAGCTGTGACGGGATTATTGTCGTCAATCATTAACGCCATAGCCTCGCCATTCTTGAATGCACTTGAATTTTTCACTAAATCGACGCCGCTAATTGCGAGCAATAAAGCCGTGTTTAATCTATGGCTAGCGATTGTTGGCATAGCTGACGTGTTGTTAATTTTGATCGTGGCGCTAGTCGGATTTCAAGTAATGAGCGCTTCAAGTTTTGGCTTTGACGAAGTTGAAGTCAAGCACCTGCTGCCACGCATAGCGATGATATTTTTACTAATGAACACGTCTATATTTTTGATCGATGGCATAATTAGCCTATCTAACGTTCTCATCTCAGCTGTAAATCAAGTTTCGGGCGCATCAACCGTTTGGAACACGCTCATCAAAGTTGTCGAAAAAACGTCTGGTCAGGGCGTGGCGGCACTGCTAATTATGGTGGCATTTTTGATTTGCTCGATCATATTGTTGGTGTATTATGTTATGCGCTTGATTACTTTATTCATCGGTACCGTTTTGTCGCCGCTAGTGAGTATGCTGTGGCTAGTGCCGGGGTTTCGCGATTTTGCCGAAACTTCGATGAAGACGTTCCTGTCGACAATTTTTGTTCTGTTTGTTCATGTGGTTATCCTGCAATTAGCGTCGTCGCTGTTTTCTGGCATGGCGACCACCGGCAACAACGCTCTTCCCGACACCTTGATGGCGATGGTAGCAGGTATAGCAACTGTCCTGACTTTGTTAAAAGTTCAAGGTGTGATGATGCAATTTAGTTTCGTTAGCATGGGTGCGCGCAATCTAAAGAAGCTGGGTGGTCAATTTATGAATGGCGTTAGCTACATGACAGGCACTGGTTCAAAAGTGACGCACAAAACAACCCAGCGCGTCAAGAACACCACTCACGCTGCCAAAAAAGCGCGCGTGCACTCAACTCTCGAAACAGTCGCGCGCCAAACAAAATCGCCGATGAAAGTAAGTTATCTGAATAAAAAAGGCGATGCGGAAATCACCTATTCAGTTAATCCACGCAGTAAAAATAATCCAACCGTTGTTAATATGCCCGAGTCAAAACCGCTAAAAACTGGCACAACTTACCGCGCCGATTCGAAAATAAAAGTAACCAAACAGCGAGGTAAAAAATCATGAAAACAACTGTCGTCCCCGCGCAAGTTACTACCGTAGAAGACCGAATTATCGGCAAGCTTGGTTTTTCGCAAATAGTACTTTTGATGATTCCTGTTTTCTTGAGTGCAGGGATTTTTACGTTACTGCCGCCAGTGATGAACGGTGCGCTTTATAAATATATTTTGATGGCGTTAAGTTTGATCGTTTGTGGAGTTTTGTCGATTCGCGTTAAAGGTAAAATCATCGCGCTTTGGCTGGTGACGGTACTGCGCTACAATTTACGACCAAAATATTATTTGTTCGATAAAAACACCATCGCATTTCGCGATGAATATAAAAGTGCTTCGCCTGGAGGTGAAGAAGCCGTAAATCAACCAGCCAAAAAGCAGCAAAAGCCAGAAAAATTAGATGACATATCAACCATCAAAACTCGCCAAATCATAGATGATCCAACCGCTGATGTTCGTTTTGAAACTGACAAGAAAGGAGGTTTGCATGTTCGGTTTACGAAAGTCAACCGCTAAATCTAGCGCCAGGCAGCAGATTGCGTTAAAGGGCGTGCGCGACGGAATTTTGTTGTTGCCGCAGAATAATTATCGGGTGATTTTGTCCGTTTCGGCGCTAAATTTTGAACTGCGTAGCGAGGATGAGCAAGATGCAATTATTGATACCTACGAAAGTTTTCTCAATTCGATTGGTTGGTCGATTCAAATTTTAGTACGCACGCGCGAGATTGATATGGACGGATATTTAGAAGATTTGAACTATCGGCTACAGAACGAGACGATTCCTGTCTACAAAACTCAGCTGAAAAATTACGATGAATTCATTCGTTCGCTCATCACCGACAACAAGATTTTGACGCGGCATTTTTATATCATCATTCCTTTTCGACCATCCGACAACAAGGCTGATTTTGATTTAATTCGCGAACAGCTCAAGCTGCGTATCGATATTATCGCCAAAGGTATGGCGCGGCTCGGCATGTGCGCCGACCAGCTTGATAGCCTCGAATTGCTTGATTTGTTCTACAGTTTTTACAGCCCGGCGCAGGCAAAAATTCAACCGCTAACTGAACGCGCTTTGCAAACAATTCACACCGCGCTCATGCGAGACGGGAGCGAAATTAAATGATTAAAAAATCACATACACCAATATTTATCAAAAGAATCAGCAACGCAATTAGCGCCCCGAAACGCCGTCGTGACCGCCAGCACGAAGAGCGGCAAAAAGAACTCAATATCACGTTTGGCGAACAAGACGCTCTGGATATTTTATCCTACGCTGGGCTGGAAGAAAATGTTGATTATCTTTGCATTGATGGCGTGTACATGCGCACGCTATTCATTTCTGGATATCCGTTCGTAGCGAGTTCGGATTGGATGGACAGCTTGATTCATTTTAATCACGACATCGACATTAGTTATCATCTACACGAAGTAGATGCCCGAGCGGCACTGCCAAAACTAAATCGTAAAATTACCGAACTTGAATCCACGCGCCGGGCGATGACGCGCGAAGGACGGATTATTGGCTCGGAAATTACCGACCCGCTTGAATCGGCGATTGATTTGCGTGATAAAATTCAGCGCGGTCAAGAAAAATTATTCCAAATGGCGATATACATTTGTATTCGCTCTGAGACTAAAGAAGAACTTGATAAAACCACCAAGTTGCTCGAAGCGAATCTGTCGGTGCGGTTGTTTTATTCAAAAGTAGCGCGTTATCAGCAGTTGGAAGCATTGCAGTCAATTTTGCCACGCGGCGAAGACCAGCTGGCGCAAAAACGCAATCTCGATAGTTCCAGCGCAGCCCTAACTTTTCCGTTTATGTCGTCAGAGTTAGTGCAAGAATCGGGCATTCTTTACGGCGTCAATAAATCAAATAATTCGTTGATTATCTTGGACAGGTTTAGTTTGCATAACGCCAACTCAATCACATTTGCGCAGTCGGGCGCTGGCAAAAGTTACACCACCAAAGTCGAAATTTTACGCCAACTGATGCAAGGCACGCGCGTCATCGTCATCGACCCAGAGCGTGAATACAAACGCCTCACCGAATCGGTAAAAGGCACGTACATAAAATTATCCGCCAAAAGCAAACAGAAAATTAACCCCTTCGACCTAGCAACGACCGTTCACGAAATTAGCGACCTGTCTGAACACACGCAAGATTTAATGGACGTAATCGGTTTGATGGCTGAAAGTTTAACGGCGCGCGAAAAAGCCGCCATCGATAAAGCAGTTTTGAAAATCTACAAAAAGTCAAAAACCAAGCAGCCGCTTTTAGAAGATTTATATGCGGAACTTCGAAAATTGGGTCAGTTAAAATTGTGCGAAAAATTAGAAAAATATATTTCTGGCTCGTTAGCAGATGTATTCAATGCGCAAACAAATGTTAAGCTGGACAATCGCTTGGTTATTTTCGACATCAAAGATTTGCCAGAAAATTTGCGCCAAATCATGATGTTGATCATCTCTAATTTTGTGAAAAATCAAGTCATGGCTAAACCAGAAAAACGATTGCTGATTATCGACGAGGGCTGGATTTTATTGCAACACGAGGAGTCGGCGCGGTTTGTAGCAGGACTGGTGCGTCGGGCTCGCAAATATTATCTCGGCGTGTCAATCATATCGCAGCAAGCAAACGATTTCCTAAAAAGCGAATACGGCCGCGCCATCGCTTCGCAAAGTGCGCTGCGAATTTTAATGCGTCAGGATACGACGACTATCAAAGGCGTGGTTAACGAATTTAACCTCAGTGAATATGAGCAAAGTTTTCTACTCACTTGCGAGCGAGGAGATGCTTTGCTTATCGCCGACCAAAATCATGTCGCCGTTAAGGTTGTGGCGGCTGAAAAAGAACATCCACTCATCACCACTAACCCTGCGGAGTTATATTCATCATGAATGGCGCAGTAATTTTGTTTACAAATTTTGGCTTCAGTATTAAGAAGATTCTAGCTATAATCATCGCTACTTTGTTGCTTATTTTGATGTTTCCGATTTTAGCCATTTCATCACTTGGCTTGCCGGCAATGAGCTTTTTAGCAAATGCACCAAGTGCCAAAGCGGCGGAAGAGCGCGGATTTTACAGCGGAGGCGTGATGCCCGGAAATACTTACGCCTGGGGCAACTGCACTTGGTGGGCGTATGCGATGCGCCGGTGGGCAAATAGTCCGATCCCGAACACTTGGGGCAACGCTAACACCTGGGATGACAACGCCAAGCGCGAGGGCTACATCGTCAACGATACGCCAGCGGCTGGTGCAGTTTTTCAGACCGACGAAGGTCCTTATGGTCATGTTGCGTATGTGATAGAAGTTAATCAGATAAGTGGCGATTGGAAAATTTCTGAAATGAATGCGCGCGGTTTGAATATAGTTTCGCAGCGAACTTTTTCTAAAGAAGCCGCCAAAATGTATAAATTTATTCACAATAAACCAGGAGCACAACCGTGGAATCCGCAGCCGATTACCTCGCCACCGCCTTACGGTTTGGGTCGATAGTTTTAGGTCTAATCGTGTTTGCGATCAGTGCGGTCATTTTGTGGTTGGTGATTCGTTTTGTTTTGAATCGTCGATATTTACGAATTCGAGACATGATTTGGCTAGAAATTACACCGCCAGCCACAGTCGCCAAAACACCCGAAGCAACCGAACAATTATTTTCGGTGATTCATGGATATAGAGCAGCACGCTCGTTCGAAGAAAAGCTGCTCGACCGGTCACCGGTTATGAGTTTTGAAATCATATCAACTAAAAAGCACGGCGTGCGGTATTTGGTACAGATTGAGCAGCGTCACGCTGCGAACATGCAAAAAGCGATTACGTCGTACATCGCCGACTCAAAAGTCCACGTAGTCAAGCGTAAGAATGGTGATAATTACCAAGTTATTGAATTTCGAGAAACCGAGCATTATGTTTTGCCGCTAGCTACAAATTCGACGCTAGAGCAACGTGATCCGCTGAGCTATGTAATAGGCGCGATGGCTAGACTAAACGATGACGAGGAAATTATTTTGCAGCTCGTAGCAACACCTACTCGCTTGCGCGAAGCAGAAATTTTGTCGCATAAAATTCTCGGCAATGAAAATATTTTGCAATATGTTAGCGGCAAAAACCTATCATTTTTTGGTAAACTAGTTAGCATCTTTGGTAGAATTTCTTCTGGCGCAACCGACCTTATTAGCGAAGTTCATGCTAGTATGACAACTAGTCACCGCAACTATTACAATTCAAAAACCAGACTCCCGCGGCAGCAAATCAAGGTGCCGCGAGACGACCGCCCGGCACGCGTGCTTAGCGCTTTCGAGTTGGAATTGATGGAGACCATGCACCAAAAAGTGACTCGTCCGCTATTTCGCGTCAACCTCCGAGTCATGGTAAATAGCCCAGAGCCAAAGAGGCATATTGCCGCTCTTAAATCTGCGCTAGACGGTTTTAGTGCGCCGCCATATCAATCACTCAAGGCGAAATATCGTCTGCCGATTTTGGATAACCTGCTAACTCGCGCAGCCACAAAACGCCTGCCGTCGCTACAGAAAAACGGCTCCATAATTCTCGCTTCAAGCGAACTCGCTAGCCTGTTTCATTTTCCCTCAAGTTATAATAGCAAAACCGACAATCTGATAACTTCGTTAAGCCGCACGCTGCCCGCGCCGATTTCACTCAAACAATCAGAAAATTTCGATGTGATTATTGGCGAAAATCATCACCACAATACGGTGACACCGATTGGCCTGACGGAGGCTGAGCGCGAGCGCCACCAATACATTATCGGCGGTACAGGCAGCGGCAAAACTACGATGCTGCAATATCAAATCGTGCAGGATATTTGTAGCGGCAAAGGCGTGGCCGTAATTGACCCGCATGGCGATATGGCGGAGACGATCTTGAGGCACGTTCCGCCGAAGCGCCTTGGCGATGTGATTTATTTCAATCCTGACGATTTGGATTATCCGGTTGGCTTGAATCTGCTGGAGCTAACGCCTGGACTAAGCGGCAGTGAGTTGATGCGTGAAAAAGACCTTATCACCGAATCAGTCGTGTCGATTTTTCGAAAGATATTTAGCGACGAGGATTCGGGCGGGCATCGTATCGAATACATTTTGCGCAACACCATTCAAACTGCACTCACACAGGAAAGCCCCACTATTTTCACCGTGTTTGACTTGCTAAATGACCCGAAATATCGCCGCAGTGTTGTTAAAAATCTTGATGATACAAACTTGACAAACTTCTGGAAGAACGAGTTTGGTAAAGCTGGCGACATGCAGAAAGTAAAAATGTCAGCGGGAATTACAGCGAAAATTGGGCGGTTTTTATTTTCGGCGTCAGCCCGGCAAATTCTCGAGCAGCCAAAATCTACGATTGATTTTGACGACATCATCAACTCGGGGAAAATACTAATTTGTAACTTGTCTAAAGGTTTGCTTGGTGAGGACACGTCTGAGCTGTTTGGAATTACCATACTTGCGAAGCTTCAACTCGCAAGTCTCCGCCGCGCCCGTCTTAAACAGGCAGAGCGGCGGACATTCTATTTGTATGTCGATGAGTTTCAGAATTTCGCCACGACGTCATTTGTGCAAATGTTGTCTGAAAGCCGCAAATATCGCGTCTTTATGATTATGGCAGAGCAATCGACTTCGCAGCAAAGCGACCAGCAAACAGTGAATATAATTTTGGCGAATGTTGGCACAATTATTTGCTTCCGAACCGGCAATCCGCAGGACGAGCAGCGTTTGCTACCGATGCTTAGCCCGTATATTGAGCCAGGCGAAATCAGTAACTTGCCGGCGTATAATTATTACGCTCGGCTGGCGGCGGTGCACGCGCAAGAGCCGCTATCTGGGCAGACTTTACTGCTAAAAAACGAAGGTGATGAAACAGTGCAAGATGAAATTGTTAAGCATTCGCGAAAGGAGTTTGCTAAGAAGCGAGAAGAGATTTATGAGCGAAAAAGTTCTGGCAGGACTGTATCGAAAAAAGCTACGAGAACCAACAAATCAACAAAGAAAAAAACACAGGCTGAAGCACAGAGCCGATGATAGATGAAATCTGAGGCTTTGGCTAGGCACAAGCGGTATATATTGCTATACTGTAAATATGAATAATAACGTTGCCGTCGTAGACTTATTTTGCGGCGTAGGTGGGTTAACTTGCGGACTAAAAAAAGCTGGCTTGGATGTCGTTGCTGGTATAGATAATGATGCAACGTGCCGATACGCTTACGAAGAAAACAATCATACAAAATTTATTGAAGCAGATGTGTCAAAATTGCCAAGTTCAGATGTAGATAGTATGTTCGGAGAGGCTGATATTAAGGTCTTAGTAGGCTGTGCGCCTTGTCAGAGGTTTTCGCGTCACGCCAACAAATATCGTAAAAGTATAGATACCAAGACGGATGTCCGCTGGAATCTACTGAGGTCATTTGCTCAATATATTGAAGATATAAAGCCAGACATTGTATCTATGGAAAATGTGCCGGAGCTTCATAAGTACGACATATTTGAAGATTTTCTAGATAAACTAGATGAGCTAGGCTATCACACAAGCTACAAAATAGTTGACTGTAGCAAATACGGACTACCGCAAAAACGTCGTCGGCTTGTTCTATTAGCGTCAAAACACAGCGATATTCAGTTAATCCCAGAAACTTCCATAGAGAAAAAACTTACAGTCAGGGACGTATTATCAGGGCTGCCTGTGATATCTCAAGGACAGGTAGATGAAAGCGATCCTCTTCATAGAAGCGCCGGACTAACTGAGATAAACCTAAAAAGAATCAAGCAGTCAAAACCAGGTGGTACATGGCGAGATTGGGACGAATCACTATTGCCAGAATGCTACAAAAAGCCGTCTGGCAAGTCATTCGGCAGCGTATATGGCCGTATGGAGTGGGATAAACCTTCGCCGACCGTTACAACGCAATTTTATTCATTCGGCACCGGTCGTTATGGTCATCCTGAACAGGATAGAGCGATATCTCTCAGAGAGGGCGCACTGCTCCAAACCTTTCCAAGAGATTATAAATTTTTTGAAGATGTTAATAATGTTTCAATTGGCACGATCAGTAGACATATAGGCAATGCTGTGCCGGTTGATTTAGGGAAAATTATTGGCATGTCTATTAATGAGCATTTGGAGAATATAAAATTATGAACAACGGAAAGGATAGTCAATTTACTTTCAACATATCTTTAGCAGTGCTAAACAGTCTGGGCAGAAATCTTTATCGAAATTTTATAACCATACTAGGCGAGGCTATATCTAATTCTTGGGATGCAGATGCTAATAATGTCAGAATAATTATAAATAGAGAAAAATCAGAAATGCTCGTTATTGATGACGGCGACGGCATGTCCGCGTCTGATTTTAGTGGTAAGTTTTTAAGAATTGGCTACTCAAAACGAGTAAGTGGATCAAACTCACGAAAAGGTCGTCCGTATATAGGTAGAAAAGGGATTGGAAAACTAGCCCTCCTTTCGTGTGCTAATCGTGTCGTTATCGTGACGAAAAAGTCTGGCGAGCCAGTCACTGGTGGAGTAATAGACAATAGCGAGCTAGATGAGGCCATACAGGACGACAGAAACCATGAATCATACAGACTAGGAGCGCTTTCTGATGAAGATATGAAGTTACTAGACGGAATGGAGCATGGGACTATTATTAAGTTTATTGACCTTAAGGGCGGCATAGTTAATACGTTAGAAAATATACGAAAAGCTATTGCGCTATATTTTCGCTTCTCTCTTGTTGATGAAAGCTTCAAGATTTACGTTGATGGTAATGAAATAAACCTAGGCGACATAAAGGATTTAACTGATAGAACTCAATTTTTATGGCCAATAAATAATAAAAGTCAGGATTCGCTTATTTGTACCCTTTCAACGCTAGCCGTCCGCACCAGGGATGTCAATATTGATAAGGACGTTAGCGGCTTCATAGCCTCAGTTGAAAAACCAAGAGATCTAAACGTACTAGGAGCTCAAGAAAAAGTTGGAGTAGACTTGTTCGTTAATGGCCGGCTTCGCGAACGAGACATACTAAAGCATATTCAAAGCGCAAGAATACCAGAAAGTTATATGTATGGACAGATCCACTATAATGATCTTGACGGAGATGAGGTTGACAGATTTACTAGTAGCCGCGAGGGAATTGTGTCTGATGATACACTATTCCTTGAGCTGCTTGAAGATATAAAACCAGTTGTTAAATCTATAATTGACCAATGGGATAAGTGGCGTATCGAAATCAAACAAGATGGAGATAATGATAACCCGCGTTTTTCACAAAAGGAACGCGCGTCAAAGAAACTATATAATGAGACAGTAAGCGAATATAAGCCAGATTTACCTGATAGCTCAGAGCCTGCTAAAAGAATAAAAAAATGGATAAACGAGCTTGAGGAAGATGCTACATTTAACCTTCAGTCGTACACTGAATGTTTTATATCAGAGAATCTCGTTCGGAAGTTGATAAAGCATAAGTCTATAGCGCTTGAAGGCGACGCAAGGCGAAAAAGGGATGCTAGGGATCAAATTCGAGCATGCAGAGAGTCCGAAGCGGCTGGAAAAATTAAGGGCAATCTAGCCATAGATATACGTGAGAATAATGACGATTTGTTTTATCTTGACCTGGAGGGGCTAGCTTCAATTGCAGATCCGCCAAGAAATGGTTATCAAGGAAGTATTCTAAATGATGAAAAAACCTTTACGCCGATTCGCAACGCGTTAATGCATACATCAAGACTTACGCAGGATGCCAAGAGCAGATTAACGACAGTGTACGATAACATCAAGGCAAAAATTAGGAATCTACTCTCTAACAACTAAGTATTACTAGATATTAAGAATCCGAAGATTTCTTATACCTCTCCAAAAACCCCTCAAAATCAAACCCCTCACTCTTGCTGGCAACATGCGCAAATCGCTGCATGAATTTCAAGAATCCGACCGCATATTCGTGATTGGCATTGTCTGGGTCATGAAGCTCCAGATAGTGGATCGTTTTCTGAATCGTTTCTTCATCTTCGTACAGATGAAGATTCTTGATCGTGTCCTCATCGTTCATAACTATTTCACCTCCATAAATTTATTTAAGCCGATAAAATCTATCAACATTTCTGCCTCAAGCGCGGATGCTGTCCTTCTCATTATCTCACAACTGTCGCGATATGAGAGAATATTTAGGCCGCCTTCGTAAATAATCTGCCTGTCGATGATGGCTAGTTTGCGGTGATGTTTGACTGTGAAAAGTACTTCGACACCTGCTGACTGTAGTAAGCCTAAAGACTCTTGGGCTTGTAACTTATATATCTCGTCATGCTCTTCAGGCGGCTTAGTATTAAGCAATATTTTCACGCCGCGATTTTTGAGGTGATGAAATAGCGGAATAAATTTTTCAACTCGGGCGGTTCTGAGAAACGGACTTTCGATGATGACGCTTCTTTGAGCTTTTTGTAGGTCGCGCATAAGTTGGTCGTCAAAAGTGTTTTGGTCGTAGAGTTTTGAATTCGATTTCCGTAGATTAAACATCGCGCTCCTCCAAATCCGGCAAATACACCTCGCCATTTTTGATAACCATACCAAGCTCCTTGAAGCGATCCCGCAGCGCAAACAAATCGCGAAAAAGGAGTTCCACATTTATATTGGTTGGCTCACCATAGAAAACAGTTCAAGCGTTGGCTTGGACTTTTTTCTATTGCCGCACCATTCTCACATCAAATCTATATGCTACGGCGTCGCCCTACTCTTCAGCAGCACCCTCCCTAGTAGTCAGCAGCACGCTTTAGATTTATCACTAGCCACCCTATATCAACAGCAGAGACTGGTGTATATCTTGCTGTTTTGCGGCTGTGTTCTTGCCCATTAGGGTAATAGCTGCAAAAACCTGGGCGACATTCATTTTCTTGATACTATGTATCTCTCCTCAGTATTACCGCAGCATTGCGACTGCACTTTTCCCTAATAGCATAGTAGCCTGCACAGTATCTATGATTGGTGTAATGGCTGCATTTCGACTTGTAGAATATTACGATATACGATTCAATGTCAAGCTGCCACAGCCACCACTTACACATTAGTCCTTCTACTCTCCAAGCTATCAACACACCCCATTGACCGCCCCTCTCGTCTACGCTATACTTACTTCAAAAAGCACAATCATTATGCAGCCACCCGATACAAACACAGTACCCACTACCACACCACCCCAGCCAGAGCGGCCGGTGCTTATTACTGCTACTGACCTTACCAAATCTTACAGACTTGGCCGGCAGCACATTACCGCCGTGCGTGATGTATCGCTAAAAATTTATCGTGGTGAAATTGTTGCCCTCACTGGCACAAGTGGCAGCGGCAAAAGTACACTTCTACACCTGCTTGGCGGACTAGACAAACCTAGTACAGGCAGCGTATGTATAGACGGCACTGATATCAACAAGCTGCGCGACCGCAAATTATCGATGTTTCGCAACCAAACAATCGGCTTTGTGTTTCAATCATTTTATTTGCAGCCATTTTTAACACTGCGCCGCAATATTGAGGTTGCCTCGATGCCGCAGCGCATGAAGCGTGCGGAACGTAAACAGCGTATCGAAGAGTTAGCCCGACAAGTTGGTTTATACGACCGACTAGATCACCGTCCGCGTGAGCTTTCGGGTGGGCAAATTCAACGTGCTGCCATCGCACGAGCTTTACTAAATCGCCCTGCTATCATCTTGGCAGATGAGCCTACCGGCAATCTTGATTCACATAATTCTCAAGAGATTATGACACTCTTCAAACACATTCGCGATACCTACCAAACCACTATTATTATTGCCACCCACGACCACGCACTAGCCACCCAAGCCGACCGCATCATCACTCTGCAAGATGGAGGGATTATATGATTAAACTGACCGATGCTTGCCTGCTTGCGTTTACAAAGCTACGTGCCCGCAAGCTACGAACGGGCATCACCGTATTGCTCGCTAGCCTGCTATTTGGCGTGGTAATTACCGCCTCGCTTGCTACCAACGGGTTGATTGCAAGCATTAACTCATTCCGCAAAGAAGGCCTCACAAGTCGCTATATTGTGAGTATCTTTAATGCTCCTGGCAAGGTAGATGAATTCTACAACACCATCCGAGACCCGCTACTAATTGCCGAGGCAAAGCAACGCTACGAAGCATTGGTCAAAGAAAAAGAAGCCGCTGCTAAACAGCTTGGCATCACCTATTCACACATTTCCGACACTCCACCACACCTACAATCTGCCGATGGCACCACCCGGCTATCAATACACGACCCCAACGGCATCACCTGGCAACTACTCAAAGAAAAATACAGTCCTACGCCAGCCTTTGATGAGGCAAAGCTATCCAAACTTGCCGCCCAGTACGGTGTGATTAATCGTTTTACTGAAGAAATCTATCATATTAAAAGAGATGCCTCTCTAGTGCCGCTTATTGATGGTAAAGAACATTTTTATGACGCATCGGACGAGTCATCGCCAACCCTGCAAGACATGTCACCAGTTAATCCTACAGGCATTGTGATTGCACCAAAAGAAATAACCAAAGGCCTTATCCTCCCTCGGAATGCCGGGTGGCAGCCAGATGGATCAAGCCTACCGATTATCTTGCCGCAAAACGTCATCGAACAGCTACTACAGCTCGAAAAACTCCCAAGCAACGCCAGTCCGCAGGATAAATTCGAACGCCTAAAAATAATTCGCAACCGAATTATCAACTTGCAATTTAAGATGTGTTATCGAAACAGTGTTTCACAATCGCTACTACAGCAAGCCTTGCAACAGAAAAAGGAGATTGCGCATAATCAAGACAAGAAAGAATATAAAAAACCAGCCCTCCTCTACGAACTACCCAACCCAACCACCTGCGAAAATGCCCGAGTTGTAAGCGACCTACGCACCCCAGCAGAAAAGCAACAAGCAGCCAGCCAAGCTATATTTGATGCCAAATTTGGCAAAGAAACAGCCGCAATCAGTAGGCTTGTTACCTTTAAGGTGGTTGGTATGTCGCCCAGCGCTGAAGTGCTCAATCCAGAACAGCTCCAGCAACGCGAAAAATCACGTACCGCTAGCGATATACTGGCCGATATCTTACGCACCGAAGGCATAGGCCAAGCAATCCCAAAACACCTGTACGACCAGATACCAAATAAAGCAGCGTACGCCGACCTACTTCATTACAAACCGCTCTACATCGGTGGCAACGAAGATAATAAACGTCGCTTTTTGGAGTTTGCCAGTGCCAGTAGTGCCCAAAAATTTATTGACGAACAAGGTTGCACTCTGCAATATGATAATTCGTGCAAGCCGCTTGGACACCCCTACCAGCTCAACCTTGCCTTTAGTAATAGTAGTGCCCTGGATGATGCACAGGCAACCATTCACACGTGGTTTGTATATGCCATGCTTGGTGTTGCAGCTATTGCGTCACTAATTACCTGGATTGCCGTTGGTCGCACTATTGTTGATGGGCGACACGAAACTGCCGTATTTCGAGCGATTGGCTTTAAGCGGATAGATATTACTGCAGTCTACCTATTATATACAGTTGCCTTATCTATCCTTATTGCCCTGCTAGCTAGCGTGATTGGATTTGCAGGAAGCTACCTTTTACAGCGACAATTCGCACCGCAACTCACCACACAAGCACAATATGGATTCGGAGCGATTCATTCAACCAATAGCGTGCATCTCATTGGCATCAACCCACAACAACTAGGGATTATTTTAGGGATATGCGTTGCCACGAGCTTGCTCAGTGCTGCATTGCCGCTTATACGCAATGTACGACGCAACCCAATACGGGATATGCGAGCAGAGTAAATTTACACCAAGGTCAGTGCTGCACACATACTTATAATTGTGTTTGCCAAGGCATGTATAGCCCAGCTTGGCACGATAGAACCGCCCGCAAGCCGCTCATTAACATAGCCAGATAGCCAACCAATCACACCAGTCACGCCAACAATCATCAATGCAACCGGCCATGCCACAATCGTAAAGAATAATGCCCCATGTAGCAATCCAAATACTATTGCCTGCACACTATTACCAGCCACATAGCCCCATTGTGCAGCGATACGCTTTAATAAAAATCCCCTAAACAACAGCTCTTCAGAAAGGGCAGTGTTAATACATGCATACACAATTACAGCCGGCAACACCGCAAGTCCCCCACCATAAAATGGTATCTTTGTCTCTGGGATGCTTTTTATAATCCATAACGCCAGTAGCGACAGCGCAACAAACGCTACGCCTACCACCAACAGCCCCATATATAGCTGCTTACGACTAGCAGCCTCTGGCCTCCGCACCCCAATCCACTGCAAAAAAGATTGTTTGTGGCGAGCCGTTACCAACCACCACACCCACGGCACAATACCAAATACTACCACTTGCAGTACACCGCCTATAGCTACATTTACTATATTCATACAGCCTCCTTTGCTCTGTATTAACAGTATAGCACTAGCTACCCTTGCATCAACACCCGCCACCTATAGTTATCAAGCAATTTTTATTTAATATTTGACATTTCAAGGTACTTTGTATAACATAGAACTATGACATCACAAACTATACCAGCAGAAGAATACGCCGCCAACCTGGCCACTCAACTGCGAAAGGGATTTTTAACCTACTGCATTTTACAACTGTGTAGCAAGTCTGCCATGTACACCAGCGATATTATCACCACCCTACACAAGGCCGAGCTAGTGGTGGTTGAAGGCACCGTCTACCCACTACTGAGTCGCCTACAAAAGGACGGTCTACTCACCCATGAATGGCGAGAATCCGAACTTGGCCCACCTCGTAAGTACTACCAATCTACCCCCTACGGCAATGAAGTGCTTGGCCTAGTTGCAGATAATATCACTCAGCTACATAAAACGCTTAAAAAATTATAAGGAGAAGCTATATGAAAGAAATTACTCGTGTCCATATCGCAAAAGTCGCTTACGATATTGAACTAACCGCCAAAAAGCAACTTGAACGTTACCTACAAGAGCTACACACCGCCGCCGGCGATAATGAAGTGCTAGAAGATATCGAAATCCGCATCACCGAACTACTTCAGGAACGGGGCATTCAGGCAGATGGAGTTGTCACCGCCGATGACGTTGCCGCCCTACGCACCCAGCTAGGCGACCCCAAAGAATTTGCTGCTAGTGCCGAGGCACAAACCACCGAAACCGAACACTCACCAACCAAGCAACTCTACCGTGATGTTGATAATGCGCTACTTGGCGGCGTACTGAGCGGTGTAGCAACCTATATTGGCATATCAACATTACTACTACGGCTCATCTTTGTTGCACTGCTATTTGTCTCGTTCGGGACAGCAGCGATTGTTTATGTTGTGCTATGGGTACTCATTCCAGCTGCAACCACCAGCACTCAAAAACTGCAAATGGCCGGCAAGCCGGTTACCCTCGCTGCCATGAAGGAATTCGCCCAAACTGCTGCACATACCGCCACTTCTCCGCATGCTGCCCACACCTTCAAGGCTATAATCATTTATGCGATTGGTATTTTTTGTGGACTGGCAGCAATTGGCTCGCTCATTGCAACTGTCTGGGGTAGCATTGTGCTTGGGTTTGCACCAGCCACGCTATTAAAGGGTAATGTGCTCTCTCCTCATAGCGGCCTATTTTGGCTCATGTATCCACTCCTTGTCGCAGGCGGTGTATTAGCAACCATCTTCTTCAGTACTGCCGCTTATGCTGCCTTTAGCAGGCGAATGACCGCTCGCATTGGTGTGATTCTTGGCGGCAGCATGGCAACTGGGCTTATTATTGCCACTATTCTTTCAGCCCTGGCTGGTATTGCGTTCACCGAACCTCGCCTTCATGGTGTTGATCATCGTGGCGGCAGCCGGGCACCACTCACACTCACGCCTCATACACAATCTACCGCCACACAACCAGCCGGTCATTATCGCTTCAATACGCTCACCATTGCCCCGCATACCAACGCCGACGTTCATTACATTGCCACCAGTGATACCAGTAAATATGGCATCTGGCACGAACTACCAACCAGTACTTCACAACCACATCTAACCATAAGTGATGATGGCGTTACCGCCACACTACAGCTCCCAGATACTATTAACTCACTCCATGATACGCCAGACATTACTATTTACGGGCCAGCCCTCAATACCATCACCAGCGGTGCAGACAGCCTAGAATATCACACCCACACACCACAAGACAGCCTTACTCTCACCGCCACCAACGGTACCGTCGAGCTCACTGGCACATATGGCACACTGGCCGCCCATCTACACACCGGGGCAATGCTCGATACAGAAGATGCCACCATCACCACCCTCCGCACTACTCGCCAATAAATTACCTTGCCACACCCTTATAACCCCGCTCAGACAACGGCGGGGTTATGAGAAACTATTGACAATTTATAATTTTTGTGGTAAATTGAGAATATGGAGTATACCGTGGGTATAATCTCGGGTAGGTTCCGGTTCGTTAACAAGTCAGATTATTACAGTACATATCTCTGACTGCGACAGTGGCACCGCTTGGGTATCTCACGGTATTTTTGATGCCCCAGCCGTGCTGCTGTTGCAGCAGCCTGCATTACGCATAATGCAGTAGGATATGTTGATTACTCGTTCGCACCACTCACTTGGACGTAGCACTCTGGCAACTACGCATTGCTAGTGTGTTACGCCCAAGTTGGGGGTAACCATCAACTGCACCGTGCAGCCTGATGTGAGACACCCCCAGGAAGGGTGGTATCTATGCAAACCAATTTGACCACAACGATGCATGCTACGCAAGTATCGTTCGACCACCTATCGGCTGCCGATATAGCCGATAAAATCGAGGAGATTGAACATTTCCCCGTGGTGAAAAAAGCAGTCACAAAGGCAGTCCTTTCACTAGGATTATACGCCCCAGAAAAGCTGTGGTCTACCTTTAAGCCAGACGAGCTTGTCACCCGCTGCCTTGTGCGCATTGCGTTTGACCCCTCAGCATTGCCTGTACGGGAAAAACTTGCTACCGCACTGGTGCAGTATTTTCCCCTCAACCTTGTCTCATCCTTCGATCGACAACGCTGCATTGAATGTGGCCTGAAGATCTACGATGAGCATTTCAGTCAGTTGTCGAAACCATCGTCTCGTATGCGACTATCGCTTGGTGGATTACTCACCAAGCTACGGACTCGCTTTGAGCCGATCGACGACACCACTACCAAATCCGAAGGGAGTGACCTCAAATGAGCGTCATGACAATCATCGTGTGGGTACTTATCGTAGTAGCCGCACTCATCTCACTGCTGAACGCCCTTGCGTTCGGTAAAAAAGCACTCGGCACTACCATTGTAGCTGCTGGGATTGCAACTTCACTCGCCGTATTTTACTTTGCACGAGGTTTTGTTACCACAATCGCTTTGATTGCCGGACTTATCCTCATCGCTTGTATGGTATGGCTTATCCAACGTAATTCTGTTTCACGACAGAAAACCGTTGCTTATGTTTCTGCCCTTGTTGCTTGTGCTGGACTTTGTGCTGGCGGAGCATCGCTCTATGCGAACCCTCAACAGGTCGAAACCATTAACATGGTTGCCGTCCAAGAAGGGGATCAAGTCAAGAAATATAAGATTACCGATCACGCACCGCAAGAGGCTACCGCATCGGTGACAGAGGAAATTAAGGCGACATGGCCAAAGCCTGAACCAATGGTTCACTTTGCCAATCAAGCCGAGCCTGGTACCAATAACTTTGGCCCCCGGCAAACCTTTGAAACCGTGCGCGATGCCCAGTTCCGTTTTGGTGAAAAACTGGTAAAAGACCCGACATTCCTTGCGGCGATTGAGGAAACTCATCACAACCAACGGAATGCGAGTCAAAAAGCAATCGAAGATCGCGCACAGGCACTTACCAATCGAGAGGCTCAGCACGCTGCTGCCTTTGCCGAATTGGATAAGATTGAATCGTTTGCCCTCGCAGATTATGGCGATGTGGGATACGAATCACTTGGCATGATTCCATCGAAAGATGATAAACTGCCAAAGATTACCGCCTTTAGCACTCAACAAAAAATGCAACTCGTACTTGTTGTGCAATACAAGGATGGGAAGTTTTTGATGTTGCGTGTTGATTGCGACTTGCAGCCGAGCTTCTTTAAGAAGTTTACCGAAATTCCACGGTATGCTCATAAAGAAAAGGCTCCGACGCAAGCCCCACAGGTGTACACTGCTCCAAAGCCAATTGGCAACGGTAACCCGAAGCCAACGCCAAAGACCAGTACCCCACCAAGTGGAGGAGGCAACCCGCCACCATCCACTACCAACCCGCCAACCACGCAGCCACCTGCACCTGGCACGAGTACCCCGCCCGCTCCGAGCACCCCTCCGAGCAGCACTACGCCACCGGCTACGACGACACCAAGTCAGCCTCCGGCAACCACTACTCCGCCAACGCAGCCACCTGCAACTACGAAGACAACTCCGCCGAGCACTACGGAGACCACTCCACCAAGCACGACGGAAACGACGCCGCCAGCACCAAGCACTCCGCCAAGTACCCCACCAACGGGTGATGGCAAGAAGCCAGATGCTGGACCAGACCCGGCTCCAGGACATGAAGAACCTGCACCTGAGCCAGCTCCGGAACAAGGCGAAGAAGTCGCACCACCGCCGCCTGCAGACCCGGTTGACCCAGTCATCCCACCTGCTGCACCGGCACCGGATATCGTAGCACCAGAAGCGGTACCGCCTGTACCACTGCCAAATCCTGGCGACGCTGCACCAGCTCTGCCGGCACCACCACCTCCAGTTGTGGATGTCGCACCTGCCCCATCTAACCCAGGCCAAGGCTTTGTTGATCCAGATGTAGCCCCGGCACCTGCCCCTGCGCCCGAACCAGTTCCAGCCCCCGTGCCAGAACCAGTTCCCGCACCGGCACCTGCCCCTGCACCATTGCCCGAACCAGCCCCGGCACCGGCACCTATCGAGCAAGCTCCTATTCAGCAGCCCGCTCCGATAGAACCCGCCCCTGTCGCACCTGGTAATGACATTGTGCAGCAGCAAGTTGAAATCCCCGCCCAAGAGCCAATCGTTGACTTTGGCCAAGAACCAGTTACTGATTTTGGTCAAGAACCTGTCGCCGATACTGGCTTCAACCAAGCTCCTAGTGCCGATACGGCAGAAGAGTCCTTTGTTGATGGCGGAGATATTGCCCCAGTTGCCTTCACCTATGAACGTAACAATTGGCTCGATGCCGCAATCGTACTACTTGTACTTGCAACCCTTGGTTGTGTGGTGCAGTCTTTGCGACATCGTGCGTAACGCATAACTACTTCCTTCTTGCAGTAGCGAGCGTTTTGTAATCCGTATCCAACCCTCTGGGGGCTGTTATGTTTGATGAAACATATTGTTTCTCTGTAGCACGCCCCCGGACTTACCCTTGTTGTGTGTTGTAATAATCTGGCTTGATGCACCTTAACAGTAGTAGTTATATACATCAACATCTTGCTTATGTTAAAGAAAAATGTGCTAATGTATTTACTTTTTGTAAATTTTATTTTATAATGTAAAAGAACAATCTATTAATTGGCAGTGGAGTGCCAAGAAGGAGAGTGTGAATGAAAACCATACTAGCAGCGCTACGACGCGCCCCAAAGCGTGCGGCCGGCCTACTGGTATTAGTTGCGGCAGTGGCGGTTCCAGCAAGCCTATTTGCATGGGGGCCAGCCAGTCGTCCAACATATACCCTAGAAAAGCCAGCCGATCACGTGGTATTTAACTCAATTACTAACAATAAAAAACACGGCGACGAACGCAACTTCGTGCAAATTCGTGAAGCTGGCGGCAAGTACGGCGAAGAAGTGCAGCTCACCCCAGGTAAAGAATATGAAGTATATGCATTTTACCATAACAATGCAAAAAGTCATCTTAACGATGCAGCACACAATTATAAAGGCATGGCAGTTGATGCAAAAATGCGCATTCAACTACCTGGCACCGTAAAGAAGGGCGAAAAAGCTCGCATTACCAGCATTATTAGTGCCAGCAATGCCCAGCCAAAAGAAGTATGGGATGAAGCCTACGGCGTAAACAATACCGCTGGCGACGCAGCCTTGCGCATTGTGCCAAACTCGGCAAAAATCACCAACCTCGGTAAGACCAACGGCCAGCCATTGCCAAATGAACTCTTTACTACTGGTGCCCTGCTCGGCTACGATAAGCTCGATGGTAAGGTGCCTGGCTGTAACGAATTTTCTGGCTATATCACCTTCCGCTTTAAGGTAGTACAGCCTGGCTTTAAGGTGACCAAGCAAGTCAGCAAAGCACAGCAAAATAAGTACACCAAGCAAGTAGCGGTACATGCCGGCGAAACAGTTGATTACAAGATTAGCTACCATAACACCGGTACCGTTCAGCAAAACAATGTCGTAATTCGTGACGTATTACCAAAGGGTGTAAGCTACATTCCGGGCTCAACCCACGTATCAAATAGCACCACCAATCACCAATGGAAGAAAATTGCTGATGATGGCGTCGTAAGTGAACGAGGCATCAACCTTGGGAGCTATGCACCAAACGGCGGCCTATTCCTAAAGTTTAGTGCCAAAGTTACCGACCTTGCCGCTCTTGACTGTGGCGACAACAGCCTTGTTAACACTGCCTATGCTCAAACCGAAAACGGCAGCAAGCAAGATACTGCAACCGTCACTGTCAAGAAAGAGTGTAGCACTCCTGCAAGTTACCACTGTGGTGTACTGACTGCACAAGTCTTAAGCGATACTCGCTTTAAGTTCAATACCAGCTACGAAGTAAAGGGCGGCACCTTTAAGCACATCGTCTACGCAGTACGTGATGCACAGGGCAAGGAAGTTGCCAAGCTAACTGGCAAGCCAACCATGGCAGAGTACGAGCAAACCAATCCTGGCAAATACACTGTTGAAGCTACTGCCGTATTTATGGTAGATGGTAAAGAAGTAACTGCCAGCGGTCCAAAATGTACCACCGATATCGTCGTACCAAAAGCTCCTACTCCACCCGCTCCAGAAAAAGTAAAAGTATGCCGACTCAGCGATAAGAAGATTGTTGAAGTCGAGAAGAAAGAACTTTCTGCTAACCCTGCGAGTTACTCAACCAACCTAGATGACTGTAAAGAAACTGTGGTTGAAAAGGAAATCGAAGTATGCGACCTTACAACCAAGACCTTCCCAGTAAAGATCAAGGAGAGTGCCTTTGATGCAAGCAAGCATTCAAAGAACGCAGCCGATTGTGCCGCTGCTCCACTTGAGCCAAAGAAAGAAATGTGCACCGTTCCTGGCAAAGAACACCTGCCAAAGAACAGTCCTGACTGTATCGAGCTTCCAAGCGAACTACCAAAAACTGGTGGCCTTGACGCAGCCGCACTACTTGGACTAAGTGCCATGACTATTAGCCTAGGCTACTACCTAGCAAGTCGCCGAAATATCGGCTAAACTGAGACTGACCGCTCATTCTTACCACTGAAGCAGCAGTTTCAGTACCTATACAAGCCACCTCTGGAATCCCAGGGGTGGTTTTGCTATACTAGTATTATATGGCAAAAGCGAAGAAAAAACGCACCAAACAATATCGTGGTGCCAACGCAAAACAAGTGCGACCAACCGCTATCCGGGTGGCCGCCGTGCGACGCAACCGCCCGCAGCAATGGTGGCACGATAACCGCAAACGTGTCCGGACTGTAACTACAGTTGTTGTAGTTGCACTGGTGTTGATATGGCTGTTGGTTGAGCTGGTGCGGGCATTTACTCGCTAGCGGTATCTTTTACGTGAGTTGTCTTTTTACGAGCTTCTGCACAGCGGCGAGCAGCCAGAATCACATTATCAAACAAGGCGGCAACGGTTAGCGGACCAACCCCGCCCTTTTCTGGCGTACAGCGAATATCGCTGCGTTGGCGTGCTGCTGCAGCTAAATCTCCCTTAATCACCCCATCCTCACTGGCAGTGCCAGCATCCACCACCACCGCACCATGGCGAAGCATCTCGCTTGTAATTACGCCCGGCACGCCAGTTGCCGTTACTACTACCTCGTATTGTGGCAATTCCGCCATTAAATCATGTCCGTCATCTTTTTCGAATACATCAACCGTATAGCCAGATGCTCGCCACAATGCTGCCAGCGGTGCCCCCACCAGCTTACCATTTCCAACAATAGCAATGTTAGCAGCATCAAGCGAAACACCATATCCTGCCAATAGCCAACTAATCGCCGTTGGAGTGGCAGCCGTAAACTGCGACCCTTCTACTAGCCCGTCAACGTCTTTTTGAGCAGGAATATGTGCCAATACTACATCTGTTTCAGCTACAGGGTCAATTGGCAGCTGTACAATAATGCCGTGCACCGTATCATCACTTGCAAGCTGCCGAATACGTGCCTGCACAGTGGTGATTGTTTCAAGGTATTCATCTACCTCTACTAAAATGTCTTCGCCATACGCTTTTTTTAATCGCACATACGTTTGGATAACCGGATTTGGCGTACCACAGCACACAATCGCCAGACGTGGAATAATTTTTTCGGCCTGCCGCAAACCGCGCACCTGCTTAAGCTGGCGGACTTTAATAAATTCGACTAGTTCTTGACCGTTAAGTGATGTTGCCATATAGCCCTATTGTAGCACGGGGTAAATAAAAAACACCACACTGTGGTGATGTAGGTAATGGTGGGTCAGCTGGGGCTCGAACCCAGGACACCCTGCTTAAGAGGCAGGTGCTCTAACCAGCTGAGCTACTGACCCATAACACTTGTTACATTGTAGCAAAAAAGTTCAGATTTTGCAAGGGGTATGTGATGGGAAATGAACTTATTTCATCACTAGACAACCCGGGGTGACGGGTGCTATAATCATAAGCATTATGAAACGGGCGAATGAGGGGTTTACTATTGTTGAAGTTATTGTAGCTATCATCATCGCCGTCTTGTTTATTGGTATTTTTCTACAAGGCTTTGCGTTTGCATCGGCTACAATTGAAAGTAATAATAGGAAGGCAGCAGCGACACTTGTTGCAAACTCCAATCTATTAAAGTATCGCTTCAAAGATCACCTAATAGGATTTGACTGTAGAATACACCTAGATGCAAACTCAGGACTAGTTGTATTAAATAACAGCTCAGCCAACAAGGAGCCCATTCCTACTGGTAATTATGGTGGATATTTTTCACAGAAAGTGGTTGCGTACACCAGACACAGAGACAACCCAGCGAGCAACACCAATAACTCAAAAGATTGCAGAGGGATTGTAACAGTAGAGTCTACTGTAAAATACGGCCCAGTGCAAAATAGAGTAAACGTTGTAGAGGTGCGATATGCGAAAGAAGACTAATGCCACACCCGGCCTTACTACTGTAGAGATAATTGTATCAATTACAATATCTGCTATTGTCATCCTTGGACTTATTCCTATTTTGACAAATTTTTTCAATTCCCTGCAAGATCTAATTGGTCGCACAAAGCAATCAAATGACATGTACAGTGCCATACAGTCAATCCAAAAAGATATTTTGTACAGCACTGCTTTCTTACGCTTTTCCTCGCTTGACGATGAGGAATCCAGCACTCAAAATCTACGATGGGGGTGGCGGAAGCAAATTTGGGATTTTAAAGGCCGAAACCCTAACGGAAATAATCTTATCCTACAAAAAATACTCACAAAACGTAGCTATGTGTCACACGACCTTACGATCATAGGCAGGGGGAAGGGGCTCTCTGCAAGCTGCATAGGAGACTACGCAAGCCCAGTGTATTATAATATAATCTACTACCTAGATGGCGAAACCTTATATAGACGCACTATCGCACCTGCACCAGACAGCCAAATTGCAGACACGCCAGGAGATACAGAGAATATGTTTATCAATGACATCAGAGCACCGTGGTGTAACTATATAAGTGAGGCAAACGAGAAAACAACTACACGAACGGGGGGGTCTGGTGCAAAAGATGTTGTAATATTAAAAAACGTTGACAAATTCTCCATAGACTACTTCGATACACCCTATGCAAAAAATCCTGCCGATTACCGATCCTTAGTTAATAATGAAGGTGGCAGCGAGTCAGTTCAAACCGCCACTAGAAGATTGATATACCTACCCAACAACCCTAAGGATATACGAATTACTATTCGCACAAAAAAGACCATAAACAATAAAGAAAACATCTTCACCGTATCAACAAGAGGAGCAATCGCATGGTAGACTTTTGCAGACGCACATCACAAAAACAAGAAGGCTACACACTCGTAACGGTAGTGGTAGTCTCTATAGTTCTTCTTGCAATACTTTCAATTGTGCTGCAGTATATTGCAACATTAGCAAGCAGCTCACGCAATATCACACAGCTCATTGCAGCACAAAACACCACCATCAGTGGCCTAATTGGCGCCTCAGTGTGCGAACAGCAAGATATTAACACTATCTCATGGAGCGATATTACATCAGCAAATCCATGTGCAATGGATGGCAAGAGCAGTGACAAAATTGGCTTAAACGCACCAATTGATCGTCAGTATACCTCAAGGCTCATTTCATCAGTTTCTTATGGAAGTATCGCAACAATCACCCATAACTTTTTACAAAAATCACTACAAACTATTGGAACACGTCAAGCAAATCTATTACAGCCAGCCCGCAAGCCAACTCGAATTTCCACAAGCGACACTCATAGCTGTGTTGTTGCAGCAGGCCGAATATACTGCTGGGGTAGAAATAACTACGGACAGCTAGGAAATGGCACACAGGCAGGTAATACCGACTTCCATAACCCAGTTGCAGTCGATATGAGCAGCAACTCTAGCAGCCTAAAAGGCAAGGTGGTTACCGATGTCGCTACCGGCCACAACTTCACCTGTGCATTATCCGGTAGTGAAATTCACTGCTGGGGTAGAAATAACTACGGACAGCTAGGAAATGGCACAAAGACAAACTCGCCGCACCCAGTAAAGATGAACACCTTAGCCTCACACAACCCAATCCAGGGAAAGTCCGTATCACAGCTGACTACTGCGGGCAATATCGCCTGTGTGGTTGCAGGTAGCAAGATATACTGCTGGGGTGAGGTAACTCATCTTCACAAAGGCGGCGAAGACGGCTCTAGTGTCGCCATGTCGTCAAATAGCCCAATACCCGTCCAAGTTGGACACGCCTCGTGGGGGGAGCTCAACTCTCAGCCAGTTGACCAAATAGCCCTAACTCACAGCGGTATCTGTGCTTTATCTCTAAAGAAGCTTTACTGCTGGGGTGACGTAATTCGACAAGATAATTTTAGCAACCCGACACCAAATGAACACAAGTATAGAATCCTCCCTACCTTTCCTTTGTGGGGTAGCACGGGCGAGACACGATTAATGTACACACACCTCAATAGTAAACTTAACGAAAATGGCATAGCCTCTATAGTAGCAGGTTCTCATCATCTATGTGCTATAGACAGCAAGGCTGGATTGATATGCTGGGGAGGGAATGGCCTAGGGCAACTTGGCATTGGCACACAAGCAGGAGATAACGACGCATATTACTGGCAAAACTCTTACACTCCAGCTCCCGACATAAGTAGACCCGACTCCTACGTCTCAATACCTCGACATGAATATGGCGTACAGCAAGTCGCCTCAAGCGGTGCGGGCTGGTACGGCTTTCACACCTGTGCCCTAACTAACAAAGACAATGTATACTGTTGGGGGAGCAATATAGCAGGGCAAATCGGCAATGGTAATCACAGTGCCACAGAGCAGATTATTTCACCTTACAAAGTGGACTTGCACGGACTACAGGCAGAGCAAATCTCTACCAGCCTAACGGATACTTGTGCGATAGCGGGAGGTAAGGTATATTGCTGGGGGCAAACAAAAAAGGGCTACGAACCGGACAGTACTAGCAGAAACAGCTACGAAGTACATGGTAGCTATATTACAGCACATCCAACCGAGATCAATCTAGCCCATCTCGGGGTGAAGCCAGAAGACCTAAGAGACTACACCAAACCAGCAAATGGGTACTGTACAACAAGCACTACACGATCGGTATACTGTTGGGGTTACGGCAGTACAAATAATAATAGCCTAGGGCAGATTGGAGATGGCACAACTATAAATCGTCGGACGGCAATGTCCATACAAGGCAAGCATTCAAGCAGCCCACTTAGATCAGAGGCTTTCTCTCAGGTTGCAACAGGCCTTAACCATGCCTGTGCACTTGGCGGCGGAAAAGTGTACTGCTGGGGTGCAAACAATCATGGCCAGCTTGGTAATGGCAAAACAGGCACCCCCCACTCCCCCTATCCAGCATTAATTGACACATCGGCAAGCAGCAGCCTGCGTAATAATCTAGTCACCTATATAGCTGCAGGCAAAGATAATACCTGTGTGATATCAGAAGGTAAAATATACTGCTGGGGCAACAATAATTACCGTCAATCCAGCGGAAGCAGTGCTGGTGGTGTTGCAGCACACAGACCAATGGCAATTGATATGTCAAGTAGTCACAGCAGCCTTCGCAATAAAACTGCCGTACAGCTTGCACTTGGCAGTGAACACTCCTGTGCACTTGCTAATGACAACACAATTCACTGCTGGGGCAGAAATAATCATGGACAACTAGGCAATGGTACAAATACCGACAGTGCTAGCCCGAGACAAGTAGACACCGCCGGCGTACTAAATGGCAAAAAAATAACCACTATTACTGCGGGGTACAATCATACATGTGCATTTACCTCAGATAAGCTTGTTCGTTGCTGGGGTGCAAACAATCATGGCCAGCTTGGCAATCAAGCTACAGCAAATCAAAATAAGCCAGTAGCTTCCGGAGTCGGACCTTCGGACTGGGCACCGATTAAAAATAAAACATTCCACTCGATCGCCGCAGCAGGAGATTACACCTGTGCCATTTTAACTGATGAGGTCGCAAAAATAGATCCTCACACCCAGCCAAACATATACACAAACTGCTGGGGGGTAAACAATCGCCTACAGCTCCTGCAAGGTGGAATTGCAAATGCCTCAACCATCCAGCCCGGAACAGACTCAAATAGTAGTGGATACCGAGGGTTCTCTATTAGTGCACACCCTTACGGTGCTTGCCTGCTGGTTGGAGGGGAGCTACCCTGCTGGGGCGATGTCGCAGGTATCACCAAGGAAAGGGGTAGGATATACAGCCCAAGCAGCAGTACGCTAAAAAAAATGCAGACAATTTCAACAGAAAGAATTTTTATTCACCCCGGTCAATAACACTTCTATTTATAAGAAATTTAACACATCAATTACACCTCGCCCGAGCAGCGAGGTGTAGCACTTTACAAATCTGGTACACCCGGTACGATTCGAACGTACGACACCTGGTTCCGAAGACCAGTGCTCTATCCACTGAGCTACGGGTGCATATATACTCATTCTACCACAACCATCTCACATACGCTATAATAAGATGGTATGGATACTCAAATCAACACGCCACTGGCAACACATCTTAGTATGAAACTTGGCGGGCCAGCTCGCTTTATGGCAGAAGTCGCCTCGGTTGAACAGCTGCAACAGCTTATTGCTAACATCAAAGAAAAGCAGCTCCCCTTTTATGTAATTGGGGGAGGCACCAACATTATTGCCCACGACGAAGGCTTTAACGGGGTAATTATTAAAAACCGCATTATGGGCATGGAAGTTATCGCAGAAGATAAAGACTCCGCCACTATTAAGGCCAATGCGGGCGAGCTATGGGATGACCTTGTCGCACTAGCGGTTGAAAAAAACCTAAACGGCATTGCTGCTATGTCAATCATACCCGGCACCTGCGGGGCAGCGCCTGTCCAGAATATTGGTGCATACGGCGAAGAAGTGGCCGATACCCTAGTAGAAGTTGAAGCGCTCGACACCACGACCAATCAGCTAGTAGCACTTTCAAACGAACAGTGCCGATTTGGCTACCGCACTAGCCTATTTAGAGATGGCGAGCCTGGACGTTACATTATAACCGCCATTACTCTTACACTCTACAAAACCGCACCAGCTCCACCATTTTACGCTGGCCTGCAACGCTATTTCGACGAGCACCATATTACCGATTACACCGTACAGATTATCCGTGAAGCAGTCATGGCGATTCGCCACAGCAAACTGCCAGACCCTACTCGCAAGCCAAATTCGGGATCATTCTTCAAAAATGCAGTCGTACCCCACTGGGTGCTCAGCGATCTACTAAGCGAATACCCTGATATGCCTCATTTTGATATGGGTGAGGGCAATTACAAAATCCCAACTGGCTGGCTGATCGATAAGTGTGACCTTAAAGGCAAGTTACTTCATGGTATGCGGGTTA
>JAUMZA010000020.1 GCA_030528355.1 Candidatus Saccharimonadota bacterium | reverse complement strand
TGTGTCTGCTACTGACGGATTACAACGCCTGCAGCTGCAAAAGAAACCGTGAGCCATCTTAACCACTTCCCTTTCGTGAAAGTGACGTGCGAAGAATATCGCAAAACCGCACACTCTATAGAGTGTGAGCTTCTGTTGAATACAGAGCTATTAATGTAGTATATATTAATACCAGCCTAGAGTCAAACCGGCTATCCAGGTTATATAAAGTAATGACTATTACATAATCCTGTCTATATCTTGTAAACTTTCAATTAACTGTCGTAGCAAGTATACTAATACACTCCAGTACACATACCCCACCCAGTTGCCAATATGTGGCTGGCTATACACCGTTAGGCCACAGGTGTAGATTTTCACCGTCTGACCATCCAGCGGCTGCAACGTATCTTTTTGGCGAGTAAGGGTATTATAGAGCTTCATTGCTTCTTATTATACACGGAAGTGCGGCGGATGGTGAAGGGTCTGCTGTTGATCTATTTTGGCTATTGCCTTTTGTGCTTCATCGCTGAGGTAATCTTGATAGGTTGCAAAAAACTCTTGAGTTGGTAGATAGGCTTCATGCAGCTCTTGTTGCATTGCGGGGGTGATAGCGTGCGGCAAGCAGTGTGTAGCTATGTGGGTCGCACTTTTAGAGATATCTTGTATAGATTGCTTGGGTAGCGGCGAAGTATCTTCTTCTAAAAGCGTACGCAGGCTTTTAAGCATTGCTGGAATCACTTTTGTGCGATACTCATCTATCCACTCTGTCATAGGAGGATTATCCTGCAGGAGTGCAAGATACTCACCAAAATTAGTATCAAACTCAACCGCTTTTTTAGCAGGATGATGCCATAGTGCAGTGGTGGCAAACATTATCAGCCTGCCTCTAAATTTGTACAGTTCTTTGGGGTCGCCATGCTGATAGTGTGTAGTAGTAGCGTTGAGGCTATCGACAAACGGCGTAAGTATATTTGACTTAAGATGTTCCATGAGTGAATAGTGCGAGCCTGTAACCTTTAGGTTGATAATGTATCGCAAGGTGCTTGTTTTGGACTCTACGGTGCTTGGCCTATGCCTTTTAGCGCCTTATCCGTCGCCTCCACTAATTCACGCACGATTTGCTCTTCACCTTCGTAGACACGAAAGCCTGCTGCATATGGGTGGCCGCCGCCGCCAAAGTAGCCAGCAACATCGCTGGCGATTGGTGCGTTACCACGTAGCTTGCCAGTTAGCTTGCCATCGGGATAGGTTTTAATTGCCACCGCCAGCTCCACGCCGGTGACTAGTCGCATTTCATCAAGCACTAGCACGCTTGGGTTGTACTGATCGCTGTAGGCTTCAATCTCCTCAAACGGAATGCGTACCAGTGCTAATTTGCCATCCAAAAAATATTCAATGCGTTCAATTAGGCGGCCTTTGTAGGCTAAAATATCGGCCGATTTTTTCATAAATTCACGGCGGGCTTCTTCAATTTCGGATGGTTTTGCACCGTATGTGGCTAGTTTGGCGGCCGTTTCGTACACCGGTGCGGTTACGTTTTGCGTGGTAAGCCCCAGCGTGTCAGAAAGCAAAGCAGCAAGCATCGCAGTAGCGGCCCGTTCGTTGATTGGCCAGCCCGCAGCGACCGCCAGATTGCAAATGACCTGGCTGGCACTGGCACCCTCTTCAAGTAGCAGTGTGTGCGGAAAGCTTAAGGTTGGTTCGGCATCGGTATGATGATCAATCACCAGCACGTCGTGCGTTTCTAAGAAGTGACACACGCCTGGCGTATCAAGCACTTTACTAAGTAAGATATCAGCAGTAGTATCAACAATAATAGCAAGGTCGGCTTTGGTGTCAAAGTCGCTCACTACTCTGTCCCACCCGGCAATATAACGCATATATTTAGGGATTTCCACCGGGCAATAAAGCGTGACTTCTTTGCCCATATCGCCCAAGATTTCTTCAAGCGCCAGGCTACTGCCCAGGCTGTCTCCATCTGGATTTTCGGCCTGAATTACGATAATGCGATTGGCGTTTTGAATAAGAGAAATACTTTCAGTAGACATAAGGTATAGTATACCATAATTCCCCCTGCCGTGCTGGCAAAGAAAAAGAGGCGGATATAAAACTCCGCCCCTGGGCGTGCTAGCGTTGGCTTGCACGAATGCGGTTGATAGCTGCGGTTGCCTGTTCACATACCTGAATAGGGTTAAAGTGCTTTGGGATGACGACTTGTGCAGACGCAACCTTGCTGGCAGGGATTTGCAATACGTGCAGAACATAACCAAGGATTAACCCTAGGCTATTAACAGTGAGTGCTCGACCAAAGGTACAGCGTAGTACTCCGGATGGGTGTACAAAGCATTGTACCTTTACCTTGTGTAGCACGAGCAAGTCACGAATTGCCTGTTGGACAGTGAGTGAGCTGATGCCAGGTATTGGCACTATCTTTGCAAAGATAGTGTAGCCATCATCAGTGATATGAACAGAAGGTACTGCAGGGGTCATAGTAGAACCTCTTTCTGCTAGAAGGTGTCAGGAGAGTCGGATTAACTTCCTGGACTGTAAAAACTCACAGCTAATATATATTATAGCAAATAATTACCACAATGTCAAATTATGGATGGTGTGGTATGTTGGGCGAGATTACAGTGCTCGTCTACCTTCAAGGGCGTGACTAAGGGTGATTTGATCGGCGTATTCAAGATCAACCCCAACTGGCAGGCCACGGGCAAGGCGGCTCATTTTTACGGTAAGTCCAGCTTCTTGGATGTGGCGTTGCAAAAACAGTGCTGTCGATTCACCCTCGACACTGGCATTAGTGGCGATAATAAGCTCCTCTACTTCGTCACGTACGATACGTTCGGTGAGTTCGTTGATGTGTAGCTGTTCTGGCCCAATGCCATCAATCGGCGAGATTGCCCCGCCCAGTACATGGTAGGTGCCGTTATATTGCCCGGTGCGTTCTAGGGCGATGATATCAAGTGGCTCTTCAACCACGGCAATGAGTTTTTTGTTGCGGGTTGGGTCGGCATATAGCGGCGATACTTCCTGCTCGGCATCGATTAACGCAAAGGTCACTGGGCAGGCGGTGACGCTTTGCTGCAGGTTTGCAATGGCGTGGGCGAGCCGAGTATTTGACTCGCCCCGAGCACGCAAAAGATGGTACGCATAGCGTTCGGCTGTGCGTACCCCTACTCCTGGCAACTTGCCCAGTTCATCAATAAGTGCAGTAAGTGCACTTGGCAATAGCTGCTGTGCCATGTGGTTTACATTCCTGGCAAGTTCATGTCACCCATGAGCGGCTTCATTTTTTCGGCAGCAACTTCTTGAGCTTTTTGCATACCATCACGAATAGCTGCCTCTAGCCAGCCTTCTAGCTCTTCAATATCGTCAAGATCAACATATTCTGGATTGATACTGATATTTTGTACTTTTAGCTCACCGTTGATGGTAACCTCTACAGCTGGATCATCATCTTCGCCGCCCGCAGCTGCGATAATTTGTTGCTTTTTTAGTTCTTTTTGCGCTTTACGCAGGTCGTTTAGCATCTTCATTTGGTCGAATGCCATGTAATCCTCCTCGGTAGTTAATAGCTCTATTATACCCTATTTAACGGTGTTTTTGTAGATGTATAGGCGGTCGGAATCGCTTTGCATGAGGCGTGAGGCGATGACTCGTTCTGGGATGCGACTGCTTTTCACGAGCTCGCTTTGCTTGGTAGCTAGGATGCGGACACGATCTGAGGTGGTTAGTTTATTGAGGTCTGATTCGGTTGAAAGTTGCACGTTAAGCTTGTTGGTGCCAATATATCGCTGATAAATCGGTAGTTCTTGCGGTGACACTACCAGGAATTTAATTAGTTTTTTGTCATCGTTTTTGAGCTCATTATGAGCCAGTAGTAGGTCGTGTGAACTTTGACTGGCAAGGCCGCTATTGTAATGATAAAGGTAGAAGTAGCGAGCTGCACCGGTAATCATAATGCCGCCAATTAAAATGGCAAGTGGCAATAAGGCGAATGCACGGGCGTATGGATTTGACGGAAACAGCTTGTACCACGATTCTAAAATAAAGGCCACGCCAACTCCAGTTAGCAGCATGAGCGGCACAAACAGGATTTCTGGCTGCTGTGGATTAAGGGCTGCGACCGGCAGTGCAAGTAGGAGCCAGGCAATCAATACGTAGCTCTGGGTAGAATGGTACTGCTTAATAAGGTGGAAGGCGCCCGCACCGGCCATGAGGATGGTTGCCAGGGTAAGATATGGGGCAAGCTCGCCAGTTTGTGCAATGCTGCTGCCAAGTATATCACCGAAACGCAGCCCCAGCTGGGTGAGGTTATGAAGGTAATCAATATGCCAGTTGCCGCCCGCAATAAACATCTCGCTGACAGTGAGCGGAGTCTTCCAGATGGTATAGAGGAGCGGCAGAACCGTAAGTGTTGCAAGTAGTATTGAGAGGCCAATCACCGGGCGTGGCACATGACGGCGAATCATGTAACGCACATGTGGGTGTAGTATACTGCCAACGCCCAAGGCAAGCACAACATAGCCCATCAATGGGGTGTATAGGCTAAGTCCAAGCATAACTGCAAGAATAGGCGGGGCGATATGGCGTAGCTTGCTTTGTTGTGCCCCCCACATTGCAAATAGGATAATCGCAACCGGCCAAAAAATAGTCATAATAGCAGGCGTGCCTTGTTGTGCAAGAAAGATAAATGGCGTAGAGGTAATGGCGATAGCACCGGCAATGACGCTAGTGCGAGGCTGTAGCCAGCGGCGTAGTAACAATACAAGCCCAATGCTGGCAGCAAGAGCAATGAAGGCCGATGGTAGCTTAACGCTAAGGGGTGTGAGGCCAAGTAGTGAAATGGATAGCTTTTGTAGCGTATGATACGGCAAGTCTGCCACGAGGAGTGATTCGGGATTGCTAATAGTAAGTGCGGCACTGCGAAGCACGCTCGCCTCTTCGGTTGCACTAATGCCACCAGGAGTGCGCAGAACGGCAAATGTCAGTAGGCCTATCAGTGCTGCCAATAGTGCGCCGTAGCCAATCCAAAACCTAAATCGATAACTGATGTATTTTTTGCGTAGCTCTTTTTGTGCCATATCTTTTCTATTATAGCGTTAATCGTGCCGTTTATCCAGCGACATAAAGCGCAGACGTTCTGGGTGGAAGTAAAGACTAACCTTGCCGACCGGGCCGTTACGGTGCTTAGCGATGATGAGATCGGTGATATTGGCAACATCAGGATTGTCTGGTTCGTAGTAGCCGGGGCGGTAAATAAAGCTTACAATGTCGGCGTCTTGCTCGATGGAGCCGGATTCACGCAAGTCGGATAGCTGTGGGATTGGCGGCGTGCGGGTTTCGACGGTACGTGAGAGCTGACTCAGGGCGATCAGCGGCACGTTAAGCTCGCGCGCAACCAGCTTCAGGCCACGCGAAATCTCACTCACCTCTTGCACACGGTTGCCGTCATGGCGGCCGCTCCCTTGCATTAGCTGCAAGTAGTCAACCACAATCAGGCCAAGCTCACGTTCGTGGGCAATACGGCGGGCTTTGGTGCGCATTTCAAGCACGCTCAGGCCAGGCTTATCATCAATATAGATGGGGGCTTCGGCCATTTCGCCCATAGCATCGGTGATTTTGGCAAAGTCGTCATCGCTAAGGTTACCAGTGCGGATATTCCAGCTATCCACCCCGGCGGCATCGGCCAGCATACGGTCAACCAGCTGCTCTTTGCTCATCTCGAGGCTAAAAAACAGCACGGCTTTTTGTTCGATGGTAGCCACGTTGTATGCCAGGTTGGTTACCAGGGTGGTTTTACCCATGGCCGGGCGGGCAGCTAGGATGATAAGGTCAGAACGTTGCAAGCCAGCGGTCATGTTATCAAGATCACGATAGCCGGTGCGAATACCACGAATCGCCCCTTTGTTCTGATGAAGCTCTTCCATGCGGTCAAAGCTGTCGGTCAGGACGCTCTCGATACTGACTAAATCTTGCTTAAGCGACTGATCGGACACGCTAAATAGCTCGGCTTCAGCTTTTGAAAGTAGCTCTTGCATATCGGTGTCTTCGTCGTAGCCCATTTCGCTAATTTCGCCACTGGCTTTAATGAGGCGGCGACGCACGGCTTTTTGGGCAACCATACTGGCGTAGGCCTCGGCGTGGGCGGCGGTTGGCACGTAGTTGGTAAGTTCAGAGAGATACGCCGAACCGCCAATCAATTCAAGGTGGTCTTTACGCTTAAGCTCATCGGTTAGTGTGAGCATATCTACCGGGCTGTGCTTTTCGTACAGGCGCATCATGCCATCAAAAATCATTTGATGGTTTTTGTCGTAAAAATCTTTTGGCTTGACGATTTCGCTGACGTCGGCCAGCACTTCTTCGTCAATCAAGACAGCACCGAGCAGGCTCTTTTCGGCATCAATATTTTGTGGTGGGATTTTAGCGGCTACGGTTTTTTCAGACATCGACTTCCTCTCCTCCGCCCATAATGGCGGCAACTTTGGCGGCTTGTGCATCTTTTGGTGGCGGTGTAGCGGCGAGGGTTTCAACCTCAAGCCCACCCGCCCCAGTTTCGGCTAAAATTTTGCCTAAAATAGCACGGTTTTTTGATGAATCAAGTTTATTTTTATTAAATTTATTACCAGTATAAAGTGTAAGAGTGGTGCCGGCAAGCTCTGGCGTGCATTTCGCAAGTAGCGATGCTAGGCCAATAAACTCCCCTTTATGTTCGGCGGCGTAGGCGGTAATGGCCTCCCAGTCGAACTTGTCTGGGTCCGCCGGTGTGGAAGGGCTGGTGGGGGTTGGCGGTTCACTGGCGGGCTTTGACGGGCTTTTAGCGGTATTTTTAGTGATTTTTTTGGGGGCTGGCGTAGTTTTTGCAGATGTAGCAGCTGGAGAGGCAGCGGTTGGCGAGGAAGCTATAGGCTCGCTAACTGGTGCTTTAGCAAGGGTGGTGCGTGGAGTGGTGACACTGGCGGCCACGGTTTTTGACGGCGTTTTTGCGTGTGGGGTGGATGTGACCTGAACTGGCTGGTTAGCGGCTGATGGCGTAACGGCTTGCTGCAATACTGTGACAAGTAGTAGGATATCCGGGTGGTGTGATTTTGCAACTCGTACTAACCCATCGAGATACTGGGCGAGCTGCGGGTGGTTGGCGAGCTGAGGTCGTATCCAGCGACGCAGCTGTGATGCGATAGTGGCAGCACTAATCCCCCGCTGCTCGATTGCCTGCAGGGCGGTAATAATGGCCGGTGCATGGTTTGCATGCAAGGCTTGCCCAAGTGTGTCAATTTCGGCATGGGTTGCGAGGCCGAGGGCGGTTTCGACGGCTTCTCGGGTGATGGTATCGGTTGCGGCAATGTGTTGCAGCTGATCAAGCAGACTAA
>JAUMZA010000007.1 GCA_030528355.1 Candidatus Saccharimonadota bacterium | reverse complement strand
GTATGTGCCGCCGATCACGGCACCAAGGCAACCATGGCGGCAGCAAAAACAATCCAAATCCTTAATCTTGTACGCTTTGCCATGGCATTTTTGACCGAGTTTGATCGCGCCCTAGCCACCGAATCAACCCCAGAAATCGCCAACTATATCGGCAATCGCCTCAACTATAGCGAACATAATGAAAAAGATGCCGACGGCAAGCCAAACCGCTTTTATAACACCACCTTTGCCGACGCTGAAGGCATGCGCATGTTGCTGCACGGTGATATTCGCAATCTCAGTGAATACGCTCAGCGATATGTTGTGGGTGGCGGCAAGATTGGTGATGTGAATGATATTATTGTCAAAATCGAAGAAGCGGTTGGCTCATCGCTATACGAGTATAAAATTAATGACATGCTTGCCTACCTAACCGGCCGCTCAACCACCTCGGCTCGTAAGACAGGAGAGTTGGTGCTAACCGAGCTATGTAAGGCAATGGATGCCGGCGGATCAATTGGAGATTTTGCCCGCTGTTGGTCAACGGTTGGTAGTCCTCTCACTGCTGCTGGCTCTGTAGTACCAGTCATTGGTAACTTGATTGGTGCAGCGGCCGGTGCTGGTATTTGTGGAGCGATTATTTACGCATTAGGCTACTTAATTGATTACATTGTTGGCGGCATACTCGAAAAAGTGGTACAAAAAGTTGCTGAATGGGCTGCCGAAATGTCGCTTGATGAATCTACCTCTGGCTTTGATGCCGGTAACGCACTTGCAACCGGAGCCGGCCTACTGCTGCAAAACAGTGCTATGTCGAGCGGCCTCGTAGCAACAGATATCAACGGCTACCGACAATATCTCAGCAACACCAACGAGGAATATAGCGAATACATTGCCGCTCATAAATTTGACGCCAAGGGTACCCCGCTAGATGTAACTAACCAATATTCATTCCTTGGTTCGCTCGCACTAGCAATGCACCAATCCGGCATCGACTACCGTGGCGCCAACCCTATCAAGCTACTGGGCACCTCGCTTGCAACCATCCCGGCCGCCACCCGACAACTGGCCAATGCCAATCATAAGGCTAGTGCCCTTAGTGGCATATTCCACACCTTGCCACCGTTCGATGATCGTGAAGCCAAGTGTCCAGACCCAATCCTAACCGACGATTTTGCAGGCGATCCATTCTGCGTGCCGTACACTCATATGGCCGCCAGAGGATTAACCGTTGATTCGGCCGATCTTATCAAATATATGGAAGATAAGGAATTTATCAGTAAGGATGATGGTAGTATTCTCACAACTGATAACGGAAAAATCCTCCGCAGCTTTAATAAATTCTGCGTAAGCCGCACCTTGCCGCCGGGTGAGCTTGATCCGGGCGGTAGCGAAGATGGCGCTATTACTAATTCATTAGAAAGCACTGAAGCGGTTGCTCCAAATAACGGCAGTCAGCCAGAAGATTACACCGAAGATAGAGAAGCTAGCGATGCAGAAGGTGAAACACTATTAGAAGAATGGGAGATGCACGACTGGCAGTCTGGCTTTAACTGCACTAATCCAAACAGCCATATTAACACCGATGCCGAAATGCTCGCCATGCTTTCTGCTTACACAATGGATAATCGTATTCACGACGACATGGAAGAAGTAGAAGAAAAGGCGGTAGAGTGTGAAATTAAATCAGAAGAAGTGGTTGGTGATTCTATCGCCAATGGCTACGCCAAGCAAGCGGGGCTTGATGATGGGCTTACAGAGGTCGGTAGAAATCCAAAGAAAATCTACGAAAGCATTCAATCAAAAACCTTTGAAGGCGGTACACACATTTACCTTTCAACTGGCTTATCTAATGACGTAAACGATACCGAGCACGCCAGTAAAACTATTAGTACATTGGCAGGGCAAGAAGGGGTTAGTATCACCCTGTTTGGCATAGCTAACCAGTTTAATATTGGCGGCAAAACTGGTAAAGAATTAAACGACTGGCTCAAGCAGGAGGCTGAAAAATATCCAAACGTTACCTTTACAGGCGGGTTTGATGCCGGTAGCGACAACGTCCACCCAACCAATTACGACTGGGTACCAAAGGTAGACATGAACTGTAGCGAAGCAAATGCGGTTGGTACTGATGATGCTAAAAAAGCCGCCCAAATGCTGCTCGATAGCCCTAATGTCAACTTCCAAATTCCTGTACAGCGTACCTACATGGAGCAAACCGCCGCCGACGGTACCCAAACCCCAACCAACGCTGGCTGTTCTGGTGCACCGGTTGCAATGTCTGGTAAAATGCTTGGCATGTTTGTAGAAGCCTCAAAACACTTTAAGTTTACAATTGGTGCCCAGGCTGCTGGCCACAACTGTGATGGCGGCTTCCACCCGCAGGGTAAGGCACTTGATATTAACGGTGTCTCACGCCCAGGCGAAGATTTCCAGCGTATGGTGGGCGAGGGCAGTTCTCCATATGCACCATTTAGCCAAATCCACTTTGAATTTTACCAATTCCTTGACGGCGTGGCTGGCAAATCTGGCATGAAGTTAGAATTAGGACAATCAAACTGCGGCATTCCAGGACTAAATGCAGGTGCAGTGCCAAATTCAAAACTTGTAACCGATGCCTGTAATCACCTTCATATCGGGGTAATGAGCGGCGGCTAGTGCGGGTGGTATAGTTTTGGTAATATAGTAAGTAATATGGGTAGGAATATGTATCAGCTAATTAAATCGTTCATCATTATTGCAAGTGTCTGTATGCTAGTGTGCTCACCAATACCAGCTGCTGCGCAAGAAAAACCTACCAAAGATACCTCCGCTAAAGAAGCCGAGAAAAAAGAAGGCGAGGAAGAGAAGGACGGCGAGAAAAACAACAGCAAAAAAGCCAAGCTGCCGTTTGATTATGCTAGCAATAATATTCTTTATTACGAAGAGTGCGTGAGCGGCGGCACTGCCGCCAGTTCATCAGCCGGCAGCTCCGATGAGCCACTGCCATCAACCGTACCAGAACCGTGGCGTACACTTATCAATAACGCTGCCGAAAAGCACCCAGATTCAGACCGCCGCATTGTAGCCGCCACACTATGGGTAGAAAACCGTGGCTGGCCAAAGTATGCCGACAGTAATGATACACTCTCCAAGGCCGCTGCACTTGGCTTTTGGCAATTCATTCCCTCGACCTGGGATGCACTAGGCGAGGATGGTGACGGTGATGGCATTAAAGACCCTAAAAACCCTAAAGATGCTGTTCATGCCGCATTTAAGCATAGCCCTAACTCTGCAGGCCTGCCAATTCTTGATAACGCCACTGGTAATATAAAAGAGGACTATGAAAAAACCATCTTCCTTAGAAATAGGAAGAATACCATATCGTTTGTGGCTAGCTATAACGGTACGGCAGCACCAGACAATATGCCCATCAATGACCTGCCAAAAGTCGACCCAAACCCTGAAGGATGGATTAAAGAGAACTCAGACTATATTCGCATGGGGTACTGGCTAATTGCAAGCGGCTTTCGAGAGTCAATTGATATCAATGACGGCTATAAGGTGATAGATGCCACCACTCGAGGCCCCGGAGCCGAAGGCGGTACTGCGAGCGACATTGGTGTAACTAGTGATTCAGGTGCAGCTGCCTGCAGTGGCGGCAAAAGCTCCAGCTCGGCCAATGTTAACGCCGATGGCTACGCCTTCCCAATTGGCCTTCCTAAACACGACGTATCACCAAGCGCTCAATCATTCCCTTGTAAGTCAGACACCTTCTGCTACCATCACGATGGCAGCCCAGCCTTCGACCTATCTAATAAAGAATGGGGGACCAACTCTTCCGTTGGTACTGCTGTATTTGCTATTTACGATGGCACCATTACCAATATTAGCAACCGCAACGGCTACTCGCACTGTATTGACATTGTCTTTACTGGTGATGATGGCTGGGGATATTGGTACGGACACATGACAAACCCTACCGTGCAGTCAGGTCAAAAAGTGAAGGCGGGCGACAAGCTTGGCGAAGTTGGCCCTACCGAGTGTGCTGACAGCACCCCGAGCCACCTCCACATTGATAGAGGCTCGCCGAAAGGTCGAGGTGGCGGCGTGCTTGGTGCACGTGACACAAGTTTTGTACCACTTATGGATAGTCTTTGGAAGGAGTTACCAGAATGATATATGAATCTTTCACCGAACCACTACTGCGTTTCTTGCGACAATTAGGGCGACACTACAAGCTGGTAATTACCTTTGTTGTCCTGCTTGTTTTACTACTACTATGGATTAATTACAAGCTAGTTGACATTACCGTTGTTACGAAGGATAAGCAGGGGCTCGTAATCGCCGGCTACGATACTACTACGCAAAAAACCCGCCCCGTTGAACTACACGAGGGAATTAATTTAGTAAGCCGCAATGTGTCGTTTTTTGAGATTAAAACCAAGAAAGGTGCTACTGTTGTTGCCGAGCAGCATATCCCGATTTACAGCCTTGTACAATCGGTTGAAGCGGGCGTGGAAGCACAGCAAAAAGAAAAAAAGCTACTCACAAGCTCGCAAAACTGCCCGGTATTACTAGATGAGACATTCCATTCGTATAATTGTCTCAATCCTAAGCGAATCTTCACCCATAATACCGTAGATGATCCATTGTGGAATCCTACCATGATTAAGAAGATCAGCCTGGCAGGCATGAGTAATCTAGTGCCATATCGTGATGGATTACTTGGCATCTGGCTGCCACCAAAAGGTATCAGAGGCATTGCTAGCCTTTCTTATGTTGATATTAAAAAGCAAACACAACATACCATTCGGATTCCTGAAAAATTCGTACCAAAGAATTCACAGTTGATTTCACTGACTGTCGATACAACTAAACAGGACGGGGAAGTATTGCTTTCTTTCACTAAAAGCAATTCGCTACTTGTATTTAATGTTGATAGTCCAGAATCTTCAAAGCAGATCACCCTCCCTGAAGAGTACTACAGCACACAAGATGCCATTTTTTGCAGTCTTCTTGATAGGCAAGCTAGCTGCTATATCGGGAAAAGCTCCACCTATCTTGAAAACCCCGATGCACAAAAAAATCATGCCTACCAACGACGCCATTCATATGTGTACAGCTTCTCGCTTGAAGGTGATGACCAAAATAAAAAGCTTGCACTACCAGCTAACCTGTATGCTAACCACATTTATCGATTGCCAGGCAATAAGATATATTTGCAGCTCAGTAATGGTGACATTGTAGAAGTGCAAGAAAACGGCAAGCTGCGACTCATTCTGCGAACCACAACTGCCGTCGCCGCTGGTAAAACATTATACGCCATCGCCGATAATACCCTTTACAAGCTACTGCCTAACGGTGATGCTTCGCAAGCAGTATTAGGTATGGATGGAGCAATGACACTTTCAAGTTTGCGTACACTAAATGACCAGCCGCTACTCTCTATGCTTAATAATAAAAAATATGGCAATAAATTCAATAAAACCAACTACTTCTACACCACACAACAAGAAGTGCCATTGCTACCAGAAGAGGTGTTATCACTCGAAAATTCTCGCTTTATTAGCGAGGTAGATTACCAAGGCAACACCATCTTCCTACGGCTAAACACTCCCGTTATATCAGATAAGCAGACTGGCAAGCTGATTGTTGATACGGTTGAAAAAGCACGAGCCCTTGATGACGTAAAAAAGCGTCTAAAACGTATTGTATCGGATGAAGCTTTTTCGCAGATAGAAATTCTGACCGATCGGTAGTGTTGACAGGGTAGTAATCTTGTTCTAAAACCATTTTTATGTTATAATAAAAAGATAATGCGTGCTTCTGGTGAAGAGAAGTTGTTTGGGATATCAGCTGCCCCTCGGGCGGCTCATCTCTCGCAGGCTGAAAAAGTCGCTACCGCCCCACAAGCCGTCGCCACCACCGAAGCACTTCGCACCGCCGAAGACACCGCCACTACTACCACACCGGCTGCAGCCAAAAAGCCTTTTTTGCAGCGAATTACGGCTCGCCATCTGGGTAAAAAGGGGCCGCTTATCGCTGGCATTATCACCCTTATTGGCGGGGGTTCGCTGCTGTATACCATCCTCGCACCAGGCTTTGCCTTATCGCAATTAGTAGAAACCTTCACGAAGGATCTTAATAGCTCACTGGCTGGCATGGATCGCACCCATATGCAGCTGATGCGTACAAAGTTAAAACAAACTACCGCCGGATCGTGTGGCAAAGTAAAGATTGCCTGCCGCTTTAAGACGGTTAATATCGAAAAGACTCGCTCGGCCTACAAAACCATGGGGATTGAGGTTGAGTTTGATGCCAACGAAGGCTTTGGTAAGGGGAGGGGTCGCATTACAAAAATGACCTACAAAAACCCCCTTAAACCGGGTGATGTCGTGACCATTAACAGTGCCGAAGAATTTACCGCTCGTATGCGTGAGCATCCTCATTTTCGGACGGCCGTCATTAATGCTCGTAGCCCTAAATTTTTAACACTCAAAAATGGGCCAACCATGAAGTTTCTTGCAAAAATTAAAACTAACTACGCCAAAAAGCTTACCGGCAAGACCCCCAAAGAACTTGATGGCGAACTAGAAAAAGCCACTAGCTCAAAACTGCAGCTTGGCTCAAAAAATCTCACCCCGCACAAAGACGAGAATGGCAACGAAACTGGCAAGATGGTTGATGAAGATGGCAAACTTTACACTCCAGAAGAAGCAGCAGCTATCAAAGACACTGAGGCAAAAATCACCGCCGCACCGACTTCTAGCAGTGTTGTCAAAAACATCAGCAAAGGCGTATTGATTACCGGTGCCGCCGACACCGCCTGTAGTGTCTATAATGCTAGTCGAGCGGTCAGCTTTGCTGCTAAAGTCGCCCGCAAAGCGGAAACAATTCGTTATTTTATGATTTTTGCCAACACCTACAGTGCCATGAAGAAAGACGATGCCACACCCGAGCAGGTTGAATATCTCAGCAAAAAAATTACCGAAGTTGACTTACGTGAAAAGGTAGCTGATGAACGCAAACTTAGCATGTTATCTTCAAGCGATACACTACCGATGATTACCAATCCCAACTACCGCAAATCTGGGCTAGATGCCGCTTTTTATAAGCAATCCGCCTATCAGGATGTGCCTCGTCTTGATATTAGCTCGCAACGTTTTATGGCTGGCGGCGGCTTAACCGGTACGCTTGATTCGGTGAATCAAACAATTGCCTCGCTCCTTGGCACCAATAGCCCAAAAGAATTAACTGAGCGTTGCGGCATTATTCAAAATCCAGTCGTACGGGGTGGCTCGCTTGTGGTTGGTATTTTGGTAGGATTGGGTAGTTTTGGTACGAGCACCGCCATCAGCATTGCTGGCTCGGCTGCATTAGCATTTGCGATGCCGTATCTTATTTCACAGCTGGGTGATATTGTTGCTGGCCGTGTTACCGGGCCAGAGCTGGCTGGCGTTGATGCAGTCAATGCAATTGGCGTGGGGGCATCGGGCATGTTTAATGGCGTTGCCCGGCAACAAGGCATGATTCCGCTATCGCCAGAAAAAATGGTAGAATACCAGAACGCCAACCGCCAGGTAGAGGTAGCCTACGAGGCCGATGAGCGTCGTTTGGCTAGCCATGAGCCATTCAATGTACATAATCGGTTTTCATTTATTGGCTCGCTTGGCCGTCAATTGCTACCGGTTCATCACACCCTGCAGCATACCGACGGAGTGCGAATAATTGCCGCCCTGCCAACCCTATTTGCACAAACCGGGCAGGCAATATTACCATCGGCCCATGCACTCCAATCAGCCAAAATTAAGCCAGAACGCTATCAACAGTGTAATGATGAAACCTACAAAGAAATGAATGTCGCCGCTGATAGTAGCTGCAATCTATTATTTGGTCTACCAAAAGAAGCGATGGATGCCGACCCAGTAGAGGTGGCGGAGTGGATGGCCGCTAATGGCGAAATCGACCCCGAATCGGACACGGGCGAGCCAAAAGATAACGAGCAGGAGTGGAATTATAAAAAATTCCTTGAAGATTGCGTCAATCAAGAGCCTGGTGCTCATGAAAACCCAGAAGAAAGTCCTGATAATGGCTACGCCTGTGCCGCCCCAGAAAACTTTGAAAAGAATTGGCGTTACGCAAAATACACTGTCAGCAAAACCTGGAACGACACACTTGACGGTGACACTCCAGGACTTGACGGCACCGACAGCGAAGGCTTTGGTAGCGGACAACAGGGCGAAGTAAGTGCCGATGGCTGGGCATATCCCACCACCAAAGACGGCATTGTAACTAGCCCGTTTGGTATGCGTGGCGGCCAGCCGCACAATGGCCTTGACATTGCACAACCTGGCTCTGCCTTAAATAAGCCGATTTTTGCCGCCCGTGATGGTAAGGTGATTGCCTCGGGGCCAGCCAGCGGATTTGGCAACTGGATTGTGATTCAGCACGAAGTTGACGGCAAACGCTACGACAGCGTATATGGCCACATGTTTGATGATGGCGTATTTGCAAAGCTCGGCGACAGCGTGAAGGCGGGGCAGGAGATTGGTAAAATTGGCAATAACGGGCAGAGCACCGGCCCGCACTTACATTTTGAAATTTGGGATGGCGGACATCGTAATTTTGGTGGTGGCTCGGCGATTGACCCTGCGCCGATTATTCGAGCCTCACACGGAGGTGGAGTATAATGAAGCATAAACTACGCCATCTACTGTTCGCCGCACTACTGGCTAGTGCAACGTTTATTTCGCCCGTGCAAGCTATCACCGACCCTCGCTTCTTCATCGGCAATGATATCCTTTTTTATGATGATGAGTGCAAACCAGGCACATCTGGCGAATCCATGCAGCTGGCCGGCGATGATAACGAGCAAAAAATCCTCAACTTCTTTATGCGTAAAGGCCTCTCGCTTGCACAGGCAGCCGGTATTGTTGGTAATATGATGGTTGAATCTCGCTTGCAGCCTAATATTCGTGAAGGTGGCCAGCTAGTAGGAGAGGACTATGTGCCGGAAAACGGCGTTGGATTCGGGTTGGTGCAATGGACCTTTGATGCTCGGCAAAAGCCATTAGTTGCTCATATTCAAGGCCTTGGTGTGCCAATCACTGATCTTGGCGGGCAGTTGAGTTTCGTATGGGAGGAGCTTAACGGCAAATGGCTACCAACACTTAATAAACTACGTGCCACCGACGACCCGGTTGAGGCAGCTATTATCGTTCATAATGAATATGAAGTTTCCGCTCAATCCGCCGCACAGGTGCGAGCTACTCGTGGCAAAAACGCACAAGAAGTCTACGATAAATATAAAGATGCCGATGCACTAGCTGGTGAATCGGCCGATGACGCATTACAAAATCCAGGCGGCTCACCCGATGGTGACAACCCAGACAACAGCCAAAAACCGCCAAGCACCCAAAAACGCAAAGAGTGTAGTGGCAGCGGCTTTAGTGGTGGCAACTTTAACGAAACGCTAAAACATTACGCTTGGAGTGAATGGAAAGGGCTTACTATAGAAGCTCGCCCCGAATACACCGAAGCTTATAAGGCCGCCAAGGCACAGGGGTTGTATATTGGCGGTATCGCACATCCGGGGATTGATTGCGGCGGATTTGTCACACTACTGGTGCGCGACAGCGGCTTCGATAAAGGGTACAATTACGACGGCAAGGGCGGCTACACACCTATTCAAGAGCAGTGGATGAAGGAGAACTGGCAAACCCTCGGCCCAAGCAGCAGTATCGACCCAAGTAGCCTACAGCCCGGCGATGTTGCAGTCAATGCACAGCACACCTTTATCTACGTAGGTGAGGTGCCAGGTTTTGAAGCAAAGATTGCCTCCGCCTCGCTTGATGAACGTGCCCCCATGGCCGACACCCGCCAACAGCCGACCCAACCAGGATTTAATTGGTATCGTAAAAAATAGGAGTAAGGTATGACCTACGACCCAATTTATTACTTCAAAAAATATAAATGGCACCTACTTGGCTGGGGGATGTGCATAATAGGAGTGATGAGCTTTATTGGCTTTAGCATATGGCAGCAACAACAAGACGAACAGCGCGGTAAATTGCCAGTGCAAGTAAAAGCCGTGCCTGGCCATGCAACTATCACCATCGATAACACACCCGTAAAACCAGGCACTCGCTACGTCACCCCAGGCACTCATACAATTACCGTCTCAGCCCCGGGCTTTGCCACCACCACTAACACCTTTTATGCCCACCAAAACCATGTACCACGCCAGTACATTGGGCTCGCTCCGCAATCAGATGAAGCCAAGCGCTGGTACAATCAACATCGTACACAATATGCCGAGCTTGAACGTATTGGCTTTCGGGAGGCACAAGCTTATGGTGAAAAGTTTCAAGAACGCTGGCCAATCGTCAAATCTTTACCTATTAAAGATCCGTACTACACCATTAGCTACCGTCACAACCCCGATGAAAGCATCACCCTTAGTATCAAAGGCACGTCACCACGCTACCGCATGTTTGCGTTATCGCAGTTACGTAAAAAAGGGTTTGATCCAACCGAATATGCAATTGAATTTAGCGGATTTGCCAATCCGCTAGAAGAGAGGAGGCAGTGATGCAAAGAATTCATTGGCTATTAGTTGGCCTTGCGGGAATACTCGCAATTATAGCAATCGTGTGGCAAATCTGGAGCCAGGTCAACTCGTTTGCAACTGTCACCTTCACCTTTGACACACCACAAGGCAGTGCACGACTTATCCACCCGCAAGGCAATACTCAGCACATCACCCCTAACACTCCTACAAAATTAAAGAAGGGTACCTACACGCTTGCAACTGGCGGCGATGGCTTTGCAGCCACAGCACAAGAACTCACTATCGATACCAGCCGCACTATTCCTGTTCACTTTTCATTAACCACCACCCGTTTACAAGCCCTGCTTGCCGAAGAAAAGGATGCTATCGACCGCACTATTACTGATACCTATCCGACTCTGCCGACGCTCTACACCATCCATCACGAGGCATTGTACGGTAAGGGAGATATTTACGGCGCGACTTTACGCTTTATCGACACCACCTCCGATCAGCGAGACACGCTACATATCCTCCTGCAAAAGCAAGGTAACACCTGGCAGGTGCGTTCAACCCCGCCCGTGCCAGTACTATCGGCACCGCACTATCCAGATATCCCAATTGATATTCTGCGAGCCATTAATCTAGGCGAATAACCGAACGGGTATCGATACCAGTATAGGCATTGGTACTGGTGATAAACATTTGATTATGTCGGCATTTTTCTGCCAAACGACGCTGCCGGGTTTCATCAAGCTCGGCAAATACATCATCGAGTAAAATCACCGGGCTTACTCCGGTTGTATCACTGGTGATATCTACCTCGATAAACTTTAGTGCCAAAATAATTGATCGCACCTCGCCACGTGATGCAACTTTTGCGGATGGCTGCCCATTAAACGTACACAGCACATCGTGCCGATGTGGCCCTACCGAGGTAAATCCCAGTAATACATCACGGGCAAACGAGGCGTGCAGTTCATTGACGAGTTTTTGCTGAACAGAATCAATCAGCGTATGCGAGTAGTGCAGCTGCACTGTGTCATCCGTACCAGCAATGCTACGATAGGTATCGGTGAGTGACTGGTTGATACGTTCAATCACTTGAATTCGCTGAGTAATAATATCCGCACCGTATTCAGCTAGCGCCATATCCCATGCAAACATATCATCACGAGTAATGCCAGGCTGCTTCAGCAGAGCATTACGCTGCTTCAGAGCTCGTTCATATTTACGCACTATCGTACCATACAGGGGGTTAATATGGCCAATAAACGTGTCAATAAACGTCCGGCGGCGTGATGGCGAACCATGCAGCAATCGCAGGTCGTCAGGCTCAAATACAACCACGGGGAACTTTTTGCTGTGTGGCATTCGCAAAAACTGGCGATCATCTACCATAATTTTCTTTTTGGCGGTACCAGTTGACATATCACATGCCACCGATCGCATACCATCACTTGTCGCCATGTCCACTCGCCACCAAGGCTGTTGATGCTGCAACACCTCTGCATCACTGCCACGAAACGAGGTGCCTCGCAATGCAATGTGCAGTGCCTCCAGTAGGGTGGTTTTTCCGCTGCCATTTTTTCCCACGATTACCGTCACACGAGCAGTAATGGCACGCTCCTCGCAGGCGTGCGTGCGTAAAAACTGCACTTTTAGACGGGTGATATCCATATTAGCTCTTAAGTGGCATGATGATATGTTTATAATCCGCCTTAGCATCATCTGCCTGCAGTACGGTTGGGGCTAGCTTGCCACTAAAACTGAATTGCACTTCAGCGGCATCAATCACATTCAACGCCTCACTTACATAGCGAGAGTTAAGAGTGATAGTACCACTGCCTTCTACTTTTGCTGCTGCCTCCGAGGTATTTTCACCCAATTCCGAAGCAACCGAATGTAGCGAAAGTGTATCCGCCTCGCCATCAGCTGTAATTGTGACACTCCCGCCAGAATCACGAGCAAATAATCCGGCAATCTTTGTAATACGTACAAATTCATCTTTTTTGATATGCGCCGCCACCTCGTTCGACTGCGGAATTAGCTGCCGATACGGAGGAAAATTGCCATCAATCAGCTGGCTGGTAATTTCTGCATCATCAATACGAAACCGCACTTGCGACTCATCAAACAAAATCACCACCTCCTCGGTATCTTCCGTCATCGTACGAAGCACCTCCTGCAGGGAAGTGGTAGGGATAATTGCCGCTACCTCGCTTTCGGTTGCCACTAATCGTCGCTCAGCCAGGCGATAGCCATCCGTGCCAGCCAGATATAGATGGCCTTCGTGCGAATGCCAATATACCCCAGTTAGTGTTGGGCGAGTGGTATCATTACTGGTGGCGATAATTGTTTGCCCAACCGCTTGCTTAAAATCATGCGGTGTAATCTGATACTGAATCGCCGCTTCTTCATCGATCGTTGGCAACTCCGGAAACTCATCCGCCACCACCCCGTGAATAACTGACTTATATTTGCCTGCACTGATGTGTAGCTGGGCACCTTTGACCATAATATCAATCTGACCCTTTGGCAAACTACTTACAAAATCGGTAATTAGACGGGCTGGCACCGTAATAGCTCCTGGCTTTGCAATTTTCGCACCCACATATTGCATCGAGGCAATTTCCATATTCATAGCAGCAACTAGCAGGCGATTGCCGTCTGTTCGCAACAGAATATTATTAAGGATCGGTAGTTGAGTGCGGCTTGATGCCACCCGACTAGCTGCACCTAGTGCTTTTGTAAAATGTTCTTGTAATACAGAAAGTTCCATTATTATAATCCTTTCTTACTTTCTTTCTTGTGGTGAGTAGTAATAGGCAGTGTGGATAATGGGGAAAAGTGAGCGGACGCCTCTGGTAAGTAGGTGGCTAGCCCATGTGCAGAAGTAGCTGAAAAGACGGGGACAATACTGGGTAAATCGAGGATTGCATCCACAAGCTTTTGGTGTAGTGAAGCAGGGAAGTGCGGGAATGTGGAAAGTCGCTCACAGATTTTGCCCTGCACTATTCGCAGGTACTGCACAAGTTGTCCACAGCTAGGCATACAATTTCTCCTTAATTTCGCCAACTTGCTCACGAATGGTGTAGTCGAGCTTGATGGCTTTTTCTATTTTGTTGATAGAGTGGATGGCGGTCGTGTGATCTTTACGCCCAAGTTCGCTGGCAATTTTAGGAAAGCTGAGATGTAACTCGCTCCGTAGTAAGTACATAGCAATTTGACGTGGCAAGGCAATATGCTTATCACGTTTTGCACTGCAGATTTCGCTGGCTTGCAGCTGGAAGTATTTGGCTGTTTTGTCAACAATTTGTTTAGGAGTGATGTGCTGCGGGCGGGTTTGTCGAACATTGCCAATGAGTCCTTCTGCAATTTGCAAATCTGGCTCAACGCCACGCATTTCGGCGTAGGCGAGCAGTTGATTTAAGGCACCTTCAAGCTCACGAATATTGGTTTTAATGTTTTGGGCAAGATATTCAACCGTTTCACGGCGAAGTTCTACATTACTTAAGGCTGCTTTAGCTTCAATAATGGCACAGCGAGTTTCAAAATCTGGCATTTGGATGTCAATTGCCATACCCCATTCAAAGCGGCTACGCAGACGCTCGGTAAGGGTTGGGATGCTTTTAGGTGGCTTATCAGAACTAATAATGATTTGCTTGTTGTTTTGATGCAGCTCGTTAAAGGTGTGGAAGAATTCTTCTTGCGTTTTTTCTTTGCCAGCAATAAACTGCATGTCATCCACAATCAACACATCTACATTACGATACTTATCGGCAAAGCCTTGCTTTTTAAAGCGAATACTTTCAAGAAAATCCTTCACAAATCCTTCGGTGGTGGCATAGAGGATACGAGCGTCCGGGTTGTGCTTGAGAATTTCGTTACCAACCGCCTGCATTAGGTGAGTTTTACCTAGTCCAACACCGCCATATAAAAAGAGCGGATTGTATTTTTCACCGGGATGAGCAGCCGCTGCTTGGCAGGCAGTGTAGGCAAGGTCGTTGCTCGAGCCCACAATAAAGGTGTCAAAAGTATACTTTGGATTAAGGGCAGTTTTAGTAGATGCGTGTGATGTGGCAGCGGGTACAGCTCGGCTAGGGGCGATGAGCTGCTCGGCACGGCTGCTAGTGGGTGTGCGACGGGTTGTTTCACGATTCACTACCGTGCGCTTGCCAGTACGATTCACTACGTAGCTAATTTTTTTAGCATTTACCCCGTTCTTTTTTAAGATATCGCGAATTTGCGTGTCATACTTGGCCTCGAACTGATTGATCGCAAATACGTTAGGAACTGCAATGCGAACGTGTTCTTCATTATCATCAATTAGCTCACTCGGACGCAGCCAGGTCACGAATGCGGCGTGCGGTACTGATAATTCGATCTCTCCTAAGACACTCTGCCAAAGTGCGTGCACAGCAAATACTCCTCTTGTTGTTATGAGTCTGTAGGCCGCATGAGCCCGCAGATTCCCTCCGTTTGTCTCTATGTTTTACTATATAAAAAAACCGAGTTTTCCACAAGTAGCAAGGTGATGTAAAATGCGACACACAAAAGGGGGTGAGTTTTCCACATTTATGAACCGCCTCTGTTAATCTGTGGAAAATCCCAAGCGAATCGGGGAAAACTACGCTAGCTAGAGAATAATTTACATCATATGCAAGCGTTTTGGTAGCAAAAAGGGTAGTGGGTAGTGTGGTGATGGAAATTTTCGTAAACACAGAGGTTTGGTTGCAAAAAAAGCCTAGCTATGCTATATTACTAGAGATATGCCAAAGCGAACACATCAACCACATAAACGCCATCGCGCTCGTACTCACGGGTTTCGTGCTCGTGTATCATCAAAAGGTGGTCGCGCAGTACTGAAACGTCGCCGTATTAAGGGACGTGCAAAACTAGCTGTATAAGCGTTGTGGAGTTGCAAAATAGCCAGGTCGTACGACAGGGCTATTTTTTATGTGCTACAATAAAGCACATATGTTATCCCAAAGGCATCGGTTTCATGGTCATGGTAGCTTGCGATACGTGTATAAGCATGGCGAGTCGGTGCGTGGTAGGGTGATTTCACTCAAATACACCACTAATCCACGCAGGCGGCATTCTCGCATTAGTGTGGTGGTAAGTAAAAAGGTGATGAAAAGCGCAGTTGGGCGAAATCGGATTCGTCGTCGGGTGTATGAAGTGATGCGAGAGTTGCTGCCATCATTAGACGCAACCGGTACCTATGACGTGGCAGTGTTGGTATTTTCGAGCGAGGTGGCAACGATGCCGCACGATGAACTGCGTACAATTATACGCAGCCAGTGTAAGGCGGCCGGTATGCTGTCGTAACAGTAGTGTATCTGGTATAATAAAAGGAAGAACTAATACGTAACGAGGAATATATCGGTGAATATTTTTGACATACTGGTGGTGCAGCCAATCTTTAACCTCTTGATGACGCTCTACAGCGTCGTACCTGGTGGTGATTTTGGTATTGCGGTAATTATCTTTACAGTAATAATGCGAGTCTTGATGTGGCCGCTAGTAGTCAAGCAGCTACATCAAGTAAAAGCAATGCGTAAATTGCAGCCAGAGCTTGCCAAGATTAAAACCCAAGCCAAGGGTAATAAGCAAATGCAAGGCATGTTGATGCTAGAGCTGTATAAAAAGCATAACGTCAATCCATTCCGTTCGCTCGGGCTGTTGCTGATTCAGCTACCAATCTTTATTGGGCTGTATCGCGTGATTCAGATTTTCACCATGCACCGTGATGAACTTGCAAAATATTCGTACGATGTGGTTGAAAAGCTACCGGCCGTTGCGCAGCTTATTCAAAACCCTGATAACTTCAATCAGCACTTGTTTGGTATTGTTGATTTGACTCGCCATGCGGTTGATAAGGCTGGCGTAAGCCCGTTCTTGCTATTGCTGGCCGTAGCTGCGGGTGTGCTGCAGTATATTTCAAGTAAGCAAACTATGCCACAAAACGAAACTAAAAAGGGTTTGCGACAAATCATGGCAGAAGCTGCTGAGGGCAAAGAAGCCGATCAGGCTGAAATGAATGCGGCTGTCATGCAAAAAATGATTAAAATTATGCCGGTGATGATCACACTGATTATGATTAATCTGCCGGGTGCGATTGCCTTGTATCAATGTGTCTTTACGATTGTAGCGGTGTGGCAGCAACATATTTTACTAAAGCGAGACGAAGATGATTTGCAGCGTATGGCAGAATCACGAGTTCGTAAGGCAAAAAAGGCGAAGGTAGTTGCAGAGCCCGCTCTGGCAGTTGCGGCTGAGCGTCCTACAAAAAAAGTAGCAGCAAAAAAGAAAACCAAAACAGGCAAGAAGGCTACAGCGAAGGCCACTGTTCGTGTGGTAACCTCAACTAAAAAAGGAGGTAAATAATGAACCGAGATGAGTCACTTGCATTTGCCGTTAAGGCGGTGCAGGATATCGTATCATTTTTTGAAGTAAACCCAGCCATCGAAAGCCATATTGAAGGTGAGGTGATTACGATTGCAGTGGGCTCGAGCGAGGCGAACAGCCTGCTTATTGGTCGTAATGCTGACACACTACGTTCATTTCAAACGCTTATTTCACACATGCTACATAATCAAGGGGCTGAACTTACTCGAGTCCACCTTGATATCGCTGATTACAAAAAGCAGCGTGCGGAAAAATTGGCTCATAAGGCGGAAGAGTGGATTGCGCGTGTGCGGGAGACGGGTCGCCCATACACAGCACATCTTAATGCAGCTGATCGCCGCACGGTGCACCAAGTTGCGACCACCTACCAAGATATTGAAACTCATTCTGAAGGTGAAGGTCGTGAGCGTGTACTAATTATCTCTCGTGCTGAATCGGCCTAAGTAGCTAGGTTCTCGTTGAGACGATATCGATATAGGCTTGATGAGTCTGCATTGCCATGCGTCGCCACGAATACTTCCCTACTTGTGTGCGACCTTTGGCAATAAGCGAGCTCCGTAGTGTTTCGTTGGTTAGTACATCTGAAATAGCCCGAGCCATATCTGCGGTATCAAGCGGGTTAAAGTAATGGGCCGCTTCTCCGTATACTTCGGGTAGACAGGTAGCATTACTACTTACGACTGGTGCATCGTACAGCATTGCCTCGAGCCCTGGCAGGCCAAACCCCTCCATGAGGCTTGGGAAAACATAAGCCGCACAATGTTCGTATAGCCAATCACGCTGTGCATCATCAATAAAATCGGTGAAGGTGATATTTTTGTAGCCACGCTTAGCAAAGAGCGTTTTATTTTTGCGAGCTGCAGTATTGAGTTTGCCAACAAAAATCAGCCCCAGCTTTGGGTGTGTAGCAAGGAGCTGCTGATGTGCTTCGGCGAGTCGTACTAGGTTTTTATAATCGCTTTGCTGCCCGACATATAAAAGAAACTTGTCGTATGTGTGTGGATACGGCACGGTTTTGCCGGCATGCAGCTTATCAGCGGCTTCGTAGGTAACGATAGTTTTACCAATCGCAGCCGTGCAAAACTCCTCTAGTTCTTGCTTGGTATGTGCTGTAGGCACAAGAATCCGGTCGCTTGTATGACATACACGAGCAAAAACAAACTTGCCAATACGCTGCTTGAGATGGTATACAAGCCAATTTTTATCGGAGTTGTAGGTTTTTAGTAAGGTGAGGTCGTGTATGGTGGTGATGTGTGGTTTGCGGTAGAGGATTGGCTGCTGCGGCATGCAAAAATGCACCAGATCAGCGTTAAGCTTGTTAAGGAACCGTAAAAATGATGTTTGCTCAGCGAGCGAGTAATTCGCAAAATCAGCCGCCGTAACAGTAAAGTGCGGATTGCGTGGTGTGTAAAACTGCAGGTCTTTTGAGGGTACTAAAATAGTGTAGCGATTAGTGGTATCAATTTCTTCAAGATAATGAATCAGCCGTTCAACATAGCGGCCAGTCGAAGAGTTGATAATACGAGCATCGATAGCGATGTGTTTTGGGGCGGTATCCATATCTTTTATTGTAGCATACGAGCCAGTTCGGTAATGGCAGCGGCGGTAGTAATGCCTCGGTCTGCTAAATAGGCGGTTTTAGCGGCAGCGGATTCAGCACTAGAGCCCAAGATTGCTCCAGCGTGCCCCATTTGCACCCCAGGTGGTGCAGCATGGCCGGCGATATAGGCATAGACCGGCTTGGTGACGTGTGCGGCAATGTAGTCGGCTGCGTCGCATTCGGCAGTGCCGCCAATTTCACCGATCAAAATAATGTCACTAACCGATGGGTCGTGTGCGAAGGTTTGTAGGCAATCGACAAAGCTTGTGCCGCTGACTGGGTCGCCGCCAATACCAACGATATACCGCTGTCCAATGCCTTGCCGGGTGAGTTCGGCGGCAGCCTCGTAGGTGAGTGTGCCGCTGCGGCTCACAATCGCTACTGAGCCTGGTGTGGTAATGCGAGCGGGAATAATGCCCAGTAGAGACTCGCCAGGTGTGATAACGCCAGGGCAGTTAGGGCCAATGAGTTGAGTGTTACTGCGAGCAAGCTTGGCTGAGATTGCTAACATGTCGTGCACTGGAATACCCTCAGTAATACAAATGACTAACGGAATAGCGGCGTCAATTGCTTCAAAAATTGCAGCTTTGGCGTGTGGGGCGGGGACAAAAATCACCGAAGTATTAATTGTGCCATGCGTGTGTTGGATATCAGCAATCGTACGGTAGACAGGTACCCCATGCACCGACGGTTGATTAGTACGAGGCGACGTGCCGGCGACAATATTGGTACCGTATGCCTGCATAGCAGCAGTATGAAAGCTGCCGTGAGTGCCAGTTATCCCCTGCACTATTACTCGCTTTGGGTTATACATCGCTCGCCTCCTTTACGGCCGCAATGGCTGTACTCAGTGTGGGGTAGAGCGGAATTGAGGCTTTTGCAAGGAGTGTGGCGGCAATATCGGCCCGACTGCCGTCAATCCTAATATACAAGGCTGGCAGGTCTGGTATTGATTGACGAGCAGCAATAATAGCATTTGCTACTTCATCTGCCCGAGTAATGCCAGCAAAGATATTAATCACAATGGCTTGCACTTGCGAAAATGCAGCGAGGCGAGTGAACGCCGCAAGAATGGTAGCTTGCGTTGCCCCGCCGCCAATATCTAAAAAGTTCGCAGCCTGTAAACCAGCAGCCTCAACGGCGTCAACTGTTGCCATAGCAAGCCCCGCTCCATTGGCAATGGTCGCCACGGTGCCGTTTGCTGCAAGGGTGACAAAATTGTGCGAGGCAGGCTTGTCGTAGTAGCTGCTCCATTCCGGGTGGCGAAATGAGGCCGCATCATCAAGGGTGAGTTTGCAATCGGCCGCTACTAGCGTGTCGCTATTTGTGAGAACGAGTGGATTGATTTCAAGCAGAGTGGCATCGTTGGTGCGAAAGCATTTGAGTAGATTAGTTAGTAATTCTTCAAGGATAAACTCGTGCGAATGAAGGTCTAGATAGTCTGCCAATTGGCGGGCAGCGGCAGTGATTGTGTGAGGCGAGAGTGGTGTGCGGAAAAATTCATCTGCATTGTGCGATTCAATCTCTACCCCGCCATCTTTATGGGCCAGCAGGGTAGTGGCGGCAGTTTTACGGTCGATAAATAGACTAAGGTAGTATTCCTGGCTAATGGCCAGCAGCTCTTCGGCGAGTAAGCTATCAGCTTGCAGACCATCAATCGTGGCAGCGAATACAGCTTTAGTTGCCGTGGCAATCTCGTTTACATCCGTTACAATGCGTATGCCGCCAAATTGATTACGACGGCCAGGCAATACCTGAGCCTTCAACACAACTGGGGTGGTGATGGCTGTAGTATCACCTGGCTGCACCAGCTGGCCACGTGGCACTGCAATGCCACTGGCAGCAAGTAACTGCTTAGCTTCGTGTTCGAGGAGTTTCATAACAGTTCTTTCGTTTTAGCGATGATACACTGTGCATTACGTTCCCAGGAAAACTGCCTAAGATGTTGCGTAACTGATTCTTTGGAGAGCTTTCTGTCGAGTTGTCTAGTGATATGGTGAGCGAAATCTTGCGGATCAAGCGGGCGTGCATAACTAGCAATATCGCCACCAGCCTCTCGTAAAACGGGGATATCCGCACATACAATAGGGCAATGGCTACTAATCGCTTCCAGTACTGGCATACCAAACCCTTCATATAGCGATGGCATTACAAAAAGCGAAGCGAGTCGATAGAAGGACGCAAGGTCAGCCTGATCAATATAGCCAATTCGGCAGATTTTACCGACTTCACCACCCTCTTGCAGGATTGCTTCTGTCTCTTGAAAGTTCCAGCCTTGCCCGCCGCCAATAATCAGCGAGTATTCTTTTTGCAGGTTTACAGGTAAAAGACGGTAGGCACGAATAAGTGTGGCGAGGTTTTTGCGAGGCTCAAGATTACCAATAAAAAGAATAAACTTTTTAGTAGGGAGCTTGTACTTTGTATGTATATCTTGTAGCGGTTGGCTGATATCTGTGAATGATGATGATGGAGGGATGGTGGTGACGACACATTTTTCTGGCGGGAGATGAAATTCTTTCACCAGCTCCGCCTTAACCGCCTCTGACACGGTGATGATGAAGTCTGCCTTTTTAAGTGAAACTGGCACCACCCTTCGTAGATGGGCAAGGTTTTTCTTCTCAACTAGCTCTGGGTGATATAGATAGGTCAGATCATGCACCACGGTGGCGATACGCTGGCTATGATGGGTTGGCCAGGTGGCAAAATTTGGATGGATGGTGAGGTCTACCTTTGGCAGTAAGTGGTCAAAAGCGGGTAGCGGGATGCCGATGCTGGAAAGCTTATTGTAGATACGCAAAGGTACAAGACGATTTTCTTCTAGCTTTATGAGCGAATCGAGTTGTGGAGTGGATTGTCGTCCTAAAAAATTAAAATAGTGTCCATACACAGTAGTCTGTGTAGCTAGGGCGTTAGTAAGTAGTTCTGTGTAGCGACCTACGCCAGATTTTTGCTGCAGTGCAGTGCAGCTTACTTCAACACGAATGTTCATGCAGCGTCTCCTTTGTAAAGTGGAATAAACTTACGGGCGATAATATTATCAAATACAAACGACTGCTCGTATTGCACTCTCGCCTGGGTTGCTAGCTTTGTTCGGAGGGCGGCATCTTTATATAAACGCATCATAGCATCAGCAAGTTGCTGGCTGTGTTTTGCTTCAATTAATAGGCCAGTCTTTTCGTGAAAAATAATCTCTTTATTACCGCCAACATTTGTTGCAATAATCGGCAGGCCGAGCATTGATGCTTCAACCAGCACGATGCTGAAACCTTCATGGTAGGTAGGCTGTAAAAAGACATCACTTGCTGCCATGTAAGGTAGAGGATTCTTTTTGTGGCCGGCAAATATAATTCGCTCATTGCCGCCGGCATGCTGTTGGAAGGTGTCTTTTTCTGGGCCATCCCCAATGATATACAGCCAGGCATCAGGTGCGTGGCGTTGAATGCGGGTGAATGCGGCGATTGCCTCGCCAATGCCTTTATCGGTCACGAGTCGCCCAGCCAGGCAAAAGATAAAACCTTTAGGCATAGCAGGCTTGTTGTGTGTAGGTGTGTCTGCACAGCCGTTATATACTACCGTTATTTTTCGATAGACCGACGAACTTTTTTTAATGTGAGCAGTTACTTCACGGAATTCACTTTCACTTACGACCGTGATTGCATGACATAGGTGTGCTGCCAAATAAACAAGTTTACCAACCGGATTTTTATACCATGTTTGGATATGAAGCCAAATATGTTTTAGGTCGGCGTGATCTGTCCAGATGACTCGCCTGCCAGTTAGTCGCCCTGCAATCGTTGCCGCAATAAAGTCATCCTTACTCTGCACGTGAACGGCGGCTGGTCGGTACCATAGAAATACCGCTATGTACCACATACATAAGAGTAATTGCCACAGTATATACACCGGCACAAACACCACTCGATAACCACTCCAGTTTTGCTGGCTCCACCACGGTGACTGTAAAAACCGAACCTTGCAAGATGCGGCATAGTCTTTAATCGCCTTCGAGCGAGACATGACGATTGGCGTGTAGTCCTTTTCCTGTAGGAGCATTGCAGTGTGTACAGGAAAACGTTCACCACCACCAAAATCATAAGGATATGCATTACGTATAAGCATAATAATAGGCATATTCACAGTATTATATTATACTAGATAAACCTGGTATAATATAGAAGTAAGACGATTATGAGATACGTAACGGAGAAAAATATCACCATATTGCGAGAAATGGTGAGAACAGACTTTAAGGTGCGTTACCAAGGGTCTGTATTGGGGTATGTATGGTCTGTACTGAAGCCATTATTGCTATTTGCAGTACTATATGTATTGTTTACCTATATTGCACCAATCGGTAAGGATGTTGAGCATTACGGCGTGAGCCTGCTGGTCGGTATTGTGCTATGGAATTTCTTTTCAGAGACCACTATGGTCGGGGCAAGTTCAGTGGTGGCACATGGTGATTTAATGCGTAAGATTAGTATTCCGCGCTACCTGGTTGTAGTGGCTAGTTCGATATCAGCTTTGATTAATCTTGGTCTTAGCTTGATTGTCGTTTTTCTGTTTGTTTTCCTTAACGGCATTACGCCGCAATGGACCTGGTTGCTACTTCCGCTAGTGATAATAGAATTATTTATTCTTTCGATTGGTGTTGCGTTTGTGCTTGCAACTGCCTATGTACGATTCCGTGACGTAACATACATCTGGGAAGTTGCCCTGCAGGTTGGATTTTATGCCAGTGCGATTATTATCCCAATGACAATTATTTCACGTAACTTGCACGATTGGTTCTTTATGAATCCAATTGTACAGATTGTCCAGGATGCTCGCCACTTGCTACTTAACAGTGCAAATGATATTACCATATGGAACACGGTAGATTCGTTCTTGGTGCGATTGGTGCCGTTTGCAATAATTACACTAATTTGTGCGACCGGTGCGTGGTATTTCCGTAGTCGTGCAAAGTATTTTGCCGAGGATATATAAATGAAGAAGAGTGATAAAATTACACCAGCTATTGAAATAAAAAATATTCATAAAGAATTTATTTTGCCGCAAAATAAAAATACTTCAATGAAACAGGCGGCGGTCAATATTGTAAAACGTAACAATAAGGTTACACAAAAGGTGCTCGATGGTGTATCGTTCACTATTAATAAAGGTGATTTTTTTGGGATTGTTGGACGCAATGGCTCTGGTAAGAGCACTCTTCTAAAGTTGATTGCAGGTGTATACTATCCAACCAAGGGTAATATCACTCTGCACGGCGGACTGACGCCATTTATTGAGCTGGGTGTTGGGTTTAACCCAGAACTATCTGGGCGGGATAATGTATACCTTAACGGGGCACTACTTGGTTTTAGTCGTGCTCAAATGGATGCAATGTACGACGAGATTGTAGAGTTTGCTGAGCTTGAGCCATTCATGGGGCAAAAGCTAAAGAATTATTCTTCTGGTATGCAGGTGCGGCTTGCCTTTTCGATTGCAATCAAGGCAAGAAATGATATTCTTATTTTTGATGAAGTGCTGGCAGTTGGGGATGAGGCGTTTCAGCGTAAATGTCTCGATGTATTTGAGTCATACAAGGCATCCGGACAGACAGTCGTGTTGGTAACGCACGATATGAAAACGGTCGAGCAGTTTTGTAATCGAGCTGCGTTGATTGGTGATGGTAAACTGATTGAAGTTGGCAGTGCTCGTAAAGTTGCTCAGCTGTACTCTGAGCTTAATCAGGCGCAGATCGACAAAGAAACTCAGCAGCAAAATGAAAAGCAAGGGAAAAGCGAAACCGAAGATATCTTTACTATTACCATTACTGATACAGAGGGTAAGAAGCGAGCTTTTAAATATGGTGAGACACTACGGGCAGAGATCACCTGGAAGCAGCTTGATAAGCTCGAAAGTATCGGAGTAAATATCTTTAAGCGGAGCGGTGAACATATTACTGGCCAAAATACTCGCTTTATCCCTGATTTCGATATTGCCAAGCAAAATAGCATTACGATTGAATTTACACTCAATATGACACCGGGCAAGTACTTTATTTATGCGGAAGCGTTTCACGAACCAGGCAAGGCTTACCCAGTTGAATTTGACGGGCCAAGCTTTATTATTACTCCAGAAGCAGAGGGTATTGACTGGAGCGGTTTACAAAAATTGCCGCACACATGGCGGCAATAATATACTATTAGGTGGCAGGGTGAGAGGTTGTATTATCACTCTGTGGTTGGCGGCGGGCTTTTTTAAGTGCTTGCTGGCTTGCTCCGTGTGTTGCTAACCAAAGTCGTTGCCATACAATCTTTAAGCCTGTGCGTCCAGTTGAAGCGATGGCAAAAAGCTGCTTCACACCTTGAGCTAGCTTGCCTCGCTTTATAAGGTGTATAGAAGCGCGAGCTAGGTCGAATAAGAAGATATGTTTATATTCGATACCGTGTCGTTCAAATGTTTGATAATATGCATTAGCTCGCTCTAGCACAGCTTTGCGCGGCAGGTAGTCGATTGTGTGGTTATCCCACAGAATAGCGGCATATTCCTTTTCTTTTGCGATAGATTTCTCGTTGTTTGACATAGTAAGCCCAGTTGAATTAATGCGCCAGCGGTAGACAAAGCTATCAGTTGCAACAAAGTCACCCTTATCAAATAATTTTACCCAAAGATGAAAATCCTCAGCAAACACATCACTGTAGCGACCAGCCTCTTCAAAGGCATCACGTCGAATAAGGGTTGCTCCATTTGGAAGCGGATTTCGTAGGTACATGGCTCGTTTAATTTCTTCCGTATATGGAGGGATGATGTGGCGATACACGAACTCACTGCGCTCATTAATCACTTCTATGTTGCCAGAGATAACCACTGCTTCAGGGTGTGAAAGGGCACAGGCCACCAAATCTTCAAGCCGGGTATTGAAGGAAATGTCATCTGAATCAGTGCGGATAATATACTCACCACATGCCTTGCTGGCAGCACGATTAGCTGCAGCGACTACCCCTTTGTTTGTTTGATATAAGGCGATAATGCGATCATCGCAAGCTGCGTAGGTATCGATAATTGCCTGAGAATTGTCCTTTGAGCCATCATTTACAATAATAAGTTCAAAATTTTTATAGGTTTGACGCAAGAGGCTGTCAAGTGCCTCTGCCAGATATGCTTCGGCGTTGTATACCGGCATAATTACAGAAACAAGCGGTCGGTTTGTGTTCTTCATCATTTATTTATTGTACAATATTTATTGTTTTATCACAAAATATAGACAAACACTATGTAAGTAGTATATTATATAGATAAGCAATATGAAAATAAACAAATCAAGTAAAACCTACAAAAAAATAGTAGTGATTGGTGCGATTGTGCTAATTGCTGCACCTGTGTGTGGTGCATGGTATGTGCATCAGCAACAGTCGAAAACAAATACGCCAACCAGCAAGGAGACGAAGCCGGAAAATACTGTGAATTACGACACAGCTACCGAGCAAGAAAAAACAGCTGGCCTGCAGGCAAAGGAGGACTTTGCAAAACGGGTCGAATCTCAGCCGGCAAAACCAGATACTCCAGAAGTACCATCAACCGGCTCCGGTGCTACTTCCGCTGCCGTACCGGTTACTATTACCTCTGCGGCGGTACAAGAAGGTACGCTGCAGGTGCGGGCAATTGTATCGGCTGCTACGGCCGAAGGGCAATGCCGCTTGAGAATGACTAAAGCCGGACAAGCTGAGGTTGTTCGCCAGGCTGAATTGATGGCAATGAACTCATATTTTATTTGCAAAGGGTTTGATATTGATGCCGCATCACTTGCCAAAGGTGAATGGCAGGTGGCGGTGCTATATTCAGGTAATGCTGGAGCTGGCCGGGCGGACAAGGTGGTGGCAATCCCATGAGGCTATTGCAGTATGGTTTGCGGGCTGGGCTAGTTGCTCTTGTGGCTGCGGGTGCGATTGCACAGCTAAGCTATGCGGCTGATGCTCGCCAGTTTAATCCTGGCAGGATTATTGATGATGCAATTTTTACTAATGCGAATTCTATGTCGGTGCAAGAGATTCAAAACTTTCTTAATAGTAAAATTGGCACCTGCGACACATGGGGCGAAAAGCGTTCCGAGCTGGGCGGAGGCACCCGCCGTCAGTGGCTAGAATCGAGGAGAAATTACCCACCATATCGCTGCCTTACTGATTACATGGAAAATCCGGTAACAGGTGAAAATAATTACAGTAAGGGTACGCCAGCCGGGGCGATTAGTGCAGCACAGATTATCTACAATTATTCTCGGCAATTTAATATTAATCCGCAGGTGATCATCGCTACACTGCAAAAAGAAAACGGACTAGTGACAGATCAGTGGCCAATGTTCCGACAATTCACCGAAGCAATGGGCTTTGGCTGCCCGGATAATGTCGCCCCAGGTGCACCAGTATGTGACCCTGCCTATAAAAGTTTTGCTTCTCAGGTGTACCAGGCTGCTCGACACTTCCGTGGTTACATGGATAATAAGCCTGGCTGGTATGTGTCATTTAATACTGGCTGGAACACAATTCAGTGGAGTCCTAATGCCAGCTGTGGCTCAAGTAGTGTGTATATCGAAAATCGTGCAACAGTGGCTCTGTATACCTATACTCCGTACCGCCCAAATCAAGCCGCTCTAAACGCCCAGTATGGTACTGGCGATGGCTGTAGTGCTTATGGTAATCGAAACTTCTTCTTGTATTTTTCTGATTGGTTTGGCTCTTCGCACGGCACAGCGGTCATGAGCTCATCCTTAAAAATTAGCAATGACTACAATAGTGAACTATACACCTCAATCCCAACCAAAGCCTCGTTCGTAGTAAAGAATAACAGCGGCACCAGTATTGATTTAGGTACTATCGCTATTGCAGCACGTGATAGTGCAGGGAAGAACTATGATTTTGGTGCTCGACACGTAGTGCTTTCCCCGTGGCAAGAGTATCGTTACGAAGCCTACCGTACGTTCGATAAAGAGGACACCTATAGTTTTGAGGTTGTTAACTATACTTCGCATTATGGTTGGAATAATACATACCCATCCGCCATCGCAGGGGTGAGTCGAAAGATTGGTATGACACAAGTAAAGCAGACGCCTACAGTGGTTGGTGATCCTGTGGTGGATAATGCCGAAAGTCTCCATGTTGGGCAGACGACCAATGTGCGATTTACTGTTAAAAACAATAGTGCACATCCGGTAAATCTTGGATATTTTGGACTTGGCATAGGTAGCCCGAGCGGGAAAAATGCCGATGTGCCATTCGATACAGTTACATCGTTAGCTGCTGGTCAAGAATACAACTATATAAAGCCATTTACTCCGCAGGAAAGTGGTCGCTATAATGCTATGGTAAGTGCAACCTTGGATAATCGCAAGGTGTGGTCGCTTGGCGCACTGCCTGCACCTGCACCTGGTGCAACTAACCGTACCAGTTTTGTTGTAAAGGGTAGTCCAACACTTATCAAAGGTATTACATTACATAGCGATCGCATCTACGCTGGCGACAAAGTAACCGGATCGTTTACTATTAAGAATTTTGGTAACAGGGCAGTTACGGTCAATAAAAAACTTTGCTACATTGTGCGTCCTGATTTTGGCGGCAATTACGACCTTGGTTGTTTAGATATAGGCACTATGAAGCCTGGTGAAGAGCTTACATACCGTGGTTCAAGGACGTTTGATAAAAAAGGCACCTATCGTGCATTCTTCTCAATGTTTGACGGCAAGCATTGGTACGATAACTGGACGTTTGACCGTGAGACCGGTAGCGAGCCAACTCAGCTGGCGGTTGCGGTAAAGGATAATCCTACGCTATCTCAAGGGTTGATGATTGACAATCCATTAATTTCTGCGGGTAATGTACTAACTGGTAGTTTTAAGGTGCGTAACGGCAGTAATAGGGCAGTTACGGTCAATAAAAAACTTTGCTACATTGTACGCAGTGACAGGGGTGCAAATAATGATTTCGGCTGCTTGGATATCGGGGTGCTGCAGCCGGGTCAGGAGCTTGCCTACAAAGGTTCACGTTCGATTGTGGAGGCTGGCACCTATCGTGCATTCTTCTCAATGTTTGACGGCAAATATTGGTACGATAACTGGACGTTTGACCGTGAGACCGGTAGCGAGCCAACTCAGCTGCAGTTTACTGTTCGAGATAACCCACTATTGTCGCAAGGTCTCGCAATCACCCCCGCAATCAACGGTATTGCAACTGGCTCATTTGCTGTAAAGAACGACTCGCCCTTTCCTCGAGTAGTTAACAAAAAACTTTGCTACATTGTGCGTGGGGGTGATCAGCGAAACTACGATATCGGCTGTCTTGACTTGCAGACGCTTGCACCGCACGAAGTAAAAACCTTCTCTCGCAGTCGCCACTTCCCTGCTGGCACCTATCGTGCATTCTTCTCAATGTTTGACGGCAAGCATTGGTACGATAACTGGACGCCTGCACTCGCAACGGGTGCTGAACCAGCAAAACTGCAATTTACGATTCGGTAAACTGCAGCAGAACTGGATTTGAGCGGCTAGCAGGATTTACTTATCAAAATCACGTGCGATTGCTTCATGCCAAGTATTGTGTGAAAATTGTGTAGCCAGTAGCTTCTGGGCTCCCTTCACTAGCTTTTTACGCAACTTTGCATCAGCCAGAGTAGTAATGGCGGCGACATAGGCGTCAATATCATTATGATCCTCGATCAGGTAGCCGGTCTTGTTTGTCATAATGAACTCTCGAATACCGCCAACGTTTGATGCGACAATCGGCAGGCCGCTTGCGGTGATTTCTTGTAGGATATTTGGCACGCCATCACCCTCAGAGGTGTAGAGGAAGATATCGTACTCGTTAGTCGGTAGATTATTCATCCCGTTAAACGCACCCTTGTACTTTACCTGGGAATCGGCAAAGTAATCAGCCGTCAAGCCTTCTTCTAGCTGTCCGTAGGCTGTTATGCTATAGAGTGAAGGGTCGAGCTTGCGGGAAACTGCCTTGAGAATGTCCGGACGCTTCTGCTTGCAGACACGGCTTGCCCATAATACCTTTAGCGGAGTGTGGCTATGTTCGGCAGGCGACTGTACTGTCACGTCGGTTGGTTGGTAGTGTACTGCGAAGCGGTTTCTGTCAAAGGCATATTCATGTTCGAGCTTATTGACTGTATTAGTGTTATCGGTAATGATACGGTGTATAACCGGGTAAATACGAGGGATACCTGTGTGAATATGACCCCACAATCGACCCTCTTCATCAAATTCTTCACCAAAGGCAAAGCAGTACACTGCAATATCAAGCTTTTTAATTAGCGTTTGATGAATGCTCACGAAATCATAGGCTAGCTGAGAGTTGCCAATAATAATTCGCTTAATGTGATTTTGTGTAATAAAAGTGGCGAGCAGTCGATACTGTGTATCTCTATCAAGATCGGCAAATAGTTTATATAAATCAATAAACTCAACCGCTGGCGAAATCTTATCTCGCCAGACGCTTGTTTTAGCTTCGGTTTGCAACATTGCAATGTGCCAATCTTTATGGGTAGCTGCAAGTTCAGCCGAATAATTAATGAAGAGCTTGTCTGCACCGCCCTTAATAATATGCGGTACAAAGAAGAGGGTGTCTGGCTTTTGTTGTAGACTTTGCACTAGCTGGGTGTAGCGTACACCTGGTGTGATGTTTTCGGCGTTGTACCACCACAAGCCCCTCAGGAGCGCCTTTGCAGGGAATAGCTGATTATCGATAATATGTGCTTCTCGCCAGGCGGTCACTAGCCGGGCAGGGTAACGTTCCATTAATGCCTCTAGAATAGCAGCTTGACGCTTTTCTCGCAGAGGATGCATGGCCTTGCGGTATAGCTCGTACTTTTTGCCGTGTGTGTGCACTTTTTTTGCAACGTGCCGGGCTTTTTGGGTGGTATAAGAAAGTAGTCGACGAGTAGCGGTTGGTGGCTGATAAATTGGCTGCTGAAGGTATGGAGTGATGTCGAGCTTGCTAATCGATTCAAACGAAAGCAAGTCGCTAGGAGCCATAGTTACTCGATCAGTTGTAGCTTGCATCAGCATTGAGCCGCTGACTTTTCGTCGCACAAACAAAACAGTTTGCGGAGCCACTTTGTGTGCAATACCGGCTGCAAACGTCTGACTGTTAAATTGTTTATCTTCAAACCCAAGTCCTTGACCATTTGGGTGATACGGATGTTGCAAAAATACGGAGCGTCGAGCAAGACATGGTGAATCCCATAAGTTATTATCAACAAAACACAAAGTGTCATGAGTGGCATTGCCTGAATCCCGCTTCTTCCAGGCTAGATGGTCGTCGCCAAAGGTGATAGAAACTTCTGGATGTACAATAACATCCTTTTTATACTTACGGGCAAGCAGGTACCCTTTAAGGTACCACTCTTTTGAAACAAGATCGTCAGCATCAAGAAATGCAATAAACTCACCCTTTGCATTTACCGCTGCATTGTTGCGTGAGGCAGACAGGTCTCGGAACGAGACTTCAAGTACTCGGTAGTGTTTTTTGGATGCATAGCGTGCAAAGTAGGCAAGAGTGTCAGCATCACCATTATCGACAGAGATGATCACTTCGTACGAAACAGATTTCTTTTCTAGTTCGTCGATAGCTGCCTGTACCGAACGCATAGTTTTATGTGCGATTAAGCCCTCGTTGTGGGCGGTAATAACGATTGATAAGTCGGTTCTCATTATGTAACAACTCCCTCTTTTTGTTTATTATAACACCTGGAGTGGGTGATAATAGGTAAAAAGCTGGTTTTTATTGTATAATGAGTAACAATATGTGGTTAGAGGGAAAGAGAAAATATATTACTATTTTTTTGGCATGGCTTTTGTTGGTTGTGTCATTTCATGGCAACTTTTTTCAGGTGGGGTTGAATAAGGATTGGTTTGATGGGTTTCAGGCCGACTCTCGGGTGATTGTAGAAAATGCAGCTGTGTGCAAGGGTTTGCATAAATACGATGGCCCAGTGTACCAAAAAGGTACAGATAAGGTTGCACTTTCATTTTTTAATGCCAATATGGCAAAAGAGCAGTTTTGTCATGATAAAGCGATGGTGCCGTATGACTCGCAATATGGAGCACAGGCGAGAGTTGTTGCAGCTTTTGCACCTCAAGAAAAGAGTGATATCGATCGCTATCTTCGCAAGGTGGAGCTGCTACTTTCTATGCTCTCTGCGGCAGTAGTAATGATGATTATTGTGGCGGTGTATCGACTAGTTGGTCTAGTACCGACATCGGTAATGTATACCCTGGCGGCAGTGAGCCCGTGGATTGTAGGGTATGCACGCAATTTGTACTGGTTTGAATGGATGATGCTATTGCCGTTCGCCTTTGCACTATTGGCGTACCCATGGTTTAAGGGCAGGGGGCTATCGCGGGTGTTTTATGGTATCGAGGCGGTGCTTTTGTATGTAAAACTACTAAACGGATATGAGCATGTAACAGTGGTGGCGGTATCAGTCCTTGTTCCAGTGGTGATGTATGAGGCAATCAAATCAACGGCTCCGCTGTGGAAGTACTGGAAGCAAGCGATGATTGTTGCAGGTATTAGTGTGATTGCTCTAGGCGGCGCAATCGCTACGCACCTTGGTACACTCAGTCAGCACTACGGGTCTTGGGATGAGGCCACTGCACGGCTTCGTGAGCGTTCGAGTGAGCGCTCTGTCGCAGGGTTGCAACGTATGCAGCCGTACGTTATTCTTGGCACGCAAGTTACTCTGCCAGATGTATATGCATTCATAGATAGATTCACCGATCTTGAGTTTCTTAAGGACGGCAACGGCTCACCAGTCAAGTATGCGGCCATTTCAGCTATTAACTACCTACTCTTGCCTGCCGTCACTCTGCCGATTAGTATTGCTGGTGTGTTTGGGGTGGTGTTGCAATCTGTAGCGGCGTTTATGGTGTATGGATTTTTGGCGATCCGTCGCATTAAACACAGTAAGCAGTATAAAAAGTACTACCGTAGCTTACTGTATGGCTTTTGGGTTTCGGTGCTGGCGTGGATGACGTGGATTGTACTCATGCCGGGGCATGTGTATCCGCATGCACATCTTAATGCGATTATATTCTACTTACCAATGCTGTTTATTTGCTATATGGCAATTGGCTGTGTAGTGGCGGAGATGATAAAGCACAGGAAGGGCAAAAGTGGTGCACGCAAATAAGACGATCATTATCGGCGGTGGCTTTTATGGCCTGCGTATCGCACTGTACTTGTACGAGCGGCTGGGCGTAGATGACATTACTATTATCGAAAAAGAAACATCGCTTATGGATAGGGCATCATATGTGAATCAGGCGAGGGTGCATAATGGCTACCACTATCCACGTAGTGTGCTGACGGGCTATCGCTCGGCGGTGAACTTTCCGGTATTTGTTGACGAATATGGCCCGGCGGTGGTGGCTGATTTTGAGAAATATTATGGTGTTGCCAAGCACCTTTCAAAAGTTAACGCTCGCCAGTTTAAGGGCTTTTGTGAAAAAATTGGTGCAGAAGTGCATCCGGCCTCAGCGGATATTCAGGCAATGTTTAACCCTTCGCTGGTGGAAGAAGTGTTCAAGGTGAAGGAGTATGCATTTGATTCTCGTAAACTACGCACCTTACTACTCGAGCGTATCAAGAAGCACAAAGGCATTACTATTAGCCTGGGTGAATCAGTGCAGAAAATCCAACTACCAAAAACACAGGGCGGAGAAATTGCGGTTGTTACAGATAAGGCCACGCATACAGGTAACTTTGTGCTCAATTGCACCTACTCAAATATCAATACGCTGCATCGTGCCTCTGGCTTGCCACTAGTGGGCTTAAAGCATGAAATTACGGAAATGTGCTTGGTCGAGCTGCCGCAAAAATTAAAAGATTTTAGCATTACTATGATGGACGGTCCATTCTTTTCGATTATGCCATTTCCTTCAAAGCAGCTATATACATTGTCGCATGTGCGGTATACGCCGCATGAATCGTGGATTGATGATGAGCATACGAGCGAGGAGCGTATTAAGACGCACGAGTATCTAAAAAATCGCCCATTTCATTCAAACTATAATCAGATGTATAATGATGTAGTACGGTTTATCCCTGCATTGAAAGACATGAAATATCGAGAGTCAATCGTAGAGGTAAAGACAGTACTAGTGAAGAGTGAGGATGACGACAGTCGGCCAATTCTCTTTCGAAATGATTTTGGCAATGATGGCTATGTGTGCATTATGGGTGGAAAATTAGATAATATTTACGACGCATTTGAGGAGTTAGGGAGGATATATGGCCAAAAGGAAGCAAAGTAGCAAAAAAGCGGTGCGTGAGGATATTTTTGTATCGGTGGTTGTAGGGGCGCGGGTGGAGTATGACTCACTCGACACTTATATTACCGAACTTTCAGAATTGCTTGCAAGTAAGTACGAAAATTACGAAATTATCGTGATAGATAACGCGCTGAGTAGTGCTACTGTGCAAAAGGTGGTGGCTTTGCTTGGCGAATTGCCATGTATACGCTTAATTCGCTTATCTCGTGAATATAGTTACGACACGGCCCTGATGGCAGGTATTCAGGGTGCAATTGGTGATTATGTTGTGCTGGTTAATCCATCACTTGATCCGATTTCAGAAATTCCTGCCATGGTCGAAAAAAATAAGACATACGATATTGTAAATGGTGTAGCGGCTGTTGCTGAGACTACTATGATCCAATCCGGTGTTGGTCGTCAGCTGTTTTATTGGTATAATCGTCGCCATTTGGGCGTAAATATCCCTGCAACGGCTACCTATTTTATCGCACTAAGCCGGCGAGCGGTACGCTCGGTTGCTACTACCAATCGGCATGATGGTCATATTCGCCACTTGATTCGGCAGATTGGCTATAGTTGCGTAGAGCATGAGTATGAAACCAAAGAAGACCCTACTCGCAGCCGGGGTCTAAAGACAGGTGTGCTTGAGGCGATAGATGTGGTGACTAGCCACTCAACGCAGCCGCTACGGGTAATGTCGTGGATTGGCGTACTGGCAAGCGTGGTTAACCTGCTGTATGCCATCTATGTTGTTTGTGTGGCATTATTTAAGCAAGATATTGCAGCCGGCTGGACGACTATGTCATTGCAGCTTTCTGGTATGTTCTTCTTGTTGTTTATGTTTATGGTTATATTGGCAGAATATATTGGTAAAATTCTGAAAGAAGCTCGCAATGATGCACCATATATTGTCATGGACGAATTAAGCAGTACTGTTGCAATTGCTGATACTAAACGTAAAAATCTTTCAGAATAAGGAGGGAAAGATATGACCTATGTAGAAAAGATACGAAACGCCCATCCAGATTGGCAGTTTCCTGACTTCACTTTTGATGAAGTACATAAGAAGAAGCAGAAATACTGCGTATGTGTCTTTGTGATTAACGAAGGTGAACGTATTCAAAAGCAGCTTCAGCGAATGAAGCCACTGGCTGAGCAGATTGATATTGTGGTGGCAGATGGCGGCAGTACCGATGGTTCCCTCGAGCTAGATTTCTTGAAAGGGCAAAAGGTCCGCGCCTTGCTTACAAAGAAAGGTCCAGGTAAGTTGAGTGCACAAATGCGTATGGCCTTTGCATGGGCGTTGCATGAAGGCTACGAGGGTGTTGTGGTTGTGGATGGTAACGGTAAAGATAGTATCGAAGATATCCCTAATTTCATTAAACTGCTTGATGAAGGTTACGATCACGTACAGGGTTCTCGCTTTATTCCTGGTGGCAAGGCGGTAAATACGCCGCTTTCTCGAGAAATCGGCTTACATCTTATCCATGTGCCACTTATTAGCCTGGCTGCGGGGCAGCGTCACACCGATACAACCAACGGCTTCCGTGCATACAGCCGTCGTTTGCTCGAAGATACCGATATTGATGTCTTCCGTGATATCTTCCAGACGTATGAAATTCATTACTACCTGGCTATCGAAAGCTCACGCCGTAAGCAGTATAAAACTGCAGAAACACCAGTTACTCGTGTCTATCCTAAAACTGGCAAAACCCCAACAAAGATTAGTCCAATCAAAGGCAATATGCATGTGATGGGTGTATTACTAAAGGCGGTAGCGGGTAGGTATAAAAAGAAGTGAGTAGATTCTGCTGATAGCCTGAAGCCCTCTCAATCTTGCGAGAGGGCTTTTTAGTAGAGTGTCTTACTTTTGAATATGTTTTTGGTAATGCTTTAGTGAGATTTCATCTATGGTGCACCGAAGATTTTTATACTGGCCGCCATGAGATTTTGTGTAGTTGTAGCTGCCTCCGAAAGAGCAGAAATTATTGTAGATAGCGAATAAGTTTTGCGGTGGGGTGGTATTGATTTTCTTTGCGGTTATTGATTTAATTGAAAGATTTTCACTTTTTGCAACGAAGCCTTCAACAGCTGGGCGTATGTCGATGTGTGAATCACCAGGCATGACAATAACCGGGAATCGCCAAATTGTTTCGTATGGCGGTAGCGATACGAGGTATCGTTGTGCTGAAGATCCTTCTATGGATACACTATAGCGAGAGAGCTTGGATGATACCACCGGTATTGTTTGCTGTGGCTTGTAGTGTAGTTCTATTTCGAGTAGTTGCGGGGTGTTTGATTGGGGTGCGTCAATACGATACACTTGGCCAGGTTTATGTTTAATATCTAATGGCACCTCGCTCTGTGCCTGGTTTGCAGAAGGCTGTCTTTTCCAGAGGATGTGTGCATCATTATCGGCAATAATCTCATAATTTGTGAAAAGGTGTTTGTAGAAGTCCCAGTGGCGTATCCATAGCCATTCCTCATAGTAAAAATAAGTGGGCTTTAGAGTAATGGCAAACTGTGCGTTGGAGTGTATAAAATCATTCGCATAACTTGCTCGCCTGTCTTTACCTAGGGCATGAATGATATAGTCTTCGCCGCCTATAGGCCCTATGCGCCTGCCAAGAGTTGTACTATAAATACTGCCATAAGTCTCCCATATGGTATCTGCCTGTGTTATATAGGGCTTAAATGCAGCGAGGCGTTTTTGCCATATAGAGCTTATGTATGCGTCATCGTTACTATGGCGAGCTTCTTTGGCATGTGTAAGAGTTGCCACTGGGTGGAGGGATTTAGCCATTTTGAGGTGATTAACCATAGACCACATGATAATGATTGTGAGGATTATGGTAGCAATTGATGTAACACCGCTCTGTACAAGGTGAATTTTCTTCTTTACCTTTATTACCCTGATGTTAGTGGCGAAGTAGAAAAGACAGGATATTATATAGGCAACGAGGAGCATGCTAAGTACACGATACAGTGGTTGTAGTTGTGCTTTTGGGAACCAATATCCAGTTGCACTTACTAGAAATACAATCAAGCCATAGGTAGCTAGAAAGCCTGCAGCATACTTTTGCCTACTTGAGATGTGGTTACGTACCGTGGCGTATAGCACTACTGATAGACACAGTATTCCATACGGCAACTCATCTAGTAGCCAGTGCCAGGTCCTAGGAGATAAGAAGTCATTTGGGCTCATGCCAAAATACCAGCCTTGATCTTTTGGAACGTCCAATAGGGCATAGCGAAGAGCTTCTTGGGCGTGCCCAAGTGTTAAGATTGTGAGTACGGTATAAATGGATATGCCAACCAGGCCTATTTTAACGAGATATCTCCACCACCATTTGCGTATGTCACGCCAGTGTTTCATATATGCAGTAAGCTCTACTAGGCCAAAGGCAACACTTGCCGCAAGCCCCTGTTCGGTGCCGCACGCAACACCAAGGCCCAATAAAATGGAAAGAATGGAATAATAAAGCTTGACTCTACGCCCCTTTACGGTAATAGACCAGTCTGGCCGCCATAACATAAAGGCAGCTGCTAGAATAGGCATGGCTGTTCGCAATCCTATTAATGAGTTACCAGGAAGTACCACCTCTACACAGCACAAGGCTAGAATTGTAAATGCAGCACTTGCAATTGTAGCTTTTTGTGCGTTTTTGAAGTATGCATAAAAAAACAAGAGGGTGGCCAGTAGGAAGACTGCTGTCGATACAAAATTCTTAACAAATTCAGCTGCGAAAACACCCTTGCCCATCATTGCAAAGAGAGGGTAGTGTAGTAGCGGGATGCCTACTCCATGAAAAAAAGGAAAATCTTTTGCAATAATCTGACCTTCGGCTATGCGGAGTAGTGGATTATAGAGTTGAAAAGTGCCGTTGGTAGCATAGGTATCCATGTGTAATGCAAGATTTAGGGCGAGTAGCGAAAAGTATATCGCCATAACTAATAAGTACACAAGAGATGCAGCAGATAGGGCTGCCAGCAGGGGGTATTTTTTGCTGTACGAGAAGGCCTTTTTAAAATACATAGATACAGATAATACTAGCATGATTGTGTTTAAAATGTCTAGATGGGTTATAATAAATTATATGAAAACAGCACTTATTGGATACACGGGTTTTGTGGGTGGTAATATTAAAGCTCAGCACGAGTTTAATGATTACTATAACAGTAAAAATATCGCAGACATTGAAGGTAAGGAGTATGATTTAGTGGTGAGTGCCGCTAATCGTGCTGAAATGTGGCGAATCAATCAAGAGCCTGAAAAGGATCTGGCGGAAATCGAGGAATATATTAGTCATATCCGTAAGGTAAAAATTGGCAAATTGGTACTTATTTCAACTGTTGGGGTATATAAAAATCCAAACGGAGCGAACGAAGATACGCCAATCGAAACGGACGGTCTGCTGCCGTACGGGGCAAATCGCTACATGCTTGAGCAGTTCTGCCGGGATAATTTTGATACGACTATTGTCCGCCTGCCGGGTTTGTTTGGTGATGGCTTGAAGAAGAATGTTATCTTTGACTTGCTACATGATAATAATGTTGATCGTATTCATAAAGATGGAGTGTATCAGTATTACAATCTAGACAATATTTGGAAGGATATTCAGACTGCACTTGATAATAATCTGCCACTTGTCAATCTTGCGACGCCGCCAGTTAGTACGGAGGAGGTGGCACGTGAGGCGTTCGGCATTGAATTTACCAATACACCGGCCGACGTAACGCCTGCCTACTGGGATATGCATAGTAAATATGCCGATGCATACGGTGGTGAAGGTGTGTATCTCTACACCAAGGCACAAGAACTACAAGACATTAAAGATTTTGTCGCACGTGAAAGGAGCTAAATAGTGAAGCTAGCTGTATCGAACATTGCATGGACCCCCGAAGAAGAGCCTATTGTTGCAGCTCGCTTGCAGGAGCTAGGGGTGAAATATATCGAGCTTGCTCCAACTAAATACTGGCAGGATCCAACTGCAGTGAGCGATGAGGAGGCTCGTCAAAAAGTTGCGTGGTGGCAGCAATATGGCATTACACCAGTAGCATTTCAATCAATGCTATTTAATCGCCCAGATCTAAAGCTGTTTGATTCGGCCGAGCTGTGTGAAGAGGCTGCGGTTTACATGGAGAAATTTATTGCACTGGCTGGTGCAATGGGTGTGAGTCGTATGGTGTTTGGTTCGCCAAAGAATCGCCAGCGTGGCGATATGTCATTAATACAGGCGACGGAGATTGCAGCGGAGTATTTTGGCCGGCTTGCAAAGGCGGCATCTGCTTGCAGTACAGAAGTATGTATTGAACCAAATGCTCCACAATACGCTTGCGATTTTATTACAAATGCCCATGAAGGTCTAGAGTTTGTGAAAAGCCTTAATACTAAAGGTGTGAGTCTGCATCTTGATACGGCCTGTATGACCTTGGCGGGTGACGATATCGAACAGTCAATCGTCGCAGCTGGCGACACACTTCATCACTTCCATGTCAGTGCACCAATGCTGGGTGACGTACGAACGGATGATGGTGTTGATCATGCTGCCGCTGCTCGAGGCTTGGCCCAGATTGCGTATGACGGTGTTATATCGATAGAGATGCGACCTGCTGAGGCTGGTGAAAACTTGCAGCGGGTCGAAGAAGCCCTGCAGTTTGTTCGGTCGGTATATGCAGTTTAGTCGTGATATAACGCTCGTCGTGCAAGAAAATTCCAGGCGTATACGACAACGGTAGCAGCTATCTTTGAAAGGACATAATTCATAGCAAGTAGGTCTGTCAGTAGCCACATAATAATATTGAGGATGCCTAGGCCTATTACGCCAATAACAGCAAAGAGGGTAAATTCTTTTTTGCGTGAAGTAATCTTTGACTTGCCGAATACATAGCGGTTACTCAGTAGGTAGATTACTATCAACCCAATTATAAAGCCAGCAGTTGCGCCAACTAGGTAGTGTAGTTTTAGTAATTCGGTGCAAAGGATAAGTGTACCAAAATCAAACATATATCCAATCAGGGCGGCCGAAAAGTATTTCATAAATTGTGTAGTAAGACGGGAGAGTTTTTCTTTGTTGCTCATGTGTATCCATTATACAGGAGATGGTATACTATAGATAGGAATAACAAGGAGTAACATAGATGAAAATCATAATCGTAAGCGGCTTTTTTAACCCCCTCCACGGCGGGCATCTTGATATGATTGAGGCGGCAAAAGAGATAGGTGATAAGCTAATTGTGATTGTAAATAATGATCAGCAGCAGCTAGTAAAAAAAGAGCAGATTATTTTGAACGAGGCAAATCGCTTGCGGGTGATTCGTGCTCTAAAGCCAGTAGACGAAGTCATGCTTGCGATCGATAAAGATATGACTGTGAGCGAGTCGCTAGCACATATCGCCAAGCAGCATCCTGGTGACGAGCTCGTCTTTGCAAATGGCGGCGACCGCCATTCAACTGCGGTAGTGCCAGAAACAGCCGTCTGTGAAGAATATGGTATCGAAATGAAGTTTGGTGTTGGCGGCGACACGAAGGCGGATTCATCAACCCGCATTAATCAAGCGTTGGGATATAAAAAGTAGAGTTGCCAGCATTTAGTTGCACTAACGTAAAAACACCCCGGTGATGATCTGGGTGTTTTTGGTATGTTTTGAGGGGTAGATTTTACCTAAACCCCTCCGGATTCTGCGATTGCCAGCGCCAGGCATCCTCGCAGGCTTCGGCAATTGTATGAGTAGCACGCCACTTAAGCTCCTTGGTAGCTTTGTCACAATTTGCGTAGCAGGCACCGATATCGCCTGGGCGGCGAGCTTTTATTGCGTATGGCACCTCATGACCACACGCAGCTCCAAACGCATTAATAATCTCAAGCACTGATGTACCCTGTCCGGTGCCAAGGTTATAGACAGCTGCACCCGGCTTCATGTGCTGCAGGGCGGCAACATGGCCACGAGCTAGGTCAACCACGTGGATATAGTCTCGCACACCGGTGCCATCTGGCGTGTCGTAATCATCACCAAATACACCAACTTCCTGTAGCTTACCAACCGCCACCTGAGCAACAAACGGTAATAGGTTGTTTGGGATGCCATTTGGATCTTCACCGATCAAGCCAGATTTATGGGCACCAACTGGGTTAAAGTAGCGTAGAATCGTTGCTTCAAACGCAGGATGAGCGGCTGCATAGTCGGTAATGATTTGTTCAAGCATATACTTTGTTTGCCCATACGGATTGGTAATGCCAATGCCAACTCGTGAGGTTTCGGTAAGCGGCAATGATTCCGGCGTGCCATACACTGTTGCCGAGCTCGAAAACACCAATCGATTCACACCATGAGCTTCCATGGCAGCAAGGAGGCTGAGGGTGGATACAAGGTTATTGCGGTAATATTCAAGCGGCTTTGCGACCGATTCGCCAACTGCTTTTAGGCCAGCAAAATGAATCACGGCATCAATGGTGTGTTCGGTAAAAATTTCCTCAAGGGCTGACTGATCGCACACATCAACTTCATAAAACGGAATTTGGGTATTGGTGATTTTTTCAACCCGCCGCAAACTTTCTTGGCTAGCGTTTACAAGATTATCGGCCACGACAACTGCAAAGCCGCTTTCAATTAGTTCAATAATAGTATGGCTACCAATATAGCCAGCTCCACCTGTGACAAGTATCGTGTTCATATATCTAGTATAGCTTATTTTGTACGAATTTGCTGTGCAACATCGCTTACGAGTTTGCGGATTTTGGTGGCAAACAGGCCTTCATCGAAGCGTTTAGCTTTGCGTTGCAAATCGCTTGGGTGAAAGGTAAGTTGTTCACGTTTATTGATGGCTTCCGCCACAGCATCAACCGTTTGCTCGGTAAATAATACGCCACTTTCGCCATCTTGCACGATATCAAGCGTGCCGGCTTTGCCAAAGCCAATGACCGGCGTGCCAGCGGCCAGAGCTTCAACAGTGACAATACCAAAATCTTCTTCGGCGGCATAAATAAAGCCACGGGCGGTGGTGATGGCTTTTTCGTACTCCGCATCGCTTGCATCGCCAAAACGGTCGGTGCGAAATTCGATAGTTGGCCCAGCAAGCTTTTCAAGCGTACCGTGTGCTGGTCCGCTACCAAATACGAGTAGCTTTTTGCCAAGTTTTGTGGCGGCGGCAACTGCTAAATCATAGCGTTTGTAGGGGAGCTGTCGCCCAATTGTGACGTAGTGATCACCCCGCTCTTTGCTCGGTGTAAAACGGTTGGTGCTGACAGGCGGGTGTACGACAGTAGCTGGGCGGTCATAAAATTGTTTAATGCGTCGCTGTGTTTCGGTGGAGTTGGCGATAAAAATATCAACCTGCTTGGCGGCTTCAAGGTCGAGTTTGCGTTGTCGTGGCACGAGTAGCGGCATTAAAAATCGCACCAGCGGGTTAAGTTTGCCGTAGCCTGGATCCTTCAAGTACTCCTCGTAGTGGCTCCAATAGTAGCGTGGCGGCGTGTGGCAATAGTTAATCACTACTTGGTTTGAGCGAGTTTTTGTGACTTGATGCCCATGTAGATACGAGCTGGTGATAATAATATCAAACTCCGAAAGATCGAGCTTCCGCATAGCCTTGACCGCCATAGTCGGGAACAGCTTGTTGTATTTACGCAGCCAGCCGGGTAGCTTTTGAAGCGATGAGGTGCGAACATCTAAGCCATCAAACGCCGGTACCTTTTTGGGGTTGTAAATGGCGGTGTAGATGGGCGCATCCGGAAAAATACGATGCAAGGCAAGCACGACATTTTCGGCACCGCCCATGGTGGCTAAAAAATCACAAACAATCGCAATGCGAGGTTGATGGTTCATTATTTTGCCCCTGTTTTACGCACTACCACCATAATGGTCTTGAAGAGGATTTTTATATCCAGCCAAAAGCTCCAGTTTTGGGCGTAAAAGAGTTCAAGCTCAATACGCTCTTCAAAACTTAAATTGCTACGGCCTGATACTTGCCATAGGCCGGTCACGCCGGATTTCACGCTATGTAGTAAGGCGGTTTTATTGCGATTAAATTTAGCTTCTTGGGGCAAAATTGGGCGCGGGCCAACCAGGCTTAAATCACCCTTTAATACATTAAATAGCTGCGGCAGTTCATCAAGCGAAGTGTCACGCAAAAACTTGCCAAATTTGGTAATGCGCGGGTCGTTTTCGACCTTATGATGCTGGCGATATTCTGCCGCCAAATCTGGCCGCCCCATTTCTTCAAATTCATCGGCGGCATCTTTTTTGCCGTATTTGGCTGCCATGCTACGGAATTTGTACAGCTGCACCGGTTCAGAAAACTTACTGAGCCGTTTTGACACATAAAACGCCGGGCCGGGATTAAGGATTTTTTGCAAGATGTACAGCAGTAAGAAGACAGGCGAGAGGAGGATAATTGCAACAAAACTAACAACGGTATCAAACAGTAGCTTCACAATCTCACCCCAACCCACCAGTGGCGTTTGGCTGACCGAAATCATTGGGTAACCCATAAAGACATCAACGGTGTTTTTGCCAGAATAAAACTCTGGCTCGCCAGGGATGAAATTATAACTAATGTGGCGGGCTTGGGCGGCAGAAAGAATTTTTTGATTACGTTCGTGATTGTCGTAGAGGTCTGTTTGGATGATGGTGGTAATATGGTTGGAATCAATAAATTTAAGGGCTGATTCAACCTGTGGATAATGCAGGACATTCATATGTGGCGGCACAACTTTTTTAGGCCCGGCAATCGCTACAATTTCATAGCCGCTTTTTTTAGTGTCGGCAAGATGAGTGGCGAGGTCGGCGACGGCAGATGATGAGCCAATCAACAAAACTCGACTAGTGCCAATTTTATACTTAAATAGTTGCGAACGTAGAAAACGCAGACACTCACGCTCAAACAGCACCAAAGTAAAGCTGCCAATTAATGCATATACGGCAACAAGTCGGGCGGGGAATAGGGTGTTTTCGGTGATAAATTCCCAGCCTAAAATCAATAATACGCCAATCAGCGAGCCGGCGGCGATGCGGCTCCATTCAAGCAAGCGACGATTGTAAACTTCGGCGCGGTACAGCCCTAGCAGTGCAAACGAAGCTAACCAAAATGGAATAATGGTAAATAAGCCAATGAGATAATCGAGTGCATATACATCGGTTACGAGTGGGCGAGCGTCGTACTGTACTCGCAACACGTAGGCAAGCCCCAGGGCAACTAAAATCACTAAACTGTCAACTAAAAGTAGAAAAAGACTGTAATAATGAGAATTGCGTCCAAGCATCGTGCTGTTATTATACCATCTTTTCCCGTATACTGAAGATATGTGGCAAAAATTGTTGCAAATAACTAGTGTTACGCTACTGTGTGTGGTGCTATGTGGAGTGTGTATGCAGGCTCCAATCTCAGTCGTAGCGGATACGCAGCTGCCGGCCTATGCGTTGCTGTTAAAGTCGTGGAAGGAGCTGTGCCTGGGGTTGGCCGGTGTGTTGATAGCAGTGGCACTGTGGCAGTCTGGCAAATGGCAAGTGTTGCGGCGTGAGCCAGCAGTCTGGCTTTCTGTGGCGATAGCAGGAGTCTATATGGCAACGCTGTATGGGTTTGCAAATCATCCAGCGGGTGAGTCGGCTGCTTTGTTAGTAACGTTACGCATTTATTTAGTGGCGGCCTTGGGGTATAGTGCAGTGCTGCTGTGGCCGGATATGCGACAAAAACTACTTGGTTCGGTAGCGGCCGGTATGGCAATTGTGGGAGTATTTGCGTTGTTGCAAGTTGCAGTGCTACCGAAGGATATTTTGCAACATATCGGTTATTCATCGGCAACAATCCAGCCGTACCTTACAGTTGATCAAAACCCGGATTTTGTGCGGATTAATAGTACTTTGCGGGGGCCAAACCCGCTTGGTGCGATGGCGGTGATCGGCCTGAGTTTAATTGCTGCATTATTGGTAAGAAGAGTGTTGTTCGCACGGTGGCAATATGTCATTGGCGGCGTGGTGGCTACCGGGCTACTGGTGGCATTATGGTCTAGTTATTCGCGCAGTGCTTGGCTAGCAATGGCGCTAGTGGCAGTAGTATTGGGCGGCATAGTCGGATTTCGCACGCTATCACGACGTACGCTAGGGCTAGCGGGGTTGGTGCTAGCCGTGGTGGTGTTAGGTGGACTGTATGCGTTGCAGTCAGATTTTGTGCAGCATGTAGTATTTCATACTAATCCAGCTAGCCCAACAGCAATTAAGTCGGATCATGAGCATTTAGACTCATTGCAGTCTGGGGTGGCTCATACATTGGCCTATCCACTCGGTACAGGCTTGGGTAGTGTCGGCTCGCCTTCATTGCTAACTGATTCACCACGCATTGTGGAGAATCAATATTTTTATATTGCTGCAGAAGCTGGCTGGCTCGGACTGCTACTGTATCTAATATTGTTCGGTTATGTGATATGGCGATTGTGGCAGTGTAGAGATGACGCATTGGCCTTGGGTGTCGCAGTGGCCGGCATGGGTATGGCGATAGTTGGACTGGTGCTGCCCGTATGGGCAGATGACACAGTAGGTATGACCTGGTGGGTATTGGCTGGTATTGCACTTGGGTCGATAGCAGGGCAGAGCAGAAAGGAGAATAACCATGCGAGAACGCACTACCAAAAAACAGCGTGAATTGTTACGCTATCTTGATGAATTTATTACAACAAATAATTTTGCCCCAAGTTACCGAGAAATTATGCAGGCAATGGGCTATAAATCAGTATCAACCGTCGCAACGCATGTCAATAATTTAATTGCCCGGGGCTATCTAAAAAAGGGGAAGGACGGGATTCGTACTCTAGAGGTGGTGCCGCCGCCATCTGCCGCTGATACCCACAAGGCATGGTTGGCTCGTACTCTCGCCCGTAAACGACAACAGCTTGCCGCAGAAGCAACGCCGCAAGCCCTCAAGGATGAGGCGGTATTAACACGTGCTGCTGAGCTTTTAGGGCTTGAATAGCCCACCTGAAGGCTGGTATTATTAACATAACAACTATGGATCCGAACAACCCGTATCAACCACAGGGTACTATGCCGCCACAGCCACCGCAGCCGCAGGGTGGTGGTTCATCGGTGCCAGGCGTATCGGGGCAGAATTATTCGCCAATGCCATCTCCAAACTGGACTGGGTCATCGCAGGCGGCTCAGCCGGGCGTGTCAACTCCACCAACCAATATGTCACCATACCCTACTTCTCAGCCAGCTGTCGCACCGCCATCAATAGCACCAGGGCAGAATTATTCGCCAATGCCGCCAGGTGGCTGGGGTGCATCGCCGCAGCCTGGTGTGATGTCGCCAACTGCCCCCTATCCTCCACAACCAGTGCCGCCACAGGGCACGCCTGCGGTACCACCACGTCGTCGCACGCCGCCAGTGGTAGGGGGAGGGGCTGCTGTGCCGCCACCACGTATGCGTCGGTATGACAAGCCGCCGCTGCCGATTCGCATGATGGATTGGGTGAAGCGAAATTGGTGGGCACCGGTAGTGGGCGTACTGATCCTAATAGTTGCCGCCAATATTGTGTATCAGGTGGCGTATCCATCGCAGGCCTTGCCGCCAGGTGTGGTGGTAGATGGTATTGCGCCGGGCAGTGCCCCAAAGGCTGAAATCGTTAAAAAACTAAACGAGACCTATGATGCAATCAAGGTAGAGATTTATTTTGGTAGTGCAACTGTGCCACACAAGGTGCCAACCGCTAAGGAAGTCGGCATTCAGGTAGATAATGCTAATCGCTTAAAGCATGCCGAGTATCCGCTATGGCTACGCTTGGTGCCAACCTCTATCTGGTGGGCGGCTGGCATGGTGAAGGTTGATCCACCTGTATATAATTATGATAAGGTAACAATCGATAAGTATACTCTCAAAGAACTAGGTTCTGACTGTAAGATTGAACCTAAAAATCCAACCCTTAAGCTTGAAGATGATCGCTTTACGGTGGTAAAATCCGTGCCGGGCGGCACTTGTAATATTAACGAATTTATTGCGGCCGTACAGAAAGCTCGCCCTGGTAAAGATGGCAAGATTACGATTCGCACATCACTTAATGAGGTGGGGGCGGCTGTTAGTAATGAGTCTGCTCAAAAACTGGCAGATTCACTCAACCATGCGCTCAACCGTGATTTAGCCCTACAGGCAGGTAGTTACACCGCAAAAGTACCAAGCCGTACAGTGAAAAACTGGCTCTCGTTTAAGGCGGTCATCCCAGAGGATACCAGTAAAGAGAAGCCGCATCTTGTGCCAGTGGTTGAGCCTGATCGTGTGCAAAAATATCTCACTGCTTCGGTGGCAAATAAAGTAGAAAAAAAGCCTGGTAAAACGGTGATTTCGACTCGTGATTTTACTGTTACATCACACCTACAGGGTGCATCTGGCGTAGTGATTGATGTGCCGCAAACTCTCCCAAGTATCTATGCTATTTTACAAGATAAAAGTAGTACGATTATTGTCGTAACAAAAGCGGTTGGCCCAGAGGTGCAGTATAAGCGTACCTATACGCCAAGTGAAGTTGGTTTTAGAGCGTTGGTAGAGCAATTTGTGCATGACAATCCTGGTAAAATTGGTGTAGCGTTCCGGGAGGAGACAGGTAAAAAGCCGCTAATGCATGTTGCGGCTAATGCACAGTTGCAGCTGCCAGCTAGCGGCTTTGAGGGTGTGTATGTGGCTTATGCAGCCCAAGTCGGTATTGAAAATGGCTCTCTGCAGCCAACCGACACAATCAGCGGCGGCCAGTCTATCACCGACTGTATGGAAGTGGCAATTGAGCGTCAGGACAAGGACTGCATTGAAGCACTACTAAAGAAGGTGGGCAACTCGGTCGTTCACCAATATTTGCAGCAAGCGGGCATTACTCGCACGTCACTGTCGGGTGAGGCAAATATCACCACGGCCGAGGATATGTTAACTATGATACGAGGCCTCGCAACGCATACGCTGCCAATTAAGAAGTATGATGCAATCGAAAAACTACTACGAGATAATCGCTTGCGCGAAGGGATGGTGCAAGGCATGTCGAATATTTACTCTGGGGCTGGCATGAGCGATACCGGCTATGGCGAGGCTGCAGTGGTAACTTATAGGGGTAAATATATGATTTCATACCTTGCAGACAATAAAGATCCAAAAATAGCTCTAAAGTTTATTTCGGCAATTGAAAAACTTCGTACCGAAAAAAACAACCTAAAACAACGATAAGCTACAAACTAGCGAATTTGAGCAACGGCCTCACGAAAATTTTGAGCATGCCACTGCCCTAGCTTTGTGCCATCCGTGGCAACTTGCACAAAAGTAGTTTGGCTGGTTACGTTGTACTTGTTGCGAAGATCGATTTGAGTGTCAAAATCTACCTCAATAATGGCAACATTTTCAGGAGTGAGAGTTAGATTAGCACGGGCTTCGGCGGCGATAACTTTACAAATAAAACACCAATCTGTGCGGAAGAAATAAATTCGTTTATGGTTCTTGTAGGTGTCGGGGTTTGCAAGATATTCTTGGTGGGTGATGTAGCTGCCGTGCGGGGTGGCTGTATGTGCGGCAGGTGAAGCTGTAGCGGCGGGTTCCTGTGGAATGTAAACAGAGGTATCACGCCCAGACTGACTACCAAGCCACAAGCCGCCAATAAGTACAGCTCCAATTATAATTAATACTGTAAGCTTTTTTCGATCCATGCTATGTAGTATACCGGAGCGAGCGAAAGTAGCCTAGACTTGCTGGGCAATATATTGACTGCGTAGCCAGATTCCTGTATACTACATCTAGTATTCCCGCGTAGCTCAGTGGTAGAGCGGTTGGCTGTTAACCAATAGGTCACTGGTTCGAGCCCAGTCGCGGGAGCCAAGAGATTATTATGAAAAATCGTCCAGAAGGGCGATTTTTATTGCTATTTCTGAGAAGAGCTGTATAATCAAGCTTAGTTGCGATATTTGTCGTAGCATTCGTTCCTTTACAGAGACAGGTGATGGAAATGGCAAAAGATGCCGAACTTGACCGTTTGAAGGTTGAGCAAGACGCTGCGTTTCAGCGTAAGCAGGATGCATATCAGGCACAGCAGCGTGCATGGGAGCGTCGCTCTGCCGCACGAGACAGCATGAATCGTGCGTATGAAGCTAAGCAATCTGCGTATGAAGAACAGAATCGAACATGGCATCACTTTCGAAGTGTTCGAGATTCAAATAGCCCTCGGATTGATTCACTCAATGCACAGCAGGAGCAGGCGTTTGAGAATATGAAGCGCTCGTATGATGCAGCATCGTCTGCATATGATCGTCGAGATGGTGCGTCGGCTAGTAGCTATGCGGCCGAAGGTCGTCGCTACAAGGAAGAGTCGCAGCGGTATGTTGCTGAACGTCGTCGTCTGGTTGAAGAAATTCGTAGAGCACGGGCACAGCATGAGGTATCGAGGTCTGCATTCTTACAGGCGAAAGATGAGTTTAGTGCTGCCAAGGGTGTGTTTGATTTGGCAAAAGCTGAACATGAACGCATTCAGACTGAGTTTAAGTGTGCTAAGGCAGAATTCAATCGGGCTGCTGACGCCTTTCGGTCTCGACTTGAAAAGGTCAAGACCGAGAATGAGAAGCGGCACAAGGATGTAGAGGCTATTTTAGATAAGGCTGGCATCCCCCTTCGCTACAGGGGTAGTGTGCGTATCTCAAAGGGTCATGGCGGTAGTACTAATATTTATTTTGGTGGTATTGGTAAGCCCGATGGAGAAGGTCATGGGCATTATGTTTTGGATAAGCTTGGTACGGTAACATATAGGCGAGATCCGTATCGTGAACATGGATCCCACAACTTCACAGACAACGGCAGAGGTGGAACGTTATATGATCGTTCGGCTCGACCCGGCTTTGCTCCTAATAGAGTTAGTTCTCGGGACAATGAAACGAAGTCTCGTGATGGGGTTTTTTATGATCGAAATCGCCCGATTGATCTTCATATTACCCAGGTATATGAGGATAACGTGCGAGTATCTTGGGATACCGATGGGGTTGATGATAGAGGTAAGCATCTGATCGACCAAAATTATCCTCCAGGACATCCTGACCGCTACACCACGCCTGAATAGTAAGGAGGTTGCTGCCCAAGGCTATCTATTTTGATAACCTTGGGCTTTTTAATATAATAATTAGTAACTATGGTGCAGTTCGAAGTAAGTTATCCTCAAATGACGTATAATCAAGTAGTTACATTTTGTAAGGAGTGTGCTAAAGAAATACGTGCCGAGGGTGTTGACGTGTTTGTTTCGGATTACGGTGCAGCCACTAACCTTTTAGACGTTTATTTTTATCCGCTTGAAATGCAAGAGTGGATCAATAAAGAGGAGACTCCTCAGCTATATATCATTATTATGTGTGTCTATCTGCTTGAGAATAATCACACAGATAGAGCATCTTGGGAAAAGCTACTAGAGCTAATTGATTCATTATGATACACACTCTCATTAACAAAGCCCTGCAGCTTGCCGCCACCGCCTACGAACTTTTGGAGGAGATTGGATGGTAAAATCAAAACTAATTATTTTGCGCGGTAATTCTGGTAGCGGCAAAACATCCACCGCAAAATTATTGCAACAAGAACTTGGTCCGCACACTATGTTAGTGTCGCAAGACGTGGTGCGGCGAGAGATGTTGCATGTAAAAGATACGCCAGGCAACTAAACCAAACGCCCATGAATTTGGTGAAGCTGAACTACGCCAATGGTGGAAAGATCAGGATAGGCTGGGTATAAAAGGTGAGTATGATATCGATGAAACACTATCGCAAGCTGAGATTGTTGCCAAACTACGCCGTAATTTGCTAAACTAGCGGAAATTTTAATAAAAATCATCAGAAAAGAGTGTGTACATGAATGATAACGACACAAGAGAACAACAAGAGCGAGACGAGGAGCTTATTACGGTTATCTTGCCAACTATTAATCATGAATAAGAAGCATCCCCAACCCTTCTGGGATATTTTGGGGATGCTTTTTATAAGTTAACGTAGCGATTTTATGTAAGATGTTAACGCTACGAAAGAATCCCCCTTGCAAACCTAACGGCTCACCTGGCGTGGGGATTCTATCGTCAATATAGCAGGCTAACTTCAATATGTAAAGACGTGGAGGCGGTCAGGGTGGTGAAGTGCAGCTAGGGTTTTAGTGGTACTGGTTTTGCTGGCTGCCACAATTGAATAAGCGGCTTGCCATGTGTGCTAGCGAAGGCTATTATAGATATAAATAGTAATTCATTCATAGGGTAGATATGAATAATATAAAGCACAGTCAACGTATATATAGTAGTATAACGTGCTGTGCTTTTGTGTTGTAAGGGGGAGGGCGCCGCATGCCAGCAGCTACAAAAAAACGTTTACAAAGAATAGTGCTGTGGAGTGTGGCGGTGTGTGGCGTGCTACTAGTGACACTTATTGGTCTTGCGATGTGGACTGGTAGTACCGAGCCAATTGAGTCGGTTGCAAAAACATTTAAGCCAGGGGAGGGTTGGAAACAGACACGATATATAGTCGAGCCTCCTAGACTGGTTTGTTTAAGTGGCAGGTGTCCTGATTTCACTCAGTCCTGGATGACAGATAAGATAACCGAGAGTAAGATAAAGGGTTTTTTGGGCGATTTGAAAAATACTTCGCTAAGTGAGTTTAGATGTACCTATAGTGATGGGACTAGTGTTGATTCGTGTGTCACAAGCGGGGTGCGGGATGGTTATCGCTTCCAGGTATATGCCGATAAAAGTCGAGATGGTAGAGATGTGTTCGAGATAGATCTATTTATAAGAGAGGAGAGGTAAGGTGTTGATAGGGCTATGATGAAAATGCATGATCGTCGCCCCAATGAGCGTCCGCGTGAAAAGCTGGCACTCTATGGTGCGGCCAGACTGTCCGATCTTGAGTTATTGATGGCGATTATCGGCAGTGGCAATAAACAGGCGGATGTAAGTGTGATCGCCCGGCGGGTGCTAAAGGTGCTGCAGGCAAAAGGCGCAGACGTATTGTATGATGACTTGCGGCAAGTTGGGGGTTTGGGTGCGGCCAAAATTCCGGTGATTTTGGCGAGTTTTGAGCTGGCGCGGCGACATTTGCTGGAGCCTGACCGCCCGGTGATTGATTCGCCCGACAAGGCGGCCGAGCAATTGGTAGATATTCGCGACAAACAACAAGAATATTTTGTCTGCTTGACGCTAGACGGTGCAAATCGGTTGATTAACAAGCATGTGATTTCTATAGGCACCCTCACCGCCAGCCTGGTGCATCCGCGCGAAGTCTTCGCTCCCGCCATCGCCGACCGAGCTGCCAGTATCATCGTAGCGCACAATCATCCGAGCGGGAGTTTGCGTCCGAGTGAGGCGGACAAAGCTGTCACTGATAGGCTGGCTGAAGCGGGAAAGATTCTTGGTATTATGCTAAACGACCATATTATCATCACGAAAAATGACTATGTAAGTATCCTGTAATTCCGTGGCACTTTAAGGGGTGATTTGCTACAATATATCTATGAACATAAAGACTCTTGAGCGGCAGCTG
>JAUMZA010000006.1 GCA_030528355.1 Candidatus Saccharimonadota bacterium | reverse complement strand
CTTGAGGCTGGGTTTACCATACAAGACGAAGATAGCTTTGAGCTGGGTGCAAAATGGCATATATCACTTTCAGGTAAGCCTGTGGCAATATTTGAGATGATGTGATGGATTCTATTATTGATTGAAATGTGGTTAAGCATGGATAGGATAAGACGTTTATTTTGGATATAAAAACATGAGAATATTAGATATATTTAAGAAAAAGCAGTTAAGTTTCAATAATAACGAAGATCAATTTAGCCAAGCAATTATCATAGAGGCTGAGTTTGTGAGCGGACTTGAGTTTGGTTCTTCCGAGGAGCAGCAGTTAATTTTTGACTTGGAAGATCGATTGACAGAAGCTATTAGCTCTAGCGGTGAGGTTGATGGGCATGAGATTGGTGAGGGGTCATTTATACTTTATGTGTATAGTCGCTCGGCTGATGATGCGGTTACTTTGCAGGCCTAGATGGATCGGGCAAATATTGCAATAAAACTAAAATTATGCTATAATAGTAATATGTACTCATTTCCGAGTGCATATTGTTCTTTTACAGATAGGAAGGTGAGTTCTGATGAACCAGCCACTAGGGCAACTTGTAGTAAGAAGTGGCGTAACGTATGGCGAGCGAGTGTCTCACAGGGATACGCAACCTTCGTTTTTTAATTGGCAAGCGTTATCTAATACCGACATGAATACGCAAAAATCGCAGGCGGGCGAAAAGCCTCTTGCTTGGGAGCTGCGGTTTTGGAGGCGAGCATTTTGGGTGGCAAGCACAATAATGGTTATGTTGTTGATTGCCGGCTTTTCTGTGTCTGAACACGAGTCTACAATCACCGCCATTATTATTCCATTATTCTTTTTTGCACTGTTTGCAACCTATAAACTGCTCGAACTTGAAAATCGCTCAACACTTGCCCAGCAGCTTGCAGCTACGACCGCTGCGTCGCATCGTGCACAGTCTGTGCAATACATGCCGCAAGATAGTGTGCAGCTTACGCCCCTCTACAAAAAATGCAATCTTTTGCAAAATGTAGTATATAGCGTAAAGCAGCGGCGAGCAGATAGCCTATTGGCTCGGTACCAGTTTTGCGGCTATGAAGCAACGGAGAGCCCGCTCCTACAGGCAATCGAAGACGCCTACATGGTGATGGTTGCAGATGTAGCTCATGTTGGCCGTCCGCGTAATCTATGGCTTGGCATTGTCGATTACCCAGAGGCAGTTGAAGCAGTGGCTGCATTTTATCGCCACTTTGCTGTGTGCGAACAAGAGGCAGATGCAACACAAATTGCCATAGCTATGCATGATTTACCGATTGATGCATGGCAAACGCTTGATACAATCTGCGAAGAAGTTGTAGATAGGATTGTGGCTGCGTGGTGCAGAGCCGAGGCTCGGGCGGAACTAGATGAAATCACTCAATCGCACCGCTACTGTGCACACAAAGAGGATATGAAACTAGCTGTTGCCCAAGAAGCTGTTGCAATAAACGCAGTAACGTATAAGCTACTTGCAACAATTCGCACCTACCTTACATCACGCTAACCCCTACCAGAAAGGAGCATTCCCCGCCAAAACGTGGCGGGGTTTTCTTTGTATGGGGCTGCTATGCAGGCAGGAACAGTGATGCGATTGCTTTATGTGATAAAATGTGGTATAAATAATCTATGTGCTCAATCCTGGGTACTGTTTGTTCCTTTACAGATAGGAAGGTGAGCTGTGATGAAACGGCTTGTATTGGAATATGGCTCTCAGTACGGTGGGAAGGTAGGGGTGTGTGATGATGCAGATACTGTAGCATATCGAGGTGACGAGGTTGCGGTTTTCTGTGACTATGAGGGGTCCTACTTTAGCTGGATAAAGTTCGAGAAGACGGGACTTGAGAGCTATTCATACGAGAAGGCTAAGCTGGCTATGTGGATACTTCATGTAGCTGCGGCAGTTCTTGTAGTGATTGCAGTTTCGGCGTCATTCATTGATGACGCTTTATATATAGTAGTGGTTACTGGAGTAGCGGCGTTTGTAGCTGAAACTGCGGCTGTGAGACTATTCTATCATGATCGTGCGATAGCCAAAAAGATTCACGAATATGTTGAATCTGCAAAGGTAAAAGAGGTGTCTTCACGCATTAAGCTAGCTGCTGTGAGTAAAGTGGAGTGTGAAGTACACACGATCAGTTGTCTCCAGCAATTTATACTACACGGTTATACTGCAGCCAGTAGCCCTCTTTTGCAAAAGCTTGAAGAGGCATATGAGGCAGCGGTAAAGGTGGATGCAGGTCAGTCTTGTAATCTTTGGCTTGATATTGCCGACTGCCCACTTGCAGTAGAGGTCGTGGCTGATTTTTATCGTCAGCTTGGTATAATTGAGCAGAGCGAAGGTGCAGATCGTGCTGCAGAGGTAATGGCTTCATTATCTTCAGATTCGCAAGAGGCTGTGGCAAGTGCGTGTGCTGTAGCAGTCCAGCAGATACTGAATACTCTCCGCAGAAAGGAATATGCTGCAAAAGAGGCAGAGGAGTTGGCTAAAATTCAGCATCAGCTGCAGCTAGATTCTGATGCAGATAGGCTAAGGTGGTCTGCTCTCAGCTATTTGCCATATTCAACCCAAGATCGCCAACCGTAGAAAGGAGCATTCCCCGCCAAAACGTGGCGGGGTTTTCTTTGGTGGCACGCTCTTTACTCTATCGGTAAAATACTTTATAATAAGACGCATACGCGTATAAGGTAGTTGCTACGTGCATATTTATTGATTACGCTGTAAATAACATAATACTAATAGGAGAAATAAGTCCAAATGGCAACATTCGATCGAAGCAAGCCGCATGTTAACGTTGGTACTATGGGCCACGTTGACCACGGTAAGACAACTTTGACCGCTGCAATTACTCACGTTCTTGCGAAGCGCCTACCAAGCGATGTTAACCAACCTCGTAACTACGACGAAATTGACAACGCACCAGAAGAAAAAGCTCGTGGTATTACCATTGCTTCTTCACACCAAGAATACGAATCAGAAGCACGTCACTACGCACACGTTGACATGCCTGGTCACGCCGACTATGTTAAGAACATGATCACCGGTGCTGCACAGGTTGACGGTGCGGTACTTGTAGTATCTGCTGCAGACGGCCCAATGCCACAAACCCGTGAGCACGTACTTCTTGCCAAGCAAGTTGGTGTGCCTAAGATTGTTGTGTTCCTCAACAAGATGGACATGGCTGATGAAGAGCTTGTTGAATTGGTTGAAATGGACGTTCGCGAACTACTTTCAAAGAACGGTTTCGACGGTGACAACGCTCCAGTTATCAAGGGTTCTGCATTGAAGGCACTTGAAGGTGATGAAAAGTACGAAGACGCAATCATGGAATTGGTTGCTGCTATGGACAGCTACATCCCAGAGCCAACCCGTGACATGGACAAGCCATTCTTAATGCCAATCGAGGACGTGTTCTCAATCAAGGGTCGTGGTACTGTTGCAACTGGTCGTATCGAACAGGGTGTGATCAAGCTTAACGACGAAGTTGAAATCGTTGGTATCCGTGATACTCAAAAATCAGTGGTAACTGGTATCGAAGCATTTAAGAAGAGCCTTGATCAAGGTCAAGCTGGTGACAACGCTGGTCTATTGCTTCGTGGTATTGAACGCACCGATATCGAACGCGGTCAGGTTCTTTGTGCACCTGGTTCAATCACTCCACACACCGAATTTGAAGCAGAAGTATACGTACTGAAGAAGGAAGAAGGCGGTCGCCACACTCCATTCTCAAAGGGTTACAAGCCACAGTTCTACTTCCGCACTACTGACGTAACTGGTGAAGTTGAGCTTCCAGCTGACAAGGAAATGGTGATGCCTGGCGACACCGTAACCTTTAAGGTGAAGCTTCTTGCACCAATCGCTATGGAGCAGGGTCTAAACTTCGCTATCCGCGAAGGTGGCCGTACTGTTGGTGCCGGTGTGGTAACCAAGATCAACAAATAGTAACCACTTGTTGCTTACAAAATCACCCTCGTTACGGGGGTGATTTTTGTATGCCGCCGGTTTGTCCGGTCTGGCTAGGTGTGCTACAATAAACATAAACAGAATTGTGTATCTATAAAGGAATTGTAATAATGAAGCAACAAAAAGTGTTTATTGTTGGTGCTGCTGGGCAAGTGGGCGCAAGTGCTGCCTATGCGATGACGCTCAAGCAAACTGTCAGCGAAATTGTCTTGATTGACCTTCACCCGGATGTCGCCGAGGGGCAGGCGATGGATATTACCGATGCCGCCGCATTTACCGATGGTGTCACGGTGCGAGTGGGTGACTACAGCGAAATCGACACTGATGATATCGTCGTGATTACTGGCGGTGCTGCTCAAAAACCAGGCCAAACTCGCCTTGATCTACTTAATGTTAATGCGGGCATTATTCGTGATATTGTGGGCAAGGTGATGCAAAATGGCAAGCAGGTGTATCTTGTGCTGGTTACTAATCCGGTTGATGTGATGACGTACGTGGCCATGAAAGCTTCTGGCTTGCCACGACATCGGGTATTTGGTACCGGCACTACGCTTGAATCGGCCCGTTTGCGTGCTGCATTGGGCGAGCGTCTTGGGGTGTCTGCTGCCCAGATTAACGCCTTTGCATTGGGTGAGCACGGCGACTCAACATTTAGTGCGTTGAGTCAGGCTCGAGTAGGGGCAATTCCGCTCGCAGAATATCCAAATTATACTCACGAAGTAGTTGCAACAATTGATGAAGATGTGAGTAAAAAGGTATATCATATCATCAACACAAAACACGCAACGTATTATGGTATTGGGCAGGTGATTTCTGAAATTGTGGCTGCATTGCGTCGTCCACTGCCGAGCATGTTCCCGGTCACCTCTGTACTGGAGGGTGAATATGGACTGCAGGATGTGGCGGTGAGTGTGCCATCAATGATTAGTACAAAAGGCGTGGTGCCAGTTGAAGGCTACCCGCTCACTGAAGACGAATACGCAAAGCTGCAGCACTCTGCTCAGGTGATTCGCACGGCAATCAACGACATGCAGAGCTAGTTGCGTGCTTGCCTATAAGCTGCTATAATAGTGCGGTAATACTATTGCGATAACAACTTTGTCAGCCATGAGAAGATATGATGCGAACAAAGGTTATGTCGCCGCCAAGGGGGTGCGTCAATTCCCAGGGAGAATTATATGAAAAAAGAAGAAGGTTTGCGAATCCGTATTCGCCTTAAGGCGTACGATCACAAAGTAATTGATCAGTCTGCCAAGCAGATTATCGACACTGCTACTCGTACTGGTGCTGATATTGCTGGTCCAATTCCTTTGCCAACTCGCCGCAGCACCTTTACTGTGGTAAAGAGTCCGCATGTGTACAAAAAAGGTGGTGAAGCGTTCGAAATGCGTGTACATAAGCGCTTGATTGATATCACTAATGCGAGCCCTAAAACCATCGATAGTCTGCAAAACCTCAGCCTGCCAGCTGGTGTGGATGCAGAAATTCGCATGTAATTAGGCACACGGTGTACAATGATCACCCTACAAACGTGGGGTGATTTTTGTTGCTAGTAGAGGCATTGCTATGACTTGCGTTAATTGAGCGTAAAGAAAAAGCCGCAGCCTAAATAGCTACGGCAAATTGGTGATGGATAATATGCATTAGGGGCGAGAAAATTGCCGACCAAGTAACTGTGCGTGCAGCATATCAACGTGATCGCAGCGGCGAAGTGGATGTGCTGAGGCGGCTTGTCCACCTTTGGCAAGTAGGTCTGCAATGGTTCGCAGCAAGATTGACATTACGTCCTCCTGATGATAGAAATCAACAAAACCAACGAATATTCATTATACACGATGTTGCGTGTTTTGTAAAGTAAAAACCCCGCACTATAGCGGGGTGTGAGAGGTGCGAGCTACACTGTTATACCTGTTATGGAATTCGTCTGGTGACGGTTTCTACGGTGTATAGTTCTGTGCCTTCTTTGCGCTCATACCTTGCAAGGTACACATCATAGTGATGGTTTTCGGCAATTTGCCGGGCACTGCGTAACGCTCGTTCAAACCCTTCTGGTGGGCAGTATACAATAAACTGTGCAAACACACGAGCAGTGGTCGGGTACGATGCGGTTGCTGCGTGTTGATTGAACGTGTTCATGATGTGGCCAGCGATTTCGTTAGGGCGAAGCACGCCGGTATGATGATGTACCCTGTCACGAGATTGAGCAGGGAAGGCTGGTAGTGTTTTCGCTGAACAAGTGGTCATTTGAACCACTCCTCTCTAAAATAGTAGGTGCGTTTGGGGCGGGATTGCCTCAAACTGAATGTATTATAGCACAATTTGCTAAATAATGCAATAGCTTTATGCTGGATTGATCCGGCTTGTGGGTGGTCGAAATATTTCAGTAGTAATGCAGAAGATTATCCTTGACGAAACCGCCCAAAACATGCTACAATACAAAGGTTACTTTTATGTACAAATAATATCAAGCAACCTTGGTGAATCGAAAGGTCCGAGGCAGCACCGGTAGCAATACAGGGTAGTTGCAGCAGGAAACCATCGGCCACCAAGGGTTTTAAGTGGGAGTAAAGAGGGCTATGAAAGCACTTCTCGGTACCAAAATTGGTATGACCCAAATCATCAGCGAGGATGGTGTTGCTGTTCCGGTAACATTGATTCAAGCTGGGCCAATCACCGTAACTCAGGTGAAGACCGTTGAAACAGACGGCTACAATGCGGTGCAGGTGGCATTTGGTGAGGGTAAGAACCTGAGCAAGGCCGTGGCAGGTCACGTTAAGTCTGCCAAAGTGACCCCGAAGCATATTCGGGAATTTCGTGTCGAAGAGCTACCTGAAGGTCTTAAGGTAGGCGACACACTCGACGTATCAGTATTTGAACTGGGCGACACCGTTCATGCAACTGGTACAAGCAAAGGTAAGGGTTTTGCCGGCACGGTAAAGCGCCACAACTTTAATACAAGTAAAAAGACTCATGGTGGTAACGGTAACGTTCGTAAGCCGGGTTCGATTGGATCAATGTATCCACAAAAAGTCTTTAAGGGTAAGCGAATGGCTGGCCGTATGGGTCATGAGCGTGTAACAGTAAAGAATCTTACTGTTGCCTACATCGATCCAGAAACCAACCTGATTGGCCTTAAGGGTGCAGTGCCTGGTCCTAAGAAGGGTCTTGTTGTAATCGGAGGGAATGCGTAATGGCAGAAGCAACCAAAAAACAAACGCTTCCTAAAGAAGTATTTGCAGTTGACGTGCCAAATCACGAACTGCTTAAGCTTGCGTACGACAGCTACCTAGCAAATGCTCGTTTGGCAAGTGCAACTACCAAGCAGCGCGGCGAAGTTCGCGGTGGTGGTAAAAAGCCATGGAAGCAAAAAGGTACCGGCCGAGCTCGTTTCGGTTCTACCCGTAACCCAATTTGGCGTGGCGGTGGTATCGTGTTTGGTCCACGTGGCAACGAAAACTACACTAAAAAGCTTTCGAAAACCAGCAAGCGTGTAGCGGTAAAGCAAGCACTTACCCTGGCAAACAAAGCGAAGAAGATTGTAGTACAGGATATTAAAACAACCGGTAAAACTGCAGAAGTTGCCAAGTTCTTGGCAGACAACAAGTTTGACCGCAAGGTGCTGATTGTAGTAGACGAAAAGACTCCAGAGTTGATTCGTGCAACCGCTAACTTGCAACAAGTTCGCTTGGTAAGTGCAATGTATCTAACCGTGTTTGATATCTTGAACGCTGATACAATCGTACTAAACCAAAAGGCTGTGCCAGTAATTACTGAATGGCTGACAAAGGAGGTTGCGTAATGATTACTGTAATTCCACGCGCTACCGAAAAGGCGTATCGCCTAGTATCAGAAAAGAACACCTACGTATTTGACGTGCCAATGACTGCCAACAAGCAGCAAATCGCTGATGCAGTTGCCGCACAGTTTAACGTAGAAGTTGCTGGTGTGAAAACATTGGTGCAACAGGGCAAAGCCGTACGCTTTAGCCGCGGCAAAAACCGCTACCCTGGCACTACTAAGCGCAAAGATACCAAGAAAGCTTATGTAACATTGGCTGAAGGTAGCGCAATTCAAGTGTTTGATGAGCCAGCTGCAGAAGAGGAGAAGAAGTAATGCCAGTAAAGCAATACAATCCAACCACTCCTGCGCGTCGTGGCATGACCAGCCAGGATTTGAGCGACATCACGACTCGCAAACCACTTAAAAGCTTGATTAAGACAAAAAAGCAAAACGCTGGCCGCAACAATCAGGGTCGCATTACTGTGCGTCACCGTGGTGGTGGGGTAAAGCGTCACTATCGTCTGCTAAACCACCGTTTGGCAGAAGGTTTGGAGCTGACGGTTGAAGAAATCGAATACGATCCAAACCGTTCAGCACGTATCGCACGTGTGAAGGATCAGCATGGTTTGTACCACTACATCCTCGCTGATACTCAAATGGTAAAGGGTAAGAAGATTGAGGCAGGTAGCGAAGCAGCGATTGAGGCTTCAAACCGTATGCCACTTTCACGCATCCCAGTTGGTACCCAAATTTATGGTATCGAAATTGCACCAGGCAAGGGCGGCCAAATGGTTCGCGCGGCTGGTACAAAGGCACAGTTGATGGCCAAAGAAGGCGACTACGCTTTGGTAAAGATGCCATCAGGTGAAGTGCGTAAGTTCCGTGTTGAATGCCAAGCAAACATCGGTGTGGTTGGTAACGTTCAGCACCAAAACGTCAAGATCGGCTCGGCTGGTCGTAAGCGCCGCAAGGGTATTCGCCCAACCGTGCGTGGTGTGGTAATGAATGCCGCAGATCACCCACACGGTGGTGGTGACGGTGGTCGTCACGGTAGTGGTAAGCCACCTCGTACGCCATGGGGTCAGCTCACTTTGGGCTACCGCACCCGACGCCGCAAGGATACTAATAAGTTAATCGTACGAACTCGCCACGATGCGAAGAGGAAGAGGTAGTATATGAGTCGTTCACTCAAGAAAGGTCCGTTCGTCGATGCAAAGTTGGCTAAAAAAGTAGCTGCTTTGAAAGTTGGTGATCGTACCGTGATCAAAACGTGGGCTCGTGCAAGCACAATCACCCCAGAAATGGTTGGTTTTACCTTTGCCGTTCACAACGGTCGTGTGCACGTACCTGTGTTGGTTACAGAAAACATGGTTGGCCACAAACTCGGTGAGTTTAGCCCAACTCGCAAGTTCCGCAAGCACGGTGGAAAGGATAAGAAGTAATGGCAGAGAATTTTACCGTTCGAGCCTTCATTAAGGGTGTTGATCAGACCCCACGCAAGGTAAGCATTGTTGCGAGCCTGGTACGTGGCCGTACTGTTGCTGATGCACTAGTGATTCTTGATCATACACCACGCCGCGCGGCACTTGCTGTTAAGAAGGCGATTGCATCTGCAGCTGCAAATGCAACCAACAATCACGGGTTGGATAACAAATCATTGGTTATTTCAACTCTTAGCGTAACGGCTGGCCCACGCATGCGACGCTACAAGCCTGCATCACGTGGCCGTGCGTTGCCATTCGAAAAGAAGTCAAGCCACATTTTGGTAGAGGTAACTGGTGTTGAAAAGCCAAAGAAGAAACCTGCTGCCAAGAAGGCCGAGGCTCCTGCAGAGAAGAAAGCTGCCAAGCCAGCTGCAAAACCTGCGGCAAAGAAGCCAAGCAAGAAAGTAGAGGAGAAGTAAGATGGGTCAGAAAGTTAATCCAATCAGCTTCCGTCTGCAAGTTCATAAAAACTGGGATTCTCGCTGGTTTGCTAACAAGCGTGATTTCAGTAAATGGCTTGCCGAAGACATTAAAATCCGCGAACTGATCGAAAAGAAGTTTGCGTCACGCCCAACAATTGATCGCATCGAGATTGAGCGTTCGGCGAACCAAATCACCGTTACCATCCACACTGCTAAAGCTGGTGTTGTGATTGGCCGTGGTGGTGCGGGTGTGCAAGAACTAAAAAAGCAGCTTGAAAAGATTGCAAGCTTGCCAGTTCGCATTAATATCGAAGAAGTAAAGCGCCCAGAGCTTTCAGCAAAATTGGTTGCCGAAAATATCGCACACCAACTTGAGCGTCGTATCAACTTCCGCCGTGCAACAAAAATGTCTGCACAAAACACCATGAATGCAGGTGCTAAGGGTATCCGTATCGAGGTGGCTGGTCGTTTGAACAACGCCGAGATGGCTCGCCGTGAAAAGGTAATCGAAGGTTCTGTGCCACTACATACCCTTCGTGCTGATATCGACTTCCACACTGCACGTGCAATGTGCCCAGGCGTTGGTATCGTTGGCGTAAAGGTATGGATTTACAAAGGCGAAAGGAGTGATATCTAATGTTGCTTCCAAAGAAAACCAAGTACCGCAAGGTGCGTAAGGGTAAGAACGACGGCAAAGCAACCCGCGGTAATTACATTGCATTTGGTGATTTTGCCTTGCAATCACAGAGCAATAGCGATGTAACGAGCCGCCAAATCGAGTCTGCACGTCAGGCAATGACCCGCTACATCAAGCGTGGTGGTAAGATTTGGATCCGTATCTTCCCTCATATCCCAGTAACCCGCAAGCCAGTTGGTTTGAAGATGGGTATGGGTAAGGGTAACCCAGAATTCTTTGCCGCAAAGGTAAAAGCTGGTACTGTGATGTTTGAAATGAAGGGCGTGAGCGAAGAAGTAGCGCGTGAAGCGATGCGTCTTGCCAGCCACAAACTTCCAGTAAAATGTAAGTTTATTAAGCGAGAGGATGCGTAAGAATGGCTGACAAAAAAGCAACCAAGCAAGCGCAAGAAGTGAAAACTTTGGCACAATTGCGTGAAGATTTGGCAGCAAAGCGTGCGTATTTGGTAGAAGCAACTCGTGGCCACCGTGCAGGCGAATTGCAAAACCCACGTGTGCTAGGCACAACTCGCAAAGAGATTGCTCGTTTGTTGACTGCGATCAACGCTGCCGAGCAGGAAGAAGGAGATAAGTAATATGGCCAAGACTTTGACCGGTATTGTTACCTCTGATGTGCGTGACAAAACCATCACCGTGACAGTAACTAGCCGTGAAACTCACCCGCTGTACGGTAAGCAATACACCGTGAGCCGCAAGTACACTGCTCACGATGAAAAGAACGAAGCTCATGTTGGCGATCGTGTACGTATCGTTGAGACTCGTCCGCTATCAAAAACCAAATCATTTAAGCTTGAAGCGATTGAAGAGAAGTCTCGTGGTCGTGTTGAGCTCAAGGAAGAGGTTGAGGAGGCTCAGGCGTAATGATCCAGCAAGAATCTCGTTTGAAGGTAACCGACAACAGCGGTGCAAAAGAAATTCTTTGCATCCGTGTGCTCGGTGGCACTGGTCGCCGCTACGCTCGTGTAGGCGATGTGATTGTGGCAACCGTAAAAGATGCCAACCCAACTGGTAACGTAAAGAAGAAGTCTGTCGTAAAGGCAGTAGTGGTGCGTACTCGTGATCAAATTCAGCGAAAAGACGGCTCAACCATCTGCTTTGATGACAACGCAGCGGTTATCATTGGTGAAGATAAGAATCCAAAGGCAACTCGTGTGTTTGGTCCTGTCCCACGTGAACTACGTGACATGGGCTACAACAAGATCATTAGCCTTGCACCGGAGGTACTATAATTATGGCTCGTGTGAAAAAAGACGACATCGTAAAGATTATCTCTGGTAAGGATAAGGGCGTAACCGGTAAGGTTATTGCCGTGCTACCAAAGAAGAACGCTGTATTGGTAGAGGGCGTTGGCAAGGCAAGCCGCAAGGTAAAGCCAAACCAATTTAACCCACGTGGCGGCATGAAGGATATTCATGTACCAACTCCACTTCACAAGGTAGCGTTGGTGGTAGATGAAAAAGCAGCAACCACGAGCCGTGTTGGCTACGTAAAGAATGACGATGGCAAGACAGTACGTGTTGCTCGTCAGCTAAAGAATAAGGAGATTAAGTAATGGCAAAAGCAACCAAAACTGCCTACACTCCTCGCTTGAAAGCTTTGTACAACGATCAGTACAAAAAAGAACTACAAGCCGAACTAGGTCTTGGTAATATCAACCAAGTGCCAAAACTCGAAAAGATTGTGGTAAGTGTAGGTCTTGGTAAAAACAAGGACGACAAGCGCCACTACGAGGTAGTAAAGAATACGCTTACCAAGATTACTGGTCAGGCGCCAATCGACCGCATGGCAAAGAAGTCAATCGCTGGCTTTAAGATCCGTGCAGGTATGAACCGCATCGGTATCAGCGTTACCCTACGTGGTGCACGTATGTACGAGTTTATGGATCGCTTCATCAACGTAGCGATGCCTCGCATCCGTGACTTCCACGGCGTAGGTGCAAAGGCGTTTGACAAGGGTGGTAACTACAATGTTGGTATTACCGAACAGTCAATCTTCCCAGAGCTTACCTTTGAAGAAACCCAGTCGCTTCATGGCTTGCAGGTAACGTTTGTTATCGATAACGAAGAAGTGGCACACTCACGTGCATTGCTTGAAAAGTTCGGCATGCCGTTTGAAAAAGAAGGAGGACGTCGCTAATGGCTAAGAAATCAATGATTGCCCGCGATGAAAAGCGCAAGAAGATGATCCAAAAGTACGCCGCAAAGCGTGCAGAGCTAAAAGAGCTTGGTGATCAAGAAGGTTTGCAAAAGCTACCTCGCAACTCAAGCCCAACTCGCTGGAAGAACCGTGATATTCTAAACGGTCGCCCACACGCCTACATGCGTCGTTTCGGCCTTAACCGTATTAACTTCCGCGAAAAAGCGTCAAAGGGTGAAATCCCAGGTGTAACAAAGAGTAGTTGGTAGGAAGGAGAAAAGATATGTCTATGCAAACTACAGACCCAATCGCCGACCTTCTTACTCGCATCCGTAACGCGAAAATGGTTGGTAAAACAGAAGTACGTGTACCGGCAAGCAAGATGAAGCAAGTGATTGCCGAACAGCTAAAAAAGGCTGGCTATCTTGCCGACGTTGCTGTTGCAGAAGCAAAGCCACGCAACGAGCTAGTTATTAGCATCAATAAGCCAGGCGAAAACTGCACGATTAACGAAATTACTCGTGTTAGTAAGCCAGGCCGCCGTGTCTACGTAAAATCTGCAGAAATTCCAAAGGTAAAATCAGGCCGAGGCATGGTGCTTGTCAGCACCAGTAAAGGCGTGATGAGCGGCCAAGAAGCTGTAAAGCAAAAACTTGGCGGCGAACTTCTTTTGAAGGTATACTAAACCAGCTGCACATTAGCCAAAAAGAGCGCTCCGTGAGGGGGCGTTCTTTTTTATGTATCTTCTGTATTCTGGTATTATAAAAATATGTAAAAAGATAACCCTATCACACTGAAGCATCGTCTAAAGGAGCTATTTATTGACTGGCTGGTTATTAGCCTTTATCTCGCTGGCTTATTTGCGGTGGCAGCTATGTGGTACATGTGGTCCTGGGGTGGCATTCCTAGGTTTTCCGAGGTGCAAAATCAACTCATTGCCACATTTACATCTGTTGTGCCAATTATTGCCTTGTTTTCTTATCTAGATAGCAGGGGTGGCAGTATTGGCAAGAGAGCGGCTAAATTAACCATCTATTTTACAAATGGTCCTCTTGTAAGTAGCTTTATTCGCAATACTATTAAATTTTTACCATGGCAAATTGGACACATGGCTGTGATTCATGGCATGTTTACTGATTTTGATACTGTAAGTGTCACTCTTATGCTTGTTTCTTGCGGGTTGTTTTTGGTAATGTTCTACATGGGTATAGCACGTCGTGACAAGCGACACCTCGGCGATATACTTGCGGGCACTCAGGTGCAGATGAGAAAGTAAGCTGTTTGTTAAATTTCTATATATCGTGGCGAGATGTCGCTATCATCTAATTTTTGTGGTAATATTCGCTGTAACTCTCTATAACTGGCCTTATTATTAGCATATGTAGCAACATCTTCAAATTTTACCCATTTTGCAGTCTCGATTTCATTATGGCGTCCAGTGATCTTTGTAGCGTGCTTTTACCATCAGCACGGCATCGCCGTCAACAATTGCCAAGCAGGCACTGCACATTTTACCGGGCAGCGAGTGTGCCCAGGCTTGATTTTCTTCTTTTGTAAAGATAGTCATACTGGTAAAAGTATCTTTTTGCCGCACATTTTGCGAATTATGCTACGCTAAATACATGACATTCGCATCTATCACACTTTGCAAAACAACCGCCAGCGACGGCTTGTTGACGCACGCCTACGAGCATATCGTTGCTCATTATGTGATGAGTCGGATGCAAGCGGCGGGGCAGTATCTTGCGGCGGACTATACGTTTCACGCCGCTACGTATGGCACGACGTGTTATCTTACTATTGAATCGCTTAATGGCAAGGTGGTAGATGAGGCGGTGCGATATATTCATCAAGCGGACGAAGTGAGTTTTTCGCCCAAAACTACCACCAGGGCGGCGCATGAATGTGCGATCGAAGCCCAAAGGGCGGCCACCGAGCTTGACATTGCGAGCTTTACCTCGAATCTCCAGCATATACAGCGTCAGCCTTGGCAAGATGTCCGCACCTTTATGTACGAGCAGGCGGATGATGCGACCTCTATTAACACGCTGCACCGCACGCCGTATGCGCACTATAAGCAAGTAGATGAGCATTATTTTTGCGAGTACGCCGTAGAGTTTTCGATTGATGCCGGCCATACGCCAAGCTTGCCGCTGCGAGCCTTGGCGGCGGCTGTACTGCAAGCGGTGGTGCTCAATTTTATCGTGTACATGCGAGACTATTATACCTATTACGACACGGGCGATCAGTGGTCGACTGCGTCGCCAACGGTTGGGTATCGGTTCTTTCCGCGATTTTACAGGGACGATACACCGGATCCGCACAAAATAAAGCAACTGTTTGCTAGGTATCAGCAAAACTTACTGACTGGTGTGTTTTGCCAAAGGCTCACCAAAGGGGTTGAGCGCTATGCCGATGCGCTAGAGTTTGCGCCGCTTGGGCGGGCTACGCTTAATGATATTTTGGGTGGCGGTGTTATGGGTGGTGAAGGTTGGCGATCTGTAGCGAACGAGGCGACCGTGCGAGACCTGCTTGCGCAAGTGGTGTGTGATACTTATGATGAGAATGATGTGCGATACTAAGGTAAGCAAAAAAGCTAATTCAGTCTTGTGTAGGCCATTATCTTCCTTGTATTTCTCGTAACTTTCTGCTACAATAGCAAGGTTACTATTAATCTGTGTGAGGTGACGGGTGATTGCTCGTGATGCTCATGCAACAACGAAAGGTACTAAAGTGAGTCTGAGTCGAATCGGAAAACTACCAGTCGAGATTCCGTCAGGTGTGACAATTACGGTTGACTCTGGTGATGTGACTGTAAAAGGTCCTAAAGGTGAACTTACCCAGTTCATTACACCAGCTGTCGACGTGAAGGTCGAAGACGGACAAGTGACGGTACATCCTAAGGATGAATCACGCGAAGCACGTGCACAACACGGCTTGATGCGTGCACTTATCAACAATATGGTAATTGGCGTTACCCAGGGCTACGAAAAGAAGCTCGAGGTAAATGGCGTTGGTTTCCGTGTTGGTATGAGTGGCCAAACACTCGAAATGAGCCTTGGTTTTAGCCATCCCGTAAAGTACACTGCACCAGCAGATGTGCAAATTACTACTAACAAAATGGAAATTACCGTAAGCGGTATCGACAAGCAAAAAGTTGGTCAAGTTGCGGCTGAAATCCGTGCGTTGAAGAAGCCTGAACCATACAAGGGCAAGGGTATTAAGTATGCTGATGAAGTGATTCTTCGCAAGGCAGGAAAGACAGGTAAGTAATCATGGCTGACCTACAAAAGAAGCTTCTTAACAAGCGTCTACGCAAAAACCGTGTACGTGCGAAAGTTAGCGGCACCGCTGAACGCCCACGCCTAACTGTTACTATTAGCAACAAGCACGTAAGCGCACAGCTGATTGACGACGTAAAAGGCCACACCGTAGCTGCTGCAACCACCGTTGGCACCAAAGCAACTGGCACAATGAGCGAGCTTGCTGCCAAAGTTGGTACCGATATTGCAAAGAAGGCAAAGAAAGCTAAAGTTAACGCTGTAGTATTTGACCGCAATGGTCGCCAGTATGCTGGCCGCCTAAGCGCATTGGCAGATGCTGCACGTAAGGAAGGATTGGAATTCTAGTATGGCAGAAAAAGCTGCAAATACTACCCCTCGTTCTGATGCGCCACGTGGCCGTCAGCAGCGTGGTGGTCGTCGCGATGACCGACGAAACAAGCGCGATGACGCACCAAAGGAATTTGAAGAAGTAGTTATCAATATCGACCGTGTTGCCCGTGTCGTAAAAGGTGGTCGCCGCTTCCGCTTTAAGGCGTTGGTGGTGGTTGGTAACCGCAAAGACAAAGTTGGTGTAGGTGTTGCCAAAGGGCAAGACGTACAAACTGCAATCTCAAAGGCGACTGACGTAGCAAAGAAGAATCTTGTAGTTGTGCCACTCGCAAACGACACCATCCCACACGATGCCGAAGTGAAGGTAAGCGGTGCACAAGTGTTGATTAAGCCTGCCGCACCTGGTACCGGTATTATCGCTGGTGGTGTGGTTCGCCAAATTATCGGTGTTACTGGTATTCGTAATATGCTTTCAAAGAGCCTTGGTTCAACCAACAAGGTGAACATTGCTTACGCAACCATCGACGCACTCAAGTCGCTTGTCCCACGTGAGCAATGGCTCGGTGCTGATAAAAAAGCGAAGAAGGGAGCGAAGTAATGACAAAGTACAACGAACTTCAAGCTTCAGCAAACAAAAGCAAGATCCGTGTTGGTCGCGGTATTTCGGCTGGTCGCGGTAAGACCGCTGGTCGTGGTACCAAGGGTCAAAATGCACGTACTGGTAAAAAGCTCCGCACAATGTTCCAGGGTGGTCAGCGTCCATTGGCGCAGGCAATTCCAAAGAACCGTGGCTTTAAGAGCCTCAAGGCTCCTGCCCAGGTTGTGTACAGCGATCGTCTTAACGACCTGAAGGGCTTAGTGGATAACTTTGCCTTGTACGAAGCAGGTATGGTGGCAACGCCATTCCACACCATCAAGGTGATTGCCCGTGGCGAACTAACTGCCAAGGTTGATCTAAAGGTGCAAGCTGCATCAAAAAGCGTACAAGAAGCCATTGCAAAGGCTGGCGGTACCTTTGAAAAAGTAGCGACACCATTGCCAAAGTCTGCCAAGCAGGCCGAAGCCGACGATAAGTAATCTATCGCAGTATAACACAATAGTCCACCCTGGTAGCAAGGTGGACTATTTATATTGGTTATGGGTGGTTTTGTGATATAATAATAAACAAGTAAAGATGAGGCGGCATGCCGTAACAGACAAAATTCGACCGAAGGGGTAGATAATGAACTGGAAAACTATATTTAAATCATTTAAGAATCGCGATATGCAAAAGCGTTTGCTGATTGTACTATTGCTGATTGCTGCATATCGCTTGCTCGCACATGTACCGGTGCCGCTAACCGAACCAACCAAGCTGAAAGAGGTGGTTACTAGCTTTTTGGCAGCCAGTGATTTTGGCGGTTTTTTGAACCTGCTTTCTGGCGGTGCGTTGAGCCAGCTTTCAATTGTACTAGTAGGCTTGAGCCCATTCATTACCGCAAGTATTATTAGTCAGCTGCTCACTCGTGCGATTCCAAAGCTTGAACAGCTGCACCAAGATGGTGAAACTGGCCGTCGTAAAATTAATCAGTGGACACGCATCATGACAGTACCGCTAGCAATTATCCAGTCAATCGCCTTTATCTATATTTTGCGTCAAACAGTATTGGCTGGCAATACTACCATTCTACAAGAAACTACCCTTACCGAATGGATTGTCGCCGTTGGTGCAATGACCGCTGGCTCTGTGCTGCTAATGTGGCTTGGTGAATTAATGACCGAGCAGGGCATTGGTAATGGTATTAGCTTATTGATTTTTGCTGGTATCATCAGCCAGTTGCCAACCACTCTTTCGACGCTTGGGGTGTCGCTATTCGATACTTCAAAGGGTGCACTTGACGTGTTCGGTTGGTTTACGATTCCTGTGAATCCAACTATCTTCTGGATTTCACTAGCCTTGCTCACAGTATCAATCCTTACACTCTATGTACTAGTAAAGATTAACGAGGCTCAGCGTATTATTACGGTTAATTACGCCAAGCGTGTACAAGGTAACAGTACCTACAGCGGCATTAAAAGCGTACTACCGGTTAAGTTGATTGTTGCCGGCGTGATTCCAGTGATTTTTGCGGTAGCCTTTCTGAGTTTACCAGCCTTTGTGGGGCAGGTGTTAAAAGCAACCAACAACCCAAGTTACCGCCAAGTGGCCGATAATCTTATCACCTGGTTCCAGGCACCAAACCCAGGCAGCTTTACTGGCGATAGTGCCCAGGCATTTATCTACCCGGTGCTGTACTTCTTGCTGGTGATTATGTTTACCTACTTCTATACCGGTATCGCCTTTAACAGTAAAGAAATTGCAGAAAATCTCCAAAAGCAGGGCGGTTTTGTTGAAGGGGTTCGCCCGGGCGTGCAAACCGAAAAATACCTCAGTAAAACTGTTAACCGCTTGCAGCTATTTGGTTCGATTGTACTCGGTATTATTGCGGTTATGCCATTTGCGATTGAATATTTGCTATACAACTTTACTGGTATTCAAAATGCCAACCTTGCAATTGGTGGTACCGGGCTTTTGATTGTGGTATCTGTTGGGCTTGAAGCACTTCGCCAAATCAACAGCCGTGCGCTCATGGTGACCTACGACGACTACAAATAGCCATAAGCAATGTAATAGACTCGCCCCTTGTTGAAGCAGCAGGGGGCTTTTGCTATACTAGGTAGTATGTCGACGGGATTATATATTCGTCAAAAGAAATCACTTCATCTTGGTATATGGGCATTTTGGAGTATTTTCTTCTTTTTGTGTGGAGCGACTATGTGGTACGGATATCGTTTTTACACTGCGGGTGAACTGCCACCAGTGCCGATCCCTGTAGTAACGGCTCGTACCGATGTAGAAGAAACACCCGTTGCGCCAGAAAAAAAGCAAGAACACACCGTATCGCCATTGCATCCTCGTTTTATCTCTATCCCAAGTTTAGGTATTACTAATGCCAGAGTACTTGGCGTGGGTGTAAGAGCAAACGGCGAAGTTGATACGCCACGCAATATTCACGATACTGGCTGGTATACAAAAAGCTCGTTGCCGGGTGAGGATTTTGGTGCAGTGTTGATTGATGGACATAATGGTGGCCCTACAAAAGGCGGCGTGTTTGAACATCTGCCAAAATTGCAGGTTGGTAGTACGATTGTGATTGAGCGCGGTGATGGCAAAAAAATCACCTATATCATTAAGGAAAATACCACCATCAGCCTAGAAGATATGAACAACGGGGGGATGGACAAAGCTGCGAAATCTGTTAGCAGTGGTGCCCAGGGTTTGAGCTTGATTAGCTGTACGGGTAAGTGGATTCCTGCCCAGGAAACCTACGATCAGCGAGTAGTAGTGCGGGCGGTTGAGCAATCGTAAAACTTTACGCTTTACTTATGCATTTTTTTACTGTATAATCTATACTTGTAATTTATGGCAAGTCAAAAGGAAGTAATCAAAATGATCGGCAAGGTAGTGGAAGCACTGCCTGGCACTAAATTTAAGGTTGAACTCGAGAACGGCCATACAATACTCGCCCACATTAGCGGCAAGATGCGTAAGCATTATATTCGTTTGGTGCCGGGCGATAGGGTAGAGGTTGAGATGACCCCGTACGATCTTACACAGGGAAGAATCAGCTTTCGCCTGAGAGACGAGCGACCTTCACACCAGAAGGCCGTATAACTATATCAAATATAAGTTGGGTTTTGCCCAAGGGGAGTTTTTATTCACTCATGAAAGTTCGTGCGAGTGTCAAGAAAATCAGTCCCGATGACCAGCTAGTGCGCCGCAAAGGCCGTCTACGTGTCATCAATAAGAAAAAACCTAAGAATAAGCAAAGGCAGGGTTAAGCATGGCTCGAATTTCTGGGGTAGTAATACCTTCTGAAAAGCAAGTGCAGATTGCTCTTACCTATATTTATGGTATTGGCAAGAAGCACGCGCGAGACATCCTTGCGGCGGCTAAAATTGAGCCGACCACTCGGGTGAAAGATCTCACCGAGGCTGAAGAGCAAAAAATTCGCGATATAATCGATAACGATTACATGACCGAAGGCGATCTACAGCGCTTGGTAACCAATAATATTAAGCGCCTCAAGGACGTGAACGCGTACCGTGGCTTGCGCCACAAGGCTGGTTTGCCAGTACGTGGTCAGCGAACCCGAACGAATGCACGAACTCGCAAGGGTCGAGCGATTGCCGTCGGCGGTACACAACCTAAAGCAGCAAGTAAGACCTAAAGGAAAGGAATAGAGAGACAATGGCAGAAGCTAAAACAAGTGCTCGTAAAAAACAGCGTCGATCAGTTCCAGCTGGTCAGCTGCATATTCAAGCAACATTTAACAACACTATCGTAACTTTTACCGACAAGAAGGGTAACGCCCTCGCTGCATCATCAGCTGGTGCGTGCGGATTCCGTGGTAGCAAAAAGGGTACTGCATATGCAGCCCAGGTTGCTGCTGAAAAAGCTGCAGAAATCGCTAAAAGCCTCCATGGCCTTAGTTCGGTGGATGTATTTGTAAAGGGTGTTGGTCTTGGTCGTGACGCTGCGATTCGTGCAATGGGCGGTCTTGATATCACCGTTGATAGTATTAAAGATGTAACTGGCGTGCCACACGGTGGTGTTCGCCCTAAGAAAGCAAGGAGGGCTTAATTACATGGCACGAGATACCTCTCCTATTGTGAAGCAGAGCCGCCGTGAAGGCTACGCACTGCATCCAAAAGCACACAAGATTATGGCTCGCAAAAGCGGCATCCCAGGTGAGCACGCTCACAGTCGCCAGGGCAAGCCAAGCTTGTATCTCACTCAGCTACGCGAAAAGCAAAAAGTACGCCGCACTTACGGCCTACTCGAAAAGCAATTCGCTCGCCTAATGAAAGAAGCAACCCGCAAAGATGGTCTGGCTGGCGAAAACCTATTGCAGCTACTTGAACGTCGTCTTGACAACGCTGTGTATCGTGCAGGGTTTGCAACAAGCCGTCGTGCCGCTCGCCAATTGGTAAGCCACGGCCACTTTATGCTCAACGGTCGTCGTGTTGATATTCCATCAATCCGCCTTAAGGCTGGTGATGAAATTAGCGTTCGTCCAAAGAGTACCAAGTCTGGCTACTTCACACAGATTGATGAAGTAGTGAAGAATTCAACACAAGGCGCACTAAGCTGGATGAAGTCAGATCCAAAGAAGCTTTCAATCTCGATCACTGGTAATCCAAAGCGAGAAGAAGCTGAAGCTGATATTAACGAACAGCTAATCGTTGAATACTATTCACGCTAAAAAGGGTAAGGAGCATAAAGCATGACAAAAGTTATTCACAATCCGGCACTAGCAAACATTGAAGACCACTCAGATACGAGTGCGACGTTTGCAGTAGAGCCACTCCATGCTGGTTACGGCAACACCCTTGGCAACAGCCTTCGCCGTGTACTGCTTTCAAGCATTCGAGGTGCAGCGATTGTATCGTTTAAGATTGAAGGTGCGACGCACGAATTTACTACCGTAAAAGGCGTAAAGGAAGACGTAGTAGACATCAGCCTTAATCTTAAAACCGTACGTGTAAAGCTACACACCGACGAGCCAGTAGAGCTACGTCTTGAAAAGTCTGGTGCAGGCGAAGTAACTGCGGCTGATATTCAGACTACTGCCGATGTAGAAATCATCAACCCAGAGCAAGTAATTTGCACCATTGATGATCCATCAGCAAAGGTGGTTATCGACCTCGTGGTTGATTCTGGTCGTGGCTATCGTTCAATCGAAGATGCGAGCGACATGCGCCTTCACAGCGACCACATCGCACTTGATGCGGTATTTAGCCCAGTGCTACGTGTACGCTACAAGGTTGAGCCAACCCGTGTTGGCCAGGAAACTAACCTAGAACGCCTAGATGTAACCATCGATACCGATGGCTCACTCACCCCACGTGAAGCGTTTGAGGAAGCTGCCGCTATTTTGGTAAATCAATATACCGCCCTAGCTGGTAGCACTGTGGTAGAAGCCGCTCCTGCACTTGGTCAGGCCGACGAAGATGAAGCGAACGAGCTAAATACCCCAATCGAAGACCTAAACCTTACCGCCCGCACCGCAAATGCGTTGATCAACAACGATATTCGCACCGTGCAAGATTTGGTTACTCTAACCGAACAAGACTTGCGTGAACTCAAGGGCTTTGGTTCAAAGGCATTGGATGAAGTAAAAGATAAACTAGCGGAGTTGGAGCTCTAATATGCATCGACATGGATATAAAGGGCGCAAGTTTGGTCGTGAGCGAGACCAGCGCCGCGCGCTAATGAAAGGCCTAGCGACAAGCTTAGTTGAGCACGGCAAGATCGAAACCACCTTGCCAAAGGCCAAAGAGTTGGTGCGTTACATTGAAAAGCTCATTACAAAAGCAAAGAAGGGCGACCTACACAACCGTCGCCAGGTGATTGCAAAGCTTTCTACCCAGGCAGCTGCCTTTAAGTTGGTAGATGAAATTGCCCCACAACTACAGGGTCGCACTAGCGGTCACGTACGCGTGCAACGTACTCGTTTGCGCGTGGGTGATGGTGCGCAAATGGCAACGATCGAATTTGTTGACACCCTTAAGCCAATGGCAAAGGAGGCGAAGTAATGAATAAAACCTATTCACAAAAGCCAAGCGAAGTAGTACGTGAATGGCACCTGATTGATGCCAGCGAACTACCACTCGGCCGCCTTTCAACCATCATCGCAAACCTGCTTACCGGTAAAGGCAAGCCAACCTACACCCCGCATATTGATGGTGGCGATTACGTAGTCGTTATCAACGCCAAAGAAACCGTGGTAACTGGTGATAAGGAACTGAAGAAGGTGTACTACCACCACACTGGCTTCCCTGGCGGTATCAAAGATGCTCGTCTTGAAGAAGTTCGTGAAAAGTTCCCAGAACGAATCATCGAAAACGCAGTCAAGGGTATGCTACCAAAGAACAAGCTACAAGCAGAACGCATGAAGCGACTTCGTGTATTTGCTGGTAGCGAGCACACCCACGCTGCACAATCACCAAAGAAAGTAGAGGTAAAGTAATATGGCAGACGCAAAGTACTTTTACGGCCTTGGTCGTCGCAAGAGCGCAACTGCACGCGCCCGCCTGTACGCCGGTAAGGGTGATGTAAAAATCAACGACAAGCCAGCCGCAGAATACCTTTCAGGCAACAAAACGCTGCTTGCAGAAGTAACCGATCCACTTGCAGTGGTTGGTAAGCAAAAAGAGTTTGACATTACCGTACGTGTCAGCGGCGGTGGCTTGAGCGGTCAGGTTGATGCAATCAAGCTTGCAATTGCAAAAGCTATCACGGTTGCCCACAGCGACCTACGTGGTACGCTTAAAAAAGCTGAACTCCTTAAGCGTGACCCGCGCGAAAAGGAACGCAAGAAATACGGCTTGCGATCAGCTCGTAAGCGCGAACAATTCTCGAAGCGTTAATTGCTCGCAGTTACCAAACACTCCGTCAATATCAGGCGGAGTGTTTTTGTGTGCCTTTCTTTAAAATGATACAATAGTACATAATGTTTTCTTTCTCGGCACAATTCGATATCCCACGACTCCTGCACGTGAGTCATGATATCCGTTGCAAAAAACCTCGGGGTACGATTGTATTATTGCACGGCATTGGCAACGCAGGGGCAAGCTGGGAAGAGGTGATTGCAAAACTACCAAAAGACAGGCGGATTATCTCGCTTGATCTACTAGGGTTTGGTGAATCGCCAAAACCGTCACGCGCCTCATACAATGTACGCATCCAGGCACGCTCGGTGGCCGCAACGTTAGCTCGCCTGCGAGTGCGCACCAAGGTGGTGCTAGTGGGGCATTCAATGGGTGCACTTATCGCTATTGAACTTGCGAAACGCTACCCGTGGGTGGTGAAGGGGTTGGTGTTATGTAGTCCGCCGATTTATCAAACCACCCAAGAAAGAGACGACAAACTACTCGCTGCAGAACATATCCTCACTAAACTTTACAAAGCCACTGCCAATGACGCCACCGAAAAGCCAGACCGTTATATTCAATTAGCAAAACTTGCCAAAAAAACCAAGCTTACTTCATCGGCCTTTCAAGTGGATGCGTCTACTATTACCCCATACATTACCGCTTTACGAGCCAGTATTCTTACGCAAACTGCCTGGCAGGATATTACCCAGTTGCAAATACCTATCCACCTTATCTATAGTGAATTTGATCCATTTATTGTAAATAAGCATATGAAGACGCTCGCTCAGCAGCCACACATCACCGCTCACAAAGTACTTGGCCTACACGAGGTGACGAAAGTGTACATTACCCCAATTTGCAGGGCAGTGGTAGCTATATACGAATCGCAACAATCTAAAAGGACAGTAGCATGATACGGCAATACATACGTCGCAGCTACCAAGCGGTTGGCGGGCTCGTGGCGGCTCGCAGATTACACGTTGGCTACCATCGCAAAGGTGCCGCCGATGCACCTGTTGTAGTGCTGCTACATGGGCTTGGCTGTACGCACGAGGTATGGGAAGATACTATCAAAAAACTACCCGGTAACGTAAGTATCGTTGCAGTGGATTTGCTTGGCTTTGGCAAATCGCCTCGGCCATGGCTGCCGATTCATCATAATTATGTCCACGCACGATCGGTGCTGCGTACACTTAAAAAACTTGGCTACCATAAAGACATTATTTTTGTGGGACATTCGCTCGGAGGATTAGTAGCAATTGAGGCAGCTCGCCAGCGGCCTCGCATATGTCAGCGGCTACTGCTGTGCGGCCCTCCAATATACCGCAACCGCTACACACCGCACGACACTGCAAGCCAAGAGGCAAAAATCCTCACCTCGCTATATACTATTACCGCCCAGGTACTTGAGGGCGATAAAGAAGCGGCCGTTGTAGCCGCAAAGGCCATCACCGCAACCGGGCTCGCTCCAAAGGCAGTAGAAATCAATCAGCAGACCATCACCCCTTATATATTAGCCCTTCGCCATAGTATTATACGACAAACTAGTTTTGCTGATCTTGCCTCGCTCACGGTGCCAACTGTCATTATATATGGCTTTTTTGACCCACTGCTAGTGCACGATACTATGCAGCAGCTCGCTCGTCATCAGCACATTACCGCCAAGCGCATTCTCGCTTCACACGAACTGACTCGTGGCTACGTGCGGCAGATTTGCAAGAGGATTGGTGGCGAGAAGTAGCCCTGCGAAGACTCGCTGTGGGTTTATATTGACTTTTACACCACATTGTAGTATAATAAAGGCGGATTGGCTGCTGCATGCGGCCGATTCGTACGTTAATTGGTAGGTACTTCTAGAGTAAAGGAGTCGTGATCGTATGGAATATCGAGCGCGGCACAAGGCCACTCATCAGCCAGTAGTGCACAGTCCGGCGATATACAAAGCGATCTTTTCGTATTGCGATCGTACTATCAGCAATGCCCAAGCTTCACTACTTTTAGCGGAGCAAGACTTGGCTACGATTGAGCAAAAAATCGCCCAACGCAACACCTCGCACGTCATACGGCAGGTGTCAGCTATTGTCTATGCAACGCTCGTAGGTATGATAATCGCTATGATTACGGCAGCCATCGAGCAATACATGCTTACACTTGTGTGTATCACGGCTGCAGTGTTGGCGATTGCGGTAAGTATCTGGTGGAGCAACCCATTCTTGCAACATCAAGATGCCTTGCGGCGACGCACCCGGGCACGAGCCAAACTGGCTGCAGTGCAAACTTCGCCATTTAGCGATGGCGAGCGTGATGAGTATGCTTATGCGGTTGAGCTGCTGCTTTCTGCGAACAATATCTCGCTCGAAACGTTGTGTCGAGCCTGGGCTGTCCGCACCATCAAAGCAGATGAGATTTTTATGGAACGCTACTTCGAACTGGTAAATTTACTCCAGCAATTGGATTTTATGCACCAAGAAGACAGTGTCGAAAAACATCGAATTCGCCTGCAGCTACAAGATGCAGCAGTTGATGCAGTCAGTGCCCTTCGCACCGCCTAGCCACTAAGTACCACCCCGCACCATCCTCAATGCGAACATCGCACCAGGGGTGGTGCTTTTTATGTTATAATGAAGTATATGTCAAAACCTGTAATTCTTACTGGTGTTCGTTCAAACGAAGAGCCAACTCTTGGCAATTTTTTAGGTGCCTTTGTACCGATGGCCGAACTGCAAAAAAACTATTCGCACGCATATCAAATTAACATGTTTGTGCCAGATCTGCACAGCTTTACTACGCCAATTGATCACACCACGCTCTACAAAAACACCCTTCACAATCTTAAATATTTTGTGGCAGCTGGGCTAAAACTAGATGACCCAAACACATATCTATATCGCCAAAGCTACATTTCTGCTCATAGCGAGCTAGCGTGGATTTTAGACTGTTTTACGTACGTAGGGGAGATGCAACGCATGACCCAATTTAAGGAAAAATCAGCCGAACACACTGCCAGTGTAACCATGGGTTTGATGAACTATCCAGTGTTGATGGCGGCAGACATTTTGCTATATCATGCCAGCTACATACCAGTAGGGGAGGATCAGTTCCAGCATCTTGAAATTACTCGTGATATTGCCATGAGATTTAATGCAAAGTTTGGCGATATCTTTACAATTCCAAAATCAACTGCTGAACAAACCAGCTTTATTCAGCGTGACACAGGCGTGCGAATCCGCAGCCTCACCGACCCACGCAAAAAAATGAGCAAAAGTTCAACTGATGAAAAATCAAAGATCAACCTCAGTGACAACCCAGCGGTAGCTCGCAAAAAAATTATGGGTGCCACCACTGATAGTCTTGGTCGAGTGGCGTTTGATTGGGAGGCTCAGCCGGGCATTACAAGCTTGCTGCAAATGCTGGCGTTACTATCTGGCCGACCACAAGCCGAGGTGAATGCGGAGTGGATTGGCTGCGAGCGGTACGGCGACTTTAAGCGAGCGGTAGCCGATGAGGTTGAGCGGTTCTTGGTAGAGTTCCATGCCCGTTATGATGCAATTACCGACGATATATTGCTGGCATCGCTCGAACGATCCGAAGCTGCTATGAGCGAAATCGCCAATGCAACCCTAGCACAGGTACAGCGAGCAGTAGGGCTGCGACCATGAAGTTTGATTCATCTGATATTTTAGCAATCTTGCGAGCTTTTAACCAAGCGGGCGATGAGCATATGCCGCGCCATATTGAATCAATCCAAAAAACCAAGCCACACGATAAAAATGTGTTAATTCGCTGCAAGCTGAGCGGCACTCAGTATGCAATTTTAATTGATAATTTGGCCGAAGATGATGAAGCGTATATTTATAGCCAGGCGATTGAAGCAGGCGATCATCGCAACTATCGCTTACTGGCTAATCCACTTGATGGCGAGCTGCTTACCTATGGGCTGCCCTACAAAGGCAAGGATTGCTATGTATTGATAGATGAACCTCGTGAAAAACGGCTTGATGTAGCACTAGTAGAGCGATTCGGTAAAGAGTCGCGCAGTACCTATCAAAAAATGATTATCGCCGGCCAAGTGCAGGTAAATGAGATAGTGGCAACCAGCCCAAAACAGCCCGTCACCCCAGAGGATGAAATTACCATAAACGCAGCGGTGCAAGAGTTTGCCGCTCAGCCGTACGAGATACTATACGAAGATGGGCATGTCTTGGTTATTAATAAGCCAGCCGGCATGTTAACACACGCCAAAGGTGCTATTGCTGAAGAATTTACTGCTGCGGATATTATTAAGCCGCACACCGCCTACAAAGCAGATACCAATCGCCCTGGCATTATTCACCGGCTCGACCGTGATACAAGCGGCGTACTTTTGATGGTAAAGACAGACGAAGCCGCCCATATGTTGCAGCGACAATTCAGTAACCGCACCGTCAAAAAAACCTACACCGCTGTCATTAGCGGCACGCCAAAGCAGCCCAAAGCCTTGCTTGACTTACCAATCGAACGCAACCCTTCCATGCCAAGCACCTTTCGAGTTGGTGCAAATGGTAAGCCAGCACAAACGGTATACGAAGTTTCACACACCACGAACGATGGCTTACACAGCCTCGTATTGCTCCGCCCTCGCACTGGCCGTACACACCAGCTGCGCGTGCATATGCAATATCTTGGCACGCCAATTGTAGGCGACGTGGTCTATGGTACAGAATCTGCCGATCGCATGTATCTCCATGCTAGTTCGCTTGAAGTAACTCTGCCTGGTGGCAAGCGAATGTGTTTCACTGCACCGCTGCCAGTATCATTCACGCAAGCCATGGAGTCATAATGGGGCAGACGCAGCTTCCCTTACCACACGCCCTATTGGTGGTAGTGCCACTGCATACTGATGTGCTGGAGGCTGCTCGTAGTTATAGTACCTCGGCCGATACCTGCCTTGAAATCATTCCACACAAAAGTCCAACCAGAACCAGTATTGGGATTTTTATTGACGATGTACGAGAGTTACAGCAGGCTGTCCGCACCAGTAGCCCGCATGTTCGCACGCTAGTACTCATTGCCGATGCTCATCAGCTCACGCAACAAGCACAAAACGCTCTACTAAAGTTACTTGAAGAGCCTCGGGATAATTTGCATATCATTCTAGCAACCGCCCAGCCATCCTTGCTGCTCGAAACTGTCCGTTCACGCTGCCAAACGGCACACTATACGCCAGCTGCTCAGGAAGTATCGCTACCTTCGGATATTAAAGCAAAGATCGAATTTATGTCGGGCGGCGATACGCTACTACAGCAAAAACTACTCAAGGATACTACATTCTACGAAGAAGAAGCCGCTGTCTTCGCCCAAGCCAAGCAGTTCGTATCTGGCACGCCGCTCGAGAGGCTGGCTGTAATTGCAAGCGTAAAAGACTCCCGTGATACTGCCTTGCGGCTCTTGCACGCCGCTCTAGTAGTGTGCCGCTTTATGTTAGTACGACAAACCTCACCAGAGTTACATACTAAAACTATCCGTCTCCTTGAAGCGGAGGGTGCCATTCGAAAAAATGCCCATGTACGCCTTAGTTTGCTTCGCTGTGTGGTATAATATAGTGAGATGTTTGGATTATTGTTTATTATCATTGCGGGCGTTGCTATTTTGCTCTATCGGCCAAAAGCAGTAAAGTCATCGGCTGATACTACGGCAAAAATCACCGAAAAGCTTGATAAGCTTTGGCAAATTGCCCAAGATGCACTAAAAGATCAAAAATACCTTCGTGCCGAAAAGGCCTTGCTGACTATTTTGCGGGTGGATGAGCGTAACGCCACGGCCTACAATCGCTTAGGTATTCTATACGCCAAGCAACAGGCGTATAAAGATGCAATTGAGTGTTTTGAAATCGCCCAAAGCCTTGAGCCAAGTGCCAGTAGCCTTCATAACGTAGGGCTTATCTATCTTGAAACGGATAATCTAGATAAAGCCGCTCTGGCGTTCGAGCAAGCCATGACAATGGAAGAAAATGTCGCCTCACGGCACATTGCCTACGCTAAAGTACTACAGAAGATGGGTCGTGATGAAAAAGCTATTGCTTCGTTCGAAAAGGCAGTTGAGCTTGATAGGTCGGCACAGTCGTTGCGTATTTTAGCGGATGCCTATGCTCGCAGCAATAAACCAGAAAAAGCCGCCGCAATCCAAAAAGAGCTTGATCAACAACTTACCCCTCGTCAAACAGCTGTTCGCAATAAAACTACAACAAAATCGCCCCGCAAGGTGGTAATGTAGCCACAAATTATATATACTAGTAATAGAAGACCACGTTGTGAGGTGTCTACGAGGTCTTCGGTGTGTTGTGCCACCCCTTCATATACTGGAGGGGTGGTTTTATGTAAGGCGAGTGTATATATTGGTAATAGGTTTACAAAATCACCCCACTAGTCCATTATTATACATAGAGATAGCAATCATCCGTACTATATTGGGAGACATATATGAGAGAAATCGAGGTAAAGCTAAAACTGGCCGATACGGTTACCGTGCAGGAGGTGCTTGCAAAATTACAGGCTCGTGGATTGGGTGAAGTGACTACCGCTCGACAAATCGATACTGTCTTTTTACAACCAGAACAAATCAACATACCAATTACCAAGGGTTCAAAGATTATGCGTGTACGAGATGTGTGTGATGCGGCAGGCAAAATATGCACAAGCGTCCTTACTCTCAAAATTCAAAAGTACAACAAGCTAGAATCTGACGAGTGCGAATTTGAAGTAACTGATGGTGTGGCGGCTCGCAAACTCCTTTGCAACCTTGGCTGGAAGCAGGTCGCAACAGTTGACAAAGTACGCACCGAGGGCCCACTTAAAATGTACCGAGTGTGTATTGATGAGGTGCTAGGGCTGGGTACGTTTATTGAACTAGAATATAACACCGAAGACGCTACATCGGATGCCGCCCAAATCCAACACTGCATGCGTACCTTTCTGAACTCCTGCGGCATAGAAGGCGAGCCTTGGACAACCCCTTACGATACAAGCTTGCGGGAGATGATGGGGTAGAGGGCGTGCGTAATATAACAAAATGCTATCAGAACGGCAATTGCTAGTCATTAGTTTTTGATGGGGTATACGCATGAAGTTAATAGAATTATCTAAACAAAAAGGCATTGATCTGTTCTCTCTTGCAGGATACGAGGAGATATGGAAAAGAGATAAAAGCCAACCTCGACTGGTCAGTACAATTGACCCAGATGAATGCAGCTATGACGGAATATACAAGCCGGCTTTCCATTTAGATACCGAGTACCCGGCTGGCATATGGGGTGCTGTTAATAACAGCGATGATTTTATTATTAAACCTCAATACCTATTTGCGTTTCCGTTCAAAGATGGGCGAGCGATAGTTGCCAAAGGCAACTGGGAATACCGCAATAACTGGCAGCACGAAGGTAAGGGGTATAGTGGCTACTGGTACGAAAAAGATCTTTGGGGTGTTGTTGATCGACATAACAATGAAGTAGTTGATTGCCGCCATCAGCATGTCTGTGACATATCGCATGAAAACAGAAAGGACTTGATTGTTAAGATTATGGATTACAAGCATGCTACCTGCGAGCTAATCAATGCAAGCACAGGGGAGTGTCTCGTTAATAAAAGCAAGGGGTATTCAGATTTTGGTTATTTTGATGAGGATGAGTACGGCCAGGTTATTTCAGTAATTGGCGGATCGATTCGTGGCTACTATAGCCCCAATCATCTTAAAATGGGCGTATTTAATCTAAATACCTGCAAGGATATTATCATCCCGCAGTATGGATATGTTGATATAGAAGGGGAGTTTCTCTACAGAGTTGGTGATACAGATATGCACGGTGATGAAAAAACTGGCATACTTATCAACTCTAGGAATGAAAAACTCCTGGGTCGTAATGATATTGCAGCAGTCTGCTCGCAAAATCGTAACAGTCTTCGGATACGGTTCATGGATTGCTCAGAAAAACGCTATACGCTAGAAAGAGACAAAGACGGAATTCCGATAAGACTTATATAAATGCTGGAGTTTATCCATAGGATATACCTTACTTGAGAAAATCCGCCCTACTGAAGGGCGGTGACTTTCTTAAAAATCTATTCTGGAGCCACGATCGGGACTTGAACCCGAGACCCCTTCCTTACCATGGAAGTGCTCTACCGGCTGAGCTATCGCGGCGTGTACCTAGCTATTGTAACATATCAGCGCACAAAACACTAGGCTTATTTTGTTTTGCGAGTGCGAACAGGCTTTTTGACAACCTCTGGCTGCGCATCTTCTGTATCACCCAGACGTGCAATGACGAACGTATGCAGCAATGCCCAGGCTACAGAGTTGGCAATAAAAATAAAAATGCTTACAATTGCAATAATCAGCAACTTTTGCCCCGTATCATAGCTAATAAGCCCGATCACCCCAGCGGTTAGCAGCAGTGCAGCAGCCACCGAAAGATATACATGCTGTAGTTTTTGTCGATCATTATAATTGCGGCTCCACTCCGAAAGCAGCTTTGAAATAACAGTACTCATATATCTATTGTAACATTTTTTATGCATATAGTCAATATGGTGTATTCTCCTAGAAAATACCACGTATTATTATTGCGTAACTACGTATCATCTGCTACAATGTTAATTATGCCGCTTTAGCTCAGTTGGTTAGAGCAGCTGTTTTGTAAACAGCAGGTCCTGGGTTCGAGTCCCTGAAGCGGCTCCATAACACGCTGGAATCGTGTAGTGGCAATCACAGGAGACTGTAAATCTCCCGCCGTAAGGCTTCGTAGGTTCGAGTCCTACTTCCAGCACCAAATTGTAGATAAATCGCTCTTATTTTAGGGCGATTTTATTTTATGTTATATTTAATAAATAGAAAACCCTAAAAGGGAGGGGATAGTATGAATAACGAAATTATTTGCCCACATTGTAAAAAAGCATTTAAGGTTGATGACACAGCCTTTGCCGACATTTTAAAGCAGGTGCGAGATAGTGAATTCGCTAAAGAATTACATGCCAGGATTGATACAGAAGTAAAATTAGCGGTTGCCAAAGTAAAAAACGAAGCTAATGAAGATATTTCAAAAAAAGATGCCGAAATTGCAAAATTACAATCCGAAAAGGCGAGTGCGGCTGAATTAGCGGCTGCGAATATTAGGCAAGAACTCTCCCAAAAAGAGGCCGAAATCACCAAGCTTAAAACCGAGCTGACTGCCAAGGAGACCGAAAAGCGACTGGCTGTCACCGAGGCGATCAACGCTATTGAAAAAGAACGTGATGAGCTAGCCGGTAAATTATCTGCCAAAGATTCCGAGCAAAAACTACGGGAAGTAAGCCTGCGTGACACATACGAATCGCAACTTAAGATGAAGGACGAGCAAATCGCCCAGTATAAAGATTTTAAGGCCAAGCAGTCGGTTAAACTACTAGGTGAAAGCCTTGAGCAGCACTGCGAGGTGGCGTTTCGGCAATGGCAATCGAATGGGGCGTTTACTCGAGCGTATTTTGGCAAAGATAACGACACGTCTACTACAGGCACAAAGGGCGATTACGTGTATCGTGAAACCGACGAACATGGCAATGAGCTGCTTTCTATCATGTTTGAGATGAAGAACGAAGCCGACAATTCATCAAACAAAAAACGCAACGAAGACCATTTCAAAAAGCTCGATCAAGACCGTACCAAAAGCGGCTGTGAATATGCCGTGCTGGTGAGTATGCTAGAATCTGACAGCGAATTATATAGCGGCATCACTGATGTATCGTACGCTTACGAAAAAATGTATGTAGTGCGGCCGCAGTTTTTTATTGCGATGATTACCATTTTACGCAACGCTGCTCGCAATGCCATGCAATACAAAGCCGAGCTTCAGCTGGTGCGAAATCAAAATATTGATATTACCAATTTTGAGCAAAAACTCGAAACCTTTAAGCAAGGCTTTGATCGAAACTACGAACTGGCCGGCCGCAAATTTAAGGCAGCGATTGATGATATTGATAAAACCATCAAGCTGCTTGAAAAAACTAAAAGCGAGCTGCTTTCATCTGAAAATAATCTACGCCTAGCGAATAATAAAATTCAAGATGTCACCGTGAAGCGGCTTACTCGCAACAACCCGACCATGACGGCAATGTTTAATGAGCTGCCAAAGAAAAACCTGTAACTTTACATTGAAAAGAACAGGCGATAAAAATTTGCTATAATGAAATAAAAGGAGATAGTATGGCAAATTTTAGTTTTGATATTGAAAGTACGTTCGACAAGGCAGAGATGAATAATGTGCATCAACTTACTCTGCGCGAAATTGCAAACCGCTTTGACTTTAAGGGTACGCCAGCCGATATTGAATGGCTGGCCGACAAAAAAGGCTTTAAGGTGATTGGGGCGGATGAGTTTCAGGTGCAAACCATCATTGACATGATCGGCAAACAGCTTGCAAAGCGTGGCATGACCAGCAAAGTGCTTGATTTAAGCGGCGCCCACAACGCCGCCAATCTGCGCGCCTGGCAGGATGTGCCGTTTAAGGATGGACTAAGCCAAGATAATGCGAAAAAGATCACCAAACTACTCAAAGAATCACATCCGAAGGTAAAAGCACAAATTCAAGGCGATAGCGTACGCTGCACCTCAAACAGTAAAGACGAGCTACAGGCAGTAATTGCCACCCTTAAAGCCGCAGACTTTGACTTTCCGCTTGCCTTTACCAATTACCGTTAGCTAACCTAGCTACCCGGTATGCACAAGAATTGCAAAAATACTAGTATTTTTGGCCATGCTATGCTATAATCAATCAAGACGTTTAATAAAAAGTTAACGAGTTAGAGAGATGGCAAAGAAGAATACAAAGCGAAAGTTGGTTGGTTTGGTAAGTAGCTTGAGCAATCATCGTACCTACTACACCACAAAAAATACGCAAAACACCACCGAAAAGCTTGAGTTGCGTAAATACGACCCAATTGCAAAGAAGCATGCGATTTACACCGAAACCAAGAAGAATCTTGGCCGCAACGAAGTAAAGAAGCGCAAGAGCTAATCATTATTATAAAACCGCCCCCTCGTTGGGGTGGTTTTTATTGTTGTCGTCTCGTCACCCCACCATCAACAAAGTAAAGCTCGCAGTTAAACCACCAGTTACAAGCACCAAAATCATACCTTACTAAGTTACTAACGCATTTGCGATAACACTTGCGGCACTTACCTGGGCATCAAGCGTGCGGCGAGTAGGCAAGGTGCTATCGTACGCATACACGTACAGATGCTTGCCGTGCAGTTCGTAAATATACGGCTGTTTGATAATTTCAATATAGTGTGCGAGCGTGCTTGTGATGATAGCGGCAGTGGTGAGAAAATGTTCTGGGCGTGCCAAGGCCGAATATTGCTGTAAAAATGCCAGGGAACACCCCTTGCCCTTGGCAAGTGGCACGTGGCGATGATGCGAGTGCAGCAGCATGATGCGATCAAACAATGGTCGAGGCAAATCCGTTGGTATGATGAAAAAGTGATGCAGTGGCTGCTGAATTGGCAGCTCGATATCAACAATCACAAACGACGCATCGTCATCTTCACGATACACCAAACTATATTCATGCCCTAAAAAGCTCCCCACACAACAATGTAAATCCTTATGCGAACAAGAAGCAGTGAAGCCACGTACTGGCAGACACACTGCCTTGATATGTCGCCGCCCAATGTAGAGCGACTGTACTGTTTCGGTATGCTGTATAAAGGCTTGCTTAATCGCAGCCGAACGCTGCAGCGACTGCACTATCTGGCGAGGCATTAGCGTTTCCTCCTTGCCTGGGCAAGTGCGAGCAGCGTGGCGGCATACTCACCCTGGGTGGCCACACTGATTGGCTGCCCATCAATCAATCTATCCGCTATATAGCCGTGTGTATGTAGATAATTGGTAAGCTGATCAAGCAACGCCCGCGCCTCTGCTAGGCGACCATCACTAATGTACTGGCGAGCCTTCCAGATGGTAGCGTGAGTGTCGGCTTCGTCGTACGCAATATCGTGACATAGCGGCTGCTGTGGAATATCCTCGGCAGCCATACGCCACGCAACAGCCGCAGCATCGTCGTGCAGACGCTCTGCTAGGGCGGTCGCAGACTCCAGGGCGATTCGCACTAGCAGGCGAGCTTCAATAGTGTCGAGCGAATGTACACAATAGCCTGTTGCAGGCGGATTACACATATCCAGCTCGGCAGTGCGAGATAAAGCCGTGGCAAGCGGAGCAATCAAATCCTTATACAATGTAGCGAGCGGGGCAGTACGGATATGCTTTAGGCAGTAGCAATACGTCAGCTGGATAGTTGCCGCCATGCCCAACACATAATCCACCGCGTAAGGCGCTTCACAGGTTCGCAGCAAAGCACCCGGCCCAGGCGAACCATCACTCGTAATAGCAGCAGGCAGATAGCCGTTAGTCTGCAGAGAGCGACTGCAGGTTGTAAAAAAGGCAAGCGGTTCTTTTGTGTAGCCTAGCTCCACCAGCGGCATTAACGCTTTTGCTGCATGATACGGCCGACAGTATGCCGTACGCTGCAAACCAGAAAGTTCGGTCATAACCGTACCCTGCGTAGTGATGCGAGCAGCAATGGGCAGTAGACTCTGTAATAGCTCGGTTTGTTGCTTTGGGGCGCATACGGCTAGACGAGCAGTTGCAGGGCGTAGCCAACGCCGCCAAGCAACCGTAGTTGCAGCTAATCGTTTTGCAACGGTAGTAGCCACCATACGACTATGCAATTGCAACGCACCAGCAATAGAATCCGCCTGCACAAGCCAATATTCCATCATTGCCACACCTTGCGGCTGCAGCGTACAATCAAGCTGTAGAGTGCTATCAACCTTGCCAGTTTCGGCCAAACCACCATCAAGCCTACCATCTTCTGCATCTCGCCAAGTGCCTTCATAATGCCCAGTGCCAAACATACCGACTGCGTATTCCGAAAACAAACCCCCATCCACACGAGCTCCGACTGCAAAGGTAGTGCTACCATTATATTGCACTACAGCTTGATGATGAGGAATAAGCTGCACTGTATCATCGGTAAGCTTACCATCACCCAGCACAAAAGCCTGATGCAAAAAGAGCCGCACTGTACGAGCATTTTGCATAAGATTAGTGAGGTGAAATTCACGCAATATAATTGCGTCTCGGCAATCGACTGCGGTAGTAATAGCTAACTGCACGCCTAGTACGGTGTTAGTTGCAGTAGTATGTACCGACAGCGAGGTTTGCGAAGCAGTTTGCCGCACCTGCCAATCAGCATCATCCAGCCAGCTATATACTCCATCTATCCACACCCCAATTCTGTGCCTCACTGCCGCACCTGGCGTATAGTTTTGTAGCTCGCCCTCGGGTGACATTGCATACACATCGCACAGCTGCCCACGCACGTCAACACAAGCGAACAATGTTCCGTTGGCAACAGTGTGCGACATAGTAGGCTACAGCCCCTTTCGATACTGCATAATCCGCCAGCGGATATCTCGTACGGTATTCATGTACGAAAGAAATGCATCGTACGGTGATGTGTATGGGCTAAAATAGCCATGTACATGAGCATCGTCAGCGGTTTTAGTCGCCATATAGTACGTCAAGTCAGACACCAGCAGGCATCGCCAATCACGAATCAGGTTTTCATCTTCGGTTTGCAGTACATCTTTTTCAAGGCTATACACGTAGCGAATCGATTCTTTTTGTAGATCATTACCGTTCCAGGCACTTAAATCACGCTCGCTATCTGCCCAGGTTACCGTATGTGGCATGCTGATTTCTCCCTCGGCTTCATATGTATCCATCGCACCAGAAACAGTCTGGAAATCATTACCTGGTGTTTTTAGCCACAATGTCACAAAATGATCAAAGAAGTTAAAAATACCAGTATCGGCTGATTGATGCTCACCAAACGTTTCAAAATCCATAAACAGGTTTACAATGCGACTGCCTGGCGAATTATGATTAGCCCATTTTACAAATTTATGTGCCGTCAGCGGCCACTCCGACCACGCTTGGTTGCTAAACCGAAACGCAATATCATCACTCAGGCGATAATTCTTTAAAAGCAACTTAAGATTTTGCGTACCAGCGGCTGTGTAGACATGGTTCGGACTTCGCCAGTCAAGCACCTTATCCCAGCCTTCTGCAAGAATACCCTTATAGCCCTGTTCGTCTACCCAGCGAGCTAGCTCATCGTTATAGGCGAGTTCGGTATTACGAAAGACGGTCGGCGTGACGCCAAAGGTTGCGGCAATTGCCGAACGGTGCAGTGCTACTTGCCGTTCAAACTCTGGCTTGCTATAAAAGAATGCCAACGAATGGTAGTAGGTTTCACCCAAAATCTCAACTCGCCCAGTAGCTACAATATCCTTGAGTGTATCGATGATATCCGGGGCGTATTCGGCAGCCTGCTCAAGAAATGTACCCGTAATGCTGAGCGAGATGCGAAACTCACGATGCTGTGCCAACAAGCGTCGCAATAGTGCAAGCATCGGGCGATACGATTCATCAGCAATCCGCATAAAAACACGACCATTGTTAAAATCACTATCGCTTTTATCGTTAAAATATTGATGATCGTGGGCGGCATCAAAAATAGTGTATGTCTTAATGCGATACGGTTGATGTAAATGTAAATACACTACAGCTGATTTGCTCATCACGTATTCCTCCTCTGTTGGGTGGCACGATAAATATCCAAGCATACTTGCCCCACATCATGCCACGAAAGGCGAGCGTACTCTTGTTTTACATTGGCTTTCATTTGTGCCAGCAGGGCAGGGGAAGTGGCTAGCCCCAGGATTTGATCCGCCAGCAACTGCGTATCCCAAAAATCAAAGCGAAAAATACTCTGCAATACTTCGCCCACGCCAGATTGCCGACTAATAATCAAACTACAATCGTGGTGTGCAGCCTCGAGTGCAGTCAAACCAAATGGTTCACTCACAGAGCTCATCACAAAGATATCTGCCACGCTATAGGCATCGCGCCAGCGGCGGCCACGCACAAAGCCCGTAAAGAAAATTTTACTGCTAATACCGAGCCTGGCGGCCAAGGCGATTAGTTCATCGCGTTGCTCGCCATCACCCGCAAACAAGAAAACTACCTTATCGTAATTATCACACACCGCTTTGGCGGCGTACATTAAATGCGTCAATCCTTTTTGTACCGTAAAGCGAGTAATGGTTGCCACTACCGTATACCCCTCCTCCTTAAGCGATTCAAGATATTGATAGGTTGCGGTGTCATACAGATAGCTTTTATCAAATGATTCCACATCAATGGCGTTATGTACCACATCAACCTTATCGGCTGGAATGCCATAATTTTGCACAATAATCGCCTTGGTAATATGGCTTACGGCGATGATTTTATCTGCCATCAACAGTGCCTGCTGCTCAATTTCGTGCACAATTGGGTTGCCGCCTAGCTCGCCAGAGCGGTCAAACTCGGTGGCGTGCACATGTACCACTAACGGAGCATTGGTAAGCTCTTTCGCACGCACCCCAGCCTCCATCGTGAGCCAATCGTGTGCATGAATTACATCAACTGGATGATCTTGCGTGAAATGCTCAATGTATCGTACGTATCGTCGCTGAATACCGCGCATGTCTCGCATGTCATCAATCTCAGCCTGAGCCAGCGTTTTGTGCGCCACCGAGCGGCTATCATACGCACCAAGCCCATTGCGTTCAAGCGGGGCTAGCGGTGTAACCGAATGGATGTTCATAAAGTCAATATCAGGATGTTCGGCAGTATAGGGGATAACAAAATCAATATTTGCCCCGTGATCGGCCAATGCTTTCGACAAATGGTAACAAGCCACACCAAGACCGCCACTGTTGTGCGGTGGCAACTCCCACCCAAGCATTAAAATATTCATAACTATCTACACTAGCTATTCTAGCGTACTACGCTCCTTGTTATCTTTGCTCTTATTATAAGAAACGGTTATGGTTTGTGCAAGTCTTTTTCACAATATTATTCATTTTATAGGCAAATGCTTATGCAAGAGAATTTTTGGATAAGTATTACCTTTACTATAACAAGTAAATTGCTCACGGTAAAGCTGACACAAGTCAATAAAAAACCGCCACAAAAATTGACGGAAATCTGGCAGGGGCATGAGGAATCGAACCTCAATCTACGGTTTTGGAGACCGTTATACTAGCCGTTGTACTATGCCCCTATAGCACAGTTAATTATAGCAAACTTTCAGGCTAGTGTGAAGTTATTTTTAACATAGCACTTGCGTACACAATCTGCTATAATAATCTTCAAGTATGAATACATTGAGCCTGACAACTCCTCGAGTCATTTTTTTGGTAGGGATTCCCGGAGCGGGGAAGACATTTTTTGGAAAGAAATTTGCGGACACATACGGTGCGCCATTTATTGAGCTAGAGAAGCTTCGCTACACACTGTTCGAAACACCAACTTTTAGCGGCGATGAACAGCACCGGCTTGAAGCTGTGATGGCAGCACAATTTGCCGAACTGCTTAAAACCAAACGTACCATCATTTTTGAAGGTGGGCTTGAAACCCGTTCTGCTCGTGCACGTCTTGCCAAGCAAGCTCGTGCTGCCGGCTATAAACCACTCTTTGTATGGGTACAGACCGAACCGACTACCGCCCAGCAACGTGCGGTACGTGGCGGTCGCAGTGGCGAGCAAGAGTATCTTATTTCAGCCGAACGCTTCAACCAGCTGGTTGCACAGTTTACTGCACCAAATCATACCGAACGTTTTGTAGTGATTAGCGGCAAGCATACCTATCCATCGCAAGCCAAAGCGGTGTTGCGACATATTGCCGAAATCCCACAAATCACAAAGGCAGCTACCAAGCCACACATTACCGTGCCGGAACGACCAGCCCAGCCTGTACGTAAAACCACTCAGCGTATTTCGTTGCGGTAATGGCAGCTCGACACATTGTTGATACTGAGTTTGGTACGATAGAAATCCGTCGCATTAAAACTGCTCGCCATGTCAAAATTGGAGTCACACCCCGTGGCTTACTGCGTGCCACCTTGCCGCCATTAGTGCCGCTTTTATATGTGCGTACATTGGTGGCTAACTCCCGAGACGAGATTCGTACGTTGCTCGCAAATGCAGTGCCAGCTACCGTGTACCATAATGGTATGCGGATTGGTAAAAATCACGCTTTATTGTTGCGTGATGGTGCTGCTATCACGGCTAATCGCCGCCACACGACTATCACTATTACAAAACCCGCACACCTTACGGAAGACCACCCCGAGGTGCAGGCGGCAATTCGTCAAGCGGTTATCGCCGCACTACGGCGTGAGGCAAAGCAATATCTTCCCAATAGACTGCAAATTCTTGCCCAGCAGCACGGTTATCGGTATGAACGAGTACGTTTTTCACACGCTGGCACTCGATGGGGGAGTTGTAGTAGCCGTGGCACAATTAGCCTTAACATCGCCCTGATGAAGCTGCCATTTGAACTGATTGATTATGTTCTGATTCACGAGCTATGCCACACTAAGCAGATGAACCACTCTCGTGAATTCTGGAACCTTGTGGCCGCCGCCGACCCATCCTACAAACGCCACGTTACAGCTATCAAAAACTACACACCAACCATTTAACAAGCTTATGGCTATCTGCTATACTAATAGCAATGACCGTATCGCACGTAACCGATTTGCCAACCTCACAAGACACTGTACTGCTCATTGCTACCGCAGTATTGCTACTACTTGTGCTAATTATGTTGATTGTACGCCGCTCGGCTGCACAACGCACCGCTCAGGCGGCTCAGGCCGAAGCCCGTCAAGCTGCACTACAACTTGACACCTTGTTTACTGCCACAAAACAGCCACTGCTACAAGTTGACACCCAGGGGATTATCGTTGCCGCCAATCCAGCCGCCACCGAACTACTATCAGTAAAAACCGTGCCAATTGGCGTACATTTCACCACTGTGGTGCCTCAACACATCACCGCCGCTCCACTAACAAAAAAATCACGTCATCACCATTATTTTATTACCTTGCAAGATACCCCGACCACGCCAACCGCCACATCAACCCTTTCGGTAGAGCAGCTCTGTCAAGGTTCAATTAGTAATCTACAGCATACCCTTACTCATATGGCAACACTCTACCAGCAAGGCGTTGCCACGCCACACACCGTCGAGCCGCTGATTGCACGAGCCCGCACCCATGCGTACGTTATTGAGCGAGCCATTCACAATACCGAGATGCTTTCGCACATCGCCACACACACACCTACGGTTAGCTCGATTAGCCTCCGGGATATTGTCACAGAGGTCTATAATAGTTTTGTGCCATATGCAGAGGAGAAATCGTTGCACTTAAATATTGATACTGGCAGCTACAATGGCGACATCATGATAGACCCGGCCTATTTGCGAGAACTTTTAGAAGAGCTGGTGCATAATGCCATTACCTATACAGAAGAGGGCAGTATTACAATTAAACTTGCAAAGCGTGGCAACACGATTACTATTAGCGTAAAAGATAGCGGCATAGGTATTAGCAAGTCGGAGCAAACGGCTATTTTCGAGCCACGATATCGCAGTAAAGATCATCGAGTTCAGGCAATTGATGGTACCGGGCTGGGGCTTCATCTCGCAGATCAGCTAGCCCATGCATTAGATAGTACATTGCAGGTAAAAAGTCGGCTCAATCATGGTAGCGAGTTCACCCTCGAGGTACCCATCAACACCAGTATTACTACCGGCTGATATTACGGCCTTTCCATGTCACCTGCTTGCGAGTATACGACCACGCACTTTGCAGAATAATTGCACTATCTAGCAACACCACTAGCGGATACAACAAAGCAGCAATAATGCTTCCTTTCTTCCATACGACCGAAAGATACCGCCAATACAACACGTAGCTACTCACGATACACGCCGCTGCCGCCAACCACGCATACCACACACCGCCACCCAGTAGCAGCCCCAGCGGAATAGCAAGATACACAAGCAACAGCACCGACATCGCTAACGAACGTAGTACCGAAAAGCCATATGCCGGGAATCGCACCCGCACACCTGTTTCAATCTGCGAAGAAAGCTTTTTCTCGTACGCAACCCCCAGTAGTTCATAGCTAATTAAAAATCGGTACGCATCTTTTTTAGCAAACAAGGCGGCAAGTGCTAACTCTGGCTCGGTAGCAGATTTGAGTGCCGATAAATCATCATGGTCGGCAATAAACGCCTTGCGATCGATTAGCCACATACTCGACGCAGCAATTGGCCGCACCGGCGTATGCTGCAGCAGCTTCCAAAAATATCGCAGCGGCGCAAATAGTGTACTGACTCGCCAGGCGTGCACCCGCACCGGCAAGGCAGATACCATTGTTGCCTTGGTTTGCTGGGCATACGCCACCAATTGGCCAATCGTATCCGGTTTAATACGAGTATCCACATCTAAAAAAATCACGTACGAGCCTGTCGCCGAAGAGAGCAGGGTGTTCAATGCTGCATTCTTGCCAAGCCAGCCATCTTCGAGCTTCGGCCCTTCGATAAAACGCACCCCATCACGAGCAAATGCTTTAATAAGACTGGGCGTTTCATCTTTTGAGCTATCATCACACACTAACACTTCCATTTTTGGATAGCGACTCGCCAATACATCTTCAAGGCAGCGTGTCATGGCGTGCTCTTCGTTGCGAACCGGAATACACACACTTACACTTGGCAGTTCCTCTAGCATGGATGGTACGCTTATTCGAGCACGGTGGTGCAATGTACGAATAGTACGATGCAAGCGAACCGTTGCCAGTATTGTAGCGATTGTCAATCCGCCAGCAATGGCCACAAATATCCCTGTAATCATGAGCATATTGTACCATAACTTGCCATTTTACCCCAGCTGCGGTATACTAGTACTTGACAATCTGCGACAAGCAGATTATTTAATTTGGGAGAAAATAATCGTGGCAGACACCAAGAAGAAAAAATCGGCAGCCGTACGAACTCGTGTAGTCGAGGCAACCGATCCTACCGTACACAAAAAATCTAGTAAAAAATCCAGCAAAAAAACCACTAAAACGTCCGCTGTTGCCGCAACAAAAGCCAAAAAGCACACCGCCGCCAAGGCACCAAAAAAGGTTGGCTACTTTAAGGGCGCCTGGCTTGAACTAAAGCAAGTTCGCTGGCCAAATCGCAAATTAACCTGGAGCATGACACTAGCGGTAATTATATTTACTATCTTTATTACCGCCCTTGTACTCCTATTAGACGCCGGCTTTAAGTTCTTGTTTGATTTTATTATTAAATAACCATCATAAATAAAGGATAGAGTATTATGGCTAAAAAACGATATGATTCAACCCGTCAATGGTACGCAGTACACACCTACAGCGGCTACGAAGATAAGGTAGCAGACAGCATTCGCCAGCGTATTAACGCTGTTGATATGGCAGATAAAATTTTTGCGGTGATGGTGCCAAAAGAAAAGCAAATCGAAATTAAAAACGGCAAGCGTAAAGTAGTCGATCGCAAAATCTTCCAGGGATACTGCTTGGTTGAAATGAAACTCACCGAAGAAACCTGGTATATTGTACGCAACACTCCAGGCGTAACCGGCTTTGTCGGTAGCGGCACCGAACCAACTCCGGTGTCAGATGCCGAAATGAAGAAGATTAAAAAGCGCATGGGTGTAGAAGAACCAAAGCACCATATCGACTTTTCAGAAGGCGAAGTGGTGTCCATTATCGATGGGCCATTCAAAGGCTTTGATGGTGCCATCTCTGAAATCGATACCATTAAAGGTAAGATTAAGGTGATGGTGAGCATGTTTGGTCGTGACACGCCAGTTGAGCTTGACGCACTGCAAGTAAAAAAGGTATAGTTTTACTATACGAGCGCAGCAAAGGCACTCGCAAGCGGGTGTCTTTGTGTATTTAGTACGAAAAGGGGGCAACAACATGCAACGCGCGAAACAAGGGTTTACTCTTATAGAATTAATGGTAGTAGTGGCGATCATCGCAGTGCTTGGCACCCTGGGTATGGTCGGATACGGAGCGATGTCAACACGGGCAAAGAACTCCTCAATCGTACACAGTGTCCAAGGCACCATTAAAGCCATTGAGCTGTACCAGAAAAAATACGGCACCTATCCACTCAGGCAGTACGCAAATCGAAAATTTGCCGATGCCGCATGGGACAAAACTGGCACTAATGTTGTATCAGAGATAAGCCTCATTCTCAACGATCCCGATACCATCCGAACCCTACAGCAACACGCCGTTAAGGCAGGTAGACTTGCCGGCCGAGTAACGCAAAACGACCATATTGAGGAAACGCAAAATTCCTACCGACTTCGTCATGCCTACCTAAACTGGTACCCGCAATACCTCGATACCGTGAATCGCTCGACTGTTACTCGCAGCAACGAACAAAAAATACGCAACGGCAGTACCGATGAGAGCAAATGGAACGCCTATGCTAATTACCTTGAAAGCTTATTTAGGGGCATTGATTTACCGACCATCTACACCGAATCGTCTTCGCACTTTCGTGCTGCAGAGTCAGGCGGCAGTAGCTCGGACATCACCCTTATGGGGGCTGAGTATTCGCTTGCGTATGGCACACAGCACGGCAAGGCGACCGCCTTTCTAACCTATGCACTCTTTGGAAACACCCCCTGCCAGGCTGCCGGCGTAGAACTTCATAAGCAAAAATACCTCGCCGAGTCGGACGCAACAATCTGCTCACTTAAAATTGGCGAGGAGCAAAGCAGGCCGGAGGATCGGGGCGACGACTAATGCAGCTGCCGCCGAGACACTACCACTAGTAAAGTACAGCAGGATTGATTCCCGCACACAAACAATATATGATTGACTAGTAAAGCAATAGCACTATGCAGCAAAAGGGAGGGATATGAAGCCGCCACGGCACGGATTTACATTAATAGAATTGCTGATTGTGATTGCAATCATTGCTACTTTATCCACCATCGCCTACGCCGGCTATGGACACATGGCAATCAGAGCAAAAAACACCTCAATCACGACTGGCATCAACCATCTAGTCAAAACACTAGAAGTGTATCGTCTTAAGCGTGGCACCTATCCGCTGCAACAATACGCCAATGCACGTTATAGCGGCTCTATTACAAGTACTGGCATAGATATTGATGGTGAATCTGGTGAAAAGGCCCTCGTAACGCTCATACTTAATAATCCCGATGCCATCAAACAGCTACGAAACGCAGAACTGCCCGCTCGCATACAGCAAGATAAAACCGACCCTAGCTTTCATGGCCTATGGAACGCAACGGGCTTTACCTACAAAGCTGGCTACCTTGATCATGGCCCTCCCGTAACCGCAGCGTCAACAACCCAAATACGACACGCTCAAGATTGGGATCATTACGCCGATTACCTCTCCAAGCTATTCCACGGCATCGAAATTCCGCCTATTTACAGCAACGATAATAGACTCACGGCAAAACGTAAAAGTTCACACAACGGAAAAGAGCGAGTGCCAATAGGAGCAACCTACTCACTCATATATCGCCCAGATAGTGGCAATCTATCAGTCTTTATCTCTTATGCCCTACAGGGCAACACCGAATGCGGCACATTTAACGTACAGCGTAGGACCCATCAAACACAAGACAATACTACAACTTGTACGATTCAAATCGCAAAAGAAAACATTGGCAAAAACCTAAGTGGCCACTAGCTACACAGCTTGCCCTCTACCACAAAATACGCTATAATATCAACGTTACGCACTCGTCGATAAGCGAGTAAAGAAAAGGAATATAGTCATTATGGCAAAGAAAGTTATCGGTAATCTCAAACTCCGAATCCCAGCTGGCCGTGCAACTGCAGGCCCTCCAGTTGGTTCAACCCTTGGTCAGTGGGGTCTTAATATGATGGATTTCATCAACCCATTTAACGAAGCTACCAAGGATATGATGGGTAAAGAGGTGATCGTACATATGCAAGTGTTTGAAGATCGCACCTTTACCTGGAAGAGCCTTGGTCAGCCAGTTGACGATATGATTCGTGAAAAAGCTGGTATCCAAAAGGGTAGCGGCAAGCCACACGCCGAAAAGGTTGGTAAGCTTACCCAAGCACAGCTGCAAGAAATTGCAGAAGCCAAGATGGAACAGCTTAACGCTATCAGCCTCGAAGGTGCTATGAAGACTGTTGCTGGCTCAGCCCGCTCAATGGGTGTTGAGATTGTTGAATAAATCTTCATCGCCACGCATAAAATCGCCTCTGTAACGGGGCGATTTTTGTTGCCAGCAGCCCAATAAATATGGTATACTATATAAGTTATCATTAACCGTGGGAGGCAGCTTGTACAGAGCAAACGCCACTTGCACCACAAAGGAGTTATTATGGCCAAGAAAGCCGAACTACTAGAGAAGGCCGCCGAGCTGAAGCTTGACGTGACCGAAAAGAACACGATTGCAGAAATCGAAGCAGCAATTGCTGCCGCAGAAAAACACGAAGTTAAAGAACAGCACGTTGCCAAGGCTGGCAAACGCAGCCAAAAGTCACTTGACGAAGCTGCCGAAAAGGCCGAAAAAGAAGCTCGTAAAGAAGCTGGCGATACCACCCCACAAGACCCAGAAGCAATTGAAGCGAAAAAGAAGGGTCCAAAGCCAGTCACTCGCCCACGTATTGAACGCCGTGGCAAAAACTACCAGACAGCTGCCAAAAAGGTTGAAGCAGGTAAAATCTACAGCCTTGCTGACGCCCTTGCCCTTGCGACCGAAACTAGCCCAGTTAAGTTTGATGCCAGCGTTGAAGCACACGTTCGCCTTGGGGTTGACCCACGCCAGGCCGATCAAAACATCCGCGCAACCGTAAGCCTGCCACATGGTACCGGTAAAGATGTGCGCGTTGCCGTATTTGCCCCAGAAGGCGAACACGAAGCAGCCAAAAAGGCTGGTGCAGACATCGTTGGCGATGAAGAATTCACCAAGCAGCTTGATAAAGAAGAACTTAACTTTGACGTGCTTGTGGCAACCCCACAATACATGGCAAAGCTTGGTAAGTACGCCCGCCTGCTTGGCCCACGTGGCTTGATGCCAAACCCTAAGAGCGGCACCGTGGCAACCGATGTTGCCAAAGCTGTTGCTGAAGCCAAGGCTGGTAAGGTAGAATACCGTGTTGACAAACAAGCCATTGTCCACCTTTCATTTGGCAAGGTAAGCTTTGGTGCTGATAAGCTTGCTGATAACGCAAAGGCCTTCTTCGATAGCCTACAAAGCCAAAAGCCATCAAGCCTAAAGGGTAGCTACGTAAAGTCAATCACCATCAGCACCACTATGGGCCCTGGCATTAAGGTAGAAGTTACTAACTAATTGTAGCTTTCATTCATTCACAAAACTCGTCATCAACTCGGTGGCGAGTTTTTGCGTAACATAGGCATAGTAGCACTCCCGTTCGCCCCATAGTATAATATATACAGGGTGGGTGGACATACGGTTTACCCCGCTAGTAGAAAGGCCTTCTCATGGGCTATTACGCACACATTTTACTGGATTCGATCACCGAACAGGGCGATCGACTCACTACAATGGAAGTTTGCTTTCCGCGGATGATTTTGGCGGAGTTCAATACGCATCGAGTGTTTAGTCGCAACTCGGCATCCAGTCGAGCCATACCGGTTAGCACTATGATTCAGCGTGTCAAGGATGATCCTTTCATTCCAACCTATTGGGGTAAGAATCAGCCAGGCATGCAAGCCAACTCTCCGCTCACACGAAACTATCGTGCTCAAGCGGAAGCTATCTGGCGGGCCCAGCTTAAAGAGGCGCTGTATGCCGCTACCGAACTTGCCAGGCTCGGCACGCATAAACAGCTGGCTAATCGGATTTTGGAGCCATTTATGTGGCATACGGTGATCGTAACCGCTACCGAGTGGAGCAATTTCTTTGCCCTACGAGCCAACAAGGATGCACAGCCTGAAATGCAAACTATTGCAGATTGCATGCAGCAAGCCTACCACGCAAGCATTCCGCAACTGGTAGAAATAGGGCAGTGGCACCTACCGCTACTACAGGCGGATGAACGGTTGGATGCCCAGCTGGATATCGTGCAGGCCTGCAAAATATCAGCCGCCCGCTGTGCACGAGTCAGCTATCTGACACACGATGGCGTGCGAGATATTGCCAAGGATATTCAGCTATACAATCGGCTCGTGAGTGCAGGGCACATGTCGCCACTCGAACACGTAGCAACGCCACTTTGCTACACAGCGATTGAGTGGGGCAATGCCCGTCTAGAGCCTCGTGAGATTGTTCGGGGAAGCAGCGATTTCTGTGGTAATTTCCGTGGCTGGGAACAGCTTCGCAAATCCATTCCGCACGAAGCCGACTTCTCCCTGCGTCCTCCGGCCAATCAGTAAACCCTGTCCAACAACTTCGCCAGCACACACTGTGCTGGCGTTTTACCTGCCTGTCATTTGCTGCCATTACCATCCACATAAAGAAAACCCCCGCAGATACACGGGGGTAGAGGGGTTATGTCGTGACAATACAGCGATGACCCGTCCGATACAGCGGATCGTAATAGTATTCTTCAACGACATCATATTCTCGCATATTGGGGCACGCAATAGGTTCGGGAGTTACCCTGCGTAAACCTATACGCATTACTTTACCGTCGGTACACATGCCAATACTTACAATTTGCACCAAGGCATCTTCATACTGAAACCTACCTTGCTTCATGATAGCAAACCGCATCGGCACGCAACTTTCACGACCTTCTAGCGAATCCGCCAGAGAGCCAATCAACGCACCTTTTGCCGGGCCTTCGATAATTGTTACTTCCCAATGAGCAGTCATTGCGACCAGCTCCCTTCCTTAGGTACCAGCAGCCTGTAGCTGCCACGAACATACAACAAGAATAGGTAGAAATACCCACTCGTATCAATTATAGCGTATTTTTGTGTTTTTGTCAATTTTAGACCATTATACTCATAAAACTCTTTCATTTTTGCAAAAATATGCTATAGTAAAGCCAGGTGGATGAACGCTTACTTCATCAACTTGTTCCTGTCGTTCTTTCTCGTAGAAAGGGAGGTAGCCATGAGCTACGAAATCATCTGCACGAAACACTGCGTTCGCAACGGACACACCACTATGCAAGTGGAAGCCACCGTCCCGCTAGATGTATTTTTGCACCTTTCGGCTCAATCAAGCCTGCACGTACGCTACATTGATACCCAGGGGGATCTTGCCTGCAAGATTGCCTCTACCTGCCACGAATCGTACTACTTGCCAGAGTTTTACTCTCATCGTGATAGGATTCGCTGGTATCATGCCAGCCAAGATGCGGTCGCCAATGCACGACACTACCTTGGGTCCGAGGCACATACGCAACATGCCGAGCTGCTATTGGCACCATTTTTGTGGTATACCATTGCCATTGAAAGCGACGACTGGGAGTTTGTATTCAAAGAGCTACGCAAGAACCGCATAGTTGAACCCATCTTGCCAGCCTTGCAAAAGCTCTACTATCACACAAATTCTGAAGAGCACGTCGCATAATCCACCCGCCCAGTCAGTGTTGGCTGGGCTTTTCCTTTATTGCGGACGGTTATGCTACAATAATAGCAGTAACAAGAGGGAGATATGGCAGTATATAGCAACACAGATATTTTACGGGCGATTGAAGATGGGACGATTGTCTGCGTACCGTTTGATACACATCACGTCAGCGAAGCAAGTTTAGATTTTACCCTTGGGTATCACTACTATCGTCAAGAGGCGGTTGAGGTCGCCAGGGTGTATAATCCGTTTGACAAAGGTGAGGTGGCTCGCTATTTTAACGGCCCACACATTGCGATGCCTCATAAAAAATGGTGTCAAAAAAATGGCTATACGCTATTTAAAAATATCCCGGAAGACCACCCCATCATCGTTTTACAACCTGGTGAGCGTATCTTGGCTCACACGCACGAGTTTGTTGGCATCCGGGCCCATGGTGGTGCCGCAGAAGTGAAAAGTCGTAGTAGCTGGGGGCGTAATGGCGTAGCAGTATGCTTTGATGCCGGCTGGGTTGACCCGGGTTACATCAACCGCATCACGCTCGAAATCTACAATCTCAATAAGCACGAAAGTGTTGTGCTGCCAGTAGGTGAGCGTATTGGCCAGCTCATCTTCCACGATACCGTATCGCCAGTTAAGGGCAGCTACAGCGATGGTCGCCAAGGCATGAGCGGCAAGTATCAAACCAGCGACAACCTTGAAGAACTGATTGCCTCGTGGCATCCATCACAAATGTTGCCACGTGCCTACAAGGATATTCGGGTGCTCCCTCAGCCGATTGACACACTGAGTGAAGATATACGATGACACATGGCAAATACATTGTTATTGAAGGCAGTGACGGCACCGGCAAAACTACTCAGGCTACCATCTTACAGCAACAGCTCCAGACGGCGGGGGTTGATACTATTTTGCTACACGAACCAGGCGGCACACCCATAGCCGATGCTTTACGAGCCATTATTGTTGATAAATCTCTGCCACGCTCGCCACTAACTAATCTGTTATTATTTACGGCTGCCCGACACGAACTCACTCCTATCATCGAGCAGCACCTTACCCACGGCAAATGGGTGATTGCTTCACGCAACTGGCTATCTACCTTGGCATATCAAGGGCATGGCGAAGGCGTACCTGCAGAGCTTATCACCAGCATCACCGCCCAATTCACCAGTCCGAGCTACCGTACGCCAGACCTCACACTAGTGCTTGCACTGGCCACCGATAGCCGTCGCACCCGTATCACAAATCGCAATACCAACTACGCCACTGATACGTTCGAAGCCAAAGATGCCAAGTTTCACCGTACACTCGATGAAGGCTATCTACGCATCGCCAACGAGCAGCAGCTTCCGCTGATTGATGCCACGCAGCCGGTGGAGGCTGTTGCCCAGAGCATTTGGCAGCACGTATCACCGCTCCTGCCAGCTACACCCAAATTTGACAACGTTCGCCATACGTAATATACTATATGGCAGCTTTTGTGATTATCGCAAAGGCCGTCCGCTTTACCTAAGCGTTGACAATTCGGACAAGGAGATTATATGATCCCTGTATTTAGCATGGATGACGGGTCCAACGAGTACACCAAGCTGGAGACAGCAGTCACTAAACTTGAGCATCAAGCCGCCGAACTACAAGAGCGTGTCGCACAGCACGAAACGTTGCTTAATCGCATTGCTCAGCAGCTTGATAATTGTGATGCAAAACTCGAGTTAATCGAGGAGCTCCTCTCGCAGCTTGATACTATCAACAGTGCAATTGCACCAAGTAGCAACCGCCATCATGCCGCCCAGACAGTTTTGCCACTCGTGCCACCGGCCGCACCGTGTGAACTCACCGATGCTGCTCAGTACGAAGCAAACTATCTCAACGCATTGCAGCAATAAACTGCCTGCGAGGCAGGGAACTCTCCTTGTCCTCGCACCCAAAGCCATTAAGGCCACTTGATAGTTTTGGGTGCGATACCGACAATTCGCCATTCTCTGTTGACTTTTTTACGTAGCTACGCTATACTACGTAAAGACATTACCAGAGACAGTAGCTGCCGTGCGGGAAACCCAGGCTTAATCTGCTACCGAGGAGTGACATACACATCTTCAAACGTAAGTCTTTGGTAGTGCGAGAACCAAAGACTTTTTTGGTTCTATAAACTACCAGATCTTTAACAATACGGCTCAAATGTTATTAGAAACCTAACCAAAAGGAAGTTTTATTTATGGCAATTACACGCGATAAAAAACAAACTTTGGTTGCAGAAGTTACCAACATTCTTGCTGATGCGAAAGCAACTGCGTTTGCCAAGTACCAGGGCTTGAGCGTCGCTGAACTTCAGTCGCTACGTGCAGCTGCTCGTGAAGCTGGCGTAACTATCAAGGTGGTAAAAAACCGCCTGGTACGTGTGGCACTTGAAAGCAACGACACCTACAAGGATGCGGATACTTCACTACTTGAAGGACAGCTCATCTACGCATTTAGCGCCGATGATGAAGTTGCACCTGCACAAGTACTCAACACCTTTGCAAAGGATCATCCAGCCCTTGAGCTGGTTGGTGGTTTTAGCGGTGAAGGCCTTGCCCTTAACACCGAAGAAATCAAGGCTCTTGCCGGCCTTCCTGGCAAAGAGCAGCTTATCGCCGAAGTGGTGGCACAACTGCTTTCACCAGTTCACGATATTACCAACGGGCTTTCTGGCAACTTGCATGCCTTGCTTGATGGTGTTGAAGCAAAAGCAACCAATTAATTTTACCAATCAACGAATATTAAGAAGGAGCTATAACCATGGCTGACGTAAAGAAACTAGCTGAAGAGCTAACTAAACTAACCGTTCTTGAAGTAAACGAACTAAAGAACGTATTGAAAGAAGAATACGGCATCGAGCCTGCTGCAGCTGCAGTAGCTGTTGCTGGTCCTGCTGCTGGCGGTGAAGCTGCTGCTGCAGACGAAAAGAGCGAATTTACTGTACAACTTAAGGACGCAGGTAGCCAAAAAGTTGCAGTAATCAAGGCTGTGAAGGAAATCACTGGTCTTGGTCTTGGTGAAGCAAAGGCGTTGGTAGACGACGCTCCAAGCGCAATCAAGGAAAAGGTTTCTAAGGACGAAGCTGAAGAAGCAAAGAAGAAGCTTGAAGAAGCTGGCGCAAGCGTAGAGCTTGTGTAATTAATCCTAATTTGAGTTCGTATTATTAAAGCAAAGGCTGCCCTGAATCTCAGGGCGGTTTTTTGTTTGTATAAAATTTACAACGTTTTATAGCTCACCCCTAGAAAAGCTGTGGAAACATCTCGCCAATTGCCAGCCACCATTACCGCAACAGTCCAGCAACAACAGGGCAGCAGCCGTCACCCTCCCGCCAACACTCTACTGTTGCACCCGCCAAAGCCTTGACAAAAGCGGCCTACTAGCGTATATATAGAAGTGATATTTTATAATAAAAACAGACAAAGGAACTGCGAGATTATGTCTGAATTACCAGAAAAACAAGTTAAGCGATTAAAATCGTTAATTCAAGATGCCGAAACTAATCTAGCTGCGGCAAAAGAACTACTGATTAGCATTTTAGGCGAAGACGGCCAAGTAGTCACTCCACGCAATAGTCAAGAGGATGTTGCCGGCAAGGTGATTGAAGGTGTCTTTGATGGACAAGTCATGATCGGCCCTGATGGCAAGAACTACCCAGTGCCAGCCAACTACGCCAGTAAGTCAAAACTGGTTGAAGGCGACATGCTTAAGCTCACCATCACCGAAGATGGCAGCTTTATCTACAAGCAGATTGGCCCAACTGAACGCCGCCAGGTGATTGGTACCCTTGTACAGCACGATGGTGCCTATTACGTTGAAGCCAACGGCAAAGAATACCGCATTCTACTTGCTAGTGTAACCTACTTCCGCATTGCAGTGGGCGACCAAGTCACCATCATTATCCCAGAAGACAACCCAGATGCCACCTGGGCAGCCGTTGAAGCAGCCTTATAGACGCTATATCCGCATCTCAATTACACACCAGCGTCTGTCTGGTGTTTTTTGTTGTAATACTCGCAAGGTTTCAACTACATAACAATATCGCAAGAACCGCCCGTCTTTGCTATAATAGATTCTAGTGAAACAGGGAGAAGTATGAGCCAGGCGTTGTATCGTAAATACCGCAGCAAACGCCTATCTGAAATTGTGGGGCAGGATCATGTAACCAGCCTGCTTGAGCGTGCGATTGCAACCAACAAGACGGCTCATGCCTATCTTCTAACCGGCCCTCGTGGCACCGGCAAAACCTCGGTGGCGCGTATTTTAGCACACGAGATCAACCAGCTGCCATACACCGATGAAAGCGATCACCTTGACATTATCGAAATTGATGCCGCCAGTAATAATGGGGTGGATGACGTGCGTGAACTCCGCGACAAAGCTTTAATCACCCCTGCCCAGGCTGCTAAAAAAATCTACATTATCGATGAAGTTCACATGCTCAGCAAGCCCGCTTTTAACGCCTTGCTAAAGGTGATAGAAGAGCCGCCGGCTCATGTGGTATTTATCCTTGCTACAACTGATGTTGATAAAGTGCCGGCCACCATTATTAGCCGCACGCAGCGGTATCATTTTCGGTTGATTGATGAGCCAACCGTTGCCGATCATCTTGCTTATATCGCCAAAAAGGAGGGGATTAACATAGAGCCAGCAGCACTCACACTCATCGCCGAACGTGGCGGCGG
>JAUMZA010000019.1 GCA_030528355.1 Candidatus Saccharimonadota bacterium | reverse complement strand
AAAGAGGGTGATCACCAGCACGAAACTACAAAAAAACAGCGCAGTGCGCTGGAAAGGGCTAATTTTAGATACAGCCTGGTTAGATCGCCAAGAAAAAGACACACTCATTACTTTTTACTCCCCTATGTGTAATAATGCCCTTACTGTAACATGTATATAAGCTACTTGAAAATAGTAATTTTTACATCAAAATATAAGCTCCCTCCTATGGGTTTTGTAAAGGTGTTTTTACAGAGGGTGACATCACCATTTAGCACTCTTGCATACCGAGTGCTAATTTGCTATACTGAGCGTATCCACCATCCCCTTACCTATTCATCCGAGGCGATATATCACATTATGCAAACTAAGGTATCACACCTGCAACATATCACCAAAAAAAGGAGGACCTATGCCACCAAATATGCAAGAAGAACTCAAACAGCCGCTTGAGCAATTCGGCACTGACATTACCGCCCTAGCGCGCGAGGGTAAATTAGACCCAGTCATCGGCCGGGATGAAGAAATTCGCCGCACTATGCAGATTTTAAGCCGTCGTACCAAAAATAATCCAGTGCTAATTGGCGAACCGGGCGTGGGCAAAACCGCCATTGTTGAAGCGTTGGCACAGCGGATTGTGCGTGGCGATGTGCCGGATTCACTCAAAGACAAGCGATTGATTTCCCTGGAGATTTCCAGCCTGCTAGCTGGGGCGAGTTTTCGCGGGCAATTTGAGGAACGGCTGAAGGCGATTTTGAAAGAGGTTGAGGAGGCTGCTGGCGAGATTATTTTGTTTGTTGATGAAATCCACACCATGGTGGGGGCCGGCAAAACCGAAGGCAGCATGGACGCTGGCAATATGCTGAAGCCCGCCCTGGCACGCGGCAAACTACACATGATTGGTGCAACGACCTTGGCGGAATATCGCCAATATGTCGAAAAAGACGCCGCGCTGGAGCGACGTTTCCAGCCGGTGTATGTCGGTGAGCCTGGGTTTGACGACACCGTAGCGATTTTGCGCGGACTAAAGGAAAAGTACGAGGTGCACCATGGCGTGAACATTGCCGACGATGCCATCGTGGCGGCGGCGCGGCTGTCAACGCGGTATCTGCCCGACCGCTTTTTGCCCGACAAGGCCGTGGACTTGCTGGATGAAGCAACCAGCGCACTGAAGATGCAGCTGGAGAGTGTGCCGATTAGCCTGGATCGACTCAACAACCGAAAATTGCAGTTAGAAATTGAAGCGGCGGCCCTCAAAAAAGACAAATCCGACCACGCCAAAGCCCGCAAAGATGAGATCACGCAGCAGATTGAGCAGATTAGCAGCGAAGCGGCTGAGATTGACGGCAAATGGCAGCGCGAAAAAGACATCTTACGCACGGTGAATACAGCGGCCGAAAAAATGGATGAGCTGCGCGGCGAACTGGAGCGAGCCGAACGTGACGCCGACCTGGCCACCGCCAGCCGCATTAAATATGGCGATTTGCCAGAACTCGAGAAAAAATTGGCGACTGCTCGCGACGAACTGGCGCAGATTCCGCCCCGCGACCGCCTGCTGCGCGAAGAAGTCACGCCTGATGACATTGCTGCCGTGGTGGCCCGCTGGACGGGTATTCCGGTGGAGCGGCTGATCGAGAGTGAATCGAGCAAACTTACCAAACTAGAAGAGTCGATTAGCCGCCAAGTTATCGGCCAAGATAAAGCCGTGGCGGCCGTCGCCAGTGCCATTCGCCGCTCTCGTGCCGGCCTGGGCGATCAGCAGCGACCGATTGGCTCCTTCCTCTTCCTTGGGCCTACTGGCGTGGGTAAAACCGAAGTCGCCCGCAGCCTATGCCGCGAACTATTTGATGACGAACACGCCATGATCCGCATCGACATGAGCGAATATATGGAGCAACACGCCGTAGCACGGTTGATCGGTTCGCCGCCAGGGTATGTTGGCTATGACCAAGGCGGCCAGCTGACTGAAGCAGTGCGTCGCCGCCCATACAGCGTGGTGTTGTTTGATGAGATCGAGAAGGCTCACCCTGATGTGTTTAACGTCTTACTGCAAGTACTTGACGATGGCCGCCTAACTGATGGCCAGGGCCGCACGGTCGACTTTGCCAATACTATCATCATCATGACTAGCAATGTTGGTTCGCAGGCTATCATGGACTTTACGGGCGATGACCTGTCGGCGTTGGATAATCAAATGCTCGACGTGTTGCGGCAACATTTCCGCCCCGAGTTCCTCAACCGCATCGATGACATCGTGCTATTTGACCGTATCCGCCCAGAAGCCATGCGTACGATTGTCGATGTGCAGCTCGCCCGGGTGGCGCGTGATATTAAACATTCCCGTGACATCACCCTGGAGTTTGACGATAGCGTGCGTGACATGCTCGCAACCGACGGCTACGATCCAGCCTTTGGGGCTCGACCTCTGAAGCGTTTGATTCAGAAGCGGATTTTAGACCCGCTAGCACTAGAGCTGATTGACGGGAAGCTTCAGGATGGGCAGACCACCGCAGTCACTATCGCTGAGCATGACATACAGTTTACGACAAGATAACATGCAACCTTTCAGCCACAAGAACCGCTCCTTCAAGAAGAGCGGTTCTTTCGTAACAATCTACGCTTTATGAGCGTTTTCGTTTTTGCAAGACGATATACATTACACCAGCAATCGCCACAACCCCACCACCGATTGCAACGAGCAGGCCCGTCGTAGTATTGCGTTGATGCCCAGTATTTGGTGTCGATGCTTGCACCGCTGACTGTGCCGGAGTGCCTGCAGACGAGCTAGCTGGAGCAGCTACTGGCGGCAATGACGCCGCACGATACGCAACTGCAAGCTCGCCATGAACAGTTTTTTCATTACCAGCAGCATCAATCATACGCAACGCTATAGCATACGTTCCTTCTGGCAGGCCAGGGGAAATCATCCCTTCTGGCAACTCCCATGAACCGTTCTTGAGATTGGTCACCTTATAGGCCGTGCCCTGAATGGTTAGCTCAAGCATTGCAGCCGGGTCGTCTACCGTACCGGCCAAGCTTGGCGACTGAGTAGCGGCTTGCAGTGTGCCGATTGCACCGTCTGGCACAGTAGTGTCAATCACCAGTGTGAGCGACGGTGACTGCGGCGAAACATTGCCACTACGATCAGTTTCGGTATAGGTGACGGTTCGAACACCTTCTGTCAGCGGCAAAGCCGTGCGTAATTTTACCTCACCAATTGCATCACAGTTAGCCGTACCACTAGGTGTGCCGTCAACATACAGTGTTACACGGCTGCCAGATTCAGTACAACGAAGAGTAAACGATGGCTGCTTGGTACTGGTAATATTGTCCGTATCGCTTACACCAGAATCATCAGTAGCCGCCATATTTGGTGCCACCACTGGTTTAGCGGGCGGCGTGGCGTCACGCCATTGTGCATACAGGGTCACGTCTGCATCAAGCGGTACCATGTCACCCGGTGCATATGAAGTGCCGAGCCCATTCTCAGCGGTGTTCCAGCCATCAAATGTATGACCCGCCTTGACTAGCGACCCAGTATTTGCACTAGCCGGCACCGTTGCACCAACTGCATTCACTTCACCTGCTGATACTGGCACTACACCGCCAGTTGCCCCGTTTGCATCATACTTGAGTGCGGTGCGGTCGGTAATCCGCAAGACGATTGCCTTATCGATCGTTGCACCAATGCTGCTCGTAGCACGCACACAAAATCGCAATCGAGTATTCGCTTCGTAATCTGGCGACTGTGCCAACTTTACCTTATTACCTTCGATTTTAATTTCACGATCTTGCGGAAAGTTACCAGCACAGCCTGTTGCGTAAGTAAAGCTATCGGCAGCACCTAGTGGACTTGTTGTCTCGAGCGTACCCAGCTCCATATCGACTGGTGAATTTTCATCCACAGACGTTGGGCCAGTAAAAATCACTGCGGTTGGAAAATACTGCTCACAATCATGACCTGCATCCGTAATAGTCCATCGTTTGACATCTGTTAAAGTTCTATGCTCATTGAGAGCCAAGCAGTATATACTTTTGCCGCCGCTAAACGGCACGTTTTCACGCACTGGCTGCGTGCCCCAACTTTGCAGGGTTGCGTCGTAATGCCGCAACGATAGCTTAACGGCATGGAACATGTTCTCTGCTCGCTCAAGTGCGGCCACATTCCAATTCGCTAGCGACCGATCAAAACTAACAGCACCATTAAACATATTGCTTGTATTGCGCAGTTTGGTAGTTGTCCAGGTGCCGACCGGCTGATTAAACGCTGTTGCATTTTGGAACATTGCACCCATATCAGTCACCGTTGCCATATTCCAGCCGGTGATATCCTGATTAAACGCTTTGGTGTTTGCAAACATCCCAAATGTACTTGTTACTTTATCTGTCACCCAATTGGCGAGTGGCTGATTAAACACATCGGCTCCATTAAAGGTGTTTTTTAGACTTGTAACATTACGAGTATCCCAGCTATTGAGCGGCTGATTAAACGCCTTTGCGTTTGCAAAAGTACCGTTCATGTATCGCACTTCGCTCGTATTCCAGCTATCAATCGACTGATTAAATTGGCGAGCTCCGTTAAAGGTATTGTCCATTGCACGTACTCGTGCGGTGTTCCAGTTTGCCCAGTTGGCTGATTCACCCCTTAGCGAGGCAGCACCCTGAAACATACCGCTCATATTCGTGACTCGACTCACATCAGGGGTATCGGTCGCCTTCACATCCATATTAGCAGCCCCATAAAAGGCACCGTTCATGTCTGTCCAGGAATTCGTACCCCATTGGTCAATCGATAGCAACTTTAACTTGTCGCCGCTATTATTAAAGTGGATACGAGGAAACGCCCCGCTAATACGAACCTGTCGCACCCCTGGCGTAGCGTACTGACACGTATAATTACCCGTTTGATTCGTTGCCTCCGGTACACTATCGCCATCACAATCTACGTTGTAGCGATAACCAGCACCAGTAGTTGGAATGGTAAATTCTGTGCCTGGCGAGCCAGGCTTTGTTGTGTCGATTGTAATAACAAAATCTGTTGCATTGATATGATCCGCACTTGCACGAGAAGGCAATAATAGCTGTGCTGCGGAAAATGCCGCAGCAGCTACTATTGTGAGGGTAAACCCTCGTCGTACAAATCGACGGCTATTGTGTGTATGCTTCATGTAATACTCACACCTCTCCGTATTGTACTGTGTTATGTTTAAAAGATGCTCTGTGTCCTAACGACGACCACGGAACAAGTACACCACACCAAGCACTGCCGCAGTTACGCTACCTACTACCATGGCAATGCCAAAGCGGCGATCTTGCTGGAAGCCGGTGTTTGGTGCTGCAACACCATCTTGTGCGGTCTGTGCAGGAGCCGGAGCTGGCTGATTATTAGCCGGTGGCAAGTTAGTCACTCCCCCATTTGGATTAGCAGCAATCCATGCCTGACGATCATCGAAGGCCTTGCGGAGATCCTTTAGGCGCTTTTCTAGCTCATCTCGCTTGGTTGCATCCTGCACTTCAGCAATCAGATCTTCAATATCAGTAAAGTCGATCAATGGCATTTCGTTTGGTGGCAAGGCTGGGTCATTTAAGCTTTGTAGCGCATGATCCAATGCATCTCCAGCATCAGCCTGTGCATCAGCTTCCGCCTGAACTGCATCTGCAATCGCATCCTTAAGAGCCTGTGCGTCACGCAGTACATCATCCGCTGTTGGGTCTGGTGCGGCGTGAGTACCCTGTGCCTTACGGAAGGCTGCCAGTACAATTGGGTCGTTCTTGATGTAGTCTGGTTGTGCTGCATACTCTGCTTCTGCATCAACTAGCGGCTGCAAATCAACTTCAAGCGACAAGATTTCAAGGTTCAACGCATTAAATGCGAGATCTATTTGATCTTGCGTACTGCTGTTATCTGCAATAATCGCACGTGCTGCCTGTGCCGCAGCTTCTACCTTGGCAACACTCGCTGGCGTATTGCCATTAAGCAAGGTTGGCGTAACTTTATCAAGCTCCTGCTGCAACCTGTCGGCATCTGTAATTTCAATCTCACGGTCAACGGTTGCAGTGTTGTTATTCTTATCTTTGGCGGTATACGTAAGTCGGTAATCGCCCTTGGCAGGATTAGCAGGATCAAGCCCGATACCCGCAGCATTATTGGTGACACCTTCATCACTCAAGCCAACACCACCAGGATTATCCTGTGCAGTTACATCGGTAATAGTGATTGGTCGACCCTTGCGAGATACAATCTTTGCTGGTGCGGCTGGGTTAAAGGTCGGGTTGGTTACGTCTCTTGCTGGAAGGTCGTAGGTGATGGTAATCTTACCAGAGAACACCACATCCTGTGAACCACCCTGAGCATTAACCACAGAGGCATGCTTGAAGGTCTTGTACCAGTCAACCTCAAGCGAACCTTGATCATACACATCAACTAGCTTAATGTATTCGCCGTTTGGATTAAGTGTGCCATCGGCATCAGCATTTTTTACATTGGCAGTTTCAAGAATTGGTACGATAGTGCCATCAATTGTCTTAACTGGGTTTTTTAGCAAGACCACGTCTTTAGGGAATGGCATCTTGTATTTTTGATCGTACGAGTACCATTGCTGCAACTTTGTAAGACCAGCTAATGGTGAGATATCGGTTACTTGCATACTGCCCAGGTGCAGATGTTTTAGCTCCACCATATCTTGCAGCGGCGATACATCTTTAATTTGAGTTTCGCTCAATGAAAGATGTTGCAAGTTTACCATGCCACGTAGTGGGCTTGCATCCTCGATAAGGGTCGTCTTGTACAAAGAGAGCTCTTCAAGCCCCGTAAGCGGTGCAAGCGGGGTAAGACTAGTGATTGGTGTTTCGTCCGCATACAGCTGCTTTAGGTTAGCGAGCCCAGATAGTGGCGAAAGGTCGGCCACATTGGTTTGTGCAATATAGATATTTTTTACATTCTTTAGTGCCGAAAGTGGTGCGATGCTAGTAATTGGCTGCCCAACTAGGTCGATACTGTGCACGAGTGTATTGGCAAAGAACTGCAAGCCTTCAATATTGCCAACAGTCTTGTTTACTACATCCTTGCGAAGATCGATCTTGTGCATACGATCACCCAGCTGCTTCATGTCGCCAGCGGTAATATCTTGCGTTGCAGCACGGCCTGGATCGATCTTGGCGTTAATCAACTCCTTCAGCGTTGCATCTGGGAAGTTGATAACGTAATCTGGTTGTGCAGTTTCTGGATCGACGTTATTTTCTGCCGAAGTGTACGCATACACCTGCTTAGAAAAGTCAAAGCCAGTATCAATAATATGATACGTGCCTGCACTTAACACCATTGCCGCAACAGCCAATGCTGTAATTGACGTTTGTTTTTTTGTGATTTTCATTCCTACCCCTCTATAATTAGATTAGTTGCTATTAATTATAGCAGGCTCTGACAATAAGCACAAGCACACTTTATACACTTGCCCTGGACTTGCACCGTGCACTATAATAGTAGCTACCATGCAGTATCCATTCACTCCAAAATTGCTACTTAATTTGGCGAAATCCGCAGCCCAAAAAATCGAGCTTCAACCCAACCAGCCCGATCCTATTGAGATTGAAAAAATCAACGAAAACCTTACCCCAAACATGCGAGCACTGCGACTCACCATGAACATCGCCGACCAGTTACTTTCTATGGGGATTGCCGCCAACGACGTAGTACACAACGCCCTGGCTATTACCAATACCTATTGCAGCCGTAAGGTTCATATCGATATTAGCTTTACCCTCCTTACCATTTCACAAGATCGAGGTATTGATAGAGAGCCTCTCACCTTAATTCGTACCGTTGTGCCACGCACCACCAACTATCAAACCGTACAACAGCTACAAGAACTAGCAAAGCTAATCCGCAGTCGTCGCATCACTCTAGACGGTGCTGAAAAACGGCTCGAAAATATCCTCAGCAAGCCAAAGCAGTACTCACGCTGGATTACCTACCTAGCGGGCGGCGGCATTAGTGCAGGAATTAGCATTTTGTACACCGGTTCGCTAACCATTATTCTATTGAACTTTTTGATTGGATTTTTTACCAGCTGGATACTGGATAAGCTTGGCCGAGTTGGTATTCCTAGCTTTTTTGTGCAAGCAATTGCAGCAGGTGGCATTACCGTTGTCGCTGCGCTCCTAACCTGGCTAGTGCACTACAACACCAGTTTTGCTAGTATTGCGTACATCAACCCTACCCTGGTGGTTATTAGCGGTATCGTCCTACTGGTGGCAGGTATGATGATTGTATCCGCCCTGCAAGATGCAATTGATGAGTATTATCTTACTGCCAGTGCCCGCATTTTAAAGGTGATTATGCTCACAGGTGGTATTGTACTTGGTGTAGCAATTGGATTGTATATTGCTAAGAAGATTGGCATTGCCTTTGCCACCACTCCAGATCAGCTTGCACTTACTAGCATCACCTACCAATACACCGGTGCAGCCATTACCGCCGCCAGTTTTGCCCTGGGCAACCACTCGCGACTACGTGGCATTATTTTGGCCGGTATGGTTGGCATGGCAGGGTATTATTGTGCGAACCTATTTATTAACTATGGTATCGAAACAATCCCGGCTTATGGCATTGCTGCTTGGCTGATTGGGTTTACTGCCACTATCTTCTCTCGCATGTGGCGTATTCCAAGCATGTCTACCATTAGTGCTGGAATTATTCCACTGGTGCCCGGTATTTCGCTCTACAATGGCTTGATGCAGATTGTCCAAAACCCGCCAGGCACCGAATTTTTCGATCAAGGCTTAAGTGTACTGTTTCGTGCCTTCATGATTGCTATTACCATTGCAGCCGGCGCTTCGTTTGGTAATATCTTAGGCCGCCCAATGCGTCGCAAACTCGTCAAGCTTCATAACCAACTACCGCAGCACTTCAAGCTACACCACAAAAAGAACGAGAGTCACCACTCCACACCACCTAGCAATCTAGCCTCCTAGCAGCTGTAGAATGCTGCTAAAAACTATAGCTACATTCAATGCTCGAGCTCACACCATCATAAAACCGCCCCTCGTAATGAAGGGCGGTTTTTTTGTAGATATGATATATACCTACTTGTTACGCTTTTCGATGATTTCTTGCGCAACGTTTGGTGGTACTTCTTCGTACTGACCAAGTTCCATAGTGCTGGCTGCACGACCTTGGCTCATTGAGCGCAGATCGTTAGTGTAGCCAAACATGCTAGCAAGTGGCACAAAGGCACGAATTAGCTTGGCACCGCCCTGCAAGTCTTCCATGGCATCAATGCGACCACGGCGAGAGTTAAGGTCGCCAATCACATCACCCATAAATTCCTCTGGGGTGGTTACTTCTACCTTCATCACAGGTTCAAGCAGCACTGGCTTGGCTTGCTTAATACCTTCACGAGCAGCCAAGCTACCAGCC
>JAUMZA010000005.1 GCA_030528355.1 Candidatus Saccharimonadota bacterium | reverse complement strand
AACACAAGCTCGATGGCGTGACGTTTGCGACAGTGGTGTATGATGAATTCAGCGACATCCAAACAATTGACTACCCAGCCGGTATCCAGCTTAGTAGTATTACCCGGGATAGCCTAGGGCGTGAAAACGGCAACACCTACACTCTGGCCAGTGGGCAAACTCTGAGTGATCAGATTGAACGCTATGTAAGCGGGGATATTAAGCAAGGTGTTGAGCTTGGCATACAAAAATCCTACACCTACGACAACGCCGGCCGCCTCACCAGTGCCAGACTAGGGGATAACACCTTTAGCTACGAATTTGGCACACCGCACGAAAGCTGCACGGCACTGCCAGGCTCCAATCCACATACGGCAAAATCTGGCAACCGCACTAAACTAACAATGAACGGCAAGGCTATAACCTTCTGCTACGACCATGCCGACCGCCTGGTATCTGCCAGCGACCCAAGCCTTACCAGCGTGCAGTACGACTCGCACGGTAACACTATCAGCCTTGGTGATGCTGCCCACACAACCGAATTTACCTACGATGCTGCCGACCGCAATATTGCCATCCGTTCTGACAATAAACAAACCCGCTACGTTCGTGATGCCCAAGACCGCATCCTTTCCCGCACCCACACCCAAGCTGGCACGCCGGATACCACCACCCACTACGGCTTCACCGGCTCTGGCGACACCCCAGATTTCACCTACGATGCCGCCGGCAACCTCACCCAAAAATACCTAACCCTCCCCGGCGACGTCCTCGTTACCATTACACCAAACACCCAATCCGCCGGTGCCACTACCTTCAGTCTTCCCAATATCCACGGCGATATCTTCGCCACCATCAACGCCGATGGCTCCCTCATTAACACCTTCATGACTGGTCCATTTGGCGAAGCCCTGCCAAACCAAACCAATCCAACTAACACCACCCTCGGCACCACCTACCACTACGTCGGCCAACACCAAAAGATGACAGACCTAGAGTCCTCCGCTATAATGGGTGGTATCACCCAAATGGGTGCCAGAGTGTACCTTCCAATCCTCGGACGCTTCCTCCAGGTCGACCCAGTTGAGGGTGGTGGAGACAATACCTATGTGTACGTTAACGATCCGGTTAACGAAGACGATCTTGACGGAAAGGTTGCCCCGCTAGCTGGAATAGTACTGTGGCATCTTGGGCGAATCGCAGTGCAGCAAACTGTTAGGGTAGCTGCTAAACACGCAGCAAAGCATGCAGTAAAGCATGTTGCAAAAAAGACAGTTACACATAGCACGAAGAAGATTACACAAACTACAGCAAAAAAAGTTACAGTCCGAAGAATACGTGGCTACACAAGACACGGTTTAAATCAAGCGATTAGTCGCAATAACCACGGAGTGTCAGTGCGTGCTATACATAACGCTGTCTATAGGCCCGTTAGAATAGCTTACCAGTCGGGCGGCAGGGTGAAGTATATCGGAAAGGATGCGGTAGTGATACTTAATAAGCAGGGTCGCATAATAACTACATGGGCAAAGAATAGAAGAGGTCGGAGGTATTAATGTTACAGAAAGAAGAAATTCAGTTTATAAAACACCTTAACGAAGAGACCTTTGAGGACATTGTTCGGCTTGTTGCAAAACTAGAGGTCGGTAAGCTTAATAGTGCAGAAAAGGAGCAGCTAGTAGACTTCTTGTCTGATAGGCTTGACAGTAAAGGTATAGATGGCGATGAAATTAATAGTTTAGGCGAGAGGATAGATGATATCATAGGCAGAATAATGTATGACATCTAGACGTAAATATTCAAGCTGCTTAAGGGTAGCCAAATAGAATTGGAAACGAACATCTATTAAATTAAAGACTGGCTGCAGTTGGGCTTTAGAGGGTTATGCTGTGGATATAAAGCTAACAGAGTCGCTAAAAGAGGATGAGTCCTATCAAGAAGCCAAAGATATCATCCTTGAATTTGACAATAACCTCGATCAGGCTGTCGATGAATTCATTAAGCTGGTACTCGCTATGCGTGGGGGTGATTTGGTGATTGAGCCGCCCAGGAGGTTTTGACCGATAAGGATAGAGGGTAAAGTAGTGATTAGATAGGACTAGAGCTGCGGTGTGATTCCTGATATTCCTGGTCTCTAATCAATACCAAAAACTCACCGAAACTAACTCTGGTCCCACCCCCAGTGATATAATACAAATAGGCACCCGCCCGTACCTTCCAATCCTCGGACGCTTCCTCCAAGTCGACCCAGTTGAGGGTGGCACAGACAACAACTATGTCTATGCCAATGATCCGGTGAATGAGTTTGATTTGGATGGGAGGGCGATACCAATACTGTTCTTGTTCGGTAATGTTGCAAGGATAGCCGCACCACACATAGCAAGAGCTGCTGTAAAGTATATTGCCAAACCCGTCGCAAAGTTCGCCGCCAAAAGAGCCGTGCCTTTGCTGAAGAAAGGGGCTGGGCATGTTGCTCGGTGGGGTGTGAATGGATGGAATAAAGTACCTAAAATTAGAGTGAATATTAAATTTTCTAGACCAAATCATTGGTGGCCACACAGGCGAGGAATAGGGGGCAAAGGTTGGTATAAACATGTGGAGATAAATATAAGGCTCATTAATCGATCTACAGGAAAGGTGACGAGGTTTATCCATAAGCAGATAAAATACGGTCGAGCATACAAGTATAAACACGGTAGGTATGGAGCAAGACTATGAATGAACTACAGACCAATGTAAGAGAACTCTTTAAATACATAGATTGCAAAAATATAGATAAAATCATTGCGTCTGGCGACCCAATAGGATTTGGCTATGATAACCGATTGGTGTGTATTTATTTGAAAAAACAAGACAGCGGTTATGATGTTAAAATTGAGCTATTTAACGCCAGAAGGTTTCTGTTTCTGACGCAAATCGACTGGTCAAAAAAAGAAATCTTACAATTTAGCACGAGGAGCGTTGGCAAGAAGTCAACGGGAAATATCACAAACGACCTCCCTAAAGCCCTCAGCGATGCTAATAAGAGCTTTCAAGAAGCAATACTCAGATCCAAAGAAAACGTAACTCTCAGTCTAGGTGATCAGCAAGTAGCATGCATACCATTTATGGAAAATAAAACTATATTTTGGAATATTCGGGTAAATTAGTAATAGATGACCTACAAGGACGAACCTTGTGAAAACTAAAAATATTACATAATATACTTCAATATCCACCCCCGGCACCACCTACCACTACGTCGGCCAACACCAAAAGATGACAGACCTAGAGTCCTCCGCTATAATGGGTGGTATCACCCAAATGGGTGCCAGAGTGTACCTTCCAATCCTTGGCAGATTCCTTCAGGTTGACCCGGTTGAAGGTGGTACGGATAACAACTATGCCTATGCCAATGATCCGGTCAATGAGTTTGATTTGGATGGACAGGCAATACCGATACTGTTTCTGCTCAGCAATGTCGCAAGGATGGCTGCACCACACATAGCCAGAGCTGCTGTAAAATACATTGCCAAGCCTGCCGTAAGAGTTGCTGCAAGGAGGGTCGTACCCTTGTTTAAGAAGGGTGCTGGGCATGTTGCTCGGTGGGGTGTGAATTCCTTCAAGAAGTTTACTGGTAGTAGACTACCTAAGTTTGTTACTCGAGGCCCAGGAGCAGCACAAAACTTAAGAGAAAGTCTTGTGATGCGTGAAGCCATAGGAAGAGGGGGTTAGGATAATGAGTAGGATGAATGACCCGAGAGTATACGGTATATTGTGGAAAAAGATGCAATACACACATAGAAGCAGAGCTGGAGATATAACCATACACTACATGAAGCACAGATTTCTACCCATATATAGACAGATAAAAGTAAAGAGTAGGAGATAGGAATAAGGTGATTTTCTTACAGTGCCTCCGTGACGTGGTAACGAAAAAAGGCTTCAATACCGAGACGCAAATCCTTACAAAAGATGGTATTTATGTGGCGACAGGCTTACAAAAGAGTTTGTGGTGCACCCATTACCATGTTTATCCTGATATTCCCGGCGTGGAGCCAATTCGTATTAATGCTAAGTTTTTTCGTCAGCTAGATGAGATGGTATTGGTGGATGTAGATTATAATCAAGCAATGTATGGTTTTCTGCAAGAAAATGACGCAGATTTTACATGCCATATATACAAGGTTTTGAAAAGTTTCGGCATAAGTAGAGAGAGTATAAAAACTCTGACAGTTGAGATAGTTCGCTTGTTGATATTTTCTGATCGTCGCCATGACATTGAACATGTCTTGCAAACCCTAACTAGAGTTTTTCAGAACTTATTCAACGACTCTAGCTATAATGAGCAATATCTTGAGAGGCTGGCAAATGCGATCCATCTTCTTGGTTCTAAAAGATAACTCCTACTATCTTGCATAGATCATTCTTCACGCCAACACCAAAAACTCACCGAAACCACCTCCAGCCCCATCCCCGGTGGTATAATACAAATGGGTGCCAGAATGTACCTTCCAATCCTCGGTAGATTCCTTCAGGTTGACCCAGTTGAGGGTGGCACGGATAACAACTATGTCTATGCCAACGACCCAGTCAATGAGTTTGATTTGGATGGACGCTGGATTCGTGATGCTTGGAATAATACCAAGAAGGCAGTGAAGAGTGCGGCGAAGTGGGTGTCGAGACATCAGGAGGGTATTAAGAACGGGTTAATCGCGGTAAGTGTTGGTGCTTGTGTGGTAGCGACGGCAGGCGTATGCGGGGCTGTTGCTGTTGCGACTGCTATAAGAAAAGCCCCTGCTAGAAAGCGATTTGCCGGGATTATACTGTGGGGTGCAAGGCGCTATGCTGTGCAGCAGGTATCATCTTATGCAATAAACAGAATACAGAATCGATATAGGAGGTAATCGCATGGTACTGACAGTATTGGTCACGATTTTCTATATCGTGGTACTTGTAAGTCTTGCATTAGATGGTCTATGGGCAGTATTCTTGCTACTAGGGGCATTTTACCTGTGTGTCGTCCTGTGGTTTATTATATTCGGCAGGGTGTATATCCGTCGTGCAAAGAGAAGAGGGGTAAATGTTATACTATTTGTCATGCTCGAGGCATTGCTAACAGTAATATCGTGTCTTACTATCTTTGAAAGGCCAAAAATTGGCGTCTGCTTGAGAGGTAGGCCAAAGAAAGGTGGGAGGGTGCAGGGGTGTAACAATTCTACTAGTAGGGCGTCTAAGGGCACAGAAAGGAATCGCAATGCAACTAGCTCCATCAAAAAATCCCAAAAAAGAAAGTAGATTATTTACGATCCTCGGTATTGTCTGTTTTGCTCTGTCGTTCGCTGCATGGTACATGCCGATACAGTGGGGAATGCGATGAAAGTGTATTAATGCGGTGTAGTTGCAAAAATGCTAACTAGTATACTGCATGACCTGGAGATGGTCGCTGCAGAAATTAAATTTAGATAGTGATTGGGGTGATATAATTAAGGTGTGGTAAATGAGAAGCAGTCCTCAAAGCAAGCAATTGATGAGTTTATTGCTGATAATTTGAAAGAATTTTTGAAGAGCCATGGCTTTGCGAAGCGTGGGAGAACCTGGACGAAACGGCACGGAAGTATAGTTTATATTGTTAATATTCAGGCTGATCGATGGAATGTTATCAATTCCGTTCCTAGCTTTTTTGTTAATTATGGTATATATACACCACTAGTATCTAGCAATGGTAATCCATCTAAGGATATAACAAGACTGAATAATCTGACAATTGGTGAGTGTCTTATTTGTGAGCGAGTTACTCGCCGAATGAATGATACATGGAAGGTGTATATCGAGGGGAGGAGGCTCGGTCTTGGCAGAAGACATGATGTTGCCGGCAAAATGCTCACTAATGCGATTGAAAAACAGTGTCTTACGCTTTTTGATTCTCTAACAACCACCGAAGATATCAAACAATACCTGCAAGTAAACGGATGGCGATATCAATAATAGCCGAATGTATGTCAATAATCCAGTTAATAAGTATGATAATCACTATCGAAGAACTTATCAAAGAATATCGCGAATGGGTGGATAAAAACATCCCAATAGACACGCATTGGATAGAAGAAATAAACTATCTTTCACATATTCGCCAAGAAATTCACGATACAGTGAAGCGTAGTGGCAATGTGCCAGATCATATCCTAGAGGATATTAAACAGATAGATACAGCATGGCAGGTGTATATCTTAAAAAATGGTACAAAATCCTTTACGTATAGCGATAAGCCGAGCAAGTATTGCACAAGTAAAGACTGGTGGTGGAATATTGATACGTACTACCAGGGTAGGAGATGCTGATGAGTAGCGTGGACGAGATAGAAAAGCATACAATTGATATGTATCGAAAATTAATACAAGGAACTATATCTAGGCAAGAGGCTGATGATTATGTGTGCAATGTGTATCATCAATATGATGCGGATTTTGAGCAGTTTTTGGCAAGTAGGTATGCATATCTTTACGACTTGATAAGTGCACTGGAACTGGCCGTGACGCCAGATGACAAGGGTGTATGGCTGTATGACATGGTGGACTTTAGTGATTGATTTGAGGAGTATTTATATTAATATTACGTAATCACCTATCTTACACTAACCTTCGCCTTTATCTCTGCAGCCAAAGGCAATAGGGTGTTTGTCGGTGTGGTAAAATGAGGAGAGTGTATGGCCATTGAGGTGAGTAGATTATGGTACATCTGGAGAGTATACGCAAAATAATAGCTCGGTATGACATCGATATAAAGTTTGTCGAGCACGAGTCCGGCAGAAGATTGCTAGTCGATATTATTAGTCATCGTAATGATAAGGTAGTGATTAAGCTAGCGCTTACCGATGGTAGATTGTCTGAAATCTATTTTGTTAACAATCAATTTTACGAATTGTCCGATTGTAAATTTGAGCAACTTCTGATTGACTTATTGGACGGTGCATACGAGGTCCGAGGTGCTGGTAATAAGAGGTATGTTGTTTCGGATCATGGCATAGGGCCGGAGTGTATGGTTGAAGCTAGTAAACATCATTGCGATATATACAACGCTTTGCCAATGTGGTTTGGGCGTACGAAAGCTGATTTTCTACACCCTAAATTGGCACATCTTGAGGTTGAGCAGGAGTGGCAAGATGGTGATGCATGGGGTTGTTTGGTGATGGTGGAGATACGAGATATTCTACAGCCTAAAAGGCGTTTTCCTTGGCAGCAAGATCCGCAAGAAGTGGGGGAATGGCTCCACTTGCTGGTCTGTAATAGGCAGTTTGGTAATTGTCGATTTGCTGCCGAATTTTCTGAAGGTGAAATTAAAAAAGCTTTGCTAACTGATACCTTTTCATTGGTAGAAGTGAGGGGTTATGTTGAACACATCATTAACACCTATGGCGTGACAACAATAGAAAACTTCATCACTGATATGGAGCGGTATTTTGATATGGTAGAATGGAAAGAATAGCTGCATGAGCTATGATTTATACAGGTTTGGTAAGTTTCGACGCAGGAGGCCGATATACAATCAGTCTCTACCTCTAAGGAAGGGGATGTAATCCTTGCACTAGATGGTGTGTGGCCTGTCTTCTTGTTGTTAGGGGTATTTTATCTGTGTGCAAATTGACACCTGCTTGAGGGGAAGATTAAAGAAGGGTGGAAGGGTGCGAAAGCGTAATAATTCTGCCGACAAGATAGCTAAGGGTATGGAAAGGAGTCATAATGAAACTAGTTTCGTCAAAAGCTAAACAAACCACGCAAGTAGCTAACGAGAAGCTTACCGACGAGATTTCGCAGAATGCAAAAGTGCTACGGCAAAAGATTGTGAAAGAATTTGGCAGGCAGCTTACAGCAGCAATTCCTTCTCTAAAAAAGGGGAATGGACGTTTTTGGATAGTGCCGTTAAACAAACATGCGTATTTTTATGTATCGCTCGTGTTTCCAGTGAGTACAGAGGAGCATGCCTATTTTGAAATACTGTATCACACCGGTAAGGTTGGGGAGTATGAGCTTGCTGAAGCAATGTTTGGCTATGATCAACAAGTGGTGCGGTTTCCGTTTAGACTCCACAAGCACCTTTTTGAGTTTCCTGGTGTACGCTGGCAGAAACCAAAAGTTGGCTATGTATACTGGAAACTGCTAATGCAATCTAGTAAAATTCATTATTACACGCAGCAGCAAGCTGAGTACAGCATAAATTATTTGCTACCCTTTGCTGCAGACGAGATACAGACTGCCTATAAGGCGGCGGTTGTAAGATACGGGACTGAACGTAATGAAGGTAATCATGAATAAATCGTTTGTACACAAGGATAGTTTACCATGCTAGATTTGCTAGAATACTACGAAACGTTGGTGGACGGCAACATCAATCTGCTTGAGCCTGAAGAGATAGACTTAATAAGAAGCGAGCGTGATTATATTCAGGATAAGATCCGTACGCTTTCCTCGAAGGACATCGAACGGCTTGCGAAAATTGATGAAGACTTTAAGCTCAAGGCGGCTCAGTATGTATATACAAATCCAGCTGACAAACTTCAGTACCCAGAAATGCCAAAGGAGCAATGGTGGTGGCATGTGTAGTCAACTATAGCCCCATAGGATATCATGCATAAAAGAATAATGTCTGCATACAAAAATTCGTCAGTGTACAATAACAATACCTATACGCTTGCAAAGGTTGGGCTGTGGCGGAGGTATAAGCCACAATATCAGCTAGATGCACGCTTTGCTGATGGTGAGATGGTAAAGCTTGTATTTCTCTTACCAAAAGGCAGCAAGGTGCACGCCGAGCGAATGTGGGTTGAAATTATTGCAATGAATAGCCAAGGTGTTTTTAGTGGTAGGTTAGATAACGACCCGCTATATGTAAAAGGGTTGCGTTGTAATGACATAGTGCATTTTAGGCGGCACCACATCTACGATAAAGAGGTGTAGCAGGTAGAATAGGGTTGGTGTATATTCTACTGGCAGCGATATTACCCACCAGGACAGTTAAATGCCAGTAAGATAACATCATTTAACCATATGCATAATATTGCATTATTTACAAAAATATGTTATATTTAATTATGTTTATGGCTTTTGAGCATATACCGCACACAAACACACATACAATCGAACAGCTAATCAGCCCAAAAGAACTGCCCGAGGCTGGGTTTCAGTCGTATACGGAGCTCGTTAGTGATGCAACCGAGCAAAAGGCGGACTTTTTGGCGAATACGCAACGTAATCCTCATCTTACCTATACCTATCTTGGCGATACTACCCGGCTTGATGACGGCATTGCCAAGCTAGAGACTGCCCGTGAAGAGGCGATGACGTTAGAGGATAACGAGCTATTTCGTGAAGCAATTGGCTCATCGTTAGATTTTCGACGAGCCGAAATGGAGTATGTGAAAGTATTGGGTGGATTAAATCAGTTATGTCACGAAACTACAATCAACACCGAAAAGATTAGTGAAACAGTAGAGCTGGCTCGGCAGCTTGGACATGAGCTATACGGGAGACCGCGCCCAGAAATCCGTGATGCGGCTCTTAACGAGATGTGGGCAATATTAGATGGTAAGCAGCGTAGCGAATCTGCTCAGCGTTTGTATGACGAGCTGGCTTACGGTAGTGATTGGAACGGTCAAGCATTGTCACCGCTGCCAAAAGCAGAAGATCCAGCCGCTCGGCTGCCTCGATTCACTGATAACGAAGCACTTGAGTGGGCGGGCGAAAAAATTATTGAAAAGAACGCAGACATTTACGCCCTGGTAGAGAAGTTTTGGCGTGATAGAGTGGCCGAACATGGCGATACATACTCTTGCCAGCCGGCTGATATCGCCGAAGTGTTTCAGGCGGTGATTGATATGCGCGACCCAGACCATGCCAGTGGTGTAACGGTGCGGCTTGCGGAGGATAAAACTGCACTGTCATGGGAGTCTTCGGAAATGGCGGTAGTAGTTGGTGTAAAACGCAAGGCTATCCCCGATTCCGATGAATTGTTTCGTAAGGTGCTGCACGAATTTGGCATCCATGGGCAACGTTCTATCAACGGGCTTAAGAGTAAATTACCGGTTCTGGGTACTGGCCTATTTACCCATACAGAGCGGCCGGATTACCTAACGTTTGAAGAAGGGTTTGCAAGTACCGCTGAGTCTATGATCGGCCATACCGTTACAGACTGGTCACCGGTTCATTTGGGATATTACATTAATATCTCGCTGGCCGAGCAAGGGGCGGATTTTCGTACGGTATTTGAAACTGCCTGGCGGTACCGTGTGCTAGCACGGCTGGGTGATAATCAGGAAGTGACCGATAAGGCAGTTGCCAACGCAAAAAATACTGCCTATACGGCCTGTGTGCGTATTTTCCGGGGAACACAGCCAGATTTGCAAGAAAAGACCGGCCTTGCAGTTACGCCGCTAACCTTTAATAAGGATTTAGCGTATCTAGAGGGCCGATATTTAGCGATGAATCACCTGGAAGACATCTACAAGGATCGTGACACCCGTGCGATTGATTGGTTGTTTGCTGGTAAGTTCGATCCAACCAATCCAGTACAGGCCGAGATTATGCGTGCCGCAACGCAGTAGCAGAGGCGTATGCTTGACATCACCACGGCTGCATGACACAATATTAGCAGTATGAAACACGGTAAAAATTCACAGCTTCTCCCTGTTATTATTATTGTAGTAGTGGTTGTCATTAGTGTAGCGATGATCGTTGCCTTGGTGCGAACATTTATTTTTAACGGCGGTGCATCCACCAGTGAAACGCAAGAGCAGCGTAATGCTGATGAAACTGCCTTGTTGAGCACTGGCGTTGACCGTGGCGTACGCATGACGGTGCGTGGCGGCATTACTGCCGATGAGCGTTTCCGCTCCTATCAAATTATTGTAAAACCAACCATGCGTAGCATGATAACGTATGCGGGCTACTTGGATCAGCCAATTGATACAGTGCAGCTCGAAAACAATGGCCGTGCCTATGAAGAGTTTGTATATGCCTTGAACCGGGCTGGCATGGTAAAGGGTACGGCATTTACTGGTGAAAAAGATGACACCAGGGGGCTTTGTTCGACTGGTAAAATTTTAGAGTTTGAAATTCTGCAAAACGACCGTAGCCTCAAGCGATTATGGACTACCACCTGTAAAGACAGGGGCTCGCTGCAAGCTAACGCAACTGAGCTGAGTGACATGTTCCTTGCACAGATTCCGGATGGTAAGAAGCTTCTGCAGAAAATCAATAAATAATGAGCGTAAAGGCGGTAGTATTTGATTGCTATGGCGTGCTATACACTGGCACACCGCTTGTGCGTAATGTAGCACTATTTGCGTATGTACAAACATTACAGCAGCGTGGCTACCAGGTGGCCGTATTGAGCAACAGCAGCCAGCAAGCCGCTCGGCGGCTGTTTACTCAGGCGGATTACCAGCTATTTAGCGAAATTGCCACTTCTGAGGCGATTGGGGTGGGTAAGCCGCACCCAGCTGCATATCAATATGTTCTCGATAGATTGTTGGTAGAGCCACACGAAGCAGTGCTAGTAGATGACAGTGCTGATAATATTGCAGGAGCGGTCGCCTGTGGCATGTTGGCAGTGCACTATCGTGACGTGGCTGCAACAATCGCCCGACTCAAGGAGTTATGTCATGCCTGAGCTGCCAGAGGTAGAAACAGTTCGTCGTGGCTTGGCAGAATTGCTGATTGGCCGTGAAGTGGCTGATGTGCAGGTGCATGATTCGCCCAAAAGCTTCCCTAATGATCCGCAGGTGGTAAAAGGCTTTTTGATTGGCTCAGCTGTCGTAGCGGTGCGTCGCCGGGCAAAGGTATTGCTGATTGAGCTTTCCTCGCAGTGCAGCCTGGTAATTCATTTAAAGATGACAGGGCAGTTGGTGTATCATGGTACGGAGCGATTCGGAGCTGGCCACCCCAACGATTCACTAATTGGCGAACTGCCAGATAGAAGCACTCGGGTAAGTATTGCATTTTCTGATGGTAGTACACTCTTTTTCAATGATCAGCGTAAATTTGGCTGGATAAAACTTATGCCGACTGCCGAGGTGTCATACTTGCCATTTATGCAAAAAGTTGGCCCTGAGCCGCTCGAGGATACGTTTACTGCAAGGGAGTTTGCTGCACGGTTTGTTCGTCGTAAAAATACCAACATTAAAGCAGCCTTGCTTGACCAAACGGTAGTGGCGGGTGTGGGTAATATTTATGCTGATGAAAGCTTGTGGGCGGCCAAGATCGATCCACGGCGTAAGGTGGCGGACGTGACTGCAGAGGAATTTACATTGTTGTATAAGGAGCTACGACGCATTATGAAGTTAGCGATTGCAAAGGGTGGCAGCACTGATAAAAATTACGTCAATGCCGAAGGTAAGCGGGGTAGCTATTTGGACTTTGCAGAAGTATTTCGCCAAGAGGGGCAGTCGTGTAGCCGTTGCGGCGAAACAATTATAAAAATACAACATGCAGGACGGGGTACGCATTTTTGCCCTGTGTGCCAGAGGTAGCGAGCGATGTTGGTTTTGCTATGTGGTGAAAACGCCTACGAACGAGATCAGTATATGGCGGCACACGGATTGGCGGAGTGTCATCGTTACGATGGCACGGAGGTTGATATTGCAACGTTGCGACAGTTGCTACAAGGAGTATCATTGTTTTCTACACAACAAAAAGTAATAATTAATGGCCTGAGTGAGCAAAAGGCGGTATGGAGCGACTTAGGTGAACTTTTAACGCCAGAGCTAATCGCTGCCGCCGAAGTGGTATTGCTGGAGACCAAGCCTGATAAACGTACGAAAACTTACAAACTGCTACAAAAACATGCGACGGTTGTGCAGTGTAATCCTTTTAGTGAAAAAGATACTGGCAAGGCGGTGCGTTGGCTGCAGGCACTGGCGAATGAACGAGTAATTAGCCTCTCTGCAGAGGCTGCAACTGAGCTGGTGGCACGGGTGGGGGTTGATCAGTATCGGCTGCTGCACGAGCTATTGCGGTTGGCAGTAGTGGGCGAGATTACCAAAGAAGTAGTGTGTATGCATACACCGGCATCGCCAAAGGAGGTAGCCTTTTCGCTGCTAGAAACGGCACTTACCTCTGACGCTTCGGCAGTACGACAGGCGGTAGCGATGGCTCGCTTGACTGCCGATCCGTACATGACATTTGGATTAGTGGTATCACAGGTATATGCCATAAGCGGGCTAGTGCTTACCCGGGGTGAGGATATTGCTGCGACAGAGTTGGCGGCAACCTTGGGGGTACATCCGTTTGTGTTGCGTAATTTGCAACAATCAGCACGCATGCTTGAGCTGCAAACTGTGCGAGAACTGATTTCCGAGCTGGCAGTAGCCGATGAGCGTATGAAGACATCTGATATCGACCCGTGGCTTGCTATTGAAACGGCATTGCTGGCGGTTGGGCAGCAATAGGATTATACAAGAACCACCCTGACAGGGCAGGGTGGTGATTTACAAAACGCAAATGACGTGCGGGATTACTTGGCGGCAGTCTTTTTTGCAGCCGGTTTTTTAGCTGTTGTGCTTTTTGCAGCAGTTTTCTTCGCAGCTGGTTTTTTTGCTGGGGTAGCTGGCTTGGCTTCAGCTAGTTTTACACCGGCTTCTTTGGCGATTTTTGCAAGTGCGGCTTTGCGGCGGCTAGCGGTATTCTTTTTAAGTAAATTCTTTTTTACGGCCGTGTCGAGTTCACGTTGTGCATCTGCAAGGGTAGCAGCACTTGGCTTTGCCAAGAAGGCTTTAGTGGCAAGTTTGATATCTTTTTTAATTGCAATATTGCGCTCACGACGCTTAGTTGCTTGTTTGACACGCTTGATAGCTGATTTGATAATTGGCATATTGCTCCTTTTATACCTCTTTATACGTTTTGTAAATACAATCAATCATGAATTATACAGATTTTTGTGCGAAATGTAAAGAGGTACAGCCAAAAAAGTATTTGACTTTTATATACTGCTTATGGTACAGTAATAGTGAATAACGAATCAACACAAACGCAACACACAAACAATAAACACAGGAACATATACAACATGAACACATCTGGATCTGGTGCTCGGGATAAAATCGCTGAAGTCATTCGCGGTGCCGAAACCCTGCTTGTAACAGTGAGTAAGCACCCAAGCGTCGATGAATTATCGGCCGCACTGGGCATCACTATGCAACTTAACGAAATGGGCAAGCATGCAACTGCCGTAGTGAGCGGTGATTTGCCGTCGGCCATTACTTTTCTCGAGCCGGAAAAAACCTTCAAAAATAGTGTTGATAGCCTGCGTGATTTTGTGATTGCTCTTGATAAAGAGAAGGCCGACCACCTTCGCTACAAAGTGGAAGGTGATGTGGTAAAGATTTTTATTACGCCGTACAAAACCGTCATCACCGAAAAAGATCTTGAATATAGCCAGGGTGATTACAATGTTGAGACGGTGTTGGCGATAGGGGTAACCGAACAAAAAGAGCTAGATGCCGCACTTGAATCGCACGGTAGGATTTTGCATGATGCCACCGTGGCGACGATTGGCCTTAAGGAAAGTACGCTGGGGAGTGTGAGCTGGCATGATGCTGGGGCTAGCAGCGTGTCGGAGATGGCGGCAGGCCTGGTAGAAGCATTGAAGGATGATAAACCGGTAGCCGAACAAGTTGCGAGTGCCTTGCTAACCGGTATTGTTGCAGCTACAGAACGATTTAGTAATGATAAAACCAACGCCACGGTGATGACTGCGGCGGCCAAGTTGATGTCGTACGGGGCTAACCAACAGCTGATTGCAGCAAAATTGCAAGAGCAAGCTGGTAAAAAGCCTGTAGCAAAGCCAGCAGCTACACCTACTGACACGGCGAAGAAAGATGCGGTATTAGAGGTGAAGAAGGATGCTGCATCGGCATCATCAGAGAAGGTCGAGCACAAATCGGCTGAGAAGCCAGCGGCAGCAGCAAAAGAACCGCCTACGCCGGCAGTAAAAAAAGCTGACGCACAAAAACCGCAACCCGATTCCGACAAACCAGTGGAAGAATCAGCCGTAACACCAGCAGTAGAATCCACAAAACCAACAAAGGAATCAGCACCTGTACTGCCAACTCCACAGCTACCAACGCCAGAGGTAGCACTGCCAACCGTAGCTACCGACACCCCGCACACAGAAGCTAAACCAGCCACACCAACCATGCCAGCCGCACCGTCTGGCCCATCGTTACCGCCAGTGGTGCCGCCACTGCCTAGTGCGGCTCCTGCTGAGCCAGCTGCTCCAGTAGCTGATGCGTTGCAGTTTGAGGCCACCCCTGTTGTTACACCGCCGCCAACATTACCAGCAGCTAAGTTAGCGGATGAGCTTGCAAAAGAAGCAGCTGATACAAATCCTGACGCTGCATCTGTAGCAGGCACTGCACCATCTGGCCCATCATTGCCGCCGATTGCTAGCCCAGAGGTGACACTCGCAGAATTAGATGCACAGCACCGCCAGCCGACCGGCAATGCAACACCGCACGCAGATGACTTACTGCAGGGTGTGCGCGATGAGGTTAAGAAGGAGTCCGCCATCACCCCGGGCTTCAATTTGCCACCGCTGCCGCCAATGCCAGACTTTGCACAATTACCACCGCTGCCGCCAGCTCCAGACTTTTCACAACTGCCACCGCTACCAACGCAGCCAGAGGCAGAGCCGGATACTCCTGCACAGCCGCTTGGTGCCGTTTTGCCGCCACTGCCAAAAGGTACAGCAGTCACGCCGCCACCGGCCACACCAGCTGATCCTGGACAGTTTAAGATACCGGGGCAATAAATCTACAAAAAACCCACCACGAAACGGTGGGTTTTTGCTACAATGGCAGTATGAATGATGGCATTATACTGCTTGATAAGCCTGCCGGCATGACCAGCTTTGGAGTGGTGGCTCGTATTCGTCGGGTATTGACGGCAGAGAAAAAAGCAGCACTGCTCGCAGCGGGTGATGCACAAGGGCGGGCAAAAGTGAAGGTGGGGCATACTGGCACGCTTGATCCGTTTGCGACTGGCTTAATGATTTTAGTAGTGGGTAAGGAGTGTAAGAATGCACAGTACTACACAAAGCTAGACAAGGTGTACGAAGCAACTATCACACTGGGGGAGGTGAGTACAACTGGCGACCCAGAGGGTGAGATTACGCAGCAGTCGGATATAGTACCATCTCGTCAAGAGATAGAAGCAGCTCTGCAAAATTTTATAGGCGATATACTGCAGCGTCCGCCAATTTTTAGTGCCATTAAGATAGACGGGAAGCGAGCGTATAAGTTGGCTCGTGATGGTGAGCAGGTTGAGTTGCCGCTGCGGCCAATCCATATTTATGCACTAGAAGTGATATCTTATGAATATCCACGATTAAGAATTCGCACGCATGTGAGCAGTGGTACCTATATTCGCAGTTTGGCAGTGGATATTGGCGAGGCGTTAGGGACGGGTGCGTATTGTAGCGAGCTGCGTCGTACGCAAATTGCCGAGTGGGATGTGGCCACAGCTCAGACGTTGGCAGATTTTGGTATAACAGATTAGAAAAGGGGGCATATGCAAATTATTACCGCATACAATCAAACAATCGCAGTGGAGCCGCAGGGTGCAGCATTGCTCGCATATACACGGCATGGTCGGGATGTGTTATATCAACGACGTATGCATGATGGCAAACTGCGAGGTGGTTCGCATGTGTGTGTGCCTAATTTTGGCCCCGGCGGCACCTCAGATCAGCCGCAGCATGGATTTGGACGAACGGTTACCTGGCGGTGTGCTGAGCAGCTAGAGGATCGCATTCGGTTTGTGTATCGCCATACCAGCGGCATGTATGACGGGCTGCAGCTCTCTTTACTGTATGGATTGAAGGAGAGTGGCTTGGTTATGCAGCTGACGGTGCATAATTCTGGTACGCATCGCCTGCGGGTAGCCCCTGGGTTTCATCCGTATTTTGTGGTGCCGTTGGGGCATGATGGGCGTGTGTGGATTGATGAGACAATGTACGAAACTTCACAGCTAGAGGAGATGAAGTTGCACCCAGGTGGTACACAGATTATGTTAACGATAGACGAAGCGACTCGCTACCGTATTAGTACAGACGTATTGCAATCGTATGCGTTATGGAGTGCTCAGCCAGAACGATATCTTTGTGTTGAACCAACTTTGGCGGGTAATGCGTTTAATGAGTCTGATCCAGCGGCTAATCAGGTGATTGTGCCAGGTGAAACCAAAACATATACTATCGCAATCGAACAAGCGTAAGTTAGAAGAAGACGGTTATGCTTGACTTTTTATGCATAATTTGCTATAATATTACTTGATAATTTATGAAACCAACAACAAACACACCAATCTATGAACTAGACCCGGCTACTCGTCGTCGTTTATACGGTACTGAGCAAGCAGACAAGCCTGAACGTACTGATGAAGAATTAGAAGCTGATCGCCAAGCGATTGAGGCCTTGTATGGCTTTGGCACGACTAACGAGGAGCCGCTGGCTCGTCCGTATGATACTGTTTCGATTAACACCGAGGCAGTATCGCATCAAATCGGCGAAACAGCTACGCTGATTGAGGGTGGCGATAATCCTGGTATGATGCAGGCAGAAGTTGCCGAGCTTAATACCGCTTTGCATAGTCAAAATCCGGCTGGTGGTAAATTTGCCCGGCAGCTAGAAGCAACCGAGCAGGCAGTGCAGGATGAATTTACACGGCTAGGGCTGGAGCTTGATGGAGATACTCGTGAGCGAGTAGCAACTCGCGCAACTAGTCAGGTATTGACGGCAGGCTTGAAAGATCGTGCGTACGGACAGGAGAACTTGGCAGATGAAACAGTAGGTGGCATGATTTTGAATCATGAGCAAACTCGTCAGCTGAACCGGGCGGCAACGGCTGAAAAGTTTTTACAAGATGTGCGAGCCAATAAAATCGATATGAGCCAGCTTGAAGTAGGGTTGCGGGATAAGATTTACGGCTATATGGGTTTTTTGACAAATATCGAGCAGCAAACCAATGACGCACTGGCTGAATTGGGTGCGATGCTGGAAAAACTGCCAACTATTCCTCGGGTTGAGTCGCCTGCAGAAGTAATGCAAGCGGAGTCTTTTGTGAATGAAGAGGGGGTGGCAGAGTTGCAGGATGCTAAGATGCAGGAGCGACCTGCTGGGCAGCCTGTGGAAGGATTGCACAACGGTGTTGCCGAGCTGCATAATCCAGGTGCGGAGCGTGACCGGCAGCTTGAGGCGGCTCGTCGGGCGGTGTACCAAGAGATGATGACGCCACACCACGATACGTTGCAATAGTTGTAGATATCTGGTACAATACAGGAGATGATTACTAAAGAGAATAAGCAGAAAGCGATTGCTTTGACTCAGGTGAACAAGAATGATGTCGGTAGCCCACAGGCGCAGGTGTCAATCTTGACCGCTCGTATCAAAGAGGTGACAGAGCATCTTAAAGCAAATAAGCACGACTTTATGGCTCGTCGCGGTCTGGTTCAGATGGTAGGGAAGCGTAAGCGTCTTCTTAAATACCTTGAACGTACTGATTTCGAAGCGTACAAAGCAATTGTTGCCAAGCTCGGTTTGCGTAAATAAAACGCAATAGCGATGAGCGAAAACCATCCCCTTCCTTTAATGCGGGGGTGGTTTTTTGTTGAAAAAGACAAAAATATGAGCAAAGTATTGCATAAATTAGCATAAGTTTTATAATGATATATAGATGCAATGCTCAATAACGAGTGTGTAGGTAAATAAACAAACAGAGAGGTAGGTGCTCTTATGAAGAAAATAAACCTAATGCGAACAAGAATTGGTGTGGCGGTAGTAGCTGCCGCACTGGCGGGGCAGTGTATATTGCCGGCGACGACGCATGCTGCTACTACGACGCAATCAGTGTTTGTGCCGGGCTATAGCTACCCTGAGCGTTGGCCGGGTGGTAATAACAGCTACTGGGAGGCAATCCGTGGGGCGGGTGCTGCTAAGGTGCCATTTGTGGTAGTAAATCCAAACAGCGGCCCAGGGGCAAGCGTCAATGCGGACTATACTGGGGAATTAGCCGACCTCGACGCAAAGGGTGTGAAGTATATTGGCTATGTGAAGCATAATAAGCAGCAGCGAGACATTAAAGAAGTAGCGGCTGAAATTGACCGTTGGTATCAGCTGTATCCTGGTATTAAAGGGATGTTTTTTGATGAAACGCATAACGAAAGTAATCCAGTGCAGACCTGTTATATTGCTAATTTATACAACTACATGAAGGTAAAACACCCGGGTTCGATTGTGGTACACAACCCTGGCACACGCTTGCGCAATGAATCAATTGTGCCATATGGTGATGTATTTATGGTGGCAGAAACTAGTGCAAGTGAGTATATCAACAACCCGTACCTCGACATGAACCATCCAGATGCGCAGCCGTTTGAAAAAGATCCGGCTAACGCCCCAAAAATTTGGCATGCGGTGCATGACATCACCTCTGTGGCAGAGCAAGACCAAGTGCTAGAACTTGCCAAGCAGCGTAATGCGGGCTGGGTATATTTTACCTCGGATAGCTTAACAACAGGGGATAGTAATCCATACAATAACCTTTCGGTGTACTTTACCGAATTTGTAAATAAGGCGAGTGCGATGCCGCCAACTACATTGCAGATTGGCACACCAGTACCGCTGCCAGCGGGCTGTGATGATGTCTTTAAGTTGAATGTGACTGCACAGAATCCGCCAGCTATCACTCCATCAAATCCTACTGCACCAGGCACTGGTTCGCCAGTTAATCCGGTGGTCCAAGTACAAGCGACGGCAGACGGTGATGCTGCCAGTGCAGCAGTGCAATCTGGCGGAGTGACGACACCAAATACCGGACATCAACGGCAGACGGTATGGTACACGGTTATGTTTGCTGTGATGGGTATTGTGCTGGCTATAGTGGGCTGGTTGGCTCGTCGGGCGATGAGTGTCAAGCGACGCTAGGCCATGCAGTATTGTGTACTTACATACAACACCCCGCAGATTATGCGGGGTGTTGTGTAGGTTACGTGGGGAATTGGTGGTATAATAAAAGAGTTAACAAGTGCGAAGGTGATAGTGATAAGGGCTAATGTTGTAGCTTTTACCTCTGTTACTTTTCGCAGTGAAAGGAGAAACTATGAGTATTATTAATCCCTATGGCAAGGATATTCTTCGTGTTACGACTGAATTCTGTGGCCGTCCGCTAACGCTTGAGGTGAACCGTGTTGGCTTTCGTTCAACTGCTAGCGTGCTGGTAACCTATGGCGATACGGTGGTATTGGGCACGACCCAAATCAGCAGCCGAGCACTTGATATGGATTACTTCCCACTAAGTGTGGATTATGAAGAAAAATTTTATGCAGCCGGCAAGATTAGCGGCAGCCGCTTTATTAAGCGCGAAGGCCGCCCAAGCGATGAAGCGGTGTTGATTGGTCGCTTAATCGACCGCCCAATTCGTCCGTTGTTTCCAAAGGGGTATCGCCAAGAAGTGCAGGTGGTGGCGACCGTCCTTTCGATGGATCCAAACTTCCGCCCAGATATGATTGCGATGATTGCCGCCTCGACCGCTTTGATGCTCAGCGGTGCGCCGTTTGATGGCCCAGTGGCTGGCCTGCGTGTTGGCCGTGTGAACGGTGAATTTAAGGCCTTTATGACCCCAGAAGAGCGTGAAGCGAGCGATCTTGATCTGGTGGTGGCTGGTATTGAAAGCGGTATCACCATGGTAGAAGCCGGTGCAGATGAGGTATCAGAAGATGTAATTATTGATGCCTTGGCTTGGGCACACGAGCAGTTCCAGCCGGCGATTGCTCTGCAAAAAGAACTGGTTGCCGCCGTGCAGCCAGCCGCACAGCAGTACGAACTAGTGCTGCCAGATGAAGCCATCCAAACAGAGGTAGATGCTTGGACAAACGGCAAATTTGGTGCGACGTTACGTCATCCATACCCAGTGCGTAATCAGATGATTGCTGACATTCGTGAGACGTTCCACACAGCTATGAGCGAAACCCATGGCGAGGCCTACGATGAGCTTCGTAGTGAATATGACAACGCATTTACTACCGCCTTGCATCGTGATGTGCGTGAGGGGATTGTGGCCGATAAGGTTCGCCCAGACGGTCGTCAGCTAGATGAAATTCGTCCGCTTTCGAGCGAGGTTGGCCTGTTGCCACGTGCCCACGGCAGTAGCTTGTTTACCCGTGGTGTGACCCAAGGTATGAACATTGTGACCTTGGCACCACTCAGCTACGCACAAGTGGTTGATACGATGGAGCAAACCGATGCCGAACGTCGCTATATGCACCACTACAACGCCCCTGGCTACACCGTGGGCGAGGTCAAGCGTCTTGGGAGCCCGGGTCGTCGTGAAATTGGCCATGGCTATTTGGCGGAACGTGCTTTGGTGCCAGTACTGCCAACCGAAGAAGAGTTCCCGTATGCGATCCGCAGCGTCACCGAAATTATGAGCCAGAATGGTTCAACCAGTATGGCAGCCACCTGTTCGAGCTGCTTGGCGTTGATGGACGCTGGTGTACCGCTTAAGGCGCCAGTGAGCGGTATTGCGATGGGCTTGATGATGGATGGCGACACGCCGTACGTGCTGAGTGACATTGCTGATGCTGAAGACTTTGCGGGCGATATGGACTTTAAGGTAACGGGTACCGCCAAGGGTGTGACTGCGATGCAAATGGACATGAAGGTACACGGTTTGCCGGTGGCGATTTTGCACCAGGCAATTGAGCAGTCAAAGGCGGGTCGTGCCCACATTTTGCAGCACATGCTAGAGGTGATTGCCCAGCCGCGCCCAAGCCTTAGCCCATATGCGCCACGTATCGAAAAGATCAAAATCAACCCAGATAAAATTGGTGCGGTAATTGGCAAGGGCGGTGAAACCATCAACAAAATTACCAGCGAAACTGGCGCCGAAATCGATATTAAAGAAGATGGCTTGATTACGGTAGCTAGCCCGAACGGTGAATCGATCGAAAAGGCAATGCACTGGATTAAAAGCCTGACCGAAGAGCCAGAGGTTGGCAAAATCTACGAAGGTAAGGTGGTGAGCATTAAAGATTTTGGTGCGTTTGTGAACATTTTGCCAGGGATTGACGGCATGGTACATATTTCGAAACTGGCAGAAGGCCGGGTCGAGAAGGTGACCGATGTGGTGAAGGATGGCCAAACGGTGCGTGTGAAGATTACAGGTATCGATGAACGAGGCAAAATCAACCTCACAATGATTGGTTTGTAAGGTAAGAATAGACGGCGGCGAGAGTTGCCGTCTGTGTTGTTGTGTAGCTTTTTGCTATACTAATAAGAGGATAACTAGATTTACAGAGGGAGAGGCGTATGGAAAAGAAACCAGCACCCACAAAAACAGTTAAGGAAGAAGCGGTTGCACCACCGCCACAAACGGCTGCGGCACAGCCGATGTTTAGCAAGAAGCTGCTATTGATTGGTGGCGGCGTGATTGCGGCAATTGTGGCGATTGTGGTAGCAATGCTGCTGTTGGCTGGCCCAACCAAGACTGATTACAACGACGCACTAACCACCATGAAAACAGTGCGCGATAACTACAAAGAAATCGATCGTGGTATGCGACGTGTAAATAGCGGTCTTCTGCTTTCGAACACAGAATCAGAGCCAGTATCGGTTGAAAAAGAGCTTAAAACCTATCAGGATAGCGTGGCCAAGCTAAAAGACATGAAGGCACTGCGCGATAAAGAGGTGAAAGAAGCTTACGATAAATTTGTACAAAAGAACGAAAAATTTGCTCCGTATATAGAAGAAATGGGCAAGTCTTTGGGTGATTACACCAGTATAAACAAGACGTGTAACGCACTTTCGTCAGTCTTCCGTGGGCTTAACGCCAGTATGGCAAAGCAATCTGGGGCTGAGTTTGATGAAAAGATGGCTCCATGTAAAAAGGCAATCGAAAAGCTTAAAGATTCGAAAAATGAGACAGTTGCAAAGTTGGGTAGCAAGTTGTCTGAATCATTTGATGCTGCTCGCAAGGCAGCGTTTAAGGTGGCAGAGTCTGATGCCAGTGATCCGCTGAAGTCGCTAGAGGCTCGCACTGACATGCTACGAGCTGTACGTACTGTGAGCGAGGCTATGCGTGAATTTTCAAACAAGCTGCGCGAAGATGTGAAAACCTACGATGTTGCTGATGAAATTAACACCCTGGGTCGATTGTTAACGAAAAAATACAACGAAGCCAAGTAGATTACCAGAAGCAACCAAAAGAAGCATACAGCCCGAAACATAGGGCTGTATGTTTGCGTGTGGAGCTGAGGAGGGACACTTGAGGCGTGGGCAACTTGACGCAGGTGTATATGCTTGTTACAATGGTAAGTAATTTTTGATTCTATATGAGGGTAGTAGCGACAGACTAATCTAACACCGTCCCTATGTAGAACTGCTATCGAAACTAACTAAATAATTGCATGATACGCAAAAGGAGAATAACCATATGGGTCAACGACGACTCGCCAAAGCTCAAGCAGATGACATGAGCAAACGCTCGGCTAGCGAACAGCCAAAAAAGAGATCAAACATTGCAGCACTAAACCAAACTAGTACTCGCAAAGGTGAAGTGTTTCGAGCACAGCGTCGCACGTCAGAGAACGTGAATCTTCGTGCCAGCCAGCACATGATTAACATTCCGGTCAATAAATCTATCTATAATGGCTACGAAGGTCGCCAGTTTAGCATGGCTGAGTGGAAAAAGCAGCCACGTACTCATGGTCCAAAGCTTAAGGTAATGCCAATTGGCGGCCTTGGTGAGATGGGTATTGGTAAAAATATGATGGCCATCGAATACGATAATGACATCTTGATTATTGATATGGGCTTTTTGTTCCCTGGGAGTGACTATCCAGGTATTAATTACATCACTCCAGATATTACCTATCTGCTCGAGCGTAAGCATATGATTCGTGGGGTTGTCTTTACTCATGGTCACCTTGATCATATTGGTGCGTTCCGTCATTTAATTCCGCAAATCCCTGCCCCAGTATATGCCAGTAAGTTTACGCTTGGCATGCTGAAGCGTACCATGGAAGAGAGTGATAGCGGCTATGAGCCAACCTATCACGAGCTAAACCCAGAAGCACACGAGCGTGCCCAGATTGGTGACAGTTTTAGTATTGAGTTGGTGCGTGTGAACCACTCAATTCCAGACAGTACGGCGGTGGTAGTTCGTACTCCAGTTGGGGTATTGGTGGATACCGGCGACTGGCGTTTTGAAGACAACCCAGTTGATGGCAAAAAGTTTGACCTTGAACGCTTAACCGAAATTTCGGCTAAAGAAGGTATCTTGCTTTTGATGAACGAAAGTACCAACTGTGAAAGTGAAGGTACGCACACACATGGCGAGCCAGAGATTCAACAAAGCATTGGCCAGGTGATGGAAAAGTATCAACAAAATCGCTTGATTATCAGTGCCTTTAGTTCCCAAATCCATCGTATTCAGGGCATCATGGAAGAAGCTAAAAAGCACGGTCGCAAGGTGGCGTTAGCCGGCTACAGTATGTTGCAAAACCTTGAGGTAGCACTGCGTACCGGCACCATTAAAGTGCCAAAAGATGTGATCGTAAAGATGGAAGACATTGTCAAGCTGCCAGATGGCAAGGTGACGATTGTTTGTACTGGTAGTCAGGGTGAGTTTAATGCTGTACTTAACCGTATGGCTAGCGGTTCGCACAAGCACATCAAAATTAAAAATAGCGATGTGGTGGTGTTTAGCTCAAACCCAATCCCTGGCAACGAAAAGTATGTGGTACGCACGGTTGATGGTTTGATGCGTGAAGGTTCAGATGTGATTCAAAACGGTAAAACCCACCTAACTGGCGTTGGCCCGCTGCACCTTTCGGGGCATGGGTACTACGACGATCATGTCAAACTTATCAACGCACTGAACCCAACCTACTACATGCCAATCCACGGTGAGTTCCATATGTTGGTGCATAATGCCGAGCTAGCCGAAAAAGAATGTGGCATTCCGCGCAAAAATATCTTTGTCTGCGATAGTGGTGATGTGCTAGAGTTTACGCCAGATGGTAATGCCCGCAAGAATGGCCGTATTCCAGTGGGTGGTATTATGTACGACGATTCCGGCACAATTGTATCAGAGGTAGTTTTGAAGGATCGTATCCATATGAGCCAAGAAGGCATGTTTGTGGTAGTGCTGACGGTGCAAAAGGGCACTGGCCGCTTGCTGACCAGCCCAGATATCATCAGTCGTGGCTTTATCTACTTGCGCGATAGTGAAGAGTTGATGAATCTGATCCGTCAGTATCTTAAGCAAAAAGTGGCTCGCAGCTTTGGTGGCAAAAAGGTGGATATGGATGTCTTGAAGAAGGAGTTGAAGGACGAAATTACCCATCTACTCTACGACCAAACTCGCCGTACACCAATTGTGATTCCGGTGATTAACGAAATTGGTGGCCGGGCTGGTGCTGGCAAAAAACCAGCGGCCGATAAGCCGGCTGAATTTACCCGTCCGCCAGCCAAGAAGTTTCCACCCAAGCAGGTGCCAGACACCGAAGTGGTTGAGCCTAAAAACCGTGAACAAACTCGTGGTTACTAATACGCTGTAATGCGCAAAATCCCCGCATTGTATTGGTGTGGGGGATTTGATTATATGCAACAGTTAGCGTTGGGGTGTAGAAAAGGGAAAACCCCTCTTTGTAAAAAGAGGGGCTAGTGGAGCTACTAGGCTACAACAATATGCCATGAAAGGCAACAGAGTTGGCAGGGGCGCTGTTCTGGTGTACGGATCTACCAGTTGGGGTAGGGTATGGGCTCCATGAGGGCATCATTTGATGCGGGTAGTGATTCGGTAACGTTGGACGTGCTTGGATCTTGACTGCACGAGACAAACGCAGGCTCTTGCCGCACTTTGTGAAGTGTAGGCTCTTCCATGGTTTTGCCATCAGGCAGGATAAGTACGAGTTTATTCTCGTTGTGTACCTCAATCTTCACTCGACAGTTGTCAGCGTTAGCGTAGAATGCGGGTACTGCTTTACTGTCTGGGTTAGGGATAGCTTTGATACCGCTGAAGTCACGCTCTTGTAGTTCGAGCTCTGCCCAAGGGATTGGCTCTATCGTAGATTGGCCTGTCTTGGTAGGCTGGCTATCTGGTGATGCGTAGCTGCAGGCACCAAGCGTTAACGAGGCAGCGACTGCCATAACTGTAGCGTAGATTTTTAACGAACGAGTAGTCATGATGACCACTTCCTTTCTTGAGTTCGCTAGTGTTAGCTCAACACTAGGCGTGGCCTAAGTAGAATAACCTAGTAACAACCACGTCATTATATTAGCACAAAAACTATAATATGTCAATAGGGTATAGGGTGGTATAAAAAGGGGAAACCCCCTCATAAAGGAGGGGGTGGTGCGTAGGGGATACGCAATGCTTGGGTGTGCCAATTCAGATACATAATCACTACGTAAGAGAAGTAAGAGATCAAAATTGGCAGGGTATCCTGTGAGCTATGCGGGGGTGCATGCTTCTACTTGGGCCTGTTCAAACAGTTCATTGAGATAGGTTTCTTCTTCAGTAAACAGTTGAGTAAGATGGGCTTGGGTAGTTTTAGCGACCGTATCGACAGATTCCTGGATAAACTTCCGAGCGTATTTGAGTATAGGGCTCTTGGTTTCGGGAACGTTGATTGGTTTGACGCTAAATAGGATATGTACCTCGGCTTCAGGCAGGGCAATTGTGCACGCACCGATGAATTCATCGTAGGGATTGACATCATTAATGAATGATGTGATATTTTTGCCTTTTCGTAGGTCGTTGAGAGCCATGAAAAGATCCCAATCGAGCACTTCTTGCACCTCTTCGAGCTGGCTTGGGTAGTGGCGGCTACTATCTACTTCGATATTGGCATCGACACTGACGATTGCATGCCGGCTACGAACAGTGCTGTTGAAGACGGAGATGTTTTCCTTGCGAGTCATTTTGACTCTCCCTTTCTTGGGGTAGGGACATACTAGAAAATCGTTGATTCTCGATAGTACGTCGAATGTAAATGAACGTGGCAAGTGTGCCAAGCGGGTTCATACATATGTCGTACGAACCTAGCCTTAATATAACATAAGCTTTACAAAAAGTCAATGCTTACGTATAAAATTGTATATAGGGGGCTTTGCAGGGAATTACTCTTGTGGGGTGTAGGAAAGTGGTATAATAATAAATGATTATGCCAAGAAAGAAAAAGACAACCCGAGGAAGAAAATCAGCCAAGCAGGCACCACAACATACCTTGCCTGCTGGCTTTTGGGCACAGGTGGGAGCGGTGTCCTTAATTGCAATCTCTATTTTGTATGTAGTTGCTTGGTTTGGGGCTGGCGGCCCTGTGCTTGAGTGGCTGCAAAAAACCAGCCTGCAGGCAATTGGCTATGCAGTGTACGTAGTGCCGCTATTGTTTGTGTATGTGGCGGTAGAGATTTTCCGTGCCGAAGATAATAAGCTGCCTTTTGTGATGCGGTTTGCAACCGGCTTAATGGTGGTGTGGTGTGCAGGCTTATTTGGTTTGATGAAGGACAGTGCCGGCCATACTACGGGCGGTTTTGTGGGTGAATTATTGAACAACTATATTATGCTACAGATGGTTGATGCGACAATTGCTGGCTTTTTGTATGTATTATTGATTTTGATTACCGCCCTGTTTATCACTAGAGTGTCACCGTTTACCGTGATAAGCAGTATTTGGGGTTGGATGCAATCAAACTTACGTGAAGAAGAGCGTTCGAACAAAGAAATGATGCAGAAGGCGAATGCTAGTGAAGATGCACCGATGCGGCTTAAATTTGGCGGCACTAAAAAAGATACAGCAGCTAGTCTGGGTGATGACTTTAAGCTGAATATGGGCGTGCCAACCGAAGCTGCCGAGCAAGCTAAAAAGCCACGCCTGGCAAGCCTAAAGGGTAGTGCGGTGCCGGATAAGCAGGCCGAGGAAAAGCAGGCGCTGGTAGCAGTGAGCGATCCAAATTGGCAGCCACCAAGTCTTGATATCCTAGAAAAGAAGCAGCGTCCGGCTGATGCTGGTGATGTGCAGGCTAATGCTCAAATCATTAAAGATACGCTGAGCGAGTTTAATATTAACGTAGAAATGGAGGGGGCAAATGTGGGGCCAAAGGTAACCCAGTACACACTGCGTCCACCAAGCGGAGTGAAGCTCACTCGTATTGCTAATCTGGAAAGCAATATTGCACTAAACTTGGCAGCGTCAAGCTTGCGTATCGAGGCACCGATTCCTGGCAAGAAGGCGGTTGGGATTGAGGTGCCAAACGTGCGAGCAGCCGATGTGCGACTGCATGGCGTGTTGGAATCAAAACAGTGGAAGGGTGCGACTGAGCCATTAAGTTTTGCTATCGGGAAGGATATTTCTGGTCAGGCGGTGGTGGGTGAGCTCAATAAGATGCCCCACTTGTTGATTGCCGGGCAAACCGGCTCTGGTAAATCAGTGATGATTAACACCTTGCTCACTAGCTTGCTGTACCGCAACAGTCCAAGCGAGATGAAGCTGATTTTGGTTGACCCAAAGCAGGTGGAGATGGCACCATATGAAGATATTCCACACTTGCTCACTCCGGTGATTAACGATCCAGAAAAGACCATCAGCGCCTTAAAGTGGGCGGTGAATGAGATGGAGCGACGCTATAAATTGTTGGCAGAAGAGAAAATTCGTGATATTAAAACTTACAATCAACGCTTGCAGCAGCGTGGTCGTAAAATCAGCGTTGAAGACGAGGATGGTAATATGCAGCAGCACGAAGAAGGTGCAATGCCGTATATTGTAGTAGTGATTGACGAGCTGGCTGACCTTATGATGATTGCCGCCCGTGACGTAGAAGCCCTGATTGTACGCTTGGCGCAGAAAGCTCGTGCGGTGGGGATTCATTTGGTACTGGCCACCCAGCGACCAAGTGTAGATGTGATTACCGGCCTGATTAAGGCGAACGTACCCGCACGTATTGCCTTTACGGTGGCGGGGCAAGTTGATAGCCGCACAATTTTGGATCAAAACGGTGCCGAAAAGCTGCTAGGGTATGGCGACATGCTGATGAAAACCGCCCAAATGGGCAAGCCGAAGCGTATTCAGGGTGCGTGGGTAACCGATGAAGAGGTGAACAAAATCACCGACCATCTACGTGCACAGTCTGCACCGCAATATAATGATGAAATTGTGGCACAGCCAGTGCAGCTGAGTGGCAAGGGCAGTACGGTGATGGACTTTGGTGGTAGCGGCGATAGTAGTGATGATATGTACAAAGACGCCTTGCGAGTGGTGGTAGAGAGTAAGAAAGCTAGCGCCAGTCTGCTACAGCGACGCTTGCGAGTGGGGTATGCCCGGGCGGCTCGCTTGATTGAGGAGCTGGAGGAAAATGGTGTAATCGGCCCGGCCGATGGTGCCCGCCCACGAGAGGTGTTGGTAGCGAGTTTGGATGAAATCGAATAATATAAAATATCCCGCCAGCTAGTTGGCGGGATATTTTTAGTGACAGCAACTGGCTAGAAGCTGTCAAACTGACGCAATGAATTGCTGCGTGGTGTTTTGAGAATTTCTTCTGTTGTGCTGCGTAATGAATTGTTTGAGCTGCTTGATTTGGTGTAGAGCTGATACAAGCCAAATGATACTAGCACGATAGCTGCAATGCCCAGGATGAGTAGTGCGGTGCGTACGGTAGTTTGGTTGCGTTGTACATACATATTTGCAACCACAAATAAGCCAGTGAGTGCTGCCGAGATGGTGATAACACCTTGAAGTAGCGTGCGAAGAATGGCAAGCCCAGCGTTGCTACCAGCCCCAGCGGTAAGCAGACCTTGTACGAAGCTGACTGCGGCACCAACCAGCACCAAAAGCAGCAGTGTAATGGCAACGACGTAAACACCACGACGAGCCCGCTGAGTGAGTCGCCATGGTTCTTTAGTTTCGAGATGGCGAACGAGCTTCATGGCAAATAGGGCGGTTGGGAAACATACGATCAATGCCGCAATTTTACCAAATGCAGCCTGGTTGCCAATAATCCCCTTTAGTAATCCGCCAACTGATGCACTGCCACTGCCCGAGATGAGATTGCTCATCACAAAGCCAACCAAATCCACCATAGTGAATACGCTGGCAAGAAATAGGCTAATGCACACAACGAGTGCTGCCAAATAAGGAATTGGTAGCGACTGTGAAAACATCGAATTCACCGCCTCTTGATTGATAATCGACGCACGCGGCTGCGGCGTTGGTGTTGTTGTCTGTTCTGACATACAAGCCCCCTTTGATTAGTTTATATACTTAAATTATACTACATAGACAACAAGTGTGCGTATATGGTATAATTAAGGGGTTATTAACCTAGGCGTACACAATATCGTGATGTACGCATCCAATAAGGATTCCAGAGGAGGAGATCTATGAAGGAATACGAACTAACTGTTCTGATCCACCCAGACCTCGAGGCTGATATCGAAGCGCCGCTTACTAAGGTGCGTGATATCATCACGAAAGCTGGTGGTGAAGTTATCAAAGAAGATAACTGGGGTAAGAAGAAGCTTGCCTACAAAATCAACAAAGAAGATTTTGCGGTGTATGTTGCAATGGATGTAAAATTGCCAGCAACGGCACCACTTAAGATCAGCAATACGCTCAATATCACCGAAGAAGTGATGCGCTACTTGCTGGTAACGGTTGACGAAAAAGGCCGTGCCGCCTTGGCTGAAGAAGCCAAAAAAGCCAGCGAAGCAGCTGAATCAACTGATGCGTAATTAACAACAATAGAAGGGGGAGTACCAGGGAGAAATCCGTGGGCAATACACTATGGCACGAGGAATTAACCAAGTAATTTTGATGGGTCGCCTCACCCGTGATCCAGAAATGCGCACCACTACCAGTGGAAAGAACGTGTGCAGCTTTAGCTTGGCGGTTGATCGCCAGGGGCAAGATGATCAAGCAGACTTTTTTGATGTGATTGCATGGGAAAAGACTGGCGAGTTGGTCAATCAATACCTTTCAAAGGGTCGCCGCTGCCTTGTGCAAGGCCGATTGCGTCAAGATAGCTGGGAAGACAAAGAAACCGGCAAAAAGCGTAGTCGTGTTGAGGTGGTTGCCTTTGATGTGACCTTCCTGGACGGCCCTCAAGACGGTGGTTCAGCGGCTCCAGCTGCAGCAGTGCAAAAGAAGGAAGTTGCGGCTGATGAGATTACTGATGAGCCAATCGACCTTTCAGAAATACCATTTTAAGTAAGAAGAGAATAAATTATGGCAAAGCGATTTAAGAAAGATACCCCAGCGTATTTTGATTACAAAGATGTAAAAACCCTGCAACGTTTTATCGATGCATACGGCAAGATTGAGCCAATCGGCCGCACCGGTTTGAGCGTAAAGCAACAGCGCCAGTTGGCAACCGCAATCAAGCGTGCACGCCACCTTGCCTTGCTTCCATTTGTAACTAGCAACTAATAGGGCTCTGTTTCAGCACATCGCACGTGGTGTGCTGGCTACATAGCCGTACCAACAAATAAGAAAAGGAGAATTGTCGCATATGTATCAACCAACTGATCTTAAAAAAGGAACCGTTTGCCAGATTGACGGCAAGCCATATCGGGTGATTGAATACGGCCAAAAGGTGATGGGTCGTAGCGGTTCGATTGTGAATGTGAAGCTCAAGAACTTGATTGATGGCAGCGTGATCCCTAAAACCTTTAAGGGGCAAGATAAAATCGAGCCGGCAGAAGTAAGCAACAAAACGGTGCAGTATTTGTATAACACCGGCGATGCCTTTCATTTTATGGACCCAGAAAGCTTTGAGCAGTTTGAACTCTCGGCCGAGATTGTGGATGAAGCCGCTGGCTATCTAAAAGAAGGCGAAGAGCTGACATTGCAATTTTTTGATGGCAAGGTAATTAACGTAGAGCTGCCAAAAAATCTTTATCTTGAAGTTACCTACACCGAAGACGTGGTGAAGGGTGATACCACCAGCAGCGTGCTAAAAGATGCGACGCTCGAAACTGGCTTGGTGATTAAGGTGCCGGCCTTTATTAAGGTAGGTGATGTGGTGAGTGTTGATACCGCCACTGGCGATTACCGCGAACGCAAGAAGTAAGTTTTTACAGGGGTGGCAATGGTAAAAAAGAAGACAGCACGACGAACCAAGCAGGCAGAAGGTCGTCGTGCTGTGTCTATGCGGGCTGGTGAATGGCTGCGTCGCTATAAGTGGTGGCTGCTGGTTGCGGTGGTGCTGGTGCTTGAGGTGTTGGCGCAGGTGTTGTATCCGCCGCGCTATACGTTGCCGTTTGCCCGGTATAATCATGAATGGTATGGTCTCAAGCATCGCAATGGCCTAGCAATTAAAGAGCAGCAGGCGTTGGCCGCTGCGCGTGTACGGCTTCAAATGACACATGGCACACAAGAGGTGGCACTGCCAAAGCTAGGAGCAAGTCTATATGAAACGGCTTCATTTGATACGTTGCATGCCTACCCACTTGGGTGGCGCTTGGTGCCGTTTTCGATATTGTGGCAGTGGCCACAAGTGGTGTCACTGCCGGTGAAGTTTGATTCTGCTACAGTAGAGCGATACGCACAGGAGTTAGCACGCATAAAGACAGTGGAGCCGAAAAATGCCACTGTTAATATCCAGGATGGAAGGGTGGTTGCTACGGCGGCAGTGCCAGGTGTGCGAATCGACACAGCGGGGCTAGTGCGTCGTATTACTGAGACTAAGTATGACATTGTGGGATTTACTACAGTTGCAGTACCCGAGCAAACCATTCCACCGGTGGCGACGGCAGAAGATTTGGCGGCAGTGCGTGAGCAGGCTGAACTAACCGTTGCAAAACAGGTGCGAATTACCGTAGAAAACCGAGATGATATTTTTACACCAAATCGTGAACAGCTTGCAAGCTGGCTACAAATTACAGAGGTGAACGGTACACCGACGTTGCAGCTGCGAACTGAGGCGGTCGGTGCCTATGTAGCTGAGCTGAACAAAAAAGTAGCACGCCCTGCGGGTGAAACAATTGTGGCGATGGTAGATGGTCGTGAGACCAGTCGGCAAGAGGCTGTCCCTGGTGAGCAGGTCAATCAGGCCGATTTTATCTCGCAACTGCAGTCCGTGCTGTTTACACCTGGCCGTTACAAGTATGTGCAAGCCGAGCTCGCTGCCGTGCCACCATCAATCAAAACAACGCACAGCTATAGCAATTCTCAGGCTGGGTTAGCTGCAAAGTTGCGAGAGTTTGGCCGCCGCTATAATGTGCGTGTTAGTGTAAAGCAGCTGGACGGGGCGGGTTGGCAGGCAAGTTATCGTGGTGATGAAAGCACGCCAAGTGCCAGCACCTACAAGCTATATGTGGCGTTGCGACTATTTGAAGAGCTGCAAGCCGGGCGTAGCAGTTGGCAATCACCAATGCTTGATACGTCGGTGGCGGGCTGTTTTGACCGGATGATTTTGCACTCTACTAACCAATGTGCAGAGGCGTGGATTAATCAATTTGGGCGTAGGCAGCTGAATGAGTATCTGCATCAGCGGGGTATTAGCGGAGTGACAACGTTTGTATCGCACGATGCAACCCGCACCAGTGCAGATGATCTTGTGCGGGTGTTGCACGGCATTTATGATGGTCGTCTGGCGAACGGAGCAAATCGTGAAAAGCTGCTCGATATGCTGCGGCGGCAAATTTGGCGCAAGGGGATTCCGGCCGGCACCAAGGGTTGGACATCAAACAAAGTGGGCTTTTTGTGGGATTATGTGCACGATGCGGGGATTGTACACCACCCGCGCGGCACCTACATCGTGGCAATTATGACAAAAGGTGCAAATTATGGTATAATTGCACAGATAACGCGTGAATTAGAAGCGTTCATGTATCCATAATGAAACAACGACTTGATAAATATATAACAGCCCAAGGTATGGCAACCAGCCGTTCGCAGGCCGAAAATTACATTCGGCTTGGTAAAGTGATGGTGAATGGTGTGGTGGTGCGAAAAGCAGGCCATATGATAGGCGAGCGTGACACGGTGCAGCTGCAATTGATGGAGCGCTACGTGAGCCGAGCGGGGCTAAAACTGGCCAGTGTGGCGCGCGAGTTTGCACTTGATTTTCGTGATGCGGTGGTGCTGGATATTGGTTCAAGCACGGGCGGTTTTACGGATTACGCCCTGCAGCATGGAGCAAAAAAAGTGTTCGCGGTGGATGTCGGGACGGATCAGCTGCACCCGAGTTTGCGCGGCAATGAGCGGATTAGTCTGCACGAAAAAACCGATATTCGTGAGTTTTACACCGATGAGGCGATTGATATGATTGTGGGCGACGTATCGTTTATTAGTTTGCGGGAGATTTTGCCGCATGTGGCGAAACATTTAATGCAGCCCGAAACTGTGCTGGTGGCGATGGTGAAGCCACAGTTTGAAGCTGGCCGTGGGCAAACCAACAAAGGCGTGGTCAAAAACAACGCCGTTCGTCGCCAGATTCTCGCAGAGTTTGAAATGTGGGCACGGCAGTACTTTGTAGTGCTTGATAAGAAGGATAGCGATGTTGCCGGCAGTAAAGGCAACGTCGAGCGATTTTATAAATTACGGCTTAAAAAAGGCTGATTTGTTCGGCGGGTAAATCAAGCTCGGTAAGCGTTTGGGTGATGGTGAGTGGGTAGCCTGTGTAGCGACCAAGTGGCAAGGCTAGTGTGCGGTCATCGTAATTGGTAAAGATAATATCACCAACAATCGCCGTGACGGTGCCGCTGATGGTCGGCTCATTACGCACGGTAAACTGATGCGGTACGGTAGTGGTGGTGTAGTGCTGGGTGAGTGATTGTATGGTGGGATTGGTGAACGAAAGCGATAGCTCGCGGTTGATGGTGGCCAAGGCAGTGTGCAGGTGTCGCTCGGCGTCAGCCTCAGTTACGGGATACGCTAATAATTGCAGTTTTTTGGTGGTTGGTGTGGTTTCGTGCAAGCCGGTCAGGGCAGCGATTTTGGCTTCGTACTGGCGGGCGATGAGGGCAGTTGGGAAGGTATCTAGTACGATGCAGCCTCGGGCGCCTTGATCAAGCAGGCGACGAATGCCGCGCTTGGCCCAGCTAATGCCAACCTTTACATAATCGCCACCCATGTAGGCGAGATATAAAATGTGCGGCTGGGCGTTACGCGCTGCTTGCTGCGGCGATATGCTGGCGGCATGATAAAATGCCGGATTAAAGCCGGTGCGTTTTTGGCAGGCGGGGCAGGTATCGTACGAATTGCTGGTGGCTGCTTGCTCGGGGCAGGGGTGATTCTCACCAGTGGCGAGATCATGCCAACCAATACAAAAGCGAGCGTTGGTAGCAAACGACAGGGTGCAGGTGGCGCCTAGGAGAGAATGAGTATCCGCCAGCGTGCGGCACATAGGGCGAAGTGGCTCGCCCGTATAATATATGCCAGTAAAAATATTAGACATTGAAGCGAAACTCAACGATATCGCCCGGCTGCATGATATACTCTTTGCCTTCGGTGCGGAGTTTGCCGGCCGCACGAGCCGCCGCTTCAGAGCCGGCTGCGACTAAATCATCATAATTTACAATCTGGGCGGCAATAAAACCTCGTTCAAAATCGGTATGAATCACGCCAGCGGCTTGCGGGGCGGTCCAGCCTTGATGAATGGTCCAGGCGCGGACTTCTTTTTGCCCAGCGGTCAGGTAACTTTGCAGGCCCAACGTATCGTAGGCGGCATGAATCAACTGCATCAAGCCTGTCTCCTTGACGCCGTAGCTTTCGAGCAGCTCGGCAGCATCATCAGGCGACAGGCCTTTGAGTTCTTCTTCAAGCTTGGCGCTCAAAAACAGGGCTTTGCTTGGCGTGACCATGGCGGTGAGTTTGGCTTGCAAGTCAGCGTCGGTCAGGCCGGCTTCATCAACATTAAAGGCGTAAATAACTGGCTTGGCAGTCAGCAAATGCAGGTCGCGAATCAATTCTGTGTTCACGTCTGATAGAGCAGACAGTGGTGTGCCGGCCTGCAGTTTGGCAAGTAGCTCCTCAAGATAGGCGACCTCTTCACGGGCGGCCGGGCGAGCTTTGGCCTCTTTTTGCAGACGAGGTAGGCGGTTTTCGATGGTTTGGATGTCTGCCAAAATCAGCTCGGTGTTGATAATGTCGATATCAGCTTGCGGATTGACTGGTGCTTCATCGTGTCGCAAAATATCAGGATTTTCAAAGGCACGCACCACATGCACAATTGCATCACACTGGCGGATGTTGGCGAGGAACTTATTGCCGAGACCTTCACCCTTTGAGGCACCAGCCACCAGCCCGGCAATATCCACAAACGTTACCGTCGCAGGCAGAACTTTTTGGGCGCCGTACATCTTGGCGAGCACATCCAGCCGCTCATCAGGCACTGGCACAATGCCGGTGTTTGGCTCGATGGTGGCGAACGGGTAATTGGCTGCTAAAATATCATTATTCGTTAAGGCGTTAAATGTGGTGGACTTGCCAACATTAGGCAGTCCGACAATACCGATAGAAAGTGAACTCATATAGTAAATTATAACAGAAAAGCCCCTTGGTGACCGCAAGAATACTAATTTTGCTCAATCTGTTACAAAACAGTGGCATGGAACGTGCTTATGGTGTATGATGGATATAACTACAGTATGGGTGAAAAGGGTGTTGTGTATGCAAAAAAAGATAACTAAACCGACAAAAAAACAGCTCATAATCATTGCAGGGGTGGCGGTGATTGTATTGGTATTGCTAGCGATTGGCTGGTGGCTGATAAAACGATTGGAAGACACGCCAGCACTTAAGATTGGCGACAAGGTGATTTATACAAGAGATTACCACTCGTTTATCAAACAGGCGGAAGGGGCTGGCTTTACTAAAAAAGATGCTCGCTCATTGTTGATTGATTATTATCGCTTGCAGGAGGCGGCTCGGGTGGCGAACTTCCCAGTGTCCCATGAGTATGCTGAAAATCGCCGTGCGTTTTATAAAGCACAAGACAGTAAAATGACTGACGCAGTTGCTCGGGCACAGGCGTATCGTTCGGCGGTGCAGCGGGCTATTGATTTGCAGGGAATTGAAGGGGTTGAAGCCCGGTTGATTCGCTTGCCGTTTCAGACAACTCCTGGGCAGTACGGGTTGCCAACTAAACAAGAAGCCAAGAAGCTTATCGAAGCTGCCCGTACAGCGATTGTGGAGCGTAGGAGTGACGAAGGTGTTGATGCGATTAGGGAACAATATCCTAGTCTTGGTGTTGTGAACGAAAGTATTTTTACCTATGATGGATTAATGACCGGGCAGGATGGCCGTACTATCTATAAGCCAATTCCAATACTCAAAGATGATATTAAACAGTATATCGCCAACTGTAAACAGACTGCTATATGTGGGGTGCAAGAGGTGGCATATAGCGGTACGTTCTTCTTTATGCATATTCTTGATCGATTAAAAAACGTGACAGGAGCGCAGGTACAGGCCTTCGAACGTGCTGGTGAACAGGTAAGAGTGGTGGAGTATATTGATGAAGACTAAATTACAACGATTATTGCAGCGAACCGACATGGCAGTGCTGGGTTGCTTGTTGGTGTTATCGCTTTCGCTAGGTTTGGCGAATGGTGCCGGGGCGCTTGGGAATGGTACAATTCATCCTTCATGGCGCGGCAATAGCCTGACACGAGGTGCTAACAGAGATGACGATCGCTGCTATTCGTTCTTTAGTGCAGGCAGTACGGCGTTGAGTCAAAGTCTGCCTATTAGTGGAATTAACGCCCTTATTGGGGCGATTGACCCTGCGATGGGCAAGATTCAAGAGCCAAAGTTTGGCTTGGTGAATGCAATTGTGCGTCTGCCAATTTATGACTGGGATCAAAAAACGCCCGAGAAAGCCAATGCAATTAACGGCTTTGCCGAAAGGGACGCTAAACCAGTTGGTTATGCAAACGAATTTCGGTTTGATATTACTCCGGTACCCAGCTTAGCATGGCTCAGTGGATTAGCAAGCGATCCCCAGAGTATTACATCAATTTTCGGTAAAACTGCCAACCCGTTTTTATATCAGCAGGCAAGTATTTTGAACCCTCGTGGCACACCAGCATGGCGTTTGTTTCAGGGGATTAATAATCAGACGCATGACTACAGTCCTGCCAACCACAAATATACTTACAATAAGTACAAGCAGTACGCCGAAGCAAGTGGTGCGATTAGTCTGCCAGACAGATACTTTAAGGATGAGTATGAGAAGCGTGAGCAGTATATAAAGGAGTTGCTGGTGCGGTATGTACGATATGCGGCAGACCAGCCACATCGAGCTGAGAGGCATGTAGCTTTCGGACTCCCCGATCATAAGAAGCCGCTTACAACTAACTATCCTCAGGTGGTTGAAGATGCAGTTCGAGTGGGTATGGAACGGCGTAAGCGTGAAGCCTCTGGTGATAGTGCATTTAACGAAGATGGCATACGAAAGTCATTTTTGTATGCATTGCAAGATATGCCAGACTCTGCCAGGCGCAACGGCATGCCACAGTCGCTATTTGGCAATGAGTATATTGATCACTGGAATGATGTTAGAATTACGAAACCAGACAGGTTTGGCCGAGATAAAACCACAATAGTCCCTCGTGTTTTTTTTGCAACTGATGACGAGATGTATAATAAAGTGAAAAATGGTGCTGGCTCCTACAATGCAGCGACACCCGGCCTAGGTGGACTTGAGCACCATAGTGGCGATCTTATGAACGTGATTAATGATTCGTTTAACTTCCAAAATGGGGTTAATAGTCAACTACAGGCTGGCATGCCCGGCAATGCTACTAATAACTTGCGAGATATGCAGAGGGAGCTATATAGATATCGTAACTATTCTGGGAGTGATTTAAGTTCAATCGCAGATACAATTGAGGTAAGGATCGGTAACTTGGCCAGTAGGCTGTTTGGCCCAACTGGTAAGATGGCAAATGTCCAGGTACGAGCTAGCGATCAGTATGCAATGTGTTACGAATATGCCAATGCTCCAGATTTAGGTAGGCATGGTGCGGTGCCAAAAGTGCCTTCGTATGCGTTTTCTGTGCCAAATACACAGCTGCCAATTGTTATTCCGGGTTGGTTGTTCAGTATTCAATCGCTTTTGATTGGCAAGGGGCCTTCGTATGATGGCATTACCTTCCTGTTCCAGGGTTCGTATAATGGCAAGATGATGCTAGACTGTTATGGTCGTGGTAATACCAATACGTTGCGGCAAGATAAAGAGGATTATATTGGAAAGTATTCACTAAAAACTCTATTTGAGTTGCTGGGGGCAGTGTTTGGGGCGGGTGATGACGATACCAAACAGCGAGCTGGCTGGCAAGCAATTGGGTTTGCAATCGAATCCCTAACCCGCAACTGGAAGCTGCTAGATCATATTAAGGTGCCATATGTGCGACAGATTAATTATTATAACGGCTTGTTTAATGTATTCCAGGTAACGGATAGGAGCTCGGTGGTATTGCCGCCGGAGCTGGCAGACCGTGAGATTGACTGGGAGCGTTCAAAGCTCACGTGGATGGAAGGCATTCGTGATGGCCGCTTCTTCACAATGGGCCGGGAGGCGAATCACGCCAAATCAACCAATGCCGATACCTACTTCCCGCATATCTTCTTGCGACTTAAGAGGCCACATAATCTTCGTGGTGAGGTGCGAGCTTCTAACCTCACCCCTGACGGCACAAAGGGTATAAAGGCAGAGGTTTCGGTGAAAAAGGGTGGCTATACCGACACCGTACATCCGTATGATAAGCACGATACAACCAATAGCGGCCCGATTAAGCATACAAAGCTGCGTGTGGTTGAAGTGGTGCTGAAGCCGGGCAGTGCGGGTAAGAAAATTCGTGCACATGGGTTTGAGCAACGCTATATCGGGCAGCACGGGCTATACTTTAATAACGACCGGCCAGTCAACGGTTTGAATGATGATGAGATTTGCCGCTTCTATCGTGAAAGGCTTGGTAACGATGCAGTCGTATCGTGTGATGATGGTGACAATCGCGAAAAAGCATTAACTGCCGGCGAACCGGGCATTCGCACATTGAGCGGTTATGATAATTATACTGGCACTATTAAGCTTGGCACCATCGTGCGCGACATCCCTCCAGAAACGCCGCCGGGTACAAAATATTGCTACGCAGTGTATATCGATAAAATGGATAACGACCTTAAATATCCAGATAGGCGTTATTATACGAGGGGTAATTCAACACCTAACTTCAACCCTGGCTACTATGCTCACTCGTACAAGCGTTATCTTTCAAGTGCGGAATGTATTGTTTCGGGTTATCGGCCATCAGTACAGGTGCGTGGTGGCGACGCCATTGTGAATGGCTATGTCTTTACTGAAACTAACCGCAAAGATCGCTTAGGTGCGGCTGGCAGCCAACGTACATATGGCTCCTGGGCAGAGTATGCCTTAATTGGCTCTCGATGGATAGAGAATATGGCAAGCGGTGGTGCATATCGCACAGGCTTGAGTGATGCTTTCGACTACGATCCGTACGGTTTCCTGACCTTTAGTAATCAGTACACTGCCCGTAGGATGACAGGCAACCGAACGAGCTTTGGCAGCTTTAAGGATAGTGTCAATGATGGAGTTGACCGCCTACAGGCCTTCTTTGCACTGCGGCAGAAGGGTGCTGTGACACCTATTGCACCATGTATTGATGGTACGATTATCAGGCTGTCACGCTGTGGCTCTCAGCGATACACCCTCCCTAAAAAGGCCAACTATAAGATTGATGCCACTGGCTTTGATGCAAAAAAGGCTACTACGCTTGTCTTCTATGTTGGTGATAAGGCTCGACTGCACTTTATTAACGACGTGAAGCTGCCAGAATCATACGTACATCGGCGCGAATTGAGCCAGATTGTATTTGTACCAGCAACTACTACTAGTAAGTATCTGATCGATATTGATGCCAGAGTAAGTCAAATCGATGCATGGCTGCTAAATCCGCAAGGTATCATCAACACCTGTTATGTTGAGGGTGTAGCGACCGATACGCCTCGATCACGCAGTGGGGATGGGTCGGATGTGCCGCATCCGTGCTACACGAATCGCCTGGTAGTGAATGGTCCGGTGGCAGTGAAGAAACTCTATCTGCGGCGTAGCAGCGGTGAGGATCAGCATAATCAGCCGCCATACGAACTACGACAGAGTATCTCGGGTGAAACCTTTAACTTGCGGCCAGATGCATACCTTTGGGCACTTGGTCAGGTGGATGCAGGGCAATATACGTTTACCACTGTGCAAACAGTTGACTTACCGCCTCGCTACTAGTGTTGTGTAACATAGTCATGCTGTAATTACTGTGGCATGACTATTTTCTTACCATCTATTGCGTCGGTAAAAAAGCTTATGTATAATAGGGATAACTATGCGTATATTTAAGGGGATGGGCGACTACTTTGCACTGGATATTGGCACGAAATCGATTCGTGTGGTACAGTTGGCACGACAGGGTGATGACAGCTGGTCGTTGCTGCATGTGGGGTATGCGTCGGTTGATGCACAAACTGTAGCTAGCGACTCGGAAGAGGCTCGCCGCAAGCTTGGTCAGGCAATTCAATCAGTAGTGGCACAGGCTGGGATTAGTGCAACCAATTGTGTACTGGGGCTCGAATCAAGCAAAACCTTTACTACTATGGTACAACTGCCAAAAATGAGCGAAAGCGACCGTGCGGGAACACTCAAGTACCAGGCAGATAAGTATATTCCTATGCCGCTGGATGACGCCAAGATTGACTGGGCGGTGTTAGGCGATTCGCCTGAAGATCCTGCACAGGATGAGGTGTTGCTTGCTAGTGTTACTCAAGAATACGTTGAGAATCTTGTTGATATGGTTGATTCACTTGGATTTAATGTGATTGCTGCCGAGCCAAGCCCTATTGCGATGCTGCGAGCGGTGGTGCCAGCAACCGCTAAAGGTGGTTGTATGGTGATTGATATCGGCGAACGCTCAACCGATGTGGTTATTACAATTGATGGCTCACCACGATTGGTTCGTACACTGCCAACCGGCTTTCAGATGATGGTGCGGACAATCACCCAAGCAATGAATGCGAAGGATGAGCAAGCACAGCAATTTTTGCTCAAGTTTGGGCTTGAAAAGGAGAAGCTAGAAGGCCAGGTATACCAGGCACTTGATGCCACACTTGAAAACTTTATTGCCGAACTCACAAAATCGATTAAGTTTTTACAAACAAAATACCCAGCAGTGACAGTAGAGTCAATTAATGTGGTGGGCTATGCGGCTACTATTCCATTATTGGCCGAGTTTGTGGCTGAGCGGCTTGCGACACCAGTACAGGTGACAAGCCCTTGGCAAAAAGTTGCAATTCCAGATACTGAGCGTGAACGCATGGCAGCGGTTGAATATGAATTTGCCACCGCAGTCGGGCTTGCCCAGAGGGTCCTAAAATGATTCAAATTAATCTTATCCCAGATGTCAAACTAAAACTGATACGAGCCCAGCGTCAGCGTAATATTGTGGTGTCGGTAGCGATTTTAGTAACCATTATTACACTGTCGATGGTCGTGTTGACGGCGATATATGTATTTGGCGTGCAGGCATTTCGTGATGCGGCAGCGAATCAAGAGATAAAAAAGCAGTACGATAGTTTGCGTGCCGTGGAAGATCTTGATAAGACGATTACAATTCAGAATCAACTCACTCATATCGATAAAACGCATGCCAATAAGCAGCTGACGTCACGTATTCTTAATATTTTATCGGTAGCCTCGGCAAAGGGGACTGATAATTCAGTAAGTATTTTGACTTTTTCATTCAATAAGCAGGATAGTAGTATGACGGTAACTGCTCAGACCGATGTAGGCGGATTTGAGGCGGCCGATGTATTTAAGAAGAATATTGAGGCGTTGCGAATATTTTATAAACCATATAACGATGATGGTACGATACCGAGCGGTAACGAAAAGTTAACGTCAGTGCATTTTGCATCTAATGTGGTGCTTTCTAGCCTGGGTACTACCAATAGTGACAATGGTGATAAGCGTTCGGTAAGTTTTAGTATTTCGTTTACGTATGCCCCAGAGGTATTTAGTATGCGTCATCATATCGAATCTATTCAAGGGCTTTCAAGGGGTAATGTCACCGATTCGTATGTGCGCTTGCCAAGTAATTTGTTCCAGAAAACAAAACCAAAGACACCAGCGACAACGGAGGGGCAATAATGAAAAATAAAAACGGTGGAATCATTCGCAAACAGGTACTTATTGATCAAACTAGCAAGGCAGTGTTTACATGGGTGGTGGTTGCCTCATCTCTGATTGGTGCAGCAGTAGTATTGATGATATTGCTTGTGCAGTTGCTTATTTTTAACGAGAAGGTACTCCACGAAAAGGGTAAAACCGCCGATCAGTTGCGAAAGAATATTACCGCAGCCAAGGAGCTCAAGGCAGGTATAAAGGTGGTTGATGCCAGTCCACAGCTTAAAGCGGTTCGATTGAACGAGGATACGCCAGCGATACAATCGGTGCTTGATGCCTTGCCGGCTGATGCAAATGACCTTGCTCTTGGTGCATCCTTGCAGCAAAAATTGCTTGCTGACGTGCCGGGTGTTTCGGTTGAGTCGGTATCATTTGCCGCTGGCAGCGGTACGCCTAGCGGGGCCGTAGGTGGCTCGTCGCCTTCATCAGAAGAGATGAGTCAGCAATTCTCCTTTACGGTTTCTGGTTCGCCAGAAGCACTACGTACGGTATTGCAGCGGCTTGAGCGATCAATTCGTGCGGTCGATATCCAATCTATTAGTGCGTCCTCCCGGGAAAGTGGTGTAGTGACGTTGCAAATTTCCGGATCAGTCAGTTATTTACCGCCGGCCAAATTAGAAATGAAACAAAAGGTAATAAAGGGGTAATATGAAGCGTGCAGAGATTGCCATGATTATATTGATAGCCTCATTTAGTATGATGTTGACATTTTTTATTGCTCAATCTGTATTGGGTGATAAGGTAAAGCGTGAAAAAAAGGTGCAAACGATTGATGCAGTGCAGGATTCGCTCGTAGAGCCATCAAAGCTCATTTTTAACGAAAAAGCCATTAATCCAACTGTTGAAGTACACGTACAAAATGATATCAAGGCGGCGGCTGGTGCCTCAGTTGGTGGACTTGGAATCTCGCCTGCAGACAGATCAAAAGAGGCTACCGAAGAAGCTGCCGACCCAACAGTTACCGCAGCCCCAGTGGAGCGGCCAAATTAATTTATAAATGCATATGCCAATACAACTTACAGTAGAAATCCAGGATAGACTCAAGCACACCCTCGTTGAAGAGGGTCTGGTTGATAGTGCCGTACTTGAAAGTTGCATAGAGGAGGCGATGAACACTAATCGTCAGCTAACCTCTGTGCTGATTGAAAAAGATATTGTTGATGAGGAGTTGATTGTCCACGGCGTGGCGTACGTTTCGGGCGTGCCTTATGTTAATCTCACCTCGGCGGTAATTAACCAGGATATTCTTGGCTTGCTGCGGCAAGATATCGCCGAGCGGTTTATGGCTGTGCCGCTGGCAGAAGTGCAAAACCGCCTGGCGGTTGCGATGATTGATGCGGGCAATGTCCAATCGGTTGACTACTTGGCTAGCCAAATTCAGCGGCCAGTGAAGGTATTTATGGCCTCTGAAACCAGTATTAAGCATGTGCTCGAACAGTACAAAACTGATTTAAGTGCGGTCGATCAAGCAGCGAGCGTTTCACAGGCGGAAAGCATCAAAGAAGAAGCCGCCAATGTCAAAACAATTGTGCAGGATTCGCCAATTAGCCGAGCACTGAGCACTATTCTCGAGTACGCAGTGAAAACTAGAGCGAGCGACATCCACGTCGAGCCGCTGGAAGAATTTTTGCTTATTCGTTTTCGTATTGATGGCGTATTGCGCGAGGTGATGCGGCTACCAAAAACCATCGAACCGGCATTGGTGAGTCGTGTGAAGATTCTCTCAGAGTTGAAGATTGACGAACATCGCATCCCGCAAGATGGTCAGTTTGCAGTTAATGTTGCACAAAAGGAAGTAGACTTGCGTATCGCAATCAGCCCAGTTATTTGGGGTGAGCAGATCGTGATCCGTTTGCTTGATAAAACAGGTAATTCGTTTGATCTTGAGGAAATGGGATATGCAGGGCGTGCATTACGAGCAATCCGGGCAGGTATTCAAAAGCCAAGCGGCATGATTTTGACATCGGGGCCAACTGGTAGCGGTAAATCAACCAGTATGTATGCACTCATTAAGGAGATAAAAAGCGAATCTATCAATATTGTTACCCTGGAGGACCCAGTTGAATATAAAATTTCGGGAGTAAACCAAATTCAGGTCAATAACGAAGTTGGGCTAACTTTCGCCAACGGATTACGTAGTATTTTGCGTCAAGACCCAGATGTAGTAATGGTCGGAGAGATTCGTGACTCCGAAACGGCGGCCTTGGCAGTGCAGGCGGCACTCACAGGGCACTTGGTGTTTAGCACACTCCACACCAATAGTGCAGCAGGCGTGCTGCCTCGCTTGCTTGATATGGGAATTGAGCCATTTCTGATTGCTAGTACGGTGAATACGGTGATTGGGCAACGCTTGGTGCGACGGATTGCTCGTCGTCGTGAAATCTATAAGTCAAACGAGCTTGAAACACAAACCATTCTTTCGACCGTTGGCCACTTATTGCCAAAAACCCGTGAAGAGGTGGCGGCCGTGTCAGAAGACCTGGGATATGAAGGCTTACCGCTCGCAGGGCAATCCGAATACGACCTCGCAATTGGCAAAAATACGCCAATTTCGCCAGGTGGGTATGCGGGGCGTGCTGGCTTGTACGAGGTGATGGATGTGACCGAAGAGATTCAGCGACTCATTACCTCACGGGCAACTAGTGCACAAATTCAGCGATTAGCGGTCGAGCAGGGCATGATTACAATGCGACAAGATGGCTACTTGAAGGCGCTCGATGGGGTGACAACGCTCGAGGAAGTAAATAGGGTGACAGTATAAAAGAGGGGGGATATCATGACTAACCAAGAAATGCGAATCGAAATACTACTAGACGAAGTGCTGCGTAAAAACGCCTCAGATCTTCATTTGCAGGTTGGCTTACCGCCGATTATTCGTGTTGACGGCCGCTTAACGCCGGTTGCAAACAGCGAACCGCTAGATGAGCCAACGATTGAACGGTTGATTTTTACTATTTTGGATGAAGAGCAGCAAAAAGTCCTACTAAAAGACAAAGAATTTGACTTTAGCTTTGCCTTTGGTACGCTTGCACGATTTCGTGTAAATGCCTTTCATGAGCGAGGCAACTTGGCGGCAGCCTTCCGCTTAATCCCAAGTGAAATCCGCACTATTACAGAGTTAGGTATGCCATCAGTGGTCTCGAAGTTTGCCGACTATCCTCGTGGCTTGGTATTGGTCACGGGGCCAACTGGTAGTGGTAAATCAACCACCTTAGCAGCCATTATCGATAAGATTAATTCTGAAAAATCTCAACACATCATTACAATCGAAGATCCAATTGAATATGCTCATAAAAGTAAAAAATCAGTGGTTGTGCAGCGTGAAATTCATTACGATACATACTCGTTTGGGGCTGCACTGCGTTCAAGTCTTCGCCAAGACCCAGATGTAGTATTGATTGGCGAGATGCGTGATCTCGAAACAATTTCAGCAGCCATTACCATTGCCGAAACCGGACACTTGGTATTTGCAACCCTGCACACTAACTCGGCGGCACAGTCGATTGACCGCATGATTGATGTTTTCCCACCGCACCAGCAGCCGCAAATTCGTGCACAGCTTTCAAATATTTTGATGGCAATTTGTTCACAGCGTTTAGTGCCGGCGATTGGCGGTGGTCGGGTGGTGGCTGCAGAAATCTTGGTGGCGAATCCGGCCGTACGTAATATTATCCGGGAGGGTAAGAGTCACCAGCTTGATGCCGTGATTCAGACCGGTGCTGATCAAGGCATGCAGACAATGGATCGCACGCTGGCAAATTTGGTACAAGCGGGGACAATTACCATGGAAGAAGCTCGCAACTACGCAGTTGATCTGACAGAGCTTGAAAGGTCACTTCGGGCATAGCATATGAAAGCCTTTACCTATACTGCTCGTGATAACGAAACAAAAGGCGTCATTCATGCCACCGTGCAAGCTGACACTGAACGAGATGCGGCTCGTATTTTGCTGGCGCAGAATCTTTCGCCGTTAGCAATCAATGAGCAGGGTAGGGGGTCGTTTTTAGACAAAATCAAACAGCGTATTTCATCGAAGGATAAGGTATTTTTTACCCGGCAGCTTGCAACCCTGGTGGAGGCTGGCTTGCCGCTTGCACAAAGTTTGCATACTATTCTTGAACAAACTCAAAACAAAAAGATGCAAGCGGTGGTGCAGGATATTGTTACCTCTGTCGAGGGTGGTCGGACGCTACACGATTCGTTTGCTCGCCATCCAGCGGTGTTCGATAATCTCTATATCGCACTGGTGCGATCGGGCGAGACTTCTGGAACACTTGATCGTGCACTGAAACGCATCGCCGACCAGCAGGAAAAAGATGCTGCTATTATGCGTCGTGTGAGAGGAGCGTTGTATTATCCGGCAATCGTGTTTGTAGTGATTATTCTAGTAATTACTTTCATGCTGGTCACGATTGTGCCGCAAATCGAACAGCTCTACGCTGGACTTAATAAACCGCTGCCAATTCCAACGGCAGTACTGGTGTGGGTGGCTGCCGCCGTTAAGAACTTTTGGTGGGTGATGATTATGGGTGTGATTATTGCGGTTTATTTTGCACGCCAGTATGTACGTACCGATGCCGGCAGGAGTGTAGTTGATAGCTTAAAGCTCAATCTTCCACTTGTGAGCAAGCTCTTTCGCAAGCTCTACATGGCTCGCTTTACACGTACTGCTGAAACACTGCTCGAAACTGGCGTACCAATGCTTGATATGCTTGATGTGGTGGCTGACGCAGTCGATAATGTGCATGTGGCAAAAAATATCCATACCGCCGCCGAGCGGGTTAAGGGTGGTATGGCACTGTCGAAGGCGTTGTCAGATCAAGAGTATTTTGCTACACTGGTGCCGCAAATGATTAAGATCGGCGAAAAATCTGGCCGTATTAGTCAAATGCTTGGCAAGCTTGCAACAGTGTACGAGGACGAGATTGACGAGGAGATTAAAGCCCTCTCAACGGTGATTGAGCCGGCCTTGATGGTGGTGATGGCACTAATGGCGGGTGGCATTGTGATGGCAGTGCTGATGCCAATCTACACATTGGTAGGTACGAGTGGCACCAATATTGCACGTTAGTGGTGGGTAAGCCTAGACATTGCGTAGGAAATTTTGTATCATTAGCATAAGCGGGTTAAGCCCACGAATTGTTAATTAACTAACATAATACCGAAAGGGTGGAAAATATATGAACAAAAAAATGCAACTGAAGGGTTTTACCATTATCGAGGTGATTTTGGTGCTTGCGATTGCGGCCTTGATTATCTTGATGGTGTTTATCGCATGGCCAGCATTGCAGCGTAGCCAGCGCGATCAGCAGCGTCTACAGGACGTAGGTCTTATTAGTTCGGTGGTCGGTACCTTTAAATCGAATAACCGAGGCACCTTGCCAACACTTGCTCAGTTGAGGGCTCAGATGGCAAATCAGGCTACTAATATTTATGATCCAGCGACTTCATTGATTGGTGGTACGATTGCTGGTACTAATATTACAACCAACCCTAATACAGCCGGCTCAACAGATGGACTGCGTGCAGGTAACTTGATTAATGTTGTGTATGTGGTTAGTGCAGCCTGTGGAGCGGACGGTGCAGTGGTTGCGGCTGGTGCTCGCCAAGCGGCACTCATTTTCCAGGTAGAAGGTAGTGGTAATCCAACTCCTCGCTGTGAACAGGTGTAATAATTACTACCTAGCTACATAACAATCCAAACCCCGCCTCGCTGCGGGGTTTGTGCTTATGGTAGCAGTGTGGTAGTATAAGGCGATGGAGCAGTATATGGTAGTAATTATGGCAATATTAGGGGCTATGCTGGGTAGTTTTGCCGCAGCAACCGTATGGCGATTGCGTGCTCGCCAACTGGCAAGCGATGCTGCAGCGGGCTATATGCTTACCTCGTCAGAAAAAAAGGAGCTCGCAACGATTAAAAAATTGCGTGGCAAAAAAGGTGCGAAAGACCGTTCGATATGCCTAGGTTGTAATCGTCAATTGGCGTGGTTCGATCTTATTCCAGTACTCAGTTGGTTGTGCTTACGTGGCAAGTGTCGCACCTGTCAGGCTCCGATCGGGAAGGTAGAATTGCTCGCAGAACTTGGTTTGGCAGCCGCTATGGCGGTATCGTACATTGCGTGGCCATTTGGGTTCTCGTCGGTGATGGCAGTTGCACTGTTCGTTGTTTGGATTGTGGTATTAGTGCTGGTGACGATCCATATCATCTACGATGCCAAGTGGTTTTTGCTACTAGATGAGATTACGATAGTGTTAACAGTTTGTGCAGTACTGTTTGTTGCGTTACGAACGGTGGGCGGCTTTGCTGAAATTGCCACATTGCCGATTACCATAGGCGGTTCTCTGCTGGTGTTGCCGGGTTTATATTGGGCGTTATATGCATTTTCTAAGGGTGGCTGGATTGGTTTTGGTGATGTAAAGTTGCTCGTACCGTTGGCGATAATGCTACCACACTGGACAGAGGCAGTGCTGGCGTTATTTTTGGCCAATTTATTGGGGTGTATTTGGATTATTCCAGGCATGGCCATGAAAAAATTTACTCGCAAAACTCGTATTCCGTTCGGCCCATTTCTGATTATTGGCTGGGTGATTGCTATGCTTTACGGCACGAAACTTGTCGCTGCGTATCTATCTGGTGCAATGCCTCTTTAGGCGATAAAACCCTTATGCTATAATGGGTTCATAATGGGTCGGCATCTACAACAAGGCTTCACGTTAATAGAGGTGATACTGGTACTGGCAATCACCACACTATTAATGACGGGCATCATGGCGAATTCACATCGCCGTCTGCAGGATCAGCACTACCGAGAGGCAGTAAGTTCTTTTCGTGATTTTGTTGCTGGTGCATTTGAAGATACTGATGCAATTAAAAACGACCTCCAGGGTACGGTTGATCGCTGTAATGGCCGCACGCCCGATCCACGACAATCCCCGCAAACGTGGCGTGGGGCGGCACCATGCTTTTTTGCAGGCAAAGAGCTTCGCATTACAAACGGTGCAAACGAAACCACCAATGTCACCAGTAGTGCGGTAAAGGCATTTCTCGATCATAATCGACGGGTTAGTTATGGTGAACGAGGTGAAAATGATGAAAACCGTACCAATTTTACGATCGACTGGGGGGTGCAGGCTCGGTATTCGCAAGCTCGGGGCGGCATGCCGTATCGAGATCATGCCTTTCGCATTATAAAACACCCCACCCAAGGGTTTGTATTGCTCCAGGAGTCGAGGGAGGGCGGCAGCTGGGGGAGAGTATGGGAGGATATCGTGATATGTTTGCGTCATCCTCAGAACCCCGATCCTCGCCAGTGGTCGGCAATCGTTATACCTAACCATGCTGTGAGTGCAGCAGAAATCTCCACCCGTAGCGGGGATGGGGTATGTGAAAGGGTGCGTTCATGAGGCAGTATACCCGAGGCGATACGATTATCGAAGTGTTGCTTGCTATGACGATTTTTTCAGCCGTGGTTAGTTCGGCAATGTTTGTCATGAATCGTAGTATCGGCAGTGCACAGCGTTCTTTAGAGATTACCCAAGTGCGTGCTCAAATTGATACCCAGGTAGAGCTGCTACGTCACATTAATAGTGTGGCAATTGTGAATATCGACCCTGCCCGGACCAATAGTAGCACTAGTAATATTGCCAACAGCTGGCAACAGATACGCAGTGCAAGCTTTACTTCTGGTGACACAATACCCGCCTTTGATCGGGTGCGTGAGATAAAAGACTGTAGCCCTGAAGGGGCAATACCGTCAAGTCTACGCAATGGCAGTAGAGTAAATGCGTTTTTTATCGACCCACGAACCGGCCAAGTAGAACTTGTGAATACTACTGATGTAAAGCCAAATATAATAACACCTACCACCTTTGCAAGAGTAGTACAAGAAGCTTCGGGCGGTGCTGGTACTTCTCGGCCGGTGTCGCATATGGTGTGGATTTATGCAATTAGGGTAGGAGAGCCGGTACGAGATTTGCAAGGTGGTGCGAGTGGTACACAGCCATTGTCGAGTCATTATGATTTTCATGTTCGGGCATGTTGGCAGTCGCCTGTTGGTGGCGGTTTGCAGCGAATGGGGACAGTTGTGAGGTTATATGCACCAGAGGCGTAAGGGGTTTACTATACTAGAGGTCACGCTGGCGATGGCATTTATTTCGGCATTGATTCTTGCTGTGGTATTTATTGGCATTCAGCTCACCTCGTTATATAACAAAGGTGTTACAATGCGTGATGTGAATACTGCAACAAGACATCTAATTCGTAGCTTGCAAGATGATATTGCAAGATCTCCTGGAGCGTTGCAGCTTGCTGACGTGGTGCCTCGGCCGGGCGGGGCACTACAGACCCGTGTCGCAAAAACCCTGCGAGAAGCTACTGATAGAGAGCTGGATTACTATAATGACCCTGAATCTGGCGGCCGCTTGTGTACAGGTGTATATACCTATGTATGGAATCATCGCCGTAGTTTTATAGAGTATAATAAGCGGGTTAATAATGGCACATTGCCAGCAAACGGGGTGGTCGGAAAAGCACAATTTATGCGATCACCAACAACTCGCACATTCGAGCCAGTTCGCTTTACCAAGTTACTTGATACAGATAAGCGATTATGTAGTGCAGCTCGGCTAGCAGAGAATGGCATGACAGATCGTGAGTTTCAGGAGGGATGGCGGCTACCCAACTATAGCAGTGCTATTGATGTTGTGCCAATTTTTGGGGACAGTGAGCGTAACCTAGTTGTCTACAACATACACATCACCTCACCAAGAGAATTGTCGTACCAATCACAACAAGACCCAGCCTTGTCTGCAAGCCGCTTTTACTCATCATTCTATACGATTAACATTACAATTGGCTCGTCATTATTCGATGAAGAGTACATGATTGATCGTTCCCGCATCGTCCGAGATAGCGAGGTGGGCAGCACGCACTTCTGTGGTAAGAACGTCATCAGGGGCGATCCATACGCAGAATATTGTGCAATTAACAATATAGAATTCGTGGCACGCTCGGGCAGTCTATAAGGTAGAATATGGTATGATAAAAGAGAAGAAGGGGTAATGGCGTATATGAAACAACAAAAAGGGGCGGTTTCGATATTTATAGTACTTTTTGCAACATTGTTATTTGTGGCAATCTCGGTAGGGTTTGCAATGTTGATGTTGCGCGATCAAAATCGAGCGACTGATAACGACCTGTCGCAGAGTGCATTGGATTCGGCCAAAGCAGGAGTAGAAGATGCAAAGCGAGTACTTGCCAAGTATGCCACCTGTATGGAGGCCAACAATAACCAAGATTACTCTTGTCGTAAAGTTGTCAACACTGTCCGAGCTCAAAAATGCGATACCGTTTCTCGCTTGTTGGGCGGCGGCGGCGAGCAGTTAATTAGGCAAACGCAAGCCGATGAGCAATTACAACAGGCATACACCTGTGTAACAGTGGCAACCGATACAGAAGATGTTGTAAAAACGATTAAGAATGAGGGTGATATAAAAATTGTGCCGTTGCGGGCCAAGCAGCCATTTGAAACGGTCGAGGTATCGTGGTTCCAACGCCCAGCCGGCAGTGCGGCTCTCAACTTCTCGCAGGCAGAAAAAAATCGACGATTAGGTGGCGAAAGAAATACTCGTGTTAATGCACAGCTTCCTGAGGAGGATAACTGGCGTGGCGAGTGGGGTACGTTACTGCGCGTGCAGGCCCTATCGTATCCAGCTGTTGGCATTGGCTCATTGCGTGAGCTCGACAGCGATGCTCGTACGGTATTTTTATACCCAGATGCGGGCACACGGGGTAATACAGTGGTTGATATGGCAACCGCTGACCCACATACGGCCTTCTCTCCACACAGTGCTGATATGCCCGTGACGGATGGTGCGTACGGTAAGCCGCTCATGGCACGAGGCTCTCAGTGTGACAGCAGGGTGGCAGTTGGGCAGTATGCGTGTCGTGCATTGCTGCGTCTACCAAAACACAATAATAATAGGTCTGCGTTCTTAACCTTGGCAGGCCTGTATGGCAAGGGGAGTCCTTTTAACGTAAAGATTCGTATGCTTGATGCCAGTGGCAACCCTGTTTTGTTTGATAACGTGCAGCCACGTGTCGATGCGACAGGGCGAGCTAACAATGTCTTTAGGCGGATTGAAGCACGTATTGAGACGACCGTTTCAGACAGGGCGATTCCGCTGCCACGAGCAACCATTGCGATTAATGGCGATATCTGTAAGCGATATCTCGTATCTGATACTGCAGCGGATTTTGAACGTGGTGTGTGTGGTATTGGTGGGTCAAAAATTGACGTCATACATCAGCCAGTGACGGGGGATTTGTAGGTATAGTCTAAAAAATAACAGCAGCCACGAACTATCTACTGTGGAAACGTTCGTGTGCTTCCTTTAGATGTGCGTCTGTGACATGGGTGTAGATTTGGGTGGTGCTAATATCGCTATGACCTAGCATATTTTGCACACTGCGGATATCGGCACCATTCATCAGTAGGTCGGTTGCAAAACTGTGTCGCATGGTGTGTGGACTTACATGCTTAGTAATCCCGGCAAGCTTGGCGTATTTATTTACAATTCGTTGGATACTGCGGCTCGAAAGACGACGAAAATCGCCCGTCGTATTGGGGGTTGTGGTGTTGCGGCTATAGCTGATAAATAACGGCACAAGGCTGTCGGTTCGTACTGCTAGGTAGTTTTCTAGGTGGTCGGCAGCTGTGTGCGAGATGAAGACTGGCCGATCTTTTTGCCCCTTTCCTCGCACCATAAACTCACGTCGTTTTGTATTTACGTGGTCTCGATTGAGTGCAACTAATTCGCTCACACGTAGCCCGCTCGAAAATAATAGTTCGATAATTGCCCTGTCACGTAAACCTGTATCATTTGATGTATCTATTACATCAATAAGTCGTTCAATTTCATCAATATGCAAAAACGTAACCTGCTTGCGGTGGGTTTTAGGGAGTTCTACTTTGTGTGGAGCCAGGCTTGGGATGTCTCGTTTTGAGAGGTAGAGTAAAAATCCCCGCAATGCAATGAGATGGTAGCTTTGTGTTAGAATGCTTAAACGTTCGCCTTGCTTGTTTTCGTAGCGATTCAGCCATAATCGAAATTTTCGCAGCAATTCTGGTGTAATTTCCTCAACAGATATATCGCCAGTAAAATCACTAAACCGCATCAAATAGTGAGTGTAGTTATCAGCAGTACGAGTGCTGCGACCACCCTCCACCTCAAGCGATTCGGCATATTCGTAAATCAGTTCGTGTAAAAAATGCTGGCTCATATATTTAGCATAGCGTATAGTGGGGGTTGTTTGCTATACTGAAATCATACGTTAACAAGGAGATAATAATGGCAGACGCACAAGTATGTAATAGTAAAATTGAACGCACTCTAGTAGTATTTAAGCCCGATGCAGTACAGCGTGGCATTGTTGGCGAGATTTTAACTCGCTTTGAGCGTGTTGGACTGAAGATTGTGGGCACTAAGATGCTTTCGCCAAGTCGTGAGCACTTCTATACTCACTACGAAGAAATTGGCAAGATGGTGACACGTCGGGGGGATAAGGCGTTTAATATTACCCTTGATTTTATGACACAAGGCCCCGTTATTGCTATGGTGTTTGAGGGTGTTGAGGCGGTAAGTCTGGTGCGTAAGCTAGTTGGTGGTACCGAGCCAAAGTCATCAGCTCCTGGTACGATTCGTGGCGACTATTCGCACATTAGCTTTGGCTATGCAGATGATCAAGATAAGGCGATTCCAAACCTTATCCATGCCAGTGGTGATGTAGAAGAGGCTCGTCAAGAAATTAGTCACTGGTTTAGCAGCACCGAGCTATACGTGTACCAGTCGGCGAACGAGCGTTTTTGTCAGTAATCGGCAAGTGGCGATAGTGACAGGGCACCCTGGTAGAGACTGGGGTGCCTTTAGTTTTTGTGCAAAAATTGCTACAATAGTAACGATACGCCTCGATAGCTCAATTGGATAGAGCAGTTCCGTCCTAAGGAAAAGGTTGCAGGTTCGACTCCTGCTCGGGGTACCATAATAGTAATTAATACAACACATGTCAGACGCAAAAGAGCACGATAAAGCATTTGAAGGGCAGCGTGAGGGTGAGGAAGTTATCAAGATATTTCGTCGCCATATTATCGCAATGCGCAAAGGATTTTATTGCCTTTTGGTGCCCCTTGCCTTATCGTCAATCCCGCCACTTATTTGGCAGACAAATCTTGAGCTATTCTTACTGCCGATTGCGGGGCTTGGTCTGGGGCTGCTATTGTTTGCCTATCATTTCATCATTTGGTATTACACGGTATTTGTCTTAACTAATCAGCGACTACGACAAATCACGCAAAAAGGGTTTTTTGGGAGCGATGTGGTAGAGTTGAAGCTTTCAAAAATTCACAACATTAGCTATAACATACCCGGCTTTAGTGGTGAAATGTTTGGATTTGGTACCATTGTGATTCAAACCTACGTAGGTGATTTAGTGATTAGAAACGTTGAACATCCTGAAAAGATATATAATTTACTACAAGATGCCACAGAGGCAGCAGAGCGAGGAGTGAATGAAGAAGCCAACATTGAAGTTACTGCGTAAGAAAAAGCAGGCGAAAAAGCCAGTCCGCATTACTAATCAGACCGTTGCAGAGCATCGTGAGCAGATTATTGCAAAAGCACGTCGGTTTAAATACCCAATTCAGTACACTAAGCATCGTGTGGTAGTGAACGTGGCTATCTTGGGTGCGGTTGTGGTGGTGGCATTTTTGCTGTTTTCGTGGTGGCAGCTCTATAAGGTACAGACGACTGCTGATTTCTTCTATCGAATTGTACGAATTGTACCTGTACCGGTTGCCTCGGTCGATGGTGAGTTTGTTAAGTATGGCGATTACTTACTAAACTACAAGGGCTCAGAGACGTATCTAACTGCTATTGAAAAGGTGAATAAAAACACTTACGCCAACGGTAACGACAGCAAAAGCCAGTATGATTTTTATAAGGCACAGGCAATGCACAATGCGGTGGCCGAAACCTATGCACAAAAGCTTGCCCGTGAACATAACGTGACTGTAACGGATAAGCAGGTTGAAGAGGTTATCATGCGCACTCGTAAAACGTCTTCGTCGCAGGGTGAGATAAGCCAGGAGGCGTACGATCGTGCTACCGAGCAGTATTATGGCTTTTCACCATCAGAGCATCGTCACTATCTTCGTAAGCGGCTGCTGCGTCAGGCGGTATCGTATGCAATCGACAATAAGGCAAAGCAGGCGGCCGAGGCTACTCAGAAGGCTGTGCAGGCACAGCCACAAAAATCCTTCGAAGAAATTGTACCAGAGCTTCAGCGTTCACATCCAACGATACAAATTTTAGCTTCCGGCTGGGTTAAGAAGGATAATAAAGATGGCGGCCTCGCACGGGCTGCGTCTGAGTTGCAAAAGGGGCAGTCATCAGGCATGATTAAGTCACTCAAGGGTGATGGGTATTATTTTGTACGTCTGCTTGATACGAATAAAGATGGTGAAGTAAACTACGAATTTATTCGTGTGCCACTTACTGAATTTGATGCCCGCTTGGCGAAGCTGCGAGCAGATAATAAAATCCAGCACTACATTACAGTGCCTGATACACAGCCAAAAGTAACGCAATAATAACCAGCACATATGATGTGTGGAAAGGAGTTAACCTACGTGTATACGTTGCCTATACTACCATATGAATATCATGCATTAGAGCCATATATCAGTAGTGATATAATGACATTGCATCATACAAAACACCATCAAACATACATAGATAAATTAAACGCAGCACTACAGGGGGCCCCTGAAGCGGTTCGTGCGATGCCGCTAGACGAACTATTGCGAGATCTAGCACAAGTGCCAGAGTCAATACGCCAGGCGGTGCGTAATCATGGTGGTGGGCACTATAACCACTCACTGTTCTGGCGGTGTCTTGCACCAGCTAATACAACGCAGATGTCAAGTGAACTTTTGGCAGCACTAGTGCAAAAATATGGCAGTCTTGATGCGTTCAAAGCGGCTTTTACGGAACAGGCCTTGGCGGTATTTGGTAGCGGCTGGGCATGGCTTATGCCAGACCTTTCAATTGTGACAACGCCAAACCAGGATACACCTCTTATGCAGGGACTGCCAGAGCCTATTTTGGGGATTGATGTATGGGAGCATGCATACTATCTTGATTACAAGAGTGCTCGCCCTGAATATATTGCTGCGTGGTGGTCAGTGATTAATTGGGATACTGTGTCGGATCGTTACCGCTTGCTGGCGGTGGAGGCGGCGGCGGAGGTGCAATAGTATCGCCGAATAGCTCATTTTCAGGTAAATCTTCTTGCGGCGGCTGATAGTAATTGAAGTCGCCGTTTTGCATGCCTGGAGTCTGGTATTGCGCATCACTAATCGGCTGATTAGGGTCGTAGGTGGCTGGGGTGGTGGTATCATAGCCGGCTGGCGGTGTTGTCCAGGCGTCGCTGTCGTCAAAGAATGATTGATAGCTATTATAGGAATTCTCGGCAGCTTTTTTGCGGCGAATGACAATGAAGATGATGATGGCTGCAAGAATCATTAGCAGCGTGAGGATACCGGTAACAACCAATACAAAGGCTGAACCTTTCTTTTTGGTGGCTTCAAGAGTAATAGTGAATTCTTGAGTTGGAGGTTTGCTGCCAGACGAAAATGCAACAGTCCTCACCTTAATATCGCTGGTGGTTGTCACGCTGCCGTTAAGGGCAGTGATAGTGTGATCGCCGGCCGGCAGCTCAAGCTCGGCAGTACCGTCTTGTTTAGTGGTAGCAGTTGCCGACTGTCCCTTGATTGATAGCGACACACCACCCACCACACTCTTTTCAGTTCGTACGGTAATTTTTACCGGATAGCCACGGGTAACAAAGGTGCCATTACGATAAGTTTCCCCTGTGCCCGAATCATCACTTTTCGAGGTGATGGTATAGTGGTATGAGGTGCCTGGTGAGAGTGAGTCAATCACCGCACTAAAGCTATTTTCACCTGTCTTTGTCACCTTCGCCTCTTGTTTTGGCTTTAGCTGAGAGGTGCTATAGCTAATAGTGCTACTACTAGCATTATCGCTAATCCATGTAATTGTTGCCCTGTCGTAAATAGCTTTTATTTGAATATTGCGAATGCGTGACTTGTCGGTAGCACTGCTTTCTGGCGTAGGCTCATCTGGTGGTTGTTGCTGAATAGGCACCGGCTCCTCGGTTGGAGCTGGTGGGGTAGGAGTTGGAGTCGAGGCTGCACCGCCGCCGCCCTGTGAGGGGCGTGATGGAGTGCTTGGGCGTGATGGAGTATGTGGCCGTGGTGAAGGTGATGGCTTCGGCTGCTGTGGCTTCGGGGTTGGCGATGGATTTGGCTTTGGCGACGGATTTGGAATTGGCTGCGGCTGTGGTCGAGGTGGGGTCGGTGGGGTTGGCGGTTGTGGTTTTGGTGGTTCTGGC
>JAUMZA010000018.1 GCA_030528355.1 Candidatus Saccharimonadota bacterium | reverse complement strand
CTGCGGCAGAGTTGAAAAAAGATACACACTTCACCGTATATGCGACGCCGCTCAATGCAGGAGTGTATGCTATATTTAATACGGCCACCCCGCAATTAAAAGAGGTGCAGGTACGCCACGCCCTACAAGCTGGTACTGATTTGCCAGGTCTGTTTGCAAAGCTTGCCCATAAGCCCCAGGTGATGCCGATGCCAATCTTGCTATCGCAGGTGCGGGGCTTGGATGATATCCTGCCGCCTGCATATGATGCAGCTCGGGCTAACGCTTTATTGGATGAGGCGGGCTGGCAACGAGGTATGAACGGCATCCGTCAAAAGGGGGATCAGCCGTTATTACTGCGAGTAGCATTTATTAAGGATAGTGAATACGAAAAAGTGGCAAATTCACTCAAGCAGCAGTGGAGACAGCTGGGAATTGATGTGCAGCTTCGCTCAGTAGATACAACCGATCCAACACAGAACCTTGCAAGTACCGTCTTGCAGCCACGAGATTACGATGTACTTATTCACGAGCTTGCAATCGGTGCTGACCCAGATATATATGCGTATTGGCACTCATCGCAGGCGGTGGCACGGGGGCTGAATCTATCTAATTATACTGATGGCATTAGTGATGATGCCTTGGCGAGTGGCCGCTCACGAGCAACCAGGGAGTTGCGAGACGCAAAGTACCGTACATTTGTGAATCAGTGGCTTAAGCAGGCTCCTGCACTCGGACTGTATCGCTCCTCTTCATTTTATGTGGTACGTAAAGGGGCGAGTGCAGTTGATGTAAACGCACAGTTTGTTACGGCGGCTGACCGCTACGCAAACGTACAATACTGGACAGCTCGTACAGATACTGTTTACAAAACCCCATAGATACAGTACAATAAAACAGTATCCACATCATGCACTGGTGGCGGAATTGGTAGACGCGCTAGCTTGAGGGGCTAGTGATCATTGCGATCGTGGAGGTTCAAGTCCTCTTCAGTGCACCAAAAAGAAAACTTCAGAACCGTCGCTTGAAGCGGCGATTTTTTATGTAGAAATTATAGGCTGTGCGTAATATGCTAGCTTGATGATGGGGTGAATCTAGAGATGGTTGTGCCGGGTTGGTCTGTGGTCGCTACGTCAGTATGCTACACTAGTATTATGCTATTGCTTATTGCACTATTGCCAATTATATTGCCACTTTGTTTATTGACTGTATTTCATATGTCAGCTCGCCGCAGTATGGTGATTTCACTTGTAGTAACAATAGTGGCCGCATTGACGGTGTGGGGTGTATCGCCAAACGTAGTGCTAGCCTCTGGGCTACAGGGTGTGCACCGTGCAGTAACAATTTTGTGGATTTTGATAGGTGCAATTACCCTATTAAATGTTATGCGAGCCACGGGTGCATTTGAAAGTATTCGCAAGGGGTTTGTACATATTTCAAATGATATGCGGGTACAGGTGGTAATTATTGGTTTTGCGTTTTTGTCGCTGTTAGAGGGAGTGTCCGGTTTCGGTACGCCAGCAGTGGTGGTTGCCCCGCTACTTATGGCACTGGGGTTTCGCCCGATTGTGGCTGTTTGTGTGGCGTTGGTGAGTGATACGGTAGCGTGTACATTTGGTGCAGTTGGTACGCCGCTATTGGTTGGGCTAGAGAATATCACTAAATACTCTCCGCAGTTTGTGAGTGAGGTTGCTCGGCAGGTCACTTTGTTTGACAGTGTCATTGCAACAAGCATGCCGCTTGTGCTGGTGTATATATTAGTAGTGTGGTTCGGTGAAGGTCATAAAAAGAAGCGCTGGGCAGATTGGAAGATGGTGGCTCCATGGGCATTGTTGGTGGGGGTGAGTTATAGCACAACTGCGTTTATTGTGGTGCGAACAGTTGGTGTGGAGTTTACGGCTATTATTGCCGGAGCAGTAGCGTTGGCAGTGTCGGTCATTACTGCTCGCAAGGGGGTATTGCTATCGGGAGTGGTGCGTTGGCGAAGTGCGCATGCATATCATCATAATAAGCTAACGGTTGTGCGTCGCAAGATTGCTTTATGGCAAGCATGGTTGCCATATGCACTAGTAGTGGTAGTACTATTGCTTTCACGAACAGTGCCAGTGTTTAAGGAGTTATTGCTGAACGCGGTCGATATGAGTTGGCAGTCAATTTTAGGGTTTTCACACATTAATTCATCATGGCCGATACTATACTCACCTGGCACATTATTGCTATTGATTGCTGCGATAACTATATGGCTACAGGGCGGTACTATTAGGCAGTATGGCGTGGCGTGTAAGCAGGCGTTGCTATCTGCGGCCATGGCAGCTTTAGTGTTAATGCCAATTTTAGCAATGGTGCAGATTTTTACTAATTCTGGTGGCAATAGTACTGGGCTTGTCTCTATGCCAGTCTATATCGGCACGTACTTTGCCGCATTGGTTGGGGGCGGCTGGCTTGTGCTGGCACCGGTGTTTGGTGCGGTTGGGGCATTTATTGCAGGCAGTGCAACTGTATCAAATCTTACCCTGGCGAGCGTACAGGAAAGTATTGCAGTGGCTGCCGATTTACCAGTAGTGCTTGTCGTGGTGCTGCAAGTGATGGGTGCAGTGGCGGGCAATGCCATTGCAGTGCATAATGTGGTAGCAGTGGCAACGGTGACGGGCCTAGCTGGCCATGAGGGACAAGTGATTCGACGGGTGGTGCCAATCGTAGCCTTATATATTGCAACGATTGCAGGGTTAGGCATAGTGTGGTGGTTGGTGTGGTAATAAAAAACTCTCGCATCTAGTACGAGAGTTTTATAATACATAATTGTGGTGGGCGCTGAGGGGCTCGAACCCCCGACCCCTTCGGTGTAAACGAAGTGCTCTAGCCAACTGAGCTAAGCGCCCGCAATCAAGGTACTTTTGTAGTATAGCGAATCTTTCAAAAAAATACAACCCCTATCTTTACGATATATAGCAATTCCTGCTATACTAACAGATAAGGAGGCTCGCGAAATGACGAGCATATTTTTATGAATAATTCACAGCACATCCGCAATATTGCGATTATCGCCCACGTTGACCATGGCAAAACTACTATGGTTGATGGCTTGCTTAAACAAAGTAAAACTTTCCGTGACAACCAGGCGGAAATGAGCCAAGACCTTATCATGGATTCTGGCGACCAAGAGCACGAACGGGGCATCACTATCACCGCCAAGCAAACTAGCGTATTTTATGATGATTATAAAATCAACATTATTGATACGCCAGGCCACGCCGATTTTAGCGGTGAAGTAGAGCGTACGCTTAATATGGCAGATGGGGTACTGCTGATTGTTGATGCCCAGGAAGGTCCAATGCCGCAAACTAAATTTGTGCTTTCAAAAGCCTTGGAACTTGGTCTGCAGCCAGTGGTGGTGATAAATAAAATCGATAAGCCATCACGCCGAATTGATGAAGTGCTGGATGAAGTTTCCGACCTGTTTCTCGAATTGGCAGTGAGCGATGACCAGCTTCACTATCCGGTATATTATGCGATTGGTCGTGATGGGAAGGCGTGGGCTGAGATGCCAGATAATCCAAGCGAGCATGCTGATTTAACGCCAATCTTTGCTGCAATTATTAACGACATTCCCGCCCCGCAAGTTGAGGATGGTGCTTTTCAGTTGTTGGTGACGAGCTTGCAGTACGATTCGTTCCTCGGCAAATACGCAATTGGTCGAGTGGCTCGTGGCAGTGTAAAGCCTGGCCTGGCAGTGGCATTGATGAAGCGTGATGGTCAGCAGATTTCGGCCCGAGTTGAGAAAGTATTCGGCTATCGAGGATTGAATCGTGAAGAGCTAACCGAAGCTGTGGCGGGTGATATCGTGGCACTGACCGGTATTGCGGATGCACACATTGGCGATACGGTGGCCGATAAAGAACACCCAGAGGCATTGCCGGTGATTGATATTGAAGCCCCTACGCTCAGTATGTACCTTGGCCCGAACACCAGCCCAATGAAGGGTCGTGAAGGTGAGTTTACTACTAGCCGTCAAATCGGCGATCGTCTGGCAAAAGAAATCGAAACCAATGTAAGCTTACGGGTAGAGGAAAACGGCATCGGTTTTACTGTATCTGGCCGTGGTGAGTTGCATTTAAGTGTGTTGATTGAAACTATGCGTCGTGAGGGCTACGAATTTGAAGTTGGTCGCCCACAAGTTGTCACTACCGAAATTGACGGCATTGAACAAGAGCCAGTTGAAGAATTATTGATTGAAGTTGGTGCTGAATTTGTTGGTGCGGTCAGTCAAGAACTGGGCGCCCGCCGGGCAGAAATGCGTGGGCAAGAAACCACCAGTAGTGGCACGGTTCGCTTAACTTACATTTTGCCAACTCGCGCATTGATTGGCTTGCGTAATATTTTACTCACTGCTACCAAAGGCACGGTCATTATGAACAGCTTGCCGCACGGGTATCAGCCGCTTGCAGGTAAATTGCCAAAAACTCGTAACGGTGTGCTTATCGCTTTTGAGGCTGGTACTACTACGCCGTATGCATTGCAGGCTGCCGAAGCCCGTGGTGAGTTGCTGGTGGGTGCAGGTGTTGAAGTGTATGCTGGTATGATCGTTGGTATTTACAATCGCCAAGAAGATTTAGAAATTAATGTGTGCAAGGCGAAGCAACTTACCAATATGCGCAGCAAATCGAGTGACGGTGCGGTGCAGCTTACGCCATTCACTGATTTTAGCCTTGAACAGTGTATTGATTTTATTGAGGATGATGAGCTGCTCGAAGTAACGCCAAAAAATCTTCGCTTACGTAAACGCTATCTTGACGCAAACGAAAGGAAGCGTCATGCGAAAGCTGCCTACTAGCCTGCCTAATACTTATTACCTAATGCGTCACGGGCAGAGTGTCGCTAATGAGCAAAATATCATCGTTTCGCTGCCCGAGCATGGTTGTGATGATGCGTATGGACTTTCGGACGTAGGTTGTCAGCAAGCGGTGGCCAGTGCAGTAGCAAGCGAGCTGTCCTCTGATGTGTTAATCTACTCATCCGACTTCTCACGTGCACGCCAAACTGCCGAGTTAGCGGCGGCTGCGCTCAAGGCTGCTACGCCAATTACGACACCCGCCCTGCGTGAACGCTGTTTTGGTGAGCTTGAGTTTGAATCGGCACAATATTATCAAGCTGTATGGCAAGCTGATAGTTTAGGGATGCAGTTTGGGCACGGTGTCGAAACGATGACTGAGGTTGCGGATCGGGTGGAGCGGTTTATCGCCCATTTAGGCAAGGTGTATTGCGGCAGGACGATTCTATTGGTGTCGCATGGCGATACACTGCAGGCGGCACAACTTGCAACTCGCAAGCTGCACCCGGCCATTGAATATCACAAGGCTATGTATATGGATAACGCTGAAATTAAGCTGTTGGAGTGTTAACGTAAGACAACGCTACATAGCGGTAGTGTTTTTATTGCACAAGCTTGCTATACTGTAATAATGATACAACGCCTTTCTCATGCTGACGCAATCAAAACTGCCATTGTGCGGGTAGCTGGCCGGCTGATTCGTGACGCCAAAAGCCCCGAAAATTTGTATGGTGACTTGTTTCATGATGTGCAAATGCAGCAATTATTTCCAGATGGGAAAACCTTTGTTGATTTAGTACCACGGTTGCGAGCAAAGGCAATTGTAGAAGAGTACGAACTATTGCGAGATGATCCAAATTTTAAAATGGATGAGTTTATCGCACGACATTTTTATGAATTTGCCCCGCATAAATCACAAACCTACACGATGTCGCCAGATCGCAGTCCACGCCAACATGTCACGGAATTGTGGCCGCAGCTGTTGCGTCGCAATCGAAAAACTCGTGGCTCGCTACTTGCCTTGCCATATCCATATGTTGTGCCAGGTGGCCGTTTTAGTGAACAGTTCTATTGGGATACTTACTTTATTATGCTGGGGCTGGCAGCTGATGAAGAGTGGGATTTGATTGATGGCATGGTAAAAAATTACGCTTTTATGATCAAGAAGTATGGCTTTATTCCTACTGCGAATCGTTCGTACTTTTTATCTCGTTCGCAGCCGCCGTTTTTTAGCCATATGGTTCGTCTGTTGGCAACGCAGCAGGGCGAGGCTACTACTTACTTTACGTACTTACCTTACTTACTGACCGAGTATCGCTTTTGGATGAAGGGGAAGGCGACGCTGCAAAAAAAGCCAGAGTTGGCAGCAGTGCGTCGTGTGATACGTATGCCAGATGGCTCATGCCTTAATCGTTATTACGATCACGAGTCAACTCCTCGCCCAGAATCACAACGAGAGGATATAGAAACGGCTGCTCAGGCAGAGGATAAAGCACGTTTATTTTTGGATTTGCGTGCAGGGGCAGAAAGCGGCTGGGATTTTAGCTCACGTTGGTTTGCCGATCCGCAAAAACTTGAAACTATCCACACAACCGATATTGTGCCGATTGATCTTAACTGCTTGCTATACGATCTTGAAATGCTTATTGCCGAAATCTATAGCAAACTCCGACAGCCGGGGCTTGCCCGCAAATTTCAGATGTGTGCTGATGAGCGAGCGGCGGCATTGCGACACTACTGTTGGAATAAGACCGATGGGTATTTTTATGATTATGATCATGCTGCTAACGCTACAACCCATCACAAAACAGTTGCCGCTGCATTTATGTTGTATAGCGGCATTGCAACCGATACGCAGGCTGCACGGGTTGCGGCTATACTAAAGAAGGAGTTTTTGTGTGATGGCGGTTTGCGTACCACAACGGTTGTTAATGGTCAGCAGTGGGATGCCCCTAATGGTTGGGCTCCTTTGCAGTGGGTTGCCATTCAGGGGTTGCGACGCTACGGCCATAGCGAACTCGCAAGCGATATCAAGCAGCGGTGGATGCAATCGGTAGAGTATGTGTTTTCTACGCAGCATAAAATGATTGAAAAGTATGATGTTGTGCATGCTTCACGAGTTGGTGGCGGTGGTGAGTATCCACTGCAGGATGGCTTTGGCTGGACAAACGGCGTGTATGCTGCACTATATGATGAATAAGTTTACTAGGGTTGCATATCTTTTGCATTGGTGTGGAGATGGGCGGCCACTTCTTCTGGCAAGAATCCATCCTGTGGTGTAAAGTTTTCCTCCCATTGATAGTCTTTATTGTAGCCAAGTTCTTTCATAAGTGGGGTTGAGGCATTGCGTAGTGGTAGTGGAATTGGCGACGTAGGAAATGTGCGGGCAAGTTGTTGTGCGGTATGCATGCGGCGAGTGGTCTCACGGGATTTTTTACTTTTTGCAAGTGCAGTCGCACAATGAAATAGCACATAATTGGCTTCTGGCATACCAATTCGTTCAACAGCCTGGAATGTGGCCACCGCAATCGATAATGCTCCGTTGCCAGCCAGACCAATATCTTCGCTGGCAAAAATCATCATACGGCGGGCAATAAACACCGGATCTTCACCAGCCGCCAGCATGCGCGCTAGATAGTAAAGTGTCGCCGTTACGTCGCTGCCGCGCATACTCTTAATAAACGCGCTAATTGTATTATAATGTGCATCGCCGTGCTTATCGTAGCCAGGCAGCTTTTTTTGGGCGGCTGTTTGCACTAGTTTCTTGGTGAGTGATGTGCCACGGGCGAGGTTTAGGGCTACCTCTAAATTCCCCAGGGCCACTCGTGCATCGCCGCCGGATAGCTCGGCAATGTAGGTTAAGATGTCATCGGTAGCAATAGTTTCTTTATGAAGGTGCTGCAACGCTCGCTGGAGAATTGCCACAATATCCTCACGAGAAAGCGGCTGCAACACCAGCACCCGAGTGCGACTCAATAATGGAGTGATCACCTCAAAACTTGGATTCTCAGTAGTGGCGCCAATAAGTGTAATAAGCCCCGATTCAACATGGGGTAAAAATGCATCTTGCTGCGCCTTGTTAAAGCGGTGAATTTCATCAACAAACAGCACCGTACGAAGGCCAAGATTCCAGTTTTGGCGAGCATGTTCGATGGTCGTTGTGACATCCTTTTTGGTGGCGGTTACTGCCGAAAGTTCAATGAACTCAGCTTCAACCTCGCGGGCAATAATTCGCGCCAAGGTAGTTTTGCCCGTGCCAGGCGGCCCCCATAAAATCAAGCTTACTGGCTGCTTATTTGCCACAATTTGCCGCAAAATTTCGCCATCATCAAGCAAATGCGACTGCCCCAAGACATTATCAAGGGTCGTCGGTCGCATCTGCTCGGCAAGTGGTTGGCGGTTCATACTTTTATTATACCGCCGACAGGGTGTTGCGACAAAGTGTGAAGGGGTAGAAGGCGCAAAGGTAGACTACGCTTCAAGTATTTGCACGTATGAAAGGCGATTGCCGTCCGGGTCTTTAAAGTCAAAAAAGCTTGCGACGCCTTCAATGGTTTCGATTGGGTCAACCTCTTGTGAAAGGCGTGATACTGCCTGGTGAGCTGCGCTGATGTCATGTGTTGAAAAGCGTACAGTCATGCCATCGCCATGCGCCTGGGCGTCGCCGCTCTCATCTAGCTGAAGCCAGGTGCTATCGGTTACTTTTAATTCGATTGCACCAATACCCGGATCAAATTGCGCAACGTTACCTAGTAGTGATTGATACCATTCGGCTGCTTTTTGTGCATTTTTTACACCAATTGTAATGGTGATCGTTTCAATTGCGCTCATAATTGCTCCTTTTCTATGTTGTTATATAGCGAATGTAGTATAAGGTTGGGCGGTTGTCTTGTAAAAAAGCGACAAGGTAGGCTAGGGTGCATAAAACACCGATGAAAGCTCAAGTGACGTGTTGCGGTATAATTCTTGCGGTGTTACGCCGGTAAAGTCTTTAAAATCCTTGATAAAGTGCGCTTGATCGTAGTAATTGTAGCGTTGGGCAACTTGCGCAAGTGGTTGGTGGGGGTTGTCAAGAAGGTCACGTAGGACAGCCTGAAGTCGTGCAACTCTACTCAGCTGTTTGGGACTCATACCGATGGTCGTGCGAAAACGGCGCTCTAATTGACGTCGGCGGGATTGATCCTGGGTTATGGTTTCGCCAATCGAACCACGCCCTTTTGTCGCAAAGATTGTATCAACCGCTAAAGCAACTAGCGTATCGTGCGAGGTATTATCGCGTAGTTCTGATCGTAAAAATGATTCGATAATTGCGATGCGACCCGGTGTGCTGCTGGCGTGTGCAATATCTGCCTCGAGCCGGGCTGCTTTTGTGGGATTGATGATATTGGCTAGCGGTGTTTCGGTGTCGGTTAGTGTTCGCAGCGGGACGGTGGGTGAAAGAAAGTAAAAGCCATGCGGATAAAAACGAACTGCGAATGAATCGACGCGACCAGTTGGTCGAATAAAAAATGACTTGGTAATATGGCCAAGTAGCATGGTGCGTGGTTGGGTTATTGTTTCGCTGTCGGTGATGTGCTCGATATCGTCGCCCAAATTAAAGATCAGTTCAATACAGCCATCTGGCACGATACGCTGCGGGGCTGGGTTTGGCTCGGCTGGGACTTCAAGAAGCCAGTATAGCTTTACGAATGGTTGTAAATCTGGCGATGGCTGAAAAGTCTCGTAGTTCATATATTTATTTTACACCAACAAAAACAACGGCCGTAACCGCTGTTTTTATAGATCTTTTCTGGTGCGCAAGGCGGGAATCGAACCCGCACGGATTATTCATCCAAGGGATTTTAAGTCCCTCGCGTCTACCTATTCCGCCACTCGCGCATCAATTACATTATATAGTATACTACATACATGAAGCAAATTGTACTAATTCATGGCGGTGATAGTTTTGCGAGCTACGATGCCTATCTTGCTAATCTTCGCGCCAAAGAGCTTGATTATGCCCGATTACTACCCAAAAAGCGCTGGATTGACGCGGTTATTCGCGATCTGCCCGAAGCCGATATTTTGCTGCCATCTATGCCAAATAGCAGCAATGCCCAGTTTGATGAATGGGTGATTATGTTCGAAAAGCTACTGCTACTACTGGGCGATGATGTCCGGCTGATTGGCCATAGTTTGGGTGCCATGTTTTTGGTAAAGTATCTGCAGCAGCATCCGCTTGCAAAACCGGTGCGTCAGTTGCATTTGGTGGCGGGTGGTTATAATGCAGTTGGGCATGACTATGGGAGCTTTATGCTTACGACCACACAAGGCGTGCCGCATAGTGCAGATGAGGTCCATTTGTACCATAGTGAAGATGATTTTGTCGTGCCGTTTGAAGAATTGGCAAAACTAGCGGCCGATATGCCGGCGGCAATTGTGCATCGCTTTACGGATCGTAATCATTTTCTTGATCCAGAATTTCCAGAGCTTATCGATCTACTAAAGCAAAAATAAAATAGCCCAATGATAGGGCTATGTGTTAACAATATGGAGGCACCTACCGGATTTGAACCGGTGTACGCGGTTTTGCAGACCGCTGCGTAACCACTCCGCCAAGGCGCCATCGATTACTTATTGTAGTATAGCAAAAAATAAACTATTTTGCCATCGCTCTTGCTGTTTTGGGGGTTGCTATGGTAAAATAAGGCAAGTGTGGCTCTTTAGCTCAGTTGGTAGAGCAGAGGCCTGAAGAGCCTTGTGTCCC
>JAUMZA010000004.1 GCA_030528355.1 Candidatus Saccharimonadota bacterium | reverse complement strand
ATCGCGCGCGAGGACATTTCAGCCTACCGTAAAGATGTGACCGCGAAGCTCTACGGCGGTGATGTCTCGCGCCGCAAAAAACTGCTGGCTAAGCAAGCCAAGGGTAAAAGGCGTATGAAGAAATTTGGTAATGTCGAGATTCCATCCGAGGCATTTACCGTTATGTTAAAGAGGGATTAGTGCATATATGAATCTGCAAGAATTAATTACTAATTATACACCAAGTCGAGCAGCTGCTCAGTTAGTGCAGGAGGCTCGTGTGGTGTTATTGGTGGGTATTTCTGGTGCGGGTAAGGATACGATTAAAAAGCAGTTACTGCAGCAGGGTGGGTTTCACGACATTGTATCGCACACTACCAGGGCCCCTCGCTATAATAATGGTATTCTTGAAACGCCAGACGTGGACTATCATTTTATCTCAACTGACACTGCGACCGAGATGTTGCAATCGCAGCAGTTTATTGAGGCAAAGTTTGTGCATGGTACAGTGTATGGTACTTCGATGGCAGAACTAGAAACAGCTTACAGGGCGGGCGAAATTGCAATTACTGATATCGATGTGCAAGGGGTTGATGAATATAAGCAACTTTCTACTGGCGTGGTGGCGATTTTTATCCTGCCGCCAACTTTTACTGAATGGCGAAAGCGTTTACGGCAGCGTTATGCGACCGAAGAGGAGTTTATCGCCGAGTGGCCAAAGCGTCGTGATAGTGCCATTAAAGAGTTGCGGCATGCATTAGAGCTGCCCTACTATCACTTTGTGATTAATGATGACCTTGCTATGGCGGTGGAGGCAACGGGTAAAATTGCTCGCAAGCCAGATATCTATACTCGTAAGGATGATGAAGCTCGCTTGGCAGCACGTGACTTGTTAGAGTCGATCGAGCAACATATCCAGCAAGGCTAGCACTCGCTTTTACAGAGTGCTAAAATCTGCTATACTAATACCATGACAGATCGCCAAACACAGATTCTTATTGCTATTGTTGAACAGTACGCAGAAGTTGCGGCACCAGTGGGGAGTGTGACGCTCGCAAAACTGTTTGGTGTGAGTAGTGCAACCATCCGTAGCGAGATGGCACGGCTTGAACATATGGGATTTATTACTCAGCCGCACACTAGTGCCGGGCGTATCCCAACCGACAAAGGGTATCGCTATTATGTTAATCAGATTACCGAACAGTCATATGTACCTGAATTGCCTGCACTTGAGCGTAGCACCAAGGCAATCGCAGCTCGAGTAACCAGTCATGATGGCCATGCAGATTTAGCAATTCGCAGTGCGGTTGATAGCCTGGTGGAGCTGACACATAACCTCGGCATTGCTACCATTGATGGCCAGCTATATATGAGTGGTATTGGCAATCTCTTTAGCCAGCCAGAATTTATGCATGGCGGTTCTGCTCCGCAAGCGGTAGCACGCTTGCTTGATGAGCTTGAGCCGTGGCTACGTGAGGCTGCTCCAAGTGAGCCGCTGAATGTGTATATTGGTGAAGAGAATCCAATTGGAAAAGCCAGCGGGGCTAGCTTGATTATTAGCAAGTTTTGCTCGCCATATAGCAATCAAAGCTATATTGGCGTACTTGGACCAACCCGCCAAAGCTATGCTCGTACTATTCGGCTAGTGCGAGAGGCTGCCAAGGCACTTGAGGCATCATTACAATAAGGAGAAGATATGACCAAAAAAGATGAAAAACCTACCGAAAAGGTACCGAATCAAATAGCACAATTGCAGCAGCAAAACGAAGAGCTTACGGCCGACTTGCAGCGAGTACGAGCTGATTTTGAAAACTATCGCAAACGTACCGAAGCCGAAGTTGCGGCTGCCCGACAGGCCGGTGGCGATGGTATGGTTTTGAAGCTGCTTCCGGTTATTGATACGCTTGAGCGTGCCATCGGGCATCTGCCGGCAGAATTGGCAGATAACGCCTGGGCACAGGGTGTAGCTGGCGTGGCAAAAAATCTTGATAAGATTATGAAAGGTCTAGAGATTGCTCGAATTGATGCAGCAGCCGGCAAAGAGTTTGACCCAGAGTTGCATTATGCTGTGCAGGTGGATGATGCCGCCGAGGGTGATACGGAAGTGATTGCCGAAGAATTGCAAGCGGGCTATACTCGTGATGGTGCGGTGTTGCGACATGCCATGGTGAAGGTAACTCGTCAGTAGGTAATGGCAGCCGTCGCAGTATGTAAAACACCTCTCGTTATGAGAGGTGTTTTTGATGGAATAGTGTGTCGGGGTTATTGCCCAACTGGCTCTGGGTGGACAAGCGATTTACCAAAGGCAAAGCTTGGTTCCACGGCTCGTTCGTCATAGCCCATGTGGTTATCGCCATCTAGGATGAGTACTTCTGCACGGGTACCAAAGCTGCGGAGTTTGTCGCGCATTTCGTAGGCATCACCCGGAGGCGTAATGGTTTCATGTGAGGCGTTCGCAAGGAACATTGGTGGCGACTTAGGGTCGGCAAATAGGGCAGGTGAAAGGGCGATGAGGTTATCAACACATTCGCCAAGCTTGCTAACGAGCTTATTTTGTGTGTCGCCATTCGATTTCGAAAGGAAATTGCTCGAATTTCGCGCCATAGCATTTGAGGCCTGTGAAGCAGTTTCATTGAGTGGCTCGAGTCGCTTGCGTTGGCTGTCGTTTAGGCCTTCTCGTGAGTTGAGCGACTTAATTGCACCTAGTGCATCGTTAAGTTTGCCAGCTTCTTTGTTATTAAACATGCTAATGTGGGCACGCATAGCCGCTTTGTCGTCGGCAGGTTGTTTGGCACGTTTTTCTGGCTTCTTTTCGGTTGCAGTAATAAGTTGGTTAAGAAGAGAATTTTTGTCGTTCGGATCTTTTGAATCAGCTGCTTTTTTAAGTGAGTCAGAGATAATCTCAACTCGAGCTTTCGCTTCTTCTAGGGTAATCTCGCCCTCTTCGCCTAGTTTGGCTGGTAGCTGGTTGGCGATATTACGAAGTTCGTCTTTAAGGTTTTGGACCAGTTCGCTATCGTCATTTGTACTTGATAGTGTATCAGCTGCACGGTTAAGCGAATCTTTAAAGCTCTGCAGGTCGCTGTTGGCAACTGGCACGTCTTTTTCTTCGTTAGCTTTCTTTACGTCAAGCTCATCGACTGCCTTATCAAGCTGGCTTGATGAGTCACGAGCCGATGAATACAGGTTAGAAAGTCGGTCAACATCCACACCCCATTCACCTAGGCTATTTTTTAGTTGATCAAGCGGCTTTTTATCTTCAAACAAATTAATTGCCTTGAGGGTACTTTCTGCAAACTTTGTAAGCTCATCTGGGTTCATATTGAGCAGTTTGGCAGGATCCTGGAAGAGGTATTCTTGCCCACGATAAATCTCGGCGATATCAGTAAAGATTTCGGTAAATTGAGTATTGAAACAAGTTGAGTGATCTGCACCAATCGCAAATGTTTGTGGCGAATGGAACATGCTGCGGATTGCGTTGGTTGGTGCCGACCAGCCAATCACGCCAGCTAGGCCTGATTTACCAGATGCACCGGTACGAACCGCCAGTGAGCCACCCGCAGAGTCACCCCAAATAAGCAGGCGGGCAGGGTCGATGTTGTATTGATCAGCATTATTGCGAATATGCTCAATAGAGTTCATTACGTCGTTGTAGTCACCGTACACACCATTTGGCATTAGGCGATACTTAATACGGAACGAGGCGAAGCCGTTTTGCCCCGCTCGGTCACGGAAGGCTTGGTCGTAGTTGTTGTCATCACCGCGCCAGCCACCACCGTGTACGAAGATGATAGCGGGGCGTTTTTTGTCATCTGGATGGGTGAATTCAATCGATTGCTCACCACCAGCACCGTCAACGTACGATGAAGTGCCATTATTGCCATTTTTTGATATCTTGGCGGTACCTGGGCCGTTTTTGCCTTCGCCCTTGTTTTCTTTGTGCATGCCTTGGTTCATGCCATCTAGGAAGCTTTTTGCAACATTGGTGCCGCTACCAGACTCGAACAGATTTTGACCACCGCCTGGTACCTGTCCTTGTCCTTGGGACTGACCCTGGGATTGACCTGGTGTTTGAGTGCGTGGTTGCCCTTGTCCCTGCTGTGCAAACACCGATACTGGGCTGGCTGCCAAAATAATTGTGGCAGTTGCGATTGATATTTTTTGAGCTATTTTTTTATATGTGTATAGTAGTCTCATATCTCTCATACCTAATATAGTTAATACTGCTATTACTATAATACTGCATATGCTTTAAAAAAGACAATAAATTATGCATTTTCGAGTAATTACAGTGATATTACACACGCCAGTGTCGCAATAGTCGCATGATGATAAAGTACAACAGACCAAGCAAGCAGACAATGCCGTAGGCAATCATCAGGAGTATAAACCATCCAGGTAGGGCTGCCAGTAGTGATTCTGGCGTGAGCGGCACAGGGCCGGTGCAAACAGTGAGCGGCGTGCTACCATGCTCATCTGACGGTGGTGTAATGGTGTCATGCGGTGGCTGGGTTGAAGGCGTAGTGTCATCCGTCGTGTCAGTCGGCGAGGTAGGGCTTGGTTGAGGGTGTGGCGTACTGCCAAACGGCCATGGTAATGGAGGTGTGCACAGTGGGTGATGACCGGCAACTGGTGGTGTACGGCGAGGTGGCTGTCCGCCAGGTTGTCCACCGCCTGGTTGACTTGGTTGAGTGTGTGGTGGCTGGCTAGGCTGTGATGGAGTGCCGCCTTGCTCCTTGCAGTCCATTGTACTTAAAAAGCGCACCTCAAACGGAGCAAGTGTAAAAGGTTTACAGGTGTTAATGGCTACCTCTTCGTTACGATTTTGCTTGTTGATAACCATTGTGCCACGGTTACTCGCAAATAGGCCAATACTACGCTCATCGTAGGTTGTAGTGTAGCCGTATGAGGCGTTGGCAGCAAAAGTTGTTTTGATATGTCGTAGGATCGGGGCAATTGCTGATTCATTGCCACGTAGCTGCGGATGTTCGGTGCATTTCCAGCGGGCGGGGTTAATCAGTAAGCTCAAAGTGCCCGCTGTGTTGGCCGGGTCGCAGGAGCGGGCTCCGCCGTCATGAGAAGTCATCATATCCCAAAACAAGAAGTGATCATAGCGTGATCGCAGCATTTCGCCGGCGGCATTCGCCATAATAGCAGCTCGCTCAGGCTCTTTGGCGGGGTCATTAGCGCCGCTCTCGGTAGCACTGGCGGAAGGAAGGTTCGGGTAGAACTCGGCGGCGGCCACTGGTAGTGTTTTTGCATCGGCAAATACCGCACCGTTGGCATCTTTAGTGGTGCGAATACAATTCATCAACCCCTTAACACGAGCTGCTACTTGAAACGGATTAAATGATGCATGGGGTACTTTCCATGATTTTGTCGCCCAGCTGAAGGTGATAAAATCAGCACCAACTTTATGCTTTAGCCAGTAGGCAAGCACACTACTATTGCTATCCGAAGTATGGTGGCCAATTTCATTCTCGGTCATAATGCCCCAGTCGCCACGACATTCAGCCCGAGAAGTTGGCGCATCGCTATGGGTGTTATCTGTCCAAATACTCAATGATAAATACGGGCCGCCCACTTTAGCATCGGGGGTGGCTTCTTTGATGGCTGTGTAAACCTTATTATATAAGCGAGTATAGCGTTCGTAATCCCAGCGGTTGAGGTCTGCTCGATACATACCCTTAAATTCATTCCATACCTGCCACACTTTCACATCTGGGTATCGCAAGGCAACTTGCTTAATCATATACGCAAAGTCATCTTCGTACCATGGGTCGGGTGCTTGCAGTTGCTCATCGTCCCAAATCTCATCCTGATGAGCTGGAGCGACAGGATTATCGGCGTATTTTTCACCCGCTACGCCGTTGCCGTTAATATCAGGGTACTGGCTATAATGAGTAACAGGGCGATTATTAGGATAGTAGTTGCCGCTACGATCTTTTTGCCCTTCGATCGTTGTCATCCAGTTAGGTGCCATGCCAGCGGTAATTACTAGTTCGGCCTTGCCCGGCCCGGCAGAGGCTCGCATGCGGGCGATTTTCGCATCAAGCCCCTTCCAGTTCCAGGCATTACTATTGGGGTCACGGTTGCGTGGATCTAGCCAGATATTGCCGCTCCCAAACCCTGTCACATGGCGAGCTTGTAGCGAGAGTGATGAGCTGATAGTTGTATCAACCCTCTGTCGGTCGGCAGCGGAGGCATCGTCTTCGTCGCCTTGGCGTTCGTAGGTATAGCCAATGCGGGTATTATACGCACCAGTGTTGGAGTTGTAGTCAATAGTTGCACGAGTTAGCGCAAGGGCTGGCTGGCTGATTGTCGTCAACAATAAACCCACGCATATTGTTACGAGGCTAGCTTTGTACATAATATGTTTCACTTTTATCTCCCTTTTTATGTTATCCATCGCCTCACCCGATAGAAAAAGCTGCTTATGATTAATTATATGGCATAATGCAAAATATTTCAAACAATCAGTACAAAAAGGTAATTAGCAGTCTTGACAGGCGAGTGCTAATTAGGCTACAATGAAGCATATTAGCAGTCGCAGATGATGAGTGCTAATCAGGCAATATACTAGCAATTATGATGCTAACTTGATAACGAAAGAGAAAAGGAGAGTAATATAATGGGTAAAATTATTGGTATCGACCTTGGCACAACCAACAGTGCCTTTGCGCACATGGTGGCCGGCAAGCCAGAAGTGGTGGCTAACGCCGAAGGTAACCGCACCACACCAAGTGTGGTGGCAATGAGCAAAAAAGGCGACCGCCTAGTAGGGCAAATTGCACAGCGTCAGCGCGTGACGAATCCAAAAGATACGATTTACGGCGTAAAGCGCTTGATTGGCCGCAAATTTACCGATAAAGAAGTGCAAAAAGATCTTGATATTTTGCCGTTTGCTATCGAAAAGGCTGGCACTGGCGTAAAGGTAAAAATGGGCGATAAAAACTACAGCCCAGAAGAAATTTCGGCTATGATTTTGGCAAAAATTAAAGCCGATGCCGAAGCCTATTTGGGCGAAAAGGTAACCGAAGCGGTGATTACTGTTCCAGCTTACTTTGATGATTCACAACGCCAGGCAACCAAGGATGCAGGTAAAATTGCCGGCCTTGAAGTCAAGCGTATTATTAACGAACCAACTGCGGCAGCCCTAGCGTATGGTCTTGAAGGCGGCAAAGATGAAAAAATCGCCGTGTTCGACCTCGGTGGTGGTACCTTTGACGTTTCGATTCTAGAACTAGGCGATGGCGTATTTGAAGTTCGCTCAACCAACGGTGATACGCACCTAGGTGGTGAAGATTTCGATAACCGTATCGTTAACCACTTCTTGGATGTCTTTAAGCAAGAAGAAGGTATCGATCTAAAGGGCGATAAGGCAGCGATGCAACGCCTAAAGGACGAAGCTGAAAAAGCCAAGAAAGAGCTTTCAAGCACCAATCAAACTGATATCAATCTGCCATTTATTACTGCTGATGAAGACGGGCCAAAGCACTTTGAATACACGCTTACCCGCTCAAAGCTCGAAGAGTTGGTGCAAGATTTGATCGACCGTTTGGCCGAGCCAGTTGAGAAGGCATTGAAGGATGCTGACCTTTCAGCGAGCGAGATTGATTCGGTGGTACTAGTGGGCGGTATGACCCGTATGCCAGCCGTGGTAGAAAAGGTGAAGCAAATCTTTGGCAAAGACCCAATGCAGGGTGTGAATCCAGACGAAGTGGTGGCGATTGGCGCTGCCGTGCAAGGCGGCGTGCTGGCTGGTGATGTCAAGGACGTCTTGCTGCTTGATGTCACCCCACTTTCGCTTGGTATCGAAACCATGGGCGGCGTAACTACCAAGTTAATTGATCGCAATAGCACCATTCCAACCAGTAAGTCAGAAACCTTTAGTACAGCTGCCGATAATCAGCCGCAGGTAGAAATTCACGTCTTGCAGGGCGAGCGCGAAATGGCAGCCGATAACAAATCGCTTGGCCGCTTTATTCTGGACGGCATTGCTCCAGCTCCACGTGGCGTACCGCAAATTGAGGTGACCTTTAATCTTGATGCCAACGGTTTGCTAAACGTAACCGCCAAAGATAAGGGCACCGGCAAAGAGCAGTCGATTACCATTCAAGAAAGTGGCAACATGAGTAAGGAAGATATCGAAAAGGCACAAAAAGAGGCCGAACTGCACGCTGAAGAGGACAAGAAGAAGCGCGAAGCGGTTGATGCACGCAACACGCTTGAAAATGCGATTTATCAGGCCGAAAAAATGCCAGATGAATTTAAGGATAAGATTAGCGACGACGATAAAAAAGCTATCGCTGATGCCGTAGAAGCTGCCAAAAAGGTGCAAGGCGATGACAAAGCCGATAAAGATGCACTAGAGGCTGCAGCCAAAGAATTGCAAGAAAAAATCATGCCAATTGGTGCCAAATTGTACCAGGCCGCTGCCGAAGATGACAAAGCAGATGATGCCAAGGCTAAAAAGAAGTCAAAAAAGGCGGGTGATAAAGACGAGCCAGTTGAAGGCGAAGTAGTCGATAAAAAATAATAACGCCAAGTATGCAAAAAAACCGCCCCCTTATGAGGGCGGTTTTTATTAGAGGTTATTGCTGTGATATTATTTTACGTCAAGTAGTTCAATATCAAATACTAAATCACTGTTTGGTGGAATATTGGCAGCTGCTCGTACTGAGCCGTACGCCAGTTCACTTGGGATAATCAGTCGTCGCAAACCACCAACTTTCATACCAGGTAGGCCTTGGGTCCAACCTTTAATTACTTGGTCGAGCCCAAAGGTAACCGGCTTACCGAAGTCGTGGCTGCTTTGAAAAATAATACCATTTTTACATAGTGCACCGGTATAATGTACCGTCACGGTACCGCCAGTTGGCACTTCTGCGCCTGCACCAGGGTTAACGTCGATAATTTCTAATTGTGCCACCTTTTCTACCGGAGTAAAATCAGTAAGCTTGGTTCCTTCATATGTACTCATAATAGTAGTATACCTCATTTTGCCATAACCGGCTTGCCATGCGGCAAAAATCGCAGTATACTAAAAACATGCAGAGGGGGAATATTGATGTGAAACGTCAAGGAAAGATTTTTATAGTGATTGGAATTGTCGCATTGCTATTGCTGATTGGCTGGGCAGTTGCGTCAATCATTCAAAAGCAAAAAAGCAAAAACCAAGTGGCACAAACTGATGCACGAGTGATTGATAAAAACAAAACCATCGGTGCAGATAAAGTTATCTCTTCACGCCAGGTGGTAGATGCCTTCAAGGGGCTTGGTAAAGATATAAAGGGGCCAAATAAATCTGGCGTACTGGTTGCCGAAAAGGATTCGCAGGGTGAAGCGGTGACCTATCCAATGACCACACTCAAAAAGAACGTAACTGCAACGCTACATGTTAATAAGTTTATTTATAACGATGTAGATACACTTAAAAAGAACCTGCCGTTTGAAGAATCTCGTGGTGAGGCAATCGAAGGTGTGGGCGATATGGCACGATACATGTTTATTCGCCCAGTTGCTGCTGATTGGCAAGCAGTTGTCATGGTAGTAAAGGATAAAACACTCTACACCTTTACCTTGATTCAAAACTACAACGAAGGCATCGGTATTACCGAAACTGCCGCCAAGCAAGCTTTGGTTTCGCTCGCAAAAAATGCTAATTACGGCAAGTAAATAGCCCCATATATCACAAAAAGGCACTCGCTTGAGTGTCTTTTTAGCACTCTTTACGTGCGAGTGCTAGTTTGCTATAATAAGGCAATATGAGTAAGCGCGATTATTATGAAGTGCTTGGGGTGTCAAAAACCGCTAGCGAAGATGAAATTAAGAAAGCCTTTCGTAAGGCGGCGGTTAAGTATCATCCAGATAAAGAAGGTGGCGACGAGACGAAGTTTAAAGAGGTTAACGAAGCTTACGAAGTCCTTAAGGATAAACAAAAGCGTCAACGTTACGATCAGTTTGGGCACGCTGGTGTAGGCGGTGCGGGCGGCGGCTTTGGCGGCAACCCGTTTGAAGGTTTTGATTTTGGTGGCTTTGGCGGCCAGAATGTACATTTTGATTTTGGTGATGGTGGCCTGGGCGATATTTTTGGACAATTTTTTGGTGGCGGTGCAGCGGGGCAATCAGCTCGGGCACGGCGTGGTAAGGATGTCGAAACACAAGTAACGCTTTCATTTGAAGAGGCGGTATTTGGCACCGAAAAAGAACTGTCGCTTGATATGATGGATGAATGTAGCCATTGTCATGGTGATCGTGCCGAGCCGGGCCACGGCATGAAGAACTGCGAAACCTGTAAGGGTAGCGGACAAATTCCTCGTATTATGAATACCATGTTTGGGCAAATCCAACAATCAGTTACCTGCCAAACTTGTGAAGGTCGGGGTCGGGTGCCAGAAGTGGCTTGTCGGGTATGTAAGGGTGCGGGTACCGAGCGTCGCAAGCAGACCTTTACAATTAAAATTCCAGCTGGCATTGATGACGGAGCGACAATCCGCCTGCGTGAGCGTGGCGAAGCAGTTGCGGGTGGTCCAAAGGGTGATTTATATGTGCATATTCGGGTAAAGGCTCACAAAAAGTTTACACGAGAGGGTGACCTAATCTTAAGTGAAGAGCGAATTAGCATGGTGGATGCTGCTTTGGGTGCCGAGATTGATGTTGAAACGGTTGATGGTGTGGTGCGCATGAAGGTACCGGCTGGCACACAAAGCGGTACTGATTTTAAATTATCTGGCCATGGCGTGCCGCATTCAGGGCGAGACACTCGGGGTTCGCATATCGTTGGGATTATTGTCGAAACGCCAACCAAGCTGTCAAAAAAGCAAAAAGAACTGCTCGAGGCCTTTCGCAGCGCCAAGCGACGTTCGCTGTTTTAAGCGGTAAAATATAAAGTGCACATGCTTAAATAAATAGGGCAATAATATTGACTATTTTGCCAAAACATGCTAGTATTAACAGAGTATGTGGGTTGTTACAACAAAGTCGCCGCTGTGTTATGCGTCGCCGATTCACTGGTTTTTTCGCATCATAGCTATTATCGGTGCGGCTATTTTGTGTAGCATTGCATTGCAACAGTCGGTATTTGCGGCCGAGGCAACCTGGAGCAATGGTGCAATCAAGTATGGCGATCTTACACTAAAAGGGCCAAAAAAAGCCCCCGAAAATTCTCCGCTTGGGCTACCAAAAAATGCTCAGTATTACGAATCAGAGCCAAAAGATGGCAAAGTAACGGTAGCGTATTTTCAAGATGGCATTAATGTTGCCGAAATGACCAGCGTGCGGGTTGCAGAATATCGTTTTACGCCGCCAGATACCTACGCAAAGATCGGGGCAGACCGCACCGTCTCGATTGATAAGCAGTCAAGTGTCGAAAACGGCAACGGCGAGCAGGGCGAAAATGCCGATAAAGAAACCACCTCTTGTGCAGTGAATGGGCTGGGGTATGTGCTGTGTCCGCTAATGGGGCTCATTGCTGATGCGACCGACCGTGTGTTTGATTTTTTGCAAAACTTTCTTGAGGTTCGCCCAATTACAGCAGATAATAAATCTGGCTTATTTAAGGCATGGTCGATTATGCGAACCATCGCCAATATTGCGTTTGTGATTGCCTTTTTGGTAGTGATTTACTCATATCTCACCGGCCAGGGCTTACGAGAATATGATGTCCGCTACATGATCCCACGCCTGATTGTCGCTTCAATTTTGGTGAACGTATCATACTACCTATGTGCAATTGCAGTTGATGCTTCAAATATTGTCGGTAGCTCATTGCAAAATATGCTATATGATTTGCGTATCGAACTTGCCCAAAACCAAACGCAAAATAACATTGCGTTTCCGACTTGGGGCGAAATTACCGCCTATACGCTATCGGGCGGGGCTTTGGCGGCAGCTGGTATGTTGCAGGTTTCGGCAGGTGGCAATATTTACGCACTTATCCCAGTCCTTACAGTGGTATCGCTAGCTATTTTTGTAACTGTGGCGGTATTGGCAGCTCGCCAGGCTATCATCACTATCTTTATTATGATTTCGCCGTTTGCCTTTGTGGCCTTTGTGCTGCCTGGTACACAAAAGTATTTCGACAAGTGGCGAGACGTCTTCCAGACAATGCTGATGATGTACCCAATGTTTTCGATTCTATTTGGTGGATCGCAGCTGGCTGGGTATATGATTGCCCAAAGTGCCGACCGTTTTGAAGTGCTATTGATTGCCATGTTCGTGCATATGGCTCCATTGATTGTGACACCATTTTTGATTAAATTTAGCGGCTCACTGCTTGGTAAGTTTGCCGGCATCGTGAACGACCCTACCAAGGGTATCGCAGACCGTGCAAAAACCTGGGCAACTGGCAAGCGTGACCTAAAACGTGCTGAGCGTATCGCAACAAATGCACCGCTTTCTGGGGCAGCTCGCTGGATGCATAATCAGCGCTTGCGAGATGAGCGGCAGAAGAAAATTTACGATACTGATGCGGCAACTAATTATCGCCGTACGCGTCGTGGTCGTGCACTTGATATCGAGCAATGGCGTGCAGATAATCGCTCAGAAGTGATGGACAATATCAACCGGGCACGCTATGCAGAAATGAAGTATAAAGATAAAAGCATGCAGCTAGAATCTGCTCAGTCACACGTCGCCAAGCAAGCCCTTAACTTGCAGCAAGGTAAAGCCGAGGCGTTTGTGCAAGAGCTGCAAACCAAAGAAGGTGGACGTATGCATACCGCACGCAATGCGGCACTGGTGGGTGTTGCCCAGCGTATGCAGCAGATAGATGAAGCCACTCGTGTGGTTGATGCACGCAAAGCTTCAGCCACCGATACGGCTCGTGCCGAATTTGCCCAAACCATGATTAATAGTGCAGCCTTGCAAACCGCTGCAGCCGGTGTTGGTGGCGAGAAGGGTCGTGCGGTGGCGGCTGCTCGTGCGGTGTCTGATTTGTATGATGATTTTGGAAAAAGTGCAAAATCAGTTTCGCAACTTATGGATCACTTTAAGCTTAGCGGTGCGGACATTGAACAGCTTGCCATGCGTCGTGGTGAGCCGCTAGTAAAAACTCGCCCAGATGGATCCAGCTTTACCTTTGACTTTAATGATGGCTACACCTTTGAAGCGGCAGTTGATAAGTTTATTCACGAAAAAGCTAACTTCGTACAAAAAATTGAACTCTTAAAGCGAACTGGTGAGGCAGAATATGCAGATGTGCGCGGCACCATTGTTAGTGGCGTCAAGAAGACGATGATGGCAGGGGCTCCACAATTAGGTGGTCGCACGCTGGACATCTTAAGTACAACCGGGCTTAATACACAAGACCCAGCCAAGCACTTGCTAGAAGTTTCTCGTGATTACATCCAAAAGGCTAAGGTCAGTCAGCAAGCATTGGCTACTACCGATGCGGATGGCTTGCGTATGATTTTGGATGCCATTAAGCCAGATGTTCATGGTAATTTGGATTACAGTGGTGCGAGCGATAAAATGATATACGGTGCTCAGCGCGAAGCCTTTATCGATACAGCCCGTGCCCTACTAAAAAACGAACAGCTTAACGGTAATATTGCTGGAAATACCAGGTTGGTACTAGAAGAGATTAAGCAGCTAGGTGAAGTAAAATAGCTCTAATTTGTGAAAAAACATTAAATATCGTATAATATAGTTATATCCTATCATCGTGGTAGGATACCTAACGAGAGGGTGATGAGTATGCAATCTAACGCTACAAATCAAACTGGCAAGGCTCGTCTGGCTCAGCGTATCTTGGCTTGGCGTGCCCGGCATAAAGACTCGGCAGAGGAGGCACAGTCCGAGGTGCAGTATACGGAACTTAACACGTTCCCTGTATCGCCGCACACGATTGCTCGCATTATGTTTAGCTTGGCACTGATACCAACGCTTTACACTATATTTGCGACCTACTTTTTGCCATGGCGACCCGATAACCACAAGCTTATATCTGGTAGCATCTTTTTGCTCTGGTTTATTGCAGTGGTGTTGGGGGCGATTGTTGGTATGTACTGGGATAACCAAAATGCCGATAAAGCCATTAAGCGTCGTGGTGATTACGTGACTGACCTTGCACCCGATAGCAACGAGTTTGAATCGTTGGTAACACTATCGTATGCCGAGGCAGAGGCTCACACCAAAGAGCTACGTCAAGCGGAAGCCGCCGCCGAGGCAAATGCAGCAGCGGAGCCACCTGACGCCACGCCGCCAGTGTACCGTAATCCGTATCTGTAAAGAAAGGGAAGGTGCCGCTAGGGGCATGTGTTATTGTTGTGATAACCATGCCTCTTTTTCTTTTATAGGGTGGAGAAACAGAGGTGATATATTGATTTTTAGCCAATAATATGCTATTATAATAAGGATAGTGCTGTGTCAGTTGCCGGCTGTCAGGCCGCAGGTACTATGCTACACTAGCAATAAGGAGATAATAGCAACCTATGACAACAACCAAACGAAAAACACTGATTGGTCGTGCCGAAGAAGTGCGATTTCCAGGGCTTGGCAATTGTGTCTTGCCAGCACGGATTGATACCGGTGCTAAGACTTCATCTATCTGGGCAACCGATATCACCGAAACACCAGAAGGTCTGCGGGTGCGTTTTGCCTCGCCTTCGCATGATATTTATCAGCATGAAATGCTTTTTCCTCATTACGAGCAAACGGCGGTTGCAAGCTCTAACGGCAGTGTGCAATTACGGTATAAAGTGCGAATTTCGATGGTGTTGCAAGGTCGTCGTATTCGAGCGGCATTTACCCTGGCAGATCGTAGCACCCAGGCGTATCCAGTATTAATTGGGCGTTCGGCATTGCATGGTAAGTTTGTGGTTGATGTGCAAGAAAGAGGTGCCACTCAGCACGAAGCGGAGCTAAAGCGCTCGGCAACACTACGAAAAGAAAGGGAGCAATCATGAAAATAGCCATTCTTTCAAATGGTCCGGGCAATTATTCTACCAAGCGACTCAAGGAAGTCGCCTTGGCTCGTGGGCATGAAGTAAAAGTTATTAAATACAAAGAGTGCTATTCCTCAATCGAGCAAAATAACCCATCGGTAAGCTACCGGGGTAAGGAGCTTGATCAATTTGATGCTGTGATTCCTCGTATTGCTAACAGTATGACCCGCTACGGCACGGCCATTGTGCGTCAGTTAGAGGCCAAGGGTATTTATACTATCTCAAGTTCGATTGCAATTGCTCGATCTCGAGACAAGCTACGCTCTACTCAGCTATTGGCACGAGCAGGCGTGGGGATTCCAAAAACAGTGTTTAGCCGCAATGCGACCGATATCGATGACCTACTAGAAAAGCTAGGCGGTACTCCGGTAATTATTAAGCTGGCTCGTGGCACCCATGGCAATGGCGTAGTGCTCGCCGAAACCAAAAAGGCTGCTAAATCAGTGCTGCAGGCGTTTTATCTTACAAACGAAGACGGCACTAATATCTTGTTGCAAGAATTTGTGAAAGAGTCTGCCGGAGTGGATATTCGTGCCTTTGTGGTGGGTACTCGAGTGGTGGCTAGTATGCAGCGGCAATCGCTTGATGATGATTTTCGCTCGAACTTACATAAGGGTGGTGCCGGTACCGTTGCAAAACTGACCGATGAAGAGCGTAAAATTTGCGTTAAAGCTGCCAAAGCAATGGGGCTTACAGTAGCTGGTGTAGATTTTATGCGTTCGGCTCGTGGCCCTCTAGTGCTAGAGGTAAATGCCAGCCCTGGTTTTGGAATTGAAAAAATCACCCACCGTGATGTTGCAACCCCAATCATTGAGTATATCGAAATGAACGCCAAACGTCGCCGCAAAAAAGATAAAATTGGCGCATAGAATAAACTGCCGCACCTGTGTATAATAGGTACATGGGTGCAGCCGACCGTAAATGCGAGCAGGCAATTATACTGGTAATGGCCATCGTACTGATGGGGTTGCTGGTATGGTGGGTGTGTACAAACTTTTTTTACAAAAGCGGGGCAACTATCACCATTGGTGAAACGGTGTTTGCTGCTAAGGTTGCCGAGTCTGAAGAGGAGCGAGCCGCCGGCTTAAGCGGGACAGCCTATCTGCCGCCAAATCATGCAATGCTATTTGTGTTTCCGCATGCTGATTTTTGGGGGATTTGGATGCGTGATATGCGATACCCGATTGATGTGGTCTGGCTAGACGAAACATATAAAGTGGTACATATAGAGCACTCCATGCAGCCGGGTAGCTATCCCAAAGTATATCGCCCCACAAAAAAGGCAAAGTATGTAGTAGAGTTTGCCGCTTCAACCGCAAAAATGACATATCTAACTATAGGACAAGAAGTAAGAATCGTACAATAATATGGATATTGCAGTAGTGTTTGGAATCGTTGCCGTGGTGCTGTTTGGGATGGCATTTGCCACCAAGCGGCGATTTGGTGTATTGGGTGCGGCACTCGTTTTGGGCTATCTGCTTCAGCAGGCTTGGCAGCCGCAGCTAGCTAGCTGGGCGGCAACAATCGGCATTCCAATAGACTTTCCTGTTTCGCCAACTACTATTATGAGTATTGCCATCACCATTTTGCCATCTCTACTACTATTGGGTGGCGGCCCGGTGTACAGTAAAAAACTGCCGCGCATCATGGGGGCATTGCAATATGCCTTATTGGCGGTGTTGTTGTGTAGTGGTGTGCTAGAAGGGGCAGTAGTGACCGGTTTACTGCGTGAACTTGGCACAGTTGTTATGCAATATCAGCAGTACGTAATTACGGTAGTGCTAGTGTTAATTATTGTCGATATGTTGCAACTATATGGCCGCATGCCAACTCGCACAAAATCTGCAAAACATTGACAAATAGCTGCTACCTGTGGTATATTTTTTGAAGTATACTGCTATACGAGGCCATAGCTCAGCTGGTTAGAGCACCTGCCTTTTAAGCAGGGTGTCCTGGGTTCGAGCCCCAGTGGCCTCACCATGTGTAATAAGCAACTAATCCGCCTATATGGCGGATTTTTTGTATACCAGTGGATAAGCTGGCTACGAATGGGGTGTGTTGAGTTTTAGAAAATTATAAGCTATCATAAACCTAACCAACCTAACAAAAAGGCAAGCTTCATGCAAAATACTCAACCTTCCATCGAAACAACAAAGCCCAAAAAGCCCCGTCGTCTTAAAAAAGCCTTACTAATTATTGCCGCCATCATTATTACACCAATTTTGCTACATTATGCTGGTGTAGAATATAGCAAATAGAAAATGCAAACCTACCTCCAAGACAAATACAAAAAAGAATTCGTAGTAAAAAACTACCGCATCGAAGGTGCTGGCCTGGGGGTTGAAGGTGATCCCACCGCTGACGCCTACCCTAAAGATAACCCTGACATTAAATTTAAGGTATGGGACTACGGCAGACCGGTGGTAGGGCCGCATAGTTATGATGATGGATACCTAAGTGTGGCGTGGAAGCGTGAATATATACAGCGAGTTAGGGATAGAGTTGTAGACATAGTAGGTGGAGGTGTGAAATATGATCTGTCGATTTCTTACAATAGGAGCTTGCTTCTAGAGATTGATTTCAGCAAAGGGGTGCCAAAATTCTCTCAGTACAAAGACAGTCCGGGAACTGCTATTGATTTATCTATATATGGAGATAGAGAATTTACTGCCCAGGAGGTGTGGGGTTTGCTAGCTATATTTAAGCAAGATAAGATTCCTGAAATATCTTTTCATACCTGTACAAAAAATAGAAGGGGCTGCTATAGTCTCAGCGAAGAAGATGTTAACAGACTTACAGACGTGCAGCAGCTAGAAGCACATATAGGAAAAGTTAGGAGGTATTAATTATGGCAAACATAACAACTGAACAATATCTAGCAGTAAGTGCATTGGCGTATTCTGATTTGTCTCAGTTTACCGAAAGGAACCTGGGGAGAGTTATTGCAGAAGCAAATAGCCAAAAAGGGGTTGAGCAGGAGATCGTCAAAGGCTATAAACATGAAAAGACTGGCGAAATCTCCCCCGAATTCCACGCTCTCTCTTCTTTGTCGGATTGGGTGATTGTGAACGCCGAAACCTACAGCTCCGGCATGTCCGCCATCGCCCTGCAAAATCCAGACACGAAAGAAGTAGTGTTTGCCTTTCGGGGTACAGAACTGAATGACCTTGGAGATATCGCTACCGACGAACAGCTATTCTCTGGCCTCACTCACACCATCCCCACTCAGTTCCATCATGCCGAACAATTCGTCCATAACGTCCTTGCCACCAAACCAGACATCACTAACTATTCATTCACCGGCCATTCTTTGGGCGGTGCATTAGCACAATATCTCACCTACAAAACAGACCACCGGGCAGTTACTTTTAACGCCCCCGGAATTGGCTCTGTGATTACCTCCGCCTCTGGCAAAAAAGTAGACTATACCTACTACAAAGACAAAGCCATTAACTATGCCAACGAAAGCGATGTCATTGGTAATTACCGCAACGATACACGCATTGGCACCAACACCCTCATTGGCGGCACCGGCAACGACCGACTCGACGGCGACACCGGCAATGACACCTACATCTTCAACAGGGGAGATGGCCAGGATATACTGGTGGATACCGGGGGAGTGGATACGATTCAGCTTAACTACAACACCAACGTAGTTATGTTTGAACGAAGCGGCCAGGATATGTATATTCGCCTACATGATTCATCTGATACGATAAAAATTACCGAACAATACCGTAGCGATACCAAAAAAATCGAAACCTTCACCGCCGCCAACGGCTACAGCATCTCCCATGTCCAGGTGGACAATCTTATCCAAGCAATGGCCAGCTTCCAACAAGATACTGGCATGACCTGGCAGCAAGCCCTGCAATTCCAGCCAGATCAAACTCAGCAGATCATCCAGCAGTACTGGACGCCGCCAACTGTGTAGTTTTCCGCATAGTTTCCACAGCTTTACCACAAGGAAAAACCCCGACATTGTGTCGGGGTGGGTGGGTGAAGGCTACGTGCTAGACGAAGTGAGTATCAAGCAGTTCGATGCACGGTTCGCAGTACGAAAGGAATTCTTCTTCCTGTTCTGCTTCAAGCGAGCCTTTTTGAGTATCGATATCGTAAAAGATGCGGAGCGGTGTCGAGATGTTTTGAATGGAAATACCATCAATTTCTGGATCGTCTGCATCAAGTAGAATCACCTCAAGGTAATCACCCGAAATTCCTGAGCCGTAACCGACAATTTGTGCGGTGATATGGGCTTTGACTGCAGTTGGTGCAGTGAAAGGGCTAAACAGTCGCCAGCGAGATTCAATCGTGAGTGGGATTTCTGGGTAGAAATCGTTCTTCACATCAAGCAGGGCAGCCTGTTGTACAACTTTACGAGTGATGCCTGAAAACAGAATGGTCATGATAACCAGTTCCTTCCATTAATGAGCGATATCGCGATGCCTGCGATACAAAGGCGTTAATGCTACGTAGACCGTAACACCCTGGACAACTCGATGTGTCCATATACATATATATCACAAAATAATAAAAAAGTCAAGCATAAACGTAATATTTTGTATAAATAATGATATACTAACCCATATGAAGCAGCGTTGCACTACTGTCAGATTGCCACTTGTGTATGGGGTTGTTGCATGCGGGGCTGGTATCTTGATAGGTGCATTGTTGGCTCGGGTAGCCAGTGGTGCATGGTTCGCGAGCTGGGTGTGGCTAGTGGTGTGGGGTGTGTTGCTATTATTATTGTTGCGATGGCGATTCGTATGGAGTGTAGTTCTGCTGTGTATGGTTGGTATGCTGCTGGGCTACACTCGGGGCAATATGGTGATGGCGGGTATGCAGCCAGCCGTGGCAATGTATGGCCACGAGGTGCTGCTAGAAGGTGTGGTGTCGGAGGACGTAACTATAACAAAGCGGGGTGATGCGGTGGTGAGATTAGCGGCACATACAGTGCAAAAAACACCGGTAGAAGGAATATTTTGGGTGGTAGTGAGTGGTGATGATGGCAAGCGGCTGCAGCGTAGCGATATTGTGCAAATACAGGGTCGATTGCAAGAAGGATTTGGTACATACGCTGGGGCAATGTACCGGGCAAAGGTAGTGCAAGTACAGCGTGAGGTGGGCAGAGATCCGTTTGTAGAGCTACGGGATTGGTTGAGTGGCGGTATTCACCAGCAGTTAGCCAGTACGGAAGCTGCTTTAGGGGCCGGGTATGTATTGGGGCAAAAAAGTGCCTTACCGCCGGATTTTGATGAAGCACTGCGAACAGTAGGCTTAACGCATGTGGTGGTAGCAAGCGGGTATAATTTAACTATTCTAGTGCGATTTGCTCGCCGTTTGTTTGGGAGAGTATCTCGGTATGCGGCAGCATTAGCAGGTGGTAGCATGGCGGCTATGTTTATAGGGATTACAGGTTTGAGCCCTAGCATGATGCGGGCGGGTATGGTAGCAGGAATAAGTTTACTGGCGTGGTATTATGGTAGGCAATTGCACCCGTTGGTACTTTTGTTGGTAACGGCGGCGATTTCGGTGTTGGTGCAGCCGTCCTACATTTGGGGTGATGTTGGCTGGCTGTTGAGTTTTGCGGCGTTTGCGGGCGTGATGTTGTGTGCACCGGTGTTACAATCATACTTTTTTGGAGATGCAAAGCCGGGTGCATTACGGCAAATTGTTGGTGAAACATTGTCGGCACAGGTATACACAGCACCGATTATTTTGGTAATGTTTGGCACATTTTCGAACGTGGCGTTGTTGGCTAATATATTGGTGCTGCCATTAGTGCCACTGGCAATGGTGATGGTAGCGGTTACTGGTCTAGCTTCTTTATGGATACCTATGGCTGCCGGCGTGGTAGCGTGGCCAACCCAGGCATTGCTGCAATATATGACAATGGTGGTTGATACGCTGGCAGCAGTGCCATGGGCGGCGACAGAGTGGCAGGTGGGCTGGCAGATGGCGGTAGCAATGTATGTGGTGCTGGCAATAGTAACAATATGGCTATACCGGCGTAGTACGGTGGAGTATCGGGCGGTCAATGTGGTGGAATAATCACCCGCCGGGCTGTAGGGCTTTCTGGTATAATAAAGAAAAGAAAATGCAACTGTAACGGAGATAGTTTATATGGCAGGACACAGTAAATGGGCAAAGATTAAACGTGATAAAGGTGCGAATGATGCCAAGCGTGGGGCAATTTTTACTCGTATTGGTAATCAGATTGCAATTGCGGCACGTGGCGGCACCGACCCAACCATGAATCCGGCACTGGCACTGGCGATTGAAAAGGCCAAGGCGGCCAATATGCCAAATGCAAATATTCAGCGGGCGATTGATCGTGTCAACGATAAAAATGCGGCTGCACTGGAAGAGATTACCTACGAAGGCTACGGCCCGGCTGGGGTTGGTTTAATTATCGAAACTGCCACCGATAACCGCAACCGTACCTTGCCAGAAGTCAAAACTGCTTTGGCAAAAAACGGCGGTCGCATTGCCGATGCGGGCAGTGTGATGTTTCAATTTACCCGCAAGGGTGTGATTCGCGTGGCGGCAACAGGTGAAGATGCTTTGCTGATGGTGCTAGATGCTGGCGCGGACGACGCAGTTGAAGAGGACGGCGAATTGATTGTGTATACTGATCAGAAAGAATTAGCCAAAGTACGCCAGGCAATTATCGATGCTGATATGAAAGTGCTTGATGCCGAGCTGCAGTATGTGGCCAACAACGAAATCGCCATTGACGATGCCGAAACTGCCCAAAAAATGATGAAGCTGATGGATGCACTGGATGATCTTGACGATGTGGTGAATGTGCACACCAACGCTGATATTACAGTTGATGTAGCGTAGATTGTAAGCCAGGAAAAACAGTACAGTGTGAGGTTGCCTTGCACTGTATCTTATTTTAAGGTAGGCTGAATATATGAAGCGTGTATGGCACTATCTTGTGATAGTAGGGCTGATGTGTGTGACGATGAGTCATGCGGCAGCGGCTCTAGCAGTGGTGCCGAGTGTGCCATTACGCAAATCTTCGCCACTTGCTGTAACAGAATTTAGTGCCACGCAGGACATGCCGGCTTATGTGCAGCTATATAATGCCAGCGAAACGGTAGTGAAATTATCTGATTGGCGGTTTGAAGTGCGTGCGGCTGGTGCGGTGGTGCAATCGTATGAGTTGCCGCAGCAATATCTTGCCCCGGGCAGCTATGTAGTGATGAGTGCTACGCCTGACTTACAGGGCGAAGGTGTGTTGCCGCTAGAGTGGCTGGAATCATTTACCCAGGACGATATAGTAGTGCTCGCACATGCGGCGGGTGAGTATACTGAGCTAACTATACCAATGAATACGTTGCCACAGCAGGTCAGATATGCGATTGCTCGCACGGCGAGTGGTGGGGTTGCGGCTAGTCATCAATATAAAAAGCTAGCAGATCAGACCTCGCCAGTAATAGCTGATGGGGTATATGTGCCACGAGCAACATTTCCGCTAGCCCCTATCGAAATCTTACCAAAGGCAAAGGATTGCTCACCTGCAAATTATGCTGCAGATTGCACGGATTATGTAAAGTTTTATAATCATACCGATAGCCCGGTTGATTTTGCTGGCGTGAGGCTCCGTATTGGACACATGGGGCAGTCTATCACTAAGCAAAACACTGTGCCGCTGACGGGTGTGGTGCAGCCGGGTGAGTATGTGACAATCCAGACGCTTGCAGATGGGAGTTCGTTGAACGTAGTGGATGGCGGTGCCTATGTGTGGCTTGAAGATAGTTACGGGATAGTGCCATATCTTTCGACGATTGTAGAATATCCTAGTGTAAAACAGGGAACGTCTTGGGCTCGAGATGTTGATGGAGTGTGGCGATGGGGCGTGCCACAGCCAACTGGGCCAAATCAGATTATCCCGCCGCAACCCGAGCCGGCAGAGTCGGTGGCAACGCCAGCTCCGTGCCCGGCTGGCCAGGAGCGAAATCCTGCAACTGGTCGCTGCCGGAAAGTGCAGGCACCAAGTGTTCATATGCAGCCCGATTGCCCGGCAGGGCAAGAACGCAACCCTGCCACGGGTCGGTGCCGTAAGATTGCGGGCGCCCCGGCTACTACTGCCGTAAAACCTTGTGGCCCTGGTGAATATCGCCACCCCGAAACTGGTCGGTGTCGTAAATTGCAAACCGTTGCTGCCACCAAGGCTGCTGCTCTGACACCCTGTAAGCCGGGTGAAGAACGTAATCCTGCCACCGGTCGTTGCCGCAAAATCCCTGTCCCTAAAACGCCAAAGCCATGCCCAGCTGGGCAAGAGCGTAATCCCCAAACCGGACGCTGTCGCAAGGTGCAATCGCAGGCTAAAGATGATAAGCAGACGTTTGCGGTAGAAGAGGTTGCACCGAGTGGTGATACAATAGCCTCGTGGGTCGCACTGGCCGGTGCGGGTAGTATTGCAGTTGGGTATGCTGGCTGGGAGTGGCGAAGAGAAGTATGGCAACATATTGTCCGCATAAAAGATAAGCTATCTGGCGGAAAATGATAGTGCTACAATAGAATAATGAGAATTTTAGGCATCGACCCGGGTACTGGCATTCTTGGGTTTGGAGTGATTGATACGAACGGTATGTCGCACCGTATGGTGACGGCTGGCGTGGTGCGAACGCCCGCCCATACACCACTTGAAGAGCGGCTTGAGGAGATTTACGATGCAATGTGTGAGATTATTACAGAAACACATCCGACAGTTATGTCGATTGAAAAATTATTTTTTGCCCGCAACGTTACCACTGCAATAAGCGTGTCGCACGCACGTGGTGTGGTGATGTTGGCAGCTAGGCAGGCTGGCGTGCCTATCGCTGAATATACGCCGCTACAAATTAAACAAACGCTGACTGGCTATGGCAAGGCAGATAAAAAACAGGTACAAGAAATGGTGCGCGTTAATCTTGGTTTGCGTGAAGCACCAAAGCCAGATGACTGTGCCGATGCACTAGCGGCAGCTATCACTCATGCGGCAATGGCTCGCCTGCACGGGTGATTTTGCCGCCAGTTGGCGAAAGTGGTATACTAAATATAATGCGACGTACTGGTAAATATACCAAAAAGAACAATCTTCGTTCGGCAAAGTTTGCAACGAATAAATATATTTTATGGTTTAGGCAGCTTGCGTGGTGGCAAAAAATTGCCATTATTGTTGGCCCAATTGTGCTGATTTTAGCGATTATTCCGCTGGTAACTTATATCTACTTTGCCCGTGATATTGCGGATAAAGAGCGGCTGATGAATCGCAATAACACTGGCATTGTATTGCTAGATAAAAATGGTGAAGTGATTTATCAGATGGGGCGAGCCAAGCATCGTGAACTTGTACCACTGGCAAATATTAGCGAGCACACCAAAAAGGCGTTGCTTGCTAGTGAAGATAAAAACTTTTACAATCATAGCGGCGTATCGCTAACCAGTATGGTAGGGGCGCTGTATGCTAATGTGATTACTCGTGGCAAGAATTTTGGCGGCTCTACATTAACCCAGCAGTTGGCAAAAAATACATTACTAACAAGCCAAAAAAGTTTTTTGCGTAAATATCAGGAATTATCGGTTGCGATTGCGATTGAGCGAACCTACACTAAAGATGAAATTCTTGAGATGTATCTTAATTCCGTATACTACGGCGAAAATGCATTTGGTATTGCTGATGCCGCTCAGGTATATTTTAATAAAACCCCGTCCGATTTAACCTTGGCAGAAAGTGCCATGCTAATTGGCGTACTGCCTGCCCCAAGCGTATATTCGCCGGTCAGCGGTAATCCTGAATATGCCAAGCAACGCCAGGCGACCGTGCTAAAGCGTATGGTCGAAAATGGCATGATTACGAAAGAGCAGCAAGCCCAGGCCGCTGCAACAGAGCTTGTCTATGCACCACGTAAATCACCACAAGATGAAAGCCCGGCTCCGCATTTTGTTGAGATGGTGATGGCAGATCTGCGTAAGATTCACGATGAAGAAAAAATTGCTCGTTCTGGCTTTCAGGTCAAAACCTCGCTTGACCTTGCAATGCAGCGAGAGCTGCAGGCAATTGTTGCTGCAAATATGCGAAGTATTCGGGCAAATGGCGGCAGTAACGCCGGGGCAATTGTGCTCGATCCAAAAACTGGTGCAGTACGAGCCTTGGTTGGGAGCTATGATTGGAATGATCCGCAGTTTGGTAAAGTAAATATGACAACAGCTGTGCGCCAACCGGGCAGTAGCTTTAAGCCGCTATATTACGCAGAGGCACTGGCGGAGGGAGTAGTGAATCCAGCAACGATTCTTGAGGATGCACCGACTGACTTTAATGGCTATAAGCCAAAAAATGCGTTGCGTAATTACAATGGTGATGTTACGGTGCGACGTGCCCTGAGCTGGTCGTTGAACGTGCCGGCGGTGAAAGTGATGCAGCGTTTGGGCGTGGGTAAATCTGTCGCAGCAGCTAAGCGTATGGGGGTGACTACCCTGGGCGACCCAAAGGATTATGGCTTGTCGCTTGCACTGGGTGCTGCTGAGGCTCGATTGGTTGATATGACGCACGCCTATGCTGGCTTTGCAAATGAGGGCAGCCAGGCTCCATTGCGATTTGTTGAGGAGGTAAAAAGTAAGTTCGATGAGCGCATTGCGCTGGGTAACGACAAGCCTGTGCAGGTTATTAGCAAAGAGGGAGCATATCTTATTTCACACATTTTAAGTGATAATGCTGCTCGGGCTGGCATTTTTGGGGGTTCGTTGACGGTGCCAGGCAAGAAGGTGGCGGTGAAGACGGGTACTACCGATGAGCAGCGTGATGCCTGGACAATTGGCTACACACCAGACGTGGCGATTGGCGTATGGGTTGGCAATAATGATAATACGCCGATGCGAAGTGGTGGCGGGACGTTGGCGGGTCCGATTTGGCGATCCTCGATGCAGAAATTTGCCGCACCGCAATCGGGCGATCCGTTTACTCGCCCAGATGGAGTAGTTGAGCGTGATGCGTGTAAAGGCAACGGTATGCTTGCAAGTCGCAGTGGTGAGAACACCTACAAAGAGCTCTTTTTATCATCAGCACTACCATCAGTTGGCTGCGAAGTAAAGACTACCGAGGAAGACAAGGAGAAGGAGGCTGCTAAGCCAGATGATGAAACCGAAACTACCCCGACACCGCGCACAACCCCACGGCAAAATCCATCAGGCCGAGGCGACTCATCAAGTGACGATAACACCACTACGCAACCTACCGACCCAACAAATCCGCCTACTGATCCAGAAGATGATACAGTTGTGCAGCCGGGCACGGGTGGTAATTCAGGCAGTACCCCGCCTCGTCTGCCACGTCCACCTCGACCAATACCAGCACCAGGAGGTGGGGCATGATTGCACATGTTCGTGGGGTGGTAGCCGAAAAGTTTAATACGGCAGTTATTATTGATGTGCAGGGTATTGGCTATGAAGTAGCGGTACCGGCGGGTGATTTTGAATCTATTACGCTTGAACAAGAGGTAAAATTATACACCTATCATCATGTACGAGAGCAGGCAGAGGAATTGTTTGGTTTTAGTAGCCTGGCGGCAAAAAAACTGTTTGAGCTGCTGATTGGTGTGCAGGGGGTTGGCCCGAAAGCTGCTCTGGCAATTTTAGGTTTGGGCGATGCGGAAACGGTGCGAAATGCCATTGCGAATGATGACGCCGCATTTATTCAAAAAGCAGCTGGCGTGGGTAAGAAAACCGCCGAGCGAGTGGTGGTTGATTTGCGTGATAAGGTAGGTGTGCCAACTCGCTACGGTCGGCCGGCTGAGTCGGCTGCTGAAATGCCAGTGGCAGCTGATGAAGCACTAGAGGCCTTGATGGCGTTGGGTTATACTTTGGCAGATGCAACTAAGGCACTTGAAGGGGTGGATCCAACTCTGCCAACTGCCGCACGGGTTACGCAAGCACTCAAGGGATAAGAAAAAAGCCCAGGGTATGCCTGGGCTAGGGGTTAGGCTGCAGTGGCAGACCGAATCCATTGCTTGTAGCTTACGTATGCATCAATAAATACACGATATCGCTCTTGGCAAGGGGTTGGAATTCTAGCTGCTATATAGTTGTCGTCGGGCACTCTACCGGAGCATAAGACTCCAAAGGTGAGTTGACCGGCAGCATGCATGCTAACACCGTGACGCACAAGAGTAATCTCTGCTTTTTGTGCTTGATGAAACACTCCATCTTCTGCAGGATGACCCGAAATATGGGGTTCTCGATAGAATGTTTGGCCGGTGATCATTGGTATCACCTGTCCTTTCTGTAGTAGGTACAAGCTGGGTAATTCCCCATCCTTTATTATACATGATTTTTTAATAAAAAGCAATAGCTTATGGTAAGGTATCGATAGGCGGCGGGTGATGGTATAATAGAGTAATGGCCATTGAACGCATTGTGGATACGAGTACGCATACAGACGACACCGAAGAGCAGGTAATTGAGGTGAGTTTACGTCCGCAGTCGTTTGCAGAATATATTGGCCAGGATCGACTGAAGAGGAATTTGCAACTTGCGATTGCGGCAGCTAAAAAGCGTGGCGAGCCAATTGATCATGTGTTGCTGTATGGGCCGCCAGGTTTAGGCAAGACCACAATGGCGAGCGTGATTGCCCATGAGATGGGGACAAATTTACGAGTAACGGCTGGCCCGGCAATTGAACGTGCAGGTGATTTGGCAAGTATCCTCACTAATCTACAGGATGGTGATATTTTATTTATTGATGAGATACACCGCTTAAGTCGGGCGGTTGAAGAGGTGCTCTATAGTGCCATGGAAGACTACAAGCTTGATATTGTGATTGGCAAAGGTCCGGCAGCACGCAGTGTGCGGCTTGATTTGCCAAAGTTTACGGTAATTGGTGCAACCACCCGCACCGGTAGCTTGGCGGCACCGCTGCGTGATAGGTTTGGAATCGTGCATCGGTTGGAGTTTTATACGCCAGCCCAAGTGAGTGCGATTATTAAGCGAGCGGCTTCAATTTTGCAGAGCGAAATACATGATGCGTCGGCCGATATGCTTTCGACTAGGGCTCGGTTAACGCCGCGTATTGCGAATCGCTTATTAAAGCGAGTGCGTGACTATGCGGATGTGAATGGTGATGGGATTATTGACGTGCCGACCACCACTCGGGCGTTAGAGATGCTTGAGGTTGATGAGCTAGGGCTTGACCCAGCTGACCGACATTTGCTCACCAGCATGATTGAGGCGTACGGTGATAGTCCAGTTGGACTTACGACAATCGCCGCCCTAACTGGCGATGAAGCTACTACGATTGAAGATTTTTATGAACCATATTTGCTGCAAATTGGCTTTATTGAACGCACGCCACGTGGTCGTCGGGTTACTTTGCGTGCTCGCCGTCACCTAGAGCTTTTGTAAGGAGTTTGCTATACTAAAAGATATGAATCCACAACAACCTTCTTTGCCACCACAGCCGCCACTACCGCCTGAGCCGCCACGTTCGGGTAGTGCAACACCACCGGTAGTCACGCCAGAAGTGCAGCCGACTATTTCGCATGTTACCGCACAGCCAAACGAACTAGCTGGACATAACTTCGATCCGCAACTGCGAGCACAATATGCAAACGAACCAAGTATCGTGCATGCTGTGCGTGAAATTGAACCGCCAAAGCGAACCATTAGCCCCGAGCTGCAGCAGAAACACGAGCGTTCAGCCCAAGAATATCCATATCTCAATCTTTCCGAGGGCGAATATGTGCTACTAAATATCCAACGGCACCCAATTGGGTTATTTATTCCTATCGGCACCGGTATGCTAATTGTTATTTTATTGCTATCGCTCTTGGCTATTTATCCAATGATTCTGGCAGAATCTGCTGAAGGTGCCTTGCCAAGCTTTGGGGTGATGGCGTTATGTATTTTGCCAGTATGTTTGCTAGTTGGGTTGTTTTCGTATATTGCGGTGTGGGTGTATTTGCGAAACCAATTCTTTTTAACAAACGAGAGTGTGATTCAAGAGATTCAGCACAGCTTATTTTCTCGGCACGAGCAGACGGTGAGCCTTGGCAGTATCGAAGATGTAAGCTTTCGCCAGAATGGTATTATGCAGGCGATGTTTAACTACGGTTCAATTCGACTAAGTACTGAGGGTGATGAAACAACCTATCGATTTTACTATGTGGCACGACCAAAAGAGCAAGTGGCGGTACTGAATAATGCGGTTGAGGCATTTAAGAACGGTCGTCCGGTAGGTGACGATTAGCCATTAACTATAAATAGGAAAATAGCAACGGACGGACTGCTATTTTTTGTGTGATTGATTGCCGTGAGTGGAATGCTTGGTGTAATCGGCTTCGAGTGAGAGGTTTGTATGGAGGATGTAGCTGGTGCATTTACCGGTTTGTTGGTCGCAACCTTTGGCTTCGTAGCGGTAGTCGGATTCGCCTGTTTTAATGCCTAGTGGCGAAACCTTTTGTTGATTAATAAGGATACCGGATGGATCCTTGAAGGTGTCCGGATGCACGGCAGGTAGTGTGTTTTCGTTGAGTTCTCGTGGATAAGCCTTATGAGTGGCGTAGTAGACCTTTTCAAGGTTATGATGAAGAGTGTTGATATCAACCTTGCGGCGATCATCGAGTGCTGAAGCTTCAAGCCGATTTTTTTGGCTTAAAAATAGAGCACTAGCGGTAAATAGTATCACAATTGTGACAAGGAGTTCTATCACCGTAAAACCTGCGTGTCGTTTCATATATTTCTATTATAGCAAATTACTGGGTAATTTCGTATAATAAAGAAAAGTAATCAGGAGGGAAGCGTGGCGAAAAAATCACAGCAAGAGGTGGCAGCAAAAGAAACAACCGGTAAGATGGATGATGGTAAGTCGAAGGCGCTGAGTCTTGCGATGGAGCAAATCACCAAGCAATTTGGTGATGGCTCAATTATGAAACTGGGTGAAGCCAAAAAAGTTGATGTGGAACTTTTGCCAAGTGGTGCGTTGAGTCTTGATTTGGCACTGGGTGGCGGCTATCCAAAGGGGCGTATTATTGAAATTTATGGCCCAGAATCAAGCGGCAAAACCACGCTGACACTGCACGCCATTGCCGAAATCCAAAAGCAGGGTGGCACGGCAGCGTTTATTGATGCCGAGCACGCACTTGATCCATCATATGCGAAAAAACTAGGCGTTGATACTGAAAACCTATTGGTAGCGCAGCCGGATAACGGTGAGCAGGCACTCGAAATTTGTGAAACCTTGGTGCGTAGTAATGCGGTTGATTTGATTGTGGTTGACTCGGTGGCGGCATTAACCCCGCAGGCCGAAATTGACGGCGACATGGGTGATTCACACATGGGCTTGCAGGCCCGCTTGATGAGCCAGGCCCTACGGAAGCTTACTGGCATCATCAACAAATCAAAAGCAACCGTGATCTTTATTAACCAAATCCGCATGAAGATTGGCGTGATGTTTGGTAACCCAGAAACGACGACTGGTGGTAACGCACTGAAGTTTTATGCTAGTGTGCGTATGGATATCCGCCGCATTAGCCAAATTAAGGTAGGCGAGGATATTATTGGCAACCGCACCAAAGTAAAGGTGGTGAAGAACAAGATTGCACCGCCGTTTAGGATTGCTGAGTTTGACATTATGTACAACGAAGGTATCAGCAAGACGGGCGACATTCTTGACTTGGCGGTGCAGCACGGTATTGTTGGCAAGGCGGGTGCGTTTTACAAATATAATGACGAAACCATTGGCCAGGGCCGTGATAAAACTAAAGACATGTTGAAGCAGAATCCAGAACTTTTGGCAGAAATCGATGCTAAGGTGCGCGAAAAGGTGAAGTCAACGGACGCATAGCAGAGCTTGGCGTGGTGCGTATGCAGACTGGGGTGGTAAATTATGTAAAAGGAGTGGCGGTATGAAAATTACCGCCATTTCGCTGCAGGCAAAAAATAAAAACCGTGTCAATGTAAGCGTTGACGGTGTGTATCGGTTCAGCCTTGATGTGTTGCAGGTGGGCGAGCTAGGCATAAAAGTTGGTCAGGAATATAGCGAAAGTGAGCTGGTGATGCTCGAGCAAGAGAGCCAATTTGGTAAACTCTATACACGTGCGATTGACTATTGTCTGGCACGGCCACATTCCGAAAAAGAAGTGCGAGATTATTTATACAAAAAAACCTTGCCACGCATGGTAAAAAATCAGCGAACGGGTGAACTGGTGCAGCGGCCGGGCGTGAGTGCCGGTCTCACTCAGCGAGTGCTGCTGCGGCTGCAAGATAAAGGCTATATTGATGATGAGCGATTTGCCCGTTGGTGGGTCGAGGGTCGCAAGGTGCGTACGGGCATAAGTCGTCGTACGCTAGTGGGCGAGCTGCGAGCAAAAGGGGTGAGCCCTGGGGTGATTGAGCTGGTGCTAGGCGAGTCATCACGTCGGGATGTGGATGAATTGGCAAAAATGATTGCTAAAAAACGGCATCGTTATCCGGATACACAAAAGCTGATCGCCTATTTATTACGCCAAGGTTTTCGGTACGATGATATTAGCAGGCAGTTATCTGCAGAAACGATTTACGAAGAGTGACTATCTTGCGAGATGGTTTCTGGCTGTGGGTGGGGGTTGCGGAATAGTACAGCCGGTTCAGTACGTTGCGTGCGAGTATCGTTGGCGCGTATGGTCGGAGTGCGAACAATAATCGTATCACGATTAATCTCAACAATTTGACGTTTATGAATGAGCAGTTCGGTGTCATCAAAACTTTGAAACAGTGGGCGACTGACACAGAGCTGTTCGATCGTAAAGCTTTCGGTGGCAAAGATAGAATCGTACACTTTACCAATCTTTTTGCCGTATGTATCGGTTACGCGCATGCCATCAAGCTGGAACTGAAGATCGTAGATATCTCTAATTGCAATTACATCATCAAGCTCAATAAATTCATCGCTTGAATCAACAATGAAGCCGATATTGCTCAGCTCACGGATATCTTCGATGCGTAAAAAACTTGGCACTGCGGTTAGATGCTTGCCAGATAGCTCGAACCCTGCGATTTTGAGCGTGTCTGGCGATATCAACAGCTGTGCTGTACGAGCAATCTCTTCGCCCGTCTGTAGGCTCATAACAGGGAGGTTCCGTAGTTGAGATGTTTTTAGTAGCATATATCTAGTATACGATGGAATTGACTATTCAACAAACGGATTGACACGGGTATCGACCGGGAGTGTAACTTCTAGGTTTTGATCCTTACGGGTGTGGAGCGACTCTAGCTTTTTTTCGGTGACAGCATCAAAGCTGGTTGGTACATTCACCTTTGACTCCACGTCAACTGGCGTGGTGGCCTCTGTGAAGGTGTTGTAGCAAAGAGCGATAACAATAGTTAGCATTGCGGCAGCTGTGACCACAAAGACCACAAAACTATGATGATTTAAGAATTTTTGTGCAGGGTGTAGTGGCTTGCTCATTATTTTGTAAATATCTCCAGACTTAATGATGGTGTTGCAATGGAATTTTTATCCATGTCACCGGCCGGCGGTGCGACACTCAGGCTTTTTAGGTGTACCTGAGTGAGGTTGCCTTCGAGGTATTTGAGCAGCTTTAGGAAGGCACGGTAATCAGCCGGTGAGGCAAAGTCTACTGTAACATTGTGAGAGGTTACTCCAGCCACCGAGCTGCCCGAGCTAGCCGCTCCGCCAGCTCCTTCGGCACCGGTAAAGGTAAAGCCGTTTACGCCAATACCTACCTTCTTTCCATAGGCGATAAGGTCGTAGATAACCTCTTTTTGGTAGGAAGCTTCTTTGACTTGGCCAACCAGGTGACGTGAGGCTTCAACTGTTTTAGCTTTTTGGGCTAGGACAGCCTTTGCGTTTTGTAGCTGACGTAGTGCTTTTTCGGTTGATTTTGCGGTCGTAATTGCTTCTGTGACACCGCCAGAGTTTTCTTTCAAGAATTTTTGCCCCAGCAGGGTAATGCCAATATGAGCAACGATAATCAGTGCAAGAACAAGACTTAGGATTAGTCTGAGTGTTACGGGAGTGAGCTCTTGTTTGGGTAGTTCTTTTTTCATTTCTTCTCCTTTAGTAGCTCTGGAGTGAAGGTTAAGTTGAGCGACACGGTGAATGGATACTCTTGTGCAGGATCGTTGCCTCCGCTGTTGCCCCTGTCAGCGGCGGTATTAATAAGCGAGGCGATAGTAACATCTTTAGCGAGTTTTGAGCGGCTCAATGAATCACGCAGAGCAATACCGTCATCATAAGATTTTGCACGAGCACTTAATACGACAGCTTTTTTTGAGTCGTCCTGTGAAAGGTCGATATTTTCAAGTATGACATTTTCTGGCACAGCTGCAGCAATATTGAGCAGTGCAGTTGTAAACGGTACGTGTTTTGCGAACAGTGTTTTGGCGACTTGAAGATTAGCGGCGTATTCTTGTGCGCGTTTTTGTATATCGCTATACTGCGAGACTTGACGCATGTTTTCTTCTGCAGCAGCCTTACCTTGGCTTTCGGTCACCTTTAGGATAGTGAAGGCCGTAAGATGAATCATTACTACCGCTCCAAGGGTAACGGCAGAAAATATCACGTAGCGTAGCAATAGGGTATTTTGTTGGGCTGCCCGTAATTGGCGAATATTTTCAGTAGGGAGTAGATTAATCATTCGAGTACCTCCTCTTTGGTAATGGTTGCTACGCCAGCTACGCCAATGTAGCGTGGACGCAACTGTTTGGCCGGTTGTTCTAGCTTGCCAAAGTTGAGCCGTTGCCATGGGCTGGCCACACGAGCTGGCATGGTTAGTTCGTTAGTGAAGTATTCGCCAATACCAGGCACATTGCTGCCGCCGCCCACAATAATGACTTGCTCTACCTTTTCGCCCTGTACACGCTCGTTGTAGTAGCGCATAACTCGCCTTGCCTCGAGCGAGATCTTTTTTAGATTACTCTCGAGTGCGGCAGTAATCTTTTTTTGTCGTGGGCCAACGTTAAGGCCGTTGAGGATTTTTAGTTGGTGTGCGTTTTCGATTGATACGTTGAGTTTTTTTGCGATATTAAGAGTAAAGGCATTGCCGCCGGTTGCGGTACTGCCAGTCACACGAATAATGCCCTTTTCGAGAATTGCAACATCGGTTGTGACTGACCCGATATCAATAATGGCAGTTGGCAGGGTGCCGCTTTCGGTAGATTGTAAAATACGAGCGATTGAGTTAATGCTTGGCTCGACAAGGTTAACAGTCAGTCCGGCCTGTGCGCAAGCATCAATAATATTATCGACTACCACCTTTGGAGCGGCCGACACCAACACGTCAAGTGCGTCTTTTGTTTCGTGGATAATTTCGTAATCAACATAAAGCAGTGTAATTGGTACGGGTATGTACTGGCTTACCTCTAGTTCGATTGCTTCCTTGAGATTTTTTTTCGCAGTAGCCGGAATAGAGAATGTGCGGGAGTAGGTGCGGGAAGTTGGGATGCTAACTGCGACTTGGGTGCTTGGTAGATTGCCGTGGAGCTTATCTAGCAGGAGTCGCTTAAGACGTAGCTTGAGGTATTCGCCATCATTATCAAGCGATTTACGCATTTTTACGCTATCAACATCGATTGCACCGTGTGCTAGCACCGTCCATTTATCTGGCGCAATGGCCATAAGTTTCATGTCGTTTGAGCCAATATCAAGCCCGATTAGTGAACTGTCTTTATAAAATAATTTCTGCATAGATTTACCCACTCAAGAATATATAAGAATTATAGCATAAGCATAATCTGCTGCCTAGCCCTTAATGCTTTGTGAAAGATTGGCAATTGGTTGCATCACGCTGGCAGCAATAATACCAACCATGCCACCCATAAAGACAATCATGACTGGTTCGATAATAGAACTAATGCCTTCAATGGCGGTATCGACCTCTTCTTCATAAAAATCTGCCACCTTCACCAAGACGCTATCGGTCTGTCCGGTCTCTTCACCCACGGCAAGCATCTGGGCAAGGATAGAAGGAAATAGGTCCTCATGCTCTTCAATTACTTTAGAGAGCGGTTCGCCATTTTCAACACGCTGGCCAGCTTCGGCAAGCACTTCTTCGTAGCGTATGTTACCAATAGCTCGTCCGCTAATAGAGAGTGCTTCGATCACGGATACGCCAGCACCAATCAGCGAAGCATAGGTGCGGGCAAAACGAGCTACTGCAACCTTTTTTACAATCACGCTGACAGCGGGCAGTTTAAGGACAATGCGATGAAACTGTTGCTTTCCAACAGGGGTTTTAAGATAGCGCTTTACCATAATCACCGCTCCAACCAGCAATGGAACCAGGATGTACCAGAAGGAAGTCATAAAGCCGCTAATGCCAAGCATAACTTGCGTAAGTAGTGGTAGTTCGGCATCTGGGCCACCAAGGTCTTTGATGATGGCGCCAATGCGGGGGATGACGAAAATCATCAAGCCAAAAAATGCCAGAATAGAAATAACCACAAGGACGGTTGGGTAGGTCATGGCACTTTTAATCTTTTTACGAATTGTGGCCGCTTTTTCTTGTTGCATAGCAAGCCGGCGGAGTACATCTTCGAGAATACCAGCGGCCTCGCCGGCACGCACCATATTGACATAAATATCGCTAAAAGTGCTAGGGTGTTTTTCGAGTGCATCAGCTAGGGCGGCACCACCTTCGATATCTGTTTTGACGGATTCAATCACTTTTTTGAAGGCGGGGTTTTCGGCGTGTTCTTCAAGCGAATTAAGTGAGCGAATTAGCGGCACACCAGCACTGATCATAGTACTTAACTGGCGAGTAAAGATAACTAGCTCATCGGTTTTGACTTTTTTAGCACTAAATAGGCCAGCCAGCCCGGTCGCTGCTCCATCAGCAGATTTAATATTAATAGGGGTGAGCTGTTGTTTTAATAGGATGCTGGCGGCTTCGTCACGATTTTTTGCTTCGATATCGCCCTTAACTAACTTGCCGCTTTTGGTGCTACTTGCGACGTATGTAAATGATGCCATTGCTGTATTACTCCCTTGTTACTCGCATTACTTCCTCTAGTGTGGTGTCGCCACGAAGTGCTTTAATTAGTCCATCAGTCTGCATGGTAATCATGCCTTCAAGAATTGCTTGATCCTGGATTTCGTTAGCGGTAGCGTTAGCGGTGATGAGCTTCTGTAGATTGACCGTCATATCGAGCACTTCGTAGATACCAACCCGCCCCTTAAAGCCGCCATGGGCACCATCTTCATTATCTTCGTCATTTTGTTTCCATAAAAAGTTAATGCCGGTTTCGCTGGTGGCGAGCGGCGTGTTGCCGCCAATACCCATAGCAGCCGCCTGTCGTTCAAGGGCGTGAATATGAGCAAACGTTTGCCCGGGGCGAAGATTAAAGAGTTTAATCATAGTGGCTTTTTCTTCTTCGCTTGGGACGTATTGTACTCGAGTTTCGTGGCGTAATCGCCGCACAAGACGCTGCCCTACCACTGCTTTTACGGTGCTGGCAATCAGGAATGGCTCAATGCCCATATCAAGCAGACGAGGCAGGGTGGTGGCGGCGTTATTGGTGTGCAGCGTTGAGAACACTAAGTGCCCGGTCAGGGCTGCCTGCACACCCAAGTTAGCAGTTTCGCCATCACGAATCTCACCCACCATGATGATATTTGGGTCTTGACGTAGTAGGGCGCGTAGTCCGCTTGCAAAGGTCATGCCAGCTTTATTGTTGGTTTGAGTTTGGTTAACGCCAGGGATTTTATATTCGACTGGGTCTTCGATTGTCGAGATATTCACGTCTGGTGTATTGAGCCGGGATAGCACGCTAAACAAACTGGTTGACTTACCCGAGCCAGTTGGCCCCGTTACCAAAATCATACCGTTTGGTTCTGCCAAAGCGTGATTAATAGTTTCGAGCGATTTTCCCCAATAGCCAAGTTTTTCTAGCGGCAGCGCTTCGCTTGATTCGTTGAGAACACGCATCACCACCTTCTCGCCATCGGTAATTGGCAGGGTGCTGACACGGAAGGCATATTTACGGCCGCCCAGTCTAATTTTAATACGACCATCCTGAGGCACCCGGCGTTCATCAATCTTAAGATTAGAAAGAATCTTAACACGGCTAACTAGTGCACTTGCGATGTTTTTTGGCAGCTGGTTAGTCTCTTTTAAGACACCGTCAATGCGGTAACGTACTTGGACGTAGGTTTCCCGTGGCTCAATATGGATGTCGCTCGCCCCAGATCGCACAGCATATTCAAGTAGCAGGCTAACAGTGCGGGCAATTGGGGAGTTTTCGGCAATGTCTTCTTCACGGACAGATTCTGTTGGTGTATCGGTTGTGTCTTGGTCGCTAATAATTTCGCCCAGCTCTTTATCGACATCGGTGCGATATGCATCTAGAGCGTTAGTAATAGTTTCTCGGGTGCATACATAAATCTTAAGGTTACTGCCGACGTGTTTTTGGATGAAGTTGACGGCTTCGACATCATCTGGATCCTCCATGGCCAAGTGCACCTTGCCCATTTCATCAATATGAAACACAATGGCATTGTATTGGCGAGCGATATGTTCCGGCAGGCGATCAAGTGCCTCCTGGGGGATGTCTTTTGGTTTGATTTCGATATAGGGGATGCTGGCGTATTCGGCAAAGAGGCGGGTGAGTTGCTCATCGGTAATAAGATTTTGTTTAATCGCAAGCGTTTGTAGCGGCTGCCTTGAAGATTCGCTCTCTCGTTGTAGCGCGTTGATGTCTTCCGGTGCGATCGTGTTGTGCAATCCCACCATTGCCAAAAATGTGTTGTCAGATATATGCATACCGGTTATGTTTAGTATAGAACAAACGGGATAATTTTACTAGAGTGTTATAATAGAGGTATGATCATACAAAATGAACAGCACATGAAACAATTTGGTCGCTGGCTGGGTGAACGGCTTCGGGGCGGCGAATTGCTTGAGCTGCGTGGTGATGTTGGAGCGGGTAAGACAACGTTTACTCGTGGCTTGGCAGAGGGGCTGGGTGTGAGCGACACAATTCAGAGTCCAACCTTTACCATTAGCCGTGAGTATGAAGGCACTCGGGGGCGACGACTGGTGCATTATGACTTTTACCGATTGCACGAACCTGGCATTATTGCGGATGAGCTTGCCGAATCTATTCACGAGCCGCACACGGTAAGTGTGGTGGAATGGTCGGATATTGTGGCTGATGTGTTGCCGGATGATCGGATTATTATTGCTATTGCGGCGGTTGCAGCTAGCGAAACGCAGCGAATGATAGAGTGTCAAGCGGGCGGTGAGCTGGCATCACTGATTGAGGGGTATGGAGATGTACGTGCTGCTTGATACAAGTACAGCAGTGTGTCGAGTGTGGCTGGTTGACTCTAATGGCGAGCAGCACGAATACACGTGGCAGGCAGACAGGCAAATGGCAAAGGGTCTGCTGGCATATATTATAGAATGTCTTGCTCGGCATCAGGTGGCTATTCAAGAGGTGGCTGGCTGGGGGGTGTTGCGTGGCCCTGGTAGTTTTACGGGGTTGCGAATTGGCATTGCGACCATCAATACTATCGGGGATACTTGCCACGCACCGATTGTTGGCGTGACAGGCGATAATTGGCAGGTGCGGGCACTACAAAGGCTGCAGGCGGGCGAATCCGATAAGATCATCCTACCAGAGTATGGCCGTGAGGCTCGTATTACTGCACCGCGTAAATAGCTTTTACTTGAACCTTCCCTAGAAAATGCGTACAATGGGTATATATAGATAGCGTAGCTATCTTTTTGATGAATTGAATGAGTATTTTGATTGCTGATTGGCTGACACTAGATGCATTGTTGGCAGTCGGGATATAGATAAGAAAGGAACCACCTATGGTAGAGATAATACTGCTCGGCGCCGGTGCGTTAATTGGTGCAGGCGGTGCGTTTGCGTATGAATATACTCAGCGTACCCAGGGCAAAAATAAGAGCGAACAAACCATCGCTGAGGCAAAAAATAAAGCCAGTGATATTGTACTAAAGGCCAAAGATAAAGCACTAGCAATTACTGATGAAGCCAAAAAGGAAGAGGCCGAACTGCGCCGCGAAATTAAAAAGACCGAGCAGCGCTTGGCCGATCGTGAATCGCATATCGATCGCAAGCTTGATGATCTTGACCGCCGCTCAGAACGTTTGCGTGCTGAAGAAGATGAGGTTGAAAAACTAAAGGGTGAGATTCGCGAGATTCGTGTCCGTCAGCAAGAAAAGCTTGAAAAAATCGCCAAGCTCAAGAAGGCCGAAGCCGCCGAAAAGCTGATGCAAATGACCGAACGTGATATCAAAAATGATCTACTTGGCCTGGTAAATAAGCTGCAGCATGATGCGATGGAAGATGCCGAAGATCGTGCCCAAACCATTTTGCTAACCGCCATGGAGCGCATGAGTAGCGAAGTAACGGCCGAACGTACTGTGACGGCATTGAAGCTAACCGATGACGAGATGAAAGGTCGCATCATTGGAAAAGAAGGTCGCAATATTCAGGCGATTCAGCGCGAAACCGGCGTTGATGTACTGGTAGATGACACGCCGGGCATGGTGGTGCTCTCGAGCTTTGACCCAGTGCGTCGTCAGGTGGCTCGTTTGACACTTGAGATGCTAATGAAGGATGGGCGTATCCACCCAGGCCGCATCGAGGAAGTGGTTGCCAAAGCCAAAAAGCAGATCGAAAAAGAAGTGAAGCAAGCCGGCGAAGATGCCATGCGCGAAACCGGCGTGGTTGGTATTCCAAAAGAAATGCTGCGCCTGCTTGGCGAGCTAAAATTCCGCACTAGCTATGGGCAGAATGTGCTAAAGCACAGTACCGAAATGGCCCAAATCGCTGGTATGATTGCTGAAGAAATCGGCGCTAACGTACGTGTGGTAAAAATTGCAACCTTACTGCATGATATTGGCAAGGCGGTTACGCACAAGGTTGAAGGCAAGCATCACCATATTGGTGCCGAGTTGGCTCGCAAATACGGTATGAGCGAAGAAATTGCCCATGCAATTGAGGCGCATCATGATGATATCGAGGCAACCACGCCAGAAGCACTGGTGGTGCGGGTGGTGGATGCGGCCAGTGCGGCTCGCCCAGGTGCCCGCAATATTAGCGCCGAAAACTTTGCCGAACGTATGCGTGAGCTCGAGAACGTGGCCACCAGCTTTAAGGGGATTGATAAAGCCTATGCGATTAGTGCTGGCCGTGAAATCCGTGTGATTGTCAGCCCGAAGCTTATCGATGATTTAAGTGCCATTAAGGTAGCTCGTGATATTGCAACCAAGATCGAAAGTACCATGCAATATCCTGGTACTATTAAAGTTAACGTGATTCGTGAAACCCGTGCGATTGAGTTTGCAAAATAATGTATAACAAACAAGAAGTGCGGGAATTTCTGCACACCCAGGTGGCACGCCCAGCCAGTGCCGGTGTGGTGTTGTGCAATGCAAAGGGCGAAGCCTTGGTGCTAAAGGCAAATTATAAGCCGTACTGGTCATTTCCTGGCGGCTGGATTGAAGCTGGGCAATCACCCCGAGAGGCGGCTCTGCGTGAGCTAGAGGAAGAGGCGGGAATAGTGCTGTTGCCGCATCAAGTACAGTTTTTATGCACAATTAGCCGTTCGAGCGACATTATGCAGTCGTATCAGTTTATGTTTATCGCACATACGGTATATGACGACACATTGCCTGTGCAGATACAGCCAGAAGAAATTGACGAGTATATGTTTGTGAGTAAGGCCGACGTGAAAGCTAACCCTTCGCAATTTGGCGGTGCGGTGCAGGTGTGGGCAGAAGATGCTCATGATGGCTATTACGAACAGACTGTCACCGTGTAACTATATGCTGTAAAGTAGCCAGCCAGCGATTGCCCCAACCGCAATAATGCCCGCTCCTAGCAGGCAGGTTTCGAATGCGTCTCTCCAGGGGTGAAGCCGCACCATATAGCCACGCCACCAGCCAGCGGCAAATAAGATCGACAAGTTTGAAAGGGTAAGTGCACCGATTGCAAGGGCGGTGTTTGGAATAAGCAGGAGTGGCACGAGGGTTGTCATGCTAATGGTAAGGTATACTAAAAATTCAATCAGGGCGGGGATGAAGTAATGCCGGAATGGGCTGCGTTTTTCTCGGCCATCAAGCTCATCAAGGTAGTGTTCGCTGCTATATTTTACCGAGGCGGCGTTAAATCCATTGACCAATACGCTAACTACAATCGTAGTGACGAGAATGTGCTGAGGCATATTGGCAAAGTACAGGCCAGCAACAATGCTGGTGCTAATTGCAAAGCCGCCCTCTAGCCCTTCAAACACAGCTAAAAACCGTTGTGTACCAAGTGAAAGATGTAGGTTTCGTCGTTGCCGATGGGCAGGGTGGTGCTGAGAGGTCGAAGTAATACGCATATGCATATTATACTATAGATTGCATATAGTTTTACTAGTGCGGTATACTAATAAAAGAAGCATGAAAGAGGTAAACACGCCGCCGAAAAAACGACGTATCTTTGAGCTTGATTTGCTGCGAGGTTTATTTGTGGTGATTATTATCATCGACCATTTGCAGTTATGGCCAAGTCCACTTCGCTACATTACGGGCGAAGGGCGCTTATGGGTGACGGCCGCAGAAGGTTTCTTTTTGATTTCTGGCTTATTGATTGGCTATATCCGTGGCTTTAAAAGTCGACACAAGCCACTAAAAGAAGTGTCAACACTGCTCGCAAAGCGTGCGGCGATGTTGTATGCGTGGGGGGTTGGGATTACGTTTGCAGTGCTGCTATTTACTCATCTACACGGCTGGCATGATGCCTTGCCCGACCTACCAACCAAGGAGCAAATGGCGAGCGTGCTGAGTGTAGGCTGGGCAGTAACTTCGACTGAATACTTTAGTCCATGGATCTACTTTTTGCGACTGTACGCTATCATGCTGCTTATTACGCCACTATTTTTATGGTTGCTGCGTCGCAAAAAAGACTATATCATTATTGGACTTATGGCTGCCGCATATTGGTTGAGTGCGTATGTATACGAGGCGGCACTACAATGGCAGCTGCTTTTCTTTGGTGCGGCATTGATTGGTTACCGGCTTGAAGCGATTGTGGCGTGGCTGCAACGTCACCCGTATGTGCGAACGGCAGCAATTGCTGGCTTGTTGGCGGCAACGGCCATCACTATGTATGCCAGCTATTTCTTTACGCACGGCTGGCATAAGGTGGAAGATCCAAACTGGAATGTAGTAAGTTTTGATGAGTACTTGGCGGTTCGTCAGGTGATAGCTCCCTATGTAACGATTGATCCATTAACGCTCACTCGTATCGCCTTGTCGTTTGTGTGGTTTGGTGGTTTATTGGTGGCGTTTCGTTTGCTTCGCCCAGTAGTGTTGAGGTTATTTGGCTGGCTATTATTGCCGTTAGGGCAGCGGTCGTTGAGTGCATACTGTCTGCAGGCACTTTTGTTGCCGATGGTTGTCGTTACTATCGCCCCAAAGGTGGACATGCCCTGGGTTAATGCAGTAGTGGCGTTGGTGGTGGTGTTGATAATTTGGGGGTTATTGCGGATTCCGTTGGTGCAAAAAATAATCCCACAATAAAACACTGGAATACAAACATATTTTTTGCTATAATACCTACAGTACACCATCGGGGTGTGGCGCAGTTGGCTAGCGCGCGCGGTTTGGGACCGTGAGGTCGAAGGTTCGAGTCCTTTCACCCCGACCAGTACAAATCTTATATCTGTTTATAGAGCGTTGGCAGTAGCCAACTCTTTTTTATTTCACAATTCGAAACCATCTTGGCGACTACCAGGGTGGTTTTTTAGTTTTCATGAGGCTGTGAGCTTGGATTGTCTGGCAACCTCATGCAGAACTAACAAACTGCACATTAAGCGGTTGCGTTAAGCCTGGAAACAGAAAAATAAGCAAGCTACATGCAAAACTGGCCGCCTTGCTTGTCTGACAGGCCTATGCTACGATAATTTTATTGATGATCATCCTGATCCGCTCGCAAAGGGCCATGGCGAAACAGAGGTAGCCGAGTGTGGTTTTGTCGATCCAAAAACAACAGTTATTTTACCATCTATTCTCACAGAAGTTGACCTTGCCGAATTTACAGAGCCGGGTGCTTCGGTTTGTATCGAAAGCGAGCTGTAAAAAATTACCGTGGCCGCTTACTGGCTACCGTTCGTGCCTGCTCAGCGATTGCATCGATCTCGAGTAGGGCGAGTGGTTTGGTGTGGCTGTGTTTGGCTAGGGCTTTAGCAATCAAAAAATCAGCCAGGCGGGGATTTTTGGGTAGTAGCGAGCCGTGCAGGTATGTGCCAATCACGTTGCGGTAGCGAGCACCCTCTACGCCATCAGTCAGGTTATTGCCTGCTCCGAGTCGTACTTTTCCAAGCGGCGTAGTGCCACCTTCTAAAAAGGTTTGACCGCTGTGATTTTCGTAACCAATAATATCGCCAAATTCTTTACTCTCAAGGATGATGTTGCCAATCAGTCGTTCATTACCAGCCTTGGTTTCAGCGTTAAATATGCCAATGCCAGGTAGCTCGTTGCCATCTTTGGTGATAAATCGTTTGCCAAATAGTTGATACATGCCACAAATCATCAGCATTGGCGTGCCGTTGTCTGCCAGGCTGCGTAGTGTGGGGGCTATGTGCTGAAGGTCCTTGCAGACTCGCTGCTGCCCACTATCTTGCCCGCCACCACCAACGATAATATCAGCGTTTGCAGGGAAGCTGTCGCCAATATTGTAGTCAATTATCTCAGTCGTAACGCCTCGCCATTGGGCACGCCGCTGCAGAGTAAGAGTATTGCCCCAGTCGCCGTAGATATTCATATCACGAGGGTACAGTTGCACGATGGTAAGTGTACGGCTCATAACACATCCTCCATATTAGTATGTTGGGCGAGCGATTTGCGGAGTGTTAACATGGCGGTGTAGCTGCAGTAGATGCGTTTTGGTTGCGAGTTGTATTGTGAAAGGAATGTGGTCAGGGCTGTTGCAAGTTGTGGTTCGATGGCAGTAGGGGTGATGTTGTCGTAACCGAGTCGCAATGCCATGTCGTAGGCTCGCATGCCACTTACCATCGCGACGCCATCATCGGCCAAGCTGCGAAAATCAACATCCCATAGCCAACTCATATCACGGCCATCGGCGTAGTTATCGTTGATGGCAATCATGGTAGCAACACCTTTAGGCGAAAATGATTGCAATGCCAGCCGAAAGCCACCAGGGTTTTTAACCAGTACTAGATCCACCGGCATGCCATTGATCATGACTGTTTCACCTCGGCCAAAAGCGGGTGCAACCTGGGCCAATGCGTGGAGTAGAGGCTTCACTTTTAGTGAATCACCACAAATTGCCGCCACCAAAGCAAGTGCTGCTGCTGCATTGTAAGTATTGTAAATACCTTTTAGCGACAAGCTTGTGGTGTGAGATGTGCCCTGTAGAGTAAACGTTGCTTGTGTGTCGGAAAACGCATCAAGCGTTGCTAGTGCGGGCGTGTCGCCGTGGGTAGCAGGAGCTGAGTTTCGTAGATTGTCATCGTGCGGAAACTGAGCTAGTAGGGCAGGGGCAAGCCCAAAGTATTGCACCGCAACAGACGAGCTGAGTGTAGTGGCAATCGCAGCCACTCTGGGGTCTTCACGGTTGAGTACTACGGTCTTAGTGGTGGCCTTTGCGATATGAGTGAGTAGCTTTGCGGTGGTGTCGATTTCACCAAACCTATCAAGCTGGTCGCGCATGACGTTTAATAGTAAGCAGTGAGTTGGTGGCACCATGGCAACAAATTTCACCGCATGAGCCTCATCCAGCTCAAGTACGGCAATATCTGCGGCTAGCTTACCTTTGTAGTCAACCTCACCCAACAGGGCTGCAGTTACGCCCCGAGCAAAATTACTGCCAGTGCGGTTGGTAAATACACGTAAACCCTGGCTTTCGAGCAATTCTACCACCATTTTGGTGGTGGTGGTTTTGCCATTGGTGCCACTAACGACCACCACGCCATAAGGCAGTGTTGCCAAGACTTCTTGGGTGAAGGTTGGCGAGATTTTTTCTATCACCAAGCCTGGAAACGCAGAACCGCCGCCCCGCAGGCGGGCAACTCGACGCACTAATTTTCCGAATGTCGCAACATGAGGTTTTGGCATATAGTATTAAGTATACAACGAGCACGGGTTGCAATAAAGTAATTCTGGCAAAAAGGTGGCGTTTTGTGTCATTTTAGAGTAGAATAAGGTTATGTTTATTGTGGGCTTATTACGGTGGTGGTACGGCGACGGCTATCTTCGCCGAGCTCGCTTATGCATGCTTCGACTCGAATCTGCTATGGACTATTTTTCGATCGGGTTGCTGCTAAAAACTATGTTTGCACTGTTTCGCCAAGACGGAGCGGGTAGGGTTGATGGCTCGCTAGGTCTAAAACTACGCATGTTTGCAGAGCGGCTGATTTCACGCTTTATTGGTGCCTGTGTGCGTTCGGTGGTGTTAGTGGTGGGCTTGTTGGTCATTACATTGATGGCATTGGTGAGTGTGGTGATATTGCTGGCGTGGGGCATAATGCCATTTGTGCCAGTGATTGGCTGTATATTAGCAATTTCAGGATGGGTGCCATGGCAGTCTTAAATCTCAACCTACAAAGCGAGCGGGCAGTCAAAGCTCGGGTTGGTGCTGCACTTGGCGGTGTGTGGATTGTATTACTGCAGGTGTTGCTGTATGCGTTGCTGATTTGTGGCATTGGTCTGTTGGTGCTGGGGATGAGTGTTGGCTGGCTGGTGATAGGCTTGGCCGCACTACCACTCATGTTAGTCGAATGGTATAAGGGCGATCTCAAAGAACTGCCACCGATGGCTCGCCCACACGGGGTTGATGATGTGCTGGCTGGTGATATGCTTGCAAAATTACGCCCGCATATGTCGCCAAAACAAATCGCTCAAATCACTGGCACTACCAATAGCGGGCAATTTATGGCGGTACGTTGCGGCATTACGGCTAATGTGCTGCTTAATATCGCCACGGATGATATTAAAATGACAGATGATTTATGGCAGATTGCCCGTACGATTCAGCAGCAAACTGATAGTAAATTGCTACACGGCGGGGTATTGGCGGCGGCTATTCTGCAGCAAAGTCCGCAGTGCGATATGTTGCTCGCCCAGATGCATCTTGATATGGAAGAAGTGCTTGCGTGTATACGTTGGTATAATCATCTGCAAGAACTAATTCACAAACACGCTACGCCTCGCCGTACGGGTGGCATTGCCCGTGATTGGTCATTTGGCTATATTCCGCTGCTAAATCGCTTTGGGGTGAATTTAGCACATCAGGCGGGCAACGGCTTTTCGTTTGAGACGGCCGACCATCAACGCATTATTACGCAGCTGGTTGAAACGTTTAGTTCTGGCGGGCGGCAAAATGCGGTACTGGTTGGCCCGAATGGTGTGGGTAAAACAGAAATTTTACGGGCATTTTCTGATTATATTCTTGATGCCTCATCCGACATCCCGGCTAATCTGAAGTTTCGTCAGGTATTCTTATTGGATTCATCAGCCCTCATTGCGGCAGCCCCTGGCCGTGGGGAGCTTGAGGGTTTGGTAATGCGAGTATTGGCAGAAGCATATCAGGCAAAAAATGTAATTATCTGCCTGGATAACGCCCAGCTGTTCTTTGAAGAGGGAGTTGGTTCGGTGGATATTGGTAATGTGCTGCTGCCAATTCTTGAAGCCGGCAATTTGCGGGTGATTTTAACAATGGACGAGCAGCGATTGTTGCAAATTAGTCAACGCAATCCAGGCCTGATTAATGCACTTAATCGTGTTATGGTGAGTCAGCCGCAAAAAGCTGATACGATGCAGATTATGCAAGATAAGCTGATTGTTACTGAATATAAACGCAAAGTAACCTATATGTATCAGTCGATTGCCGAGGCGTATCGCTTAAGTGAGCGCTACATTCATGATTTAGCCATGCCGGGGCGAGCCTTAAAATTGCTTGAAATGGCAGCCAGCTATGCACAAAATGGATTGGTAACGATTAATTCGGTGCAGCAGGCAATTGAACAGACGATGGATGTAAAAGTAAGCGTAGCGAGCGATGCAGACGATCGTGAAATGCTGCTGCATCTTGAAGATAGGATTCATGAACGCATGATTAACCAAACTAGGGCAGTGCAGGCGGTTAGTGATGCCCTGCGGCGGGCTCGAGCTGGGGTGCGTAATCAAGATCGTCCCATCGGCACCTTTTTGTTCTTGGGGCCGACTGGTGTTGGTAAAACCGAGCTTGCTAAGGCGTTGGCTGATGTGTATTTTGGCGGGGAAGATAAAATCGTACGGCTTGACCTGAATGAGTACGTGGGGATTGATGACGTGGCACGGTTAATTGCCGACGGGGCGAACGATCCACATAGTTTAACTGCCCAGGTAATGAAGCAGCCGTTTAGCGTGGTGTTGCTTGATGAAATTGAAAAGGCACATCCGAATGTGCTTACTACTCTGCTGCAGCTGCTTGATGAAGGGATTTTGCGTGATATTAATAACCGTGAAGTAAGCTTTCGTGATGCGATTGTAATTGCCACTAGCAACGCAGGGGCGGATAGAATTCGTGAATATATTGAACGTGGCTACGAGCTAGAACAGTTTGAGTTGCAAATCACTGATGAGCTGATTTCATCAAACCAATTTAAGCCAGAGTTTTTGAACCGTTTTGATGAAATTGTGGTGTTCCGGCCGTTAAACAAGCCAGAACTGGTGCAGGTGATTGATTTAATGCTGGCGGGTATCAATAAAACATTGGCACTGCAAAAGGTGCAGGTCGAGGTGGACGATGATGCCAAATTGCTACTCGTTGAGCACGGCTACGACCCTCGCCTGGGCGCTCGACCAATGCGGCGAGTGGTGCAGCGAGCAGTTGAAAACACAATTGCAAAAGAAATGTTGAGTGGATTGGTACTTCCTGGTACTATAATAAAGATAAGCAAGCAGCAAGTAGCGAATGCACTAGGTGGTAGCATGACCACAACAAGGGAGGGTGAACATGCGTAAACTAAAGACATGGATAACAAGTATCATCATGGCGGTGGCTGTGCTTGGTGCGATGGTGTCTGTGGTGCAGCGGCCGGTTAGTGCACAAGGTGCTGGCGGCGGACTTGATGCATTGTCTGCCTTGAATGATAATCAACCAATTACTACTTGTGCACTAGATAATATTGGCTGGTTGATATGTCCAGTGCTACGTTCTGCGGCTAAAGCGGGTGACTATGCCTTTACCTTTGTGGCTCAAAGCTTCTTAACGGTTGAGCCAACCTTGTTTAATTCGCAAGGAGGCACGATTAAAGCCTGGAGTGTTGCTCGTAATATTGCCAATGCAATGTTTGTGTTCGCATTTTTGGTGGTGATTTATTCGCTCATTACTGGCCGTGGTGTCGGTAATTACAACATTAAGCGCATGCTGCCACGTTTTATCGTGGGGGCTATTTTGGTGAATATTTCGTTCTATATTTGTCAGCTAATGGTGGATATTTCAAACATTGCTGGCCGAGTAATCAGTAGCGTGTTGGGTGATATTGCAAAAAATATTGGTACCTCGGGCATGCCAATTGCTGATAAGATTGGTAGCGATAGTGCACCGGTTCTTACCGAAATTACCTCGGGTATTTTAAGTAAGGTTGATGTGTCGTGGGTGCTACTTGCCCCAATCTCAGCCGTGGTATTGTTGGTTGCACTGATTTGTTCGGTGCTGATTGTGGTGCTGATTGTACGCAAGGTGTTAATTGTGGCACTGATTTTGATTTCGCCGTTGGCGTTTGTGGCATATTTGCTACCAAATACCGAGCAGTACTTTACCCGCTGGCTACGGCTGCTTTCGCAGGCCTTGTTGCTGTTTCCGGTGATTGCGTTGTTGTTGGGTGCGGGACAGATTGTCAGTGCGGCGATTATTCAAGCAGATGATAGTAGCTACAGCGTTGAAAATGATGAATATACGCCGTCAAAATCTGGCGGTGGTGCCGGTTCGCGTTCATCTGCAACGGTCAATTTGGTCGCAGCTGGAGCGGCGGTGTTGCCACTAGCTGGAGTGTGGTATGCCTTTAAGCTGGCCTTAAGCGGTGCGGATCGTTTGGCAGTGCGAGTGCGTCGGGGGCAGCATAGTCGTGAGCGTGATAAATCAACCGAACGTCGTGAGCATGCCGCTATGCAGTCTGAAAAGAAGTCAAAATTTATGCAAGGGGTTAATCGCTTACAACGCTTAAGTGCTGCCCAGGATGGTGAAACGGTCGGTAGTACGATTATCGGGCGACTCAGCTCTGGCCGGCGAGTGCGTAAGAAGGCACAAAAAAGTACCGAACAGGCACAGTTTGATCGTAAGGTGCAAGATCGCTTGGTAGAGCTGCGACAAAAGGGTGGATTATCACCGCAGGTGCATTATACAAAGGCGTTGCAGCAGTATCAAGAAAGCCAGTCGCTGCTGGGCGAATCAGCCGATACGGGGCAGCTTAATATCAATAGTTTTGAAGGTATTGAACTAAAGGCGGCCGAGGCCTACTTGCTTGAAAGTATTGGTCGTGGGGTGGCAATGGATGCAAATCTTACGAATAAGATCGCTGCCGCTCAGGAAAAGCAGAAATCGGCGACTGCTGCCGCAACTGCAACTGCACCAGCTCGAACAACAGAAGCGGCTAGTGGTACAAGCTCGGCACCGAGTCGCACCGAAGTGGTGGCAGCAGCTAGTGAAAGCCGTGATAAAAAAGCGGCAGGGATTCCGCTGGCGAAGGATGATAAGACGAAGCCATCTCGCTCGTCTGCCTCACGTACAAGCGACAGCCTCACTGGTGGTGGCGGCGGTGGCTCAAGCAAGGCCGAGAAGGCCGACGGCGTTCCGCAAGTGGCGGCTCCACGCATGGTGAGCGGATTTTCAACTAGCGACATTATGTCGGCAGCGGCGAACGCAGGTTCGGCGGCATCATCGGCTGGCGGTGGCAGTGCGGTCATTGGCAATGTCATTATGGTGCAGCAAGGCGGCTCGCCAGCCACAGGCACCGCCCCTGGCCACGAGCGTCGCAGTGCGGATGTGGTACGTCCGCAACACTTGACCGGTACCGAACTGCAGGCTAAAGCACGTGCTGCACGCTACGTGATGCACTCTCAAGAAGCTCAGCTCGAGGCGGCCGAAGATGAGATATTAGGGCTGACAAAACCGACCGCAAAAAATACTGATAAAGCAAAGCCGGCCACGGCAGATGATAAAAAAACAACTGAAGAGAAATAACCCATGGAGCCGCAGCCAGATAAAAAGCCGCATGAAGATGATGATACGCTCAAAGCGTTAGAGCAAGACGCTGCGAAGCAAGAAAAGACCTCTCGTGAAACGCAGGCAGAAAAAAAGTCTGTCGAACGATGGGATACGAACATCAAAAAACCCGAAGCAACTTCTCGCTTGCGTAAAGGCACCTGGGTGATGTCGATGATTGTTGCAATTGTTGCACTGATGGGAGTGGCGGGTATGATATTACTATCGCCATCACTCTTGCTGGTGAATATGAAAGAGCAGCTCACAAACGATCTAAACGATGCAATGGGTGTGTATCATAATTTCGCCCACAAAGTATTGGCTATGCAAGTAAATGGCGATTCGTGTGAGGAAGAAAAGATTCAGTGTAAGTTTGGTACTATGAGCAATATGCTTAAAAAACGCTTTGAAGATTATAAGGTGGAGCCAAGTGCGGGCGAAAAGAACGAGCGAGGCCGTTTTGCAGTATCAAGCCTTAAAATACCAAAAGGCGAAACGTTATCTGATGGCAAAAAAATTAAAGAAGCCACGCAAAAAAATGATAAAACTCGCTATTATATTGATAATGTCCTCAACCCTAAAAATGGGTTGTTTCATGATAGAAAATTCCCCGATCGACTGCATGAACGGTTTCATATTGAACATCGCCCAATGGTGCGAGGCTATAACGCAAAGGATATTGGCACGTCATTTGGTGATGCCTTGAAGCGCCAGGGTGATTACATTGATGATAACGGCAATGGCGTGTATGGACTGCATTATTTACTAACCGACGAAGGTAAAAAGCAGTGGAAAGAGAAGGTGCGAGATCGTCTACTTGATAATGCTAAGCCAACCCATCAACTATTAGCTTGCTCGATTTACACCTATGGGGAGATGTCGGAGAATGTGGTGCGTCGAGCCAAGAGCGTGACGCTAGCTCGGTTTGCGATGCAGTATATGGCACTGGCAGACTCGATTAAATCTGGCAATAGTTCAAGTTACGAAATGACCTTAAATAATCTGACTGATCGGTTGACAGTTGGTAATGATGAAGGCAAAAATGCACTCGATGGTAGTTCGTACCGCATCCCAGCACGTCTAGAAGAGGCTGACAACGGGGCACTGAAAAAGCGAGATCGTAACTACATGAATGATCCAAAGGCGATGCTGACCGCCTTGCGAAATAATGGCATCGGTCCTGATTCGCCTGGCACGCAGTATTTGCGCGAAGTGATGGATTCGATTGACACAGGCGAAGATGACATTTATAAAGCTTGCGTGAAGGGGTTATCGAGTGAACAAGAATCGACTGAACGTAGTAAATTTTGTGGCTACGAATATGCAGAATTGTTAGCAGGCTATATTAGCGTTGCTGCTGGCGGTAAGTTTGCCCTAAAAAAGCTCAATGCCAAGGAGCCCTGCGAGACCCCGCTTTCGGCAATTGTGACAGAAGTCCGAGATGAAATTAGGGATACAGTATCAAAATTAATCGCAGATAAAATAAACCAAAGCGTAAAAACCGAAGCCGATTACTTCACCTATTTAGCGGCTGGTATCGAAACACAAGAGACCGCCAAGCTTGGGGTTGGCACTGCTACGCAAGACGCAATTTTTGCCGGTACGGGCATTATTTTGGGTGATGTGGCACAATCGCTTGGGATGCGTCCGGCGACAAAATCAACCATTGGTGAGTATTACAAACAGCTTGCCCAGCAAGGGTTGCTGCCATCGCAACGTGAAGTGCCATCGCAAGATACAAAATTGCGTCGGTTTGTAGCAACAATTGCTCGCACAATGTACGGCACCGATACATTATCGGCTCGCCTGCCAAATCTTTCACTACAGAATGTGTTAGCTAGTACATTTACTATCGGGAGCCGGGCATTGGCAAGTATGAACGATACTACGGTGAGCGCAGTATATTCACAGCCCATGAATCTCAGCCAAAAACGCTTCCTTTCAATGGAAGATTGTAGCCTGGAGGGTGATTTTATCGACCCGGATTTTGGCTGCAATATTCGCTACAGCATGAGCAAGGAGGCTATGAACGCAGATATTAAAGAGGTGCTTGATTATATGGTAGAGGCACATCCAGATGATGCGAAAGAGTCGCTCGAGCAGATCAATAAACGCAACACCAGTGCAGACAGCGAAGCTGGCGATCGCATGAAAAACGAGGCACAGCAGGGTTCGGAGGCCACTTATATCGACCCAAAGACTGGCAAGCCAAACCCTCATACACAATATGCCAAGTTTTTGGAATTTTGCGTCAATCGCACCAATCCGTGGGGTAGCATGGGCGTAGTAACTGAATACCAAGAAGAAGAGTACACGCCAGATGAACCAGACCCAATTGGTGAAGAAAATCTACCAGTATATAGCGGCGAATATCTTAAATATATGGATAGAAAACATGGCGAAGAGATTGATAAAGATGGTAATGTAAAGCAGACAGAGCCAAAAGATCCACCATATATGTACTATGCACGTGCGTGGGGCAGTGAAGTTGATCAAAAATGGATGACTGGCGAAAAGTGCGTAGAAGAATCCGAGATGATGAAAAACTTCCGTGCCTATACGGCGGCATGTCGAGTGCTCGCTGGCCTATCTGGAGCTCGTGAGTGCTGGCACGATGACTCTAATCCGACCTTCCACACCGGCTTTTATCCACGCAACGACATTATCTTTGTGCGAGAAAACTAACTACAGCAGGTCGTCTTTCTTGCTATTTAAAAAGCTTGTCCAGCGACGCAAGATTCGCAGAAGCGACTTTAGCGGCAATTCGATTAGCATATCAAGCGTAATGGCAACGATATTAATTTTTGAATAGCGGTACGAAATTTGCTGCCCCACATAAATAAATGGCAAGTAGATGACATCACGCAGTGTAGCGGATAGGCGTTTGGCTGCAGCCACTGCCTCAATCTCACGAATTTGGGTAGACATGCGAAATACCAAAAAGCTGGCGGTTGAAAGAAAGATAAAGAAGATCACACCTTGGGCAATATTAAAGTGAAGCAAATAAAGAATGTAGGTTAAGCCAGCAAAGGCTCCTGCAAACATGACGCCATAAGCGATCGAAAAGCCAGTCGAGGCAATGCGTTTTTGCTGATTAATTTGTGGCGGCGTGTGCCCTGCAAATAGCATATTGGTGGCCTGCGAGATGATTGCTTGTGTGTTACGTTCGCCCGGGGCACTGAGGGTGAGGCGTGACATTGCAATAAATAGTGCCGGGAAGAATAGGTTAAGCAAGAGTGGTAGCCAGGCGATATGGCCTTCAACTATTAAATCGTACGGCACCTCAATGGCGAGGCCAATAATACTTTTTGTAATTAACAGGAAGATAATGCTGCGCATAATAGCGGCATCAAGCATTTTTTCAAGCAGAGAGTATTCGTGTTTGATATGTTTTTCGAGCGCGTAACTAAAGGCATCTTCTGAGGTAAGCTCGCTATGGCTAAGCGGATGATGATTGACATAAAAACCAGTATAAATCATATGGAGCGTAGCACTATTACGTTTGACAATGCGGGTTGCCATGGCGACTGTCTTGCTTTCAAACAGTGCATCAAGTCGCAAATTAAACGCCTCAAAATTGGCAAGTAGCGGCACGTCTTGTCGGTAGCTATCGATAAGTGCGGTGCGAATACTTGGCTGATCGAGCTTTAGAATTGCAGATTGAATTGCAATATAGATGGCAATCGGATACTCTTCTTGAGATAGTCGCTCGCCGGGCTGGGTGATTTTGTCTGGCGTAAGCTGCGGCTGTAAGTATGTGAAGGCAAAATGGGTGAACGCTAGTTGTCGTACGGCTGGCTGGATGATTTGTTCGCAGCGAACGCTCATGACATCTAACAGCCACTCACGGAATAGTTGACGCTTACGGTGCGATTGTTCGATTTTGGTGTACTGCCAATATGCATGGTAGTACCGCTTGATGGCTGCTTGAATCGCCTTCACCTCGGCGGTGGTTAGGCTGCTGTTAGCGATATAGCTTGCCATGGTAAGCTCGGCAATCAACTCTTCGGCAAGTGGGGCAATGGTGGTTTTTTCGTGGAAGGATAGGGTGCGGGTAAAAAAGCGGCGAATAGCTCGTTGCCGAAATAGTTTGTCATTGGCATACTCGGAGGCATTACGTAGCTGCTCATAGGCGGCAGTTAAGGTTGCCCCGGCAGTATTTACGTAAAAGGTATCACGCTGACGGGAACGTTGCAAGCGTGTTTCGTAATCATCAATTTGTGTCAGCGACGAAGCTAGAAGCTGGCCAAGCTGACTTAACGATGTGTGTTGTGTCACAATAGTACTAATTATGGCATAAAATAGATAAAAAATCTATAGATATAGCAAAAATCTCATGGCACCCCGGGTAGGAATCGAACCTACGGCCAAAAGCTTAGAAGTCTCTTGCTCTATCCACTGAGCTACCGGGGCGTATGTGATTATTATAACAAACTCACCCACCTTTTTATAGATGGGTGAGTGATAATTGCTTGGGGCGAATGATGGGAATCGAACCCACGACCTCCAGTGCCACAAACTGGCGCTCTAACCAACTGAGCTACATCCGCCATGGTACGCTACATATTGTAACATAGGTAGCGTGCTTTTGCTAGAGGTTAGGCAAAGGGATTGTAGCGAACCGGTTTTGAGCCAGTGCTAGGGCTGCTGCCAAAGCGTTCTCGGGCTTGATCTCGCAGTGAAACCGGCGGAGTTTCGGTGGTTGTATCACCTGGCGTAGCCTCTCGTCGGTAGTTTGAACGTGGTGTATCGGTATCGTCATCCTTTTTGCTGTAGCGTTTGCGGCTTGCTTCGGCGGTGCCAAGCTCTTCTTGTCGCCGCTCCTTGTCGCTAGCGTAAAAGCTATCATGCTTGTAGCCAACGTTGCCAATTTTGGATGACTGGTAGGATAAATCAAGCCCCAGCTCTTTTGCCTTGGCTCGCCGCAGCAATGCTTCACGGATTGCCTTGCCGCTTTGGATGGTCATTTGTGGCGTAACTGCAGGGTCGAGCCCTTCAGCAACAATGCGATATGCAGCAGTGTGGCGAAAATCTTTTGCTTGAATTTCGCCGTTGGCATCAGCTTCTGCCTGCATCCTGCGTTGTGTAATATCTCCCATATGTGTCATCCAGCTGGGTGGTTATTCTGTTGCGTGATGAGCAGCCTCGGCAGCATCAGCTTCTGCTTTGGTGGTGTGCACGGTGCCGTGTGGATGTTCGCTCGGGGCGTAAATCGAATACAGCTTGAGTGGGGTAGTGCCGGTATTAGTGACGTTATGCCATTTGCCAGCAGGCACAAAAATGGCAAAATCATCAGAAACAGTTTCTTCAAAGTCAAGTGCGGTTTCGCTATCGCCCATTTGCACTAGGCCGCTACCTGCTTCAACTCGCAAAAACTGATCGTGATCATGGTGTACTTCTAGCCCAATATCATCACCCGGCTGAATCGACATAAGTGTCATCTGCATACATGAACCGGTCCATGCGGCAGTGCGGAATGTGTCGTTCTGCATTGTTAGTTCTTCAATATCAACCACGTAGGGGTTTGGTCCGTGATCCATAAATTCCTCCTTATAATTACTACTATTAGTATACCATATTATTGGCAAAATAAACAGCTATAAGCATAAGAGGTAATTGTGTATAATAGACAGCATGACAACAGCTTGGCAAGACGTAAATGCAATCTATCAAATCTATCCACGCAGCTTTAAGGACACAAATAGTGATGGCGTGGGCGATTTGCGAGGTATTATCGAGCAGCTCGATTACCTTAAAAGCCAGCCTGATTCGCTGGGGGTGGATGCAATTTGGCTCTCGCCAATTTTTACTTCACCGCAGGTTGATTGTGGGTATGATGTCAGTGATTACCGTGATATCGATACACTGTTTGGTGGTATGGCAATGTGCGAGGAGCTAATCGATCAAGCTCATGCCCGAGGCATTAAGGTCATGTTTGATTTTGTGCCAAACCACTCATCCGATCAGCATCCGTGGTTTATTGAATCGGCGAGCTCACGTGATAATCCAAAGCGCGATTACTACGTCTGGCGCGATGCCAAGCCGGATGGTTCGCCACCAAACAATTGGCTCAGCATGTCGGGCGGTAGTGTTTGGCAATGGCACGAGCCAACCGGGCAGTATTATCTACATTCGTTTTTAGCTAGCCAGCCAGATCTCAACTGGGATAACCCAAAAGTGCAGCAAGAAATGTGCGACGTACTGCGATTTTGGTTTGATAAAGGTGTTGATGGCTTTCGGGTGGATGCGATTTGGCCGCTCAGTAAAAATTTTGCAGCGGGCGATAATCCACGTAACCCTGATTATTACGCTGGCGAGTGTGATTACGGCTCGTATGTGCATCAACATAGCAAGGGTGGGCCAAACCTGCATGAGTATTTACGCCGCATGAGTGATGTTGCAGCGGAATATGATGACCGTTTTTTGGTGTTTGAATTTTATCCGGATGACCGCTTGGGTGATCGATTTGCACAATATACCGGCATCCAGCATGTGGCACCGTGCTGTGTATCATCAACCTTTTATTTTGAAGGCTTTCAAACCGAATGGTGGGCACGAAAGTTCCAAGAAAAATTTGATGCATTTGGACAGTGGCATGATAGGTTGCCGGTGGCTGCACTTGGCAATCACGATCAAACTCGCATTGCTTCAAAGTTTGGGATGGCACAAGCTAAAGCCTTGGCGGTGATGCAGCTAACATTGCCGGGTGTACCAGCAATTTATTACGGCGAGGAGCTGGGTATGCTTGATGTAGAGATTGCGCCCGAGGATGCACATGATAGGTTTAACGGCGGAGCTGGGTTGGATGCTCGTGATAAATATCGCACTCCAATGCGTTGGGATGCAAGTGAGTATGCCGGGTTTTCAGTCGTTAAGCCATGGCTGCCGATTGGTGAATATCGTGAGTGGATGAACGTTGCAAGCCAGTTAGACACGCCACACTCCTTTTTGCGGCTATATCAAAAACTGTTGCGGCTCCGTGCAGATGAACCAGCTTTGCGATATGGCGAATATTTCACTTGGCGTGAAACAAGTGATGAAATTATGACCTTTGGCCGCACACACGATGGCAGTACGTTCTTTACGGCTGTTAACTTTACCGATAGGCAGGTGGAGCTCGCTATCCCGCAACCTGGGCGAGTGCTAGCTAGCACTAACACGTCAGATGAATACGATATTGACACGCACATTGTGTTGCAGCCGTTTGAGGCGATTGTTATAAAAGCTGTGTAAATTGGGCGTGGTTCTTCTACTTGGTGCGATTTTACGCCCAAGTTCGAACCAGCTTTGAAACAAAAGCCAAATAATTCTAGCCACGTCGCCTAGCACGGTAAGCCGTGCTGCACTCCAGACCTGCAAGTTATGTGCAAAAACCACCTAGGTTAATACCCGAAAGTACAAACACGCTATATATGGTGTAATAATCACTATGGACATAGTCTACTCAGCTGCAAGAGGTCACAATTCTAGAGAAGTCGAAGAGCTTGTGTCGCAACAGTTGCCGTCTTATTTAAAAACCCTCGGTCGCGAGGTTAATATATTCTTATATGATCCCAGTGAGCCAGATAGCACGGAGTCATTCGATAAAATTGTTAAAAAAATCCTACAAGCCGATATGTTCATTGCTGAAATGAGCAGGGCAAGTCAAACGCTCGGTTTTCAGCTATCTTTCGCTCTTGCAAACACAAAGTCAAGTCTCTACATGTATCATACTGGCACAAAGTTAGAACCTGGAGGTATACTTCGTAATAATCCTTCGCGCTTACTAAAAATAAAAGATTACAGTAGCTCTACCTACAAGGCCGTCCTAGACTCATTTGTGCATTTTGCCAACCAACAGCAACAAACAGTTCGTACTAGTTTTATGAGCACACGAAAAATTGATAATTCAATTCAAGAGCTTTCAAAGGCTCAGGGAGTATCCAAGGGCGAAATAATCCGCCAGCTTCTTACCGACTCAATAGACCAAATCAACGATGGCTAGCTATACATCTCGCGAGCGGTTGCCTGTGCGAGTATTTCCATCGTATCAAGATATGGCATTTGTGTGCTATTATCATCGAATAAAATATGGAAGTCAGTGCATGCTAATACTGCAATCTCTGCGCCTTGTTCATGAAGGGACTGTAGTACCTGGTGAAACTTCTTCTTATCGCTCACCTTCTGTCTACCGTTGATAAGCCTGACAACCATTTCGTTCAGCATACGTTGCTGGGTATAATCTGGCCTTATAACATTAATTCCCGCAGCTTCAAGCGGCATGGCATACAACCCTCTTTCTGCTGTCTGCTCGGTAGCAAGCAAGGCTATGTTAGCGTAGGAGACTCGTATTGTCTCGTCAATAATACTAATGAATGGGATTGTAAGTTTTTCTTCAATTTGAGATTGGCATATATGCAGAGAATTGCATGGCATTACTATAAAATCTGCACCTGCTGATTCAAGGTTGTGCGCGCCTTCAGCTCAAGTGCAAGCTCCTGTACTCGCAAATAATAGTCTGCTGTTGTTTGTGAGCCGAGACCGCCAAGGATGCCAGGTATTTTCATGTAGTTTATAATACAATAGCGTCATATAAAAAGCAGGAATAGATTTACGGAACCTGCAAAATCATCCATAATAGTAACATGACGAATGTATACTTACTAACGGGAAATCCCAGCAAGATAGCAGCTGCCAATGCAGTTTTTAATCGATATGGCATCGAAGTAGAACCATTAAAGTTAGATATTCCCGAAATCCAAGCAGACAATAGCAAAGAGATTGCTACCGCAGCGGCCATTGAGGCTCATCGGCAAACGAGAAAGGCTGTTATTCGAGAAGATCATAGCTTTTATATTGATGCCCTTGGTATGCCAGGTCCTTTCATGGCATATATTGATAAGGTTATTTCCGTTGATCAATTAATAAAGATTCTTGACACCTTACCGAGTCGAGAGGGGCACTTTGAGCTTGCGGCTACCTACGTGGACGAAACCGGTACCGCTCACGAGTTTTCCTATAGCGTGCCAGTAGTGTTCAGTCAAGAGGCACGAGGTGATGAAAGTATGCGCTGGGAGCGTATTATTCAATTTGCCGATGACTCGAGAACCTTTGCTGAATACCCCGAGTCGGAGCGTGCAGGTTATTGGACAAGGAACTACGAAGCTATTGCAGCACTTATCAAAAACGGCGTGCAGAACTAGTTTGCTACGCTACTTTGAAATTGCTGAACAGCCGTTTCAAAATGAGAACAGTTATCGATAACAGCGTTGGCAGCGCCGATAAGTGTGGTTAGCCCCATGCACCTATCTCGATCAAGCATTTCTTTGAACTCAGTTTTTGATACGATATGCTGCTCACGTTTTTGATATCTCTCATGAAGCAGGTCTGTGGGCGCGTCTACATATACTATTTTTCGGTCAGACGCACCAAGTACTTCTGATATTCTGTCGATTCCGTCTATTGAGCGGTTACCGATTACTACCGCCTTTCCTGATACTTGCCTCAATGCGGTTGAGACATGTCCAGCCAGAACATCATCAGCAAAAGTACTCCCATACTCTTCCTCGTTCAAAGACACCCACTCTCCAAATGTTGTATCTGGGTAATCATGCTGATGATATGGGCGCAATAGAGGTCCTGTGTCAAAAAATAGATGAATACTGTCGCTTAGACTACGCCTTGCTAACGCGCTTTTGCTTTGTTATGCTATGTCTGCCTCGTGGGCGGGTAAACTGTGCGAACTGATATACAAAGACGAAGCAAGTGAGAAAGCCGACTTTGCGCACTGCGTGGAGGGTGACAAGGAGGCTATCGCCCGCCTGTCCGAGAAAATGTAGCGATTGCTCGATAGCTACCTGGACGGTGATGCCGAGTGCGAACTGTATCAAGACAAACGTGCGGAAATACTAGGCAAAAAGAAGTTACTCGAAGAGTAGATCGAGTAAGCTACACTTGGCGTTTCGACTTGGGTCGAACCTACACATACGACAAAAAGAAGTCGTCATAAATGATGACCAATTCCTTAACTCTCCCAGAAAAATCGCTGGTCGGCGCTGCACGCTGCCAGTAAAAAAAGCCGCCCGTTCGGGCGACCGTTTCCGTTTTAGTTCCGATTTGGTGCGGGCGGCGAGAATCGAACTCGCATCACTTGCTTGGAAGGCAGGTATATTAGCCATTATACGACGCCCGCAAATTACACAATGACAACCTCTTAATTATAGCATAAAAAATGTATCATACACAAAAAAGAGGCTTGCATACAACTATACACTCGGTGTATAGTAATACTATGAACGCAAATTATACGTTGCTTGGTTTTTTGGCAAATAGCCCTAATTATGGCTACGAGCTAAAGAAGTTATATGATGGCTATTTTGGCAAGGATAAGCCAATTTTAGCGGGGCAGATTTATTCTACCCTAGCACGGCTAAAGCGTGATGAATATGTGCAAGAAGTGGTAGATGTGGCTACAGAACCGGCTGCCGGGCCTGGCCGAGTGCGGTATGAAATTACCGAAAAGGGTCGCAGGCATTTGCAAACATGGCTTGAAACGCCCGAAATGCCATCGCCAGTGTTGCAAGCAACCTTGTATGTAAAAACAGTACTAGCTTTGCTAAAAGATGGTGATGCTGCCCCGTACTTAATGCATCAGCGGCGAGTACATATTGCTAGAATGCGTGAACTCACCAATATCCGGCGGGAGAGTTCACTCCAGGATATGCTGCTCATAGATCACGCCCTGTTCCATTTAGAAGCCGATTTGCGTTGGATAGATTTGACAAGTTCACGACTAAGTAAATTAAAAGAGGAGCTACATATATGACACAAGCACAGCCAATTATTAGTGCACATAAAATTGTAAAATCGTTTGGTAAAACCAAGGCCTTGCGTGGTGTTTCGCTCGATGTCATGCCGGGCGAGGTACTGGCAATCATGGGGCCAAGCGGTTCGGGTAAGTCTACCTTACTACATAGCCTGGCGGCAATTACGGCAATTGACGAGGGTAAAATCACCCTCAGTGGCGAGCGTATCGATACAATGAATGATGCTCGTCGCAGTGTGTTGCGTCGTACCGAATTTGGGTTTGTATTTCAATTTAGCCAGCTGGTGCCGGAGCTCAGTGTGATTGATAATGTGGCACTACCACTTTTGTTAAATGGTGTGCGTCGTAAAGATGCCTACGCAAAAGCAAAAAAATGGGTGGCAACGGTCGGCCTTGGAGGCAAGGAGGATAGCCTGCCGGGCGAACTATCTGGCGGACAGGCACAGCGGGTGGCTATTGCAAGAGCGATGGTAATTGAGCCAAGGGTACTTTTTGCAGATGAGCCGACTGGTTCGCTTGATTCGCTTAACTCGCAAAAGGTAATGGAGTTATTTATTACTACCGCCAAACAACACGGTACAACAGTGATTATGGTAACGCACGAGCCCACTATTGCTGCATACGCTGATCGTGAAATTGTTGTGCGAGATGGTATGATTGCAGGAGCGGAGGTGTAGTATGGGAGCCAGCTGGTTATTGTTACGAAAATCTGGTACGCAATCACTTGGGCGGCTGGGATTAACTATTATTGCTATCGCACTTGGCACAGTGATGTTAGCGAGCTTTATTGCGGGTATTAATGGTATTTCGGCTCGGGCAGAACGTGAAAGCTGGGTGTATCTTGGTTTTCCTGGTGTATTTGCGGGTGAAGCCGCAAAAAAAGCCCAGACGCCAATTGCAGGAGTTGACCCGCTACAAATCGACACCATTAGTCCGATTCTTGGGCTGTCTAAATGGAAGGATAACGCAATTACCGTTGTGTCGATGCGGGCAACTGGCCCAAATAGTCCACAATTTGCTGACATGCCAACGCCGCAGCCTGGTGAATATTATGTATCACCCGCATTGGCTCGTATTATAAGCGATCATCCTGAAGAAAAGGTGGGTAGCCGCTACGGTACTAAATCACTAGGCGTGCTGCCTGTCGCTCGAGTTGCTTCGCCAGATTCGCTATTAGTAGTGCGTGGAGCGTCGGCCGAAGAGTTTGCAAACAAGCCGGGCGAAAAGCCAGCAGCTATCTATAGCACGACAGAAGCATTTCAGCAAAGTGATCGTTTTAAGCTCGACCCTATTACGCCAATGATGTTGCTGTTTGGTGGCACAATTCTACTCTTTCCGATTGTGATGTTTATTGCTGTTTCAACCCAACTAGGCAGTGCCCAGCGCGAGCAGCGATATGCTGCACTGCGTTTGGTTGGTGCGACCCGCTCGCAAGTAAACCGCATTTTAATGTATGAAACTAGCCTTGCGACAGTGGCAGGTATTGGCTTGGGATATGGTGCGTTTTTATTGTTACGTCCGCAGTTCGAGGCAGTGCGGTTTGCCGGCCAGCGTTTTTGGCTAGATGATATCGCAGTTGGCTGGTGGCAGTTTGGTATTTTAGCCGGCATTACAATTGCCTTGAGTTTGTTTGCCAACTGGCGGGGTATGCGTAAGGTGCAGGTATCACCATTGGGCGTGGTGCGACGTGCGGCGGTGGCAAAACGGCCTCGGGCGTGGCGAGTATTACCACTTGCGACAGGCTTGGCGATTTTTACGTGGCTGTCGCTACCTGGTGGGCAATCGTGGTTGAAACAGCAGTCAAACGATAGCGTGCTGCCCGCTTTGGTGCTGATGGGAGGAATTCTTTTGGTAATGAGTGGGCTGGTGCTGGCTGGTTCGTGGCTGACTGCTCGCAGTGCACAGCTGGTGGCTCGGATAGCTCGTCGTCCAGTGGTGTTGATTGCAAGCAAGCGTATTGCGGGGCATTCACGGCAAATTTTCCGTAGCGTCAGCGGGGTGGTACTGGCACTATTTGCAGGTAGCTTTTATCTTGCAACGGTCAGCGGGATTGATAATCTTGAGCTTCATGCGTTAAACACTAATGGGTATACGCAACTTTCGCCAAGCACTGCCTTGGTGTGGGGTTCGGCATTGGATCCAAAGTTTGCAGATGTGTTGCGGCAGCAATCTTATGTTGCATCGTTTGCAGAGGCTCGTGAAGTAAAAGCGAGCTTTCAGGTAGCGTGTAGTACGCTGGCCGAGTACACTAAACGGCAATGCCCGGCTGATACAGTGCATACCTATGCTTATATTGATTTTGCAAAAGAGCCTGCAAAAACTATCACCACCATCCCGTCTATCGATACTGCCGCCCCAGCAGCCTACTTTATACGGCTGACAGATATGGATCATTTTGATAAGCTCCGCACACTGGTGGTACAGCACGCCGATCCAAACGTGAGGGATATGTGGGCTGTGAGTGGTGCCGATGCTCAAAAGCCACACATCAACCCACTTGTAAAAGATTTGGCTGCAGTTACCTATGTTGGGATTGGCATTACGCTGTTTGTGGCAATCGCTAGTTTGCTGGTTAGTGCAGCGGGTGGCTTATTGGAACGTCGCAAATCGCTCTTTACCTTGCGACTAGGTGGCATGACGGTGGGGCAGATGCAGCGTATGGTGATGATAGAGTCGCTGATTCCACTGATTGTCGTGTCGGTGGTAGCAGCGGGTGTGGGCATATGGGTGGCTTATGTGTTCTTGCAGGCACTATCTAGTACGGTACGAGTTGACCTTTCGCCAACCTACTTCGCCATCCTGGGTGCCAGTGTAGTTGGTGCGGTGGTGGGTATTTATGCGATACTGCCAATGATTCGACGCATCACCTCGCTCGGTCAAAACCAAACAGAATAGATTGATGCTAAAATAAAAAACCACCTTGCGTGTAGCAGGGTGGTTTTTGTTAATTGCACGAATTAGCCTTATAATTCGTGGATAGTTTCAATCTGGGCACCAAGGCTGTTAAGGCGGGCAGCTAGCTCTTCGTAGCCACGGTTGATTGAATATACATCACGCAAAATTGACACACCTGGTGCAGCCAGCATAGCCAGCAGTATCACCACACTTGGGCGTAAGGCTGGTGGTGCCACTACATCGGCTGGTTTCCATTTAGTGGTGCCGGTAATGTAAACACGGTGCGGGTCAACTAGCTCAATGTTTGCCCCGAGCTTAGTAAGTTCGGTAAAATAGATAGCACGGTTTTCGTAACTCCAGTCATGCACCAATGTGCGGCCTTGGGCTACGGTGGCAATCAAGCCAAGAAACGGCAAGTTGTCCATATTTACCCCAGGGAATGGCATGCTGTGTAGTTTATCTTTTGGTGCATGTAGCACGGATTTTTTGAGATGAATATCTACCAGGCGAGTGTTGCCATTTGCGGCCATATACTCAGGCGTGAGATCGTATTGCAGCCCCATGCCGGCCAAAATAGCTAATTCAATTTCTAAAAACTCAATTGGTGCTCGCTTGATGGTGATTTCGGAGCTGGTTACGGCACCAGCTGCGATAAAACTCATAGCTTCAATTGGGTCTTCAGATGGGAAGTACTCTACATTGGTATCGATGCTACGTACGCCGGTTACTCGGAGCGTGGTGGTACCAATACCTTCAATTTTTACTCCAAGTTTTTCAAGGAAGAAGCACAAATCTTGCACCATGTAGTTAGGGCTAGCGTTGCGGATGGTAACGGTGCCTGGGTGGAGTGCAGCTGCCATCAAGACATTTTCGGTAACGGTATCGCCACGTTCGGTCAGCAGAATGGCTCGTTCGGGTGAGGTTGGGTTAGCCGTAACTTGGTAGCTTTCGGTCAGTGCTTTTACTTCTAGCCCAAACGGAGCTAGGCCGGCTAGATGTGGCTCAACAGTGCGAGTGCCTAAATTGCAGCCGCCAGCAAATGGCAGGCTAAAAAAGTTATATTGGTGCAGTAGCGGCCCCATAAACATAATAATCGAACGAGTACGCTTGGCGGCGGCTACATCGATTGTTGCAAGATTAAGCGTGCGAGGCGGGGTGATTACCAAATCGGATTCATTTTCCCAGCGGGTTTTTACGCCAATACTGTGGAGTACCTCGATAATGCGGTTTACTTCTTCAATCTTGGCAACTCGCCGCAGCGTGGTAGTGCCTTTATTGAGCAAACTTGCACACAGTAAGGCAACTGCTGCGTTCTTGCTGGTTTTAATAGTGATGTCGCCAGACAGCTCGTGGCCGCCTTGCACCTTAAAGTTGATTTTACCTGATTGATTAAGATTAACAATCGGCCGTGCCAGCACCTCGCCGATGCGGGCGATCATTTCAAGGCTGATATTTTGCCCGCCTTTTTCGATACGGTTGATAGCTGACTGGCTGGTACCCAAGGCATCCGCCAACTGCGTTTGTGTCATGCCACGCAGGGTGCGGGTTTCTTGAATAAGATTGCCAATTTTTTCAAGGTATGTATCAGAGTTCATAGTATCAGTATATCATACTTGATATAATTGCAAATAATATAGCTCTGTAGTAGCGGGTCGCACGGCTTATCATCGCTGCATATCCGTGGTACACTAACAATAAAGGAGATAGTTATGCAAGATAAGCAGGTGAGTGAACTCATTGCGGCCGAAACGGTCCGGCAGCAGCAGGCAATAGAACTAATTCCAAGCGAAAATTATGTATCACATGATGTGCGGGCGGCGTTAGGCAGTGTATTTACAAATAAATATAGCGAAGGCTACCCAGGCCGGCGGTATTATGGCGGGCAAACCAACACTGACAAGCTCGAGCAATTAGCGATTGACCGTGCCAAGCAGCTGTTTCATGCCGACCATGCAAATGTGCAGCCACATTCTGGGGCACAGGCTAACGAGGCAGTCTATTACGCCTGGCTTGAGCCTGGCGACACAGTGCTGGCGATGGATTTAAGTCACGGCGGCCATCTTACCCACGGAGCACCGGTAACTCGCAGTGCCCGTGAATATAATTTTATTCGCTATGGCATGAAGGATGTTACAACTGGTGAGATTGATTACGATGAGCTACATAGGCTAGCTATTGCCCACAAGCCAAAGCTCATTATGGCAGGGTTTAGTGCCTATCCACGTGAGCTTGATTATAAAAAGTTTGTACAAATTGGTAATGAGATCGGCGCCTTGTTGGTAGCAGACATGAGCCATATCGCCGGGCTTATTGCGGGCGGTATTGCCGTTAATCCGCTCGACGAGGGTTTCCATGTCATGACCACCACTACGCATAAAACTTTGCGAGGGCCTCGTGGCGGGCTAATCCTTAGCTGTGGTAAGGTGGGTAATCCGCTTAAAAAACCAGCTAAAACGATTGAAAATATCCCAACACTGATTGATAGAGCGGTGTTTCCTGGTACGCAAGGTGGGCCGCACATGCACACTATTGCCGCTAAAGCCGTGGCCTTTGGTGAGGCGTTGCAGCCAGAGTTTGTAGATTACGCATGCCGAGTGGTGCGTAATGCCCAGGCGATGGCAAAGGTATTTTTAGATAAGAGCGTCACGCTCATTACTGGCGGTACGAGTAATCACCTGCTACTAATAGACGTATACACCAGCTTTGGGATTGATGGTAAAGAAGCCCAAGATAGGCTAGAGGCTGCGGGCATTACCGCCAACGCCAATGCCATCCCGCACGATACATTACCACCATACCGCCCTGGCGGCTTGCGGCTTGGCACCCCAGCTATGACCACCCGTGGCTATAACGAAGATGACTTTACACGGGTGGCCTGCCAGATTGTAGACATATTGCGAAGATAATATGGACGTAGACTTATAGGGTATAATAGCAGACACATACGAAGTAAAACACCCCTCGTAAGGAGGGGTGTTTAGGTATAGTGTAGATACTATACTATGATTATGCAGGACAGCCTGTACCCATGTTGATCTTCTTGTTGCCACCATTTGTTTGGTAGAAGACGATTTGGACGCCAGTTTGTTTACTGTCAGTAGTACAACTTACGATTTGAATGGCTTTGCCGTTCTCGTGTGATTCAGGTGCATTATCGCCGATTAGCTTCTTTACATCATCGCCAAGTGCAGCTTCTGGCGCCTCTGCATCTACCAGTCCGCCTTTAACCTGATCTGGTGTTGGGTAGGCAGCTTTAAAGCCGTTCCATGCTTCAATTTTAGTTTTTAGTTGGCCGGCAGCTTGGTTAACGGTTGTATCACGTGCACGGTTTTGAATACCGGTGTAAGCTACGATTGAAATAGCTGCCAAGATTGCGATAACCACAATCACGATAAGGAGTTCTACGATAGTAAAACCTTGTTGTTTGCTTTTTTGAAGATTCATGTTTATGAATGCCCCCTAATTAATTTTGTTATTTATGCTGTAATTGTAAACGATTATGCTTACAAATACAAGCCCTTTTTAGCCAAATATTAGATTTCTACCGGCTCTTGCTCAATCTGTATCTTAAACTTGTCGTATACGGCAGTAGCAATGTGTTCTCGGGCGGCGGCAAGGTCTTGGTAGTTTTCGGCTGATTCGTTAATGAGCACCAACGCATTAGCTGGGTTAAC
>JAUMZA010000003.1 GCA_030528355.1 Candidatus Saccharimonadota bacterium | reverse complement strand
ACGATACCAAAGGCAAGAACAACCACGGACGACACTACTAACCATCCGACCCGAGCCATGTCGCTAAACTGGCTCATATTTAATTTGTTATACTAAAGCTATGAAACATCGCCTCCATACCAGACTCTACTATCTTGATACTTGTGCGTTTGAGTACGAAACAGCTCATCTTTATGAACATCTCGTGATTCATTCTTTTACGCAGCAGCTTCGGGCGCATAATCTGCCGCTATTTCTTTCGGGGTGGGTGAGTGGACAAACGTTTCGAGAAATTATGTACATTGAGGCAGGCTTCTATAGCCAGGCCGCAGCTGAACTGTTTGATACTTACATGCAATCGTCTGAGCGGATTGATTTTTCACTCGTTGAGCCGGTGCTTGCATGCGTTCAAGCGGAATCCTACGCCACAGCAACAACCCTTAACCAAGTCGCATTACATAAACAGCTACAACAGCTCGATGCAGAAAAGTTCTCCTTGTTTGACACTGTTACACCAGGCTATAACCCACACATCACAACCCCCGAAACTGCGTCGACCATTATCACATTTGCACCCGCAAAAAAACAGTTTCATAATCTGACCGTATGGTTTGGTGCAACAAACCTATCCCAAGATGAAAAGCTAGCATTTTTACGAATGACACCGCCAATTCGCCATGTGATTGATGAGGTGTTTATAGCGATGGGTGCTCATCAGCACGGCTGGGGCTATACGACTGATCGCCCTCATGGCGGGCTTGTAGACCTTAGTATCTACGCCATCAAAAAAGATCACCCAACAGTTTGCGAGATAGAACAACAACTTGCTAAACGTCTATGTGAACTGTCATCAGAAATTGCCACACACCCAAATGCATTACAAGAATACGCAACAATCTTTCGGCAAGAATCTCGCTGGGAAGATTTTCCAATCCAATACTTTAAATGGGCAGGAATCGTTGCCTCACGCCAACATATTGCCACAGCCCTTACACCGCCAACCGTCCTATCGCTACTCAAGAAGCTGCAATTCAAAGTAGAACCGACCACCGATGAACATTGGGAATACACCTAATTGCACAAACATTGTCTTGCTAATGTAATGGCAGCTATCTACAACATAACCCTTCACCATCCACCGCACTTCCGTGTATAATAAGAAGCAATGAAGCTCTATAATACCCTTACTCGCCAAAAAGATACGTTGCAGCCGCTGGATGGTCAGACGGTGAAAATCTACACCTGTGGCCTAACGGTGTATAGCCAGCCACATATCGGCAACTGGGTGGGGTATATCTACTGGGATGTGTTGGTGCGATTACTGCGACACCAGGGTATTAGTGTGGTGCGTACCCAAAATATCACCGATGTTGGCCACCTTACCAGTGATGGCGACACGGGCGAAGATAAGCTGGAGAAGGGTGCCCGCCGTGAAGGTAAAACAGCGTGGGATGTGGCACAAAAATATATCGAGATTGCCGAACATGAAGCCTACGATATACTTGGACTAATCCGCCCCGACCATCTGGTGCGTGCCACCGATTACATCCCGCAGCAAATTGCCTTTGCGCGCAAGCTAGAAGCTAAGGGTTTTACCTACATTATTGAGGGCGACGGCCTGTATTTTGATACCAGCAAGCTTGCCAATTACGGCCAGCTGGCCCGGCTTGATGTTGATGGCCTTGAGGCCGGTGCACGTGTTTGTGCCGAGGGCAAAAAGAATATCACCGACTTTGCCATTTGGAAGTTTTCACCGCAAGATACAAAGCGCGATATGGAATGGGATAGTCCGTGGGGCAAGGGTTTTCCGGGTTGGCACCTGGAATGTAGTGTTATCGCCCGTGAAACCCTAGGTGACCAAATTGATATTCATACCGGCGGCATTGACCATATCCCTGTGCACCATATTAATGAAATCGCCCAAACCGAAAGCGTTACTGGCGTGCAATTTGCCCAAATGTGGCTGCATAATAATCATATTAAAGTTGATGGCCGCAAGATGAGCAAATCTTTGGGCAACATTATCACCCTAGAAGCTATTACCGCTCGTGGCTTTTCGCCAATGGCCTTTAAGGCAGCCATTTTAGGTAAGCATTTTCAAACCGAGGGTAATTTTACATGGGATATTTTAGATGCGGCCGCCCATCGCTACAAAAATTGGCAACGTGCGGCAAGTTTGCGACATCAGGTTCATAGTACACTCGAACCGTCCACCAAGCGAGTGCCGTCCTACGCTGCGAACCAAAAGCTGATTGAGATTCTCAACGATAACCTTGCGACACCGCAAGCTCTCGCACATATTGATACTGTATTAGGCGAGATACTCGAAGCAGCATTAGCCGATATTGACCGTGAAGCGCTAGCCAGCTTTGTTACAACGATTGATGAGGTACTAGGGCTTGAACTTGCGAGCACCACGCCAGATATTACCGATGAGCAAAAACAACTGTTGATTACTCGTCGCCGCGCCCGTGACGAAAAAGACTGGCCAACCAGCGACCGCCTGCGTGACGAACTGGCCGCACAAGGCATCGCTGTTCGAGACACCCCCCACACCACCATTTGGGAATATCTCTAAAAAAGAAAACACCACCCGTAGCGAGTGGTGTATAGGACACGAGACTCAAGCGTAGGGTGGCGGGGTTCGCCAAGGAAAGTGCTGCGATGAGATTACTCGTTAGCGGGACGCCTCTGTAGCTGCTACCACTGCGATTGCAGCACCGCAGATAACCGTCATCACAATATCAATTGCGATACGCTCTATAAGCACAACAACTAAACTATAGTCGCCCACCCAATAGTGATTCGCTAGCAATGTAGTTTGATATACAGCATCTAGGCTAAAAAATACCAGGGGCAGCAGGATCAAGGCTGCGAAAACGAGCTTCAAACCCTCCGCAACCATCGAAGTCCATTCTACGAAACGAGCGTTCATTATGAACACCATCCTTTCAATCGTTGTAAACGAACAGATATAACAGGATTGCTATATCATATTTTTATTATAGCAGTTTTTTATAATAAAGTCAATATCTCACCTCTAGTACACTCTTCAGCAAAAAAGAAAACACCACCCGTAGCGAGTGGTGTATAGGACACGAGACTCAAGCGTAGGGTGGCGGGGTTGTGCGGAAGAACTCCTACAGCCACACTGTTTGCTTATGCAAACACCTTCCATTTACTGGTGGTACGTTGCCAAATATGCCGCATAAGCTGCAGGCGGATTTCTGCATCGTCACCAGCCCGCTTAAGAATCGCAAAGTATTCCATTAGCGTAATGCGTAGTGCTACACTGGTGTGAATATACGAACCTACATATAGTGCGGCCGCCTGCCTTGCTTCGTGAAACGGCAGTATCAGCTTGTAGTCATCGGTGTCTTCGATAGTGACAACGCTGCCTACTCGCTCCAGGCGATAAGCCGGATGCGTGGCTTTATAGGCAAATAGTGTCCGTAAGCGAGATGGCGTATGAATTGATGGCACAATCCATGCCATAATCACCAACGTAGCTACAAGCACCACGCCACCAAGTATGAAGGTAAGCAATCCAACAGACTCTGTCGTACGTGCAGCCTGAGCTGGCACAGAGCTAGCCAACCACATCGCACCACAACCCAGCACTCCGCCTGCGGCAGCCAGTGCCACCAAAAGCAGTCGCACCAGGTAGTAGCTTGCCATGGTTTTGCTAGTAAGATGAAAAACACCCTCTGCCAGAGTTTGCTCGTCTTCGACAGGGTCAACAGTTGCAAAGAAATACGTGGTGTAGGTAGATGGAGTGCTCATGACGAGAACTCTCCTTCCGTAGAATATAAACGAACAAATGCAGCGGGATTGCGGCATTATGCGTATATTTTATAATATTTTTGCAATAATATCAATAGTATTTTTGGTTATTACTTGCAGCACATTAGCAAAGTCTAACGGTGGCATTATATCAAAAGAGGGGTGGTTAAAACCCCTCTTGATGGTACAATACACACAGCTAAGACTTATGGGTTGCAAGCTTTTTTAGCTTTGCAATTGGAGTAGATTCTTTTTTGTCGGCCGCTGCCTTACGGGTGGTAAGATAATCTTCGAGCAGTACTTTTATCCAACCAGCGATAGGGATAGAGATAAGCCCTCCCGCCAAGCCAAACACGTAAGTGCCGATAGTAACCGCAAGCAATACCACCAAGGCAGAAAGCTGAATTGTCTTTGCCTGTACTACTGGCGAGATGAAGTTATTTTCAATCTGCTGATAAATCACAAAATAGATAGTAAAGATAACCGCCGCAGGAATACTACTTAAAGCCAGCATAATCATAATAATCACTCCGGCAATGGTAGCACCAAACATTGGCACTAGCGAAAGGAAGAAGGTGATTGCCGCCACTGGCAGTGCTAAATTGCCAGGTGCATCTGCCACAAAAAATGACATCCCAAACACAAACGAGCCAGCCATAATACCACCGATTGCGGCTACCGCCAATTGGCCATTTACATATCCCGACATCACGTTATACATTTTACGCACCAGCATCTGGTGATGAGATTTTAGTTCGTCGTTGCGATAAATACCCCAAATTCGCTTCATCCAGGTTGGGCCTTCAAGTAGCATCAAGAATGTCATGACCAGCACCAAAATCAACGATAACAACATGCCAAAGATAGAACCAATACCGTTTACTACATTAATACCAATATTGGCCGCCCATTGATTGGCGTTGTCTTTTATCCCAGCCACGGCTTGATCTACCTGTGGCTGCAGGTTGTGGCGTTCAATGAACTGCCCAACAGCTTCGATTTGATTTTTATTTTTATCTATCAGCGATGGTACGCTTTCTGCAAAGTGCACCGATTGCGACACCAGTGATGGAATCACTAGCAGTAAAAAGCTAGTGAGCAGTGCCACCACAATAACATACGCCGCAGCCGTACCGCCCAAGCGACTTTTGCCTGGCATAAACTTTGCCAAAAAATGCACCGGAGCGTTCAATGCCAATGCCAAAAAGAACGACACCACCACCAAAATTAGGGCAGATTTTGCCATGTAGATGGCGAGTCCGGCTAGGCCAAAGCCAATCACCACCAGCCAAAACCGCACAAATGTCATCGTATCAATATCTATTTTTATCTTCATATATACTCCTTATACATGTTTTATTTTACCATAATTACCACTAACCACATAAAAGAATACCCCTAGCAATGCGAGGTATTCTCAAAGCCGCCATGCGACGAGTGTCCTTCCTGCTAGGGGTGGCTCGACACTGTGGTTTGCGAGGTTGTATATAGCAAATCAAGTGACGAAGAGAGGGTGTCAGCACAGCCTGAAAGCCGATCTGTCAGTGATGCATCCTTTGTAGCCTGTGCCGCAGTGTGTGCCTGGTGGATAGCTGCGTCAATCTCTTTATGTACATGGCTGCTCGCTAGCGGTGAATGCTGCGGCATACCGCCAGACAAAAGAGTACGCACCCAGTACCAACAATCAACCGACAAATCAACCACCAGCGAAAACGAAGCATCATTACCTGGGCGAATCAATCGTCCATCTTCGCTCCTCTCTGGCCAGCGAGGCAACACATCGAGCGGCTCGATGTGCAGCGTCACACTTGGGTCAACCGCCGAGGTGTCATCAAGGCAGTGCAGTGCCTTCATGATGTATAGCGGCTGCGTCCAATCTTCTCGGGGGAGTGTTGAAAATATCGCCTTATCGTGAATAAAGCGCTCGATTCGGCCAAACAGCGAAAGATACTGTGTTTTCACCTTACCTTGTTGGTACGCCAAATCAGCATCACGAGATTCGTTATACAGCAGTGATACAAGCTCACGCTCTGATTGGGTGAGTGGGGTGCTTGCGTAAATTTTTACATTCGCTTCCTCTCCATCATATGGATGTGCCTCACCAGGTTCGTAAAAAGGCATCTTGAAAACCTCTCGATAGAAATGTACAGACTCAACAGGGTTGTTAAGTCCAGCAGGTATTGTACCACAAAATAAGCGTATTTACAATGGCCTAGGTTGATAATACGCCGCTAAAAATTCCTGTTTGAACGTATCGAACGTGCCGTTTTTAATACTTTCACGAATGTCATCTACCAAGCGAACGATAAAGCGTTCGTTGTGGATGGTGGCCAGCGTGTTTGAAAGCAGCTCGCCGGTACGGAAGAGGTGGTGTAGGTACGCACGGCTGTAGTTTTGGCAGGTGTAGCAATCGCAGGTTTCATCAAACGGACGGAAGTCGCGCTTAAATTCGGCACGCTTAATATTGATGCGGCCGCGTTTCGTATACAGTGCACCATTGCGGCCAACCCGGGCAGGCGACACGCAATCGAAGGTATCGGCACCGTTTTCGATGCAGGCAAAAATATCATCCGGCTCGCTAATGCCTAGCATATGGCGCGGCTTGCCTTCGGGTAGTTCTTCGTTCATCCAGCGAACAATTTCGCCAATGCGTGCCTTTTCGAGGGCACCACCCAGGCCGTAGCCATCAAAATCCATTGCACCCAAAAACTTGGCAGATTTACGACGCAAATCTTCAAAATGAGCACCTTGCACCACGCCAAACAAGGCCTGCGGTGGGCGGTGGGTACGTTCGGCGTTAAGGCGTTTATGTTCAGCCAAACTACGTACTGCCCAGGGGTGGGTGCGTTGATCAAGCGATTCAACCTGGTAGGTATAATCGTGGTGTAGGGTCGTTAGTTCATCAAACGCAAAGGTGATATCAGCACCAATACCATGCTGAATTTGCATTGAAATTTCTGGATTCAGGCGGTGCAGGCTGCCATCAAGGTGCGATTTAAAGGTCACGCCGTCGTTATCAATCGTTGCCAATTTGTCTTTTTTATTGGTAACGTTGCCGCTGCCGTCGCCGCTCATATCAATCACTTTTTTAAAGCCCACACCCAGGCTCATCACCTGAAAGCCACCACTATCACTAAACGTTGGTTTGTGCCAGTTCATAAATTGCTGCACGCCGCCGGCCTCATCAATCGTGTCGTGGCCAGGGCGAAGATATAGATGATACGCATTTACCAAGCAGGCCTGGGCACCGGTTGCTTCGAGCTGTTCGGGCGTAAGGCTTTTGAGCGTTGCCTGCGTGCCAACCGGAATAAAGGCTGGTGTTTCAATCGTGCCGTGCGGTGTTTGCAAGATACCGGCGCGGCCAAGGCGGCCATCAAGCCGGTGGGTAATCGTAAAGTTAAGTGCTGATTGCATTGTATTATTATACCACCCTAGATGGCATTTTTATGATATTATAATATAAGATATACGACTAACAAAAGGAGGGCTATGGCAGGTTCTGCACCCAACCCCGCAATAGAGATTAACGACTTTACCATGAAGTTTGGCGATAAGACGGTGATTGATACGTTATCGTTCACCATCGACAAAGGTGAAACATTTGGCTTACTTGGCAGCAACGGCAGCGGCAAAACCACCATTTTACGTGCACTGCTTGGCATCTATCCACCAACTGCTGGCTCACTCCATATTGGTGGCAAAAAATTTGAGCCACAAGATGGCAGCAGTATCGGCTATCTTCCCGAAGAGCGTGGCTTATACAAAAAAGAAAAGGTAATTGATATTATGACCTACTTTGGGCGACTTAAAGGGCTTGAGGCGAGTGCCGCCCGTGAGTGGTCGCTTGCGTATCTATCAAAGGTGGATTTGGCAGATAAGGCTAAAGTTCGCCTTGATAAGCTTTCTGGTGGACAGCAGCAAAAAGTACAGCTGGGCGTTACAATTATGAATAATCCGTCACTCCTTATCCTAGACGAACCAACCAAGGGTTTCGACCCTGTCAATCGCCGCCTGCTGCTTGATATTATTGACGAGCAAAAGCAAAAAGGTACCACAGTAGTACTTATTACACATGATATGAGTGAAGCCGAACGACTCTGCGACCGTATCCTACTGCTCAAAAATGGCAACAAAGCAGCCTATGGCACCGTCAAAGAAGTTTTGAAGAAATTTAATAAAGCTACGCTCGATGAAGTCTTTCTAGAAGTATACGGTACACGAGCACACGAGGAGGTAGTACATGGCTAATCGATACAACCTTGGAACGGTTATTAGTTTTGAGTTTATCCGCACCATTAAAAAACCATCATTTTGGGCAGCCACGCTAGTAATGCCGCTTTTGATGATTGGCTTATTTGCGGTAATGTTTTATAGCAATAAGCAAGCAATTGATACCGCCGAAAAACTGGCCGAAAAACAATTTAGTATCATCTACCAAGACGATTCCGGTACTGTGCTGCCACACATTGCCAGCGGTGTAAAGGCAATGCGAGTTACGGATAAAGCACAGGCAATTGCCGACGTGCGTGCCGGTAAGCACGATGCTTTCTTTTACTATCCGCCAAATCTCGCCAAAGATACGGTAGAAGTGCACGGCAAGGATTCTGGTTTGTTTGAAAACGGCAAGTATGAAAGTGTTGCAAAACAGCTACTCACGCTCAGTGCAAACGCAAAAGTCAATAACGAATCTGTTGCCGCTGCCGTTAAAGGATCTGTAACTACCAAGCTCACTGCCTATAAGGAGAATGGAGAAGTTGCTGCGGGCTGGCTGGCTGCTGCACCGCCGTTGCTATTTTTAGCATTGTTTTATCTTTCGGTACTGATGCTTGGCAGTAACTTGCTCAATAGTACCGTTGAAGAGAAGGAGAACCGTGTAACTGAAATGATTCTCACCACTATCAATCCAACTAATCTGATTGTTGGCAAGATGATCGCCACCTTCCTGGCTGGCGTTGTGCAAGCATTGGTGATTGTTACCCCGGTCATTATTGCATACCTTGTGCTTGGCAACAAAGCGGCCACCTCTGGTTTGCCAGATATCAGCATACTGCAAGATATCGTCATTGAGCCAGGCGCGATGATTGTTGGTGCTCTGTTGTTTATTGGTGGCGTCCTACTATTTTCTGGCTCACTTATGACTATCGGTGCTATCATGCCTACTGCGAAAGAAGCTGGGCAATGGTTTAGTGTCGTGATTTTGGCGATGTTCTTGCCGTTCTATCTTATCTCGCTCATCCTTAGCAGCCCAGACAGTATGATTGTGCAGGTGTTAACGTATCTACCACTCACCGCACCAATTACCGCTATGCTACGCAATGCATTTGGCTCACTTGATATACTACAAGCCGGCCTAGTGATTGCCTTGCTGCTGGTGATTGGCGTTATTGTAATTCGCTTGGCGGTCTACTTGTTCCGCTACGGGGCAATGCAGTACGATTCAAAACTATCATTGAAAGGATTATTTAAGCGGTAAATAATGCGACTGCTGCTGATTGAGGACGAACGAAAACTTGCCAGAGCCTTGCAGCGTACGCTGCAAAATGAAGGCTATGCGGTTGATGTCGAACACTCCACAACCGAAGGCTACGCAATGGCACACACACAGCCATACGATCTGCTTATCATCGACCGCATGCTGCCCGGCGAATTTACCGATGGCGTCGCTATGCTTGCAGCTCTGCGAAGCAATGATATCCACACACCAGCCCTGCTACTTACCGCCCTGGGCGAAGTGCAGCACAAAATCGATGGGCTTGATGCTGGTGCCGATGACTACCTTGCGAAACCCTTCGCTACGGATGAACTACTAGCTCGGATACGTGCATTATTACGCCGGCCGCATACACAAACCACCACTGTGCTTTCGGCGGGTAAGTTGTCGCTTGATACCGCCACTCGTGCCGTTACATTTGCCGGCACACCAATCACGCTCACGGTCAAAGAATATGCGTTGCTGCAATACTTACTGCGAGCTGAAGGCAGGGTGGTAAGTAAGGAGCAGATCATGCAGCACGTGTGGGATTTTGATGCAGATATCCTCCCTAATACTGTCGAGGCGTACATTAAAGCCCTTCGTAAAAAAATTGATACTAAATTTAAGGTTACCTACATCAAAACTGTGCGTGGAGTAGGGTATAAGCTAGAGGCATAAATGTACAATAGTATTCAAGCAATGTTTGCCTCTGCCACACTAAAGCTTACTGCGTGGTATTTACTAGGTGTCATGCTATTGAGCGTTGGCTTTAGCGTCCTAGTGTACAATCTTTCGGTAGGGGAATTTGCCGCTCGGCTCAGCGTTATCGAAACCCGCCTGCGTGAAGATGAGTTTGGCGTACCCGCCGAATTTGATTTTAGCAAAGTACGCACCCGGCAACTTAACGAAGCCCGCCATAATATTATTACCGTATTGCTATACGCTAACCTAATTATCCTTGGCGTTGGCGGCGTGGCAAGCTACGCCTGGGCTCGCCGAACACTTCGCCCGATTGAAGAAGCCCACGAAGCCCAAAGCCGTTTTACGAGTGATGCCAGCCACGAACTCCGTACACCACTTGCCATTATGCAAGCCGAAATTGAATCCGTCTTGCGCGATACATCAGCCAAAAAATCACTCTATAAAGAAACACTGGAAAGTAATTTAGAAGAAGTCAATCGGCTCAGTAAATTAGCCAATTTGCTATTAAAAATCGCTCGGCTTGATACCGCCTCGCTCACTTGGCAGGCAGTTGATATGATTGATGCCGCCAACCAAGCAGTACAATTATTTTCGCAAGCACAGCAGGCTCGCATTAAGGTTATTGCACCCCCAAGGCTACCTGTGTACCACGCCAACCCCGAGAGTCTCACCGAAGTGATGATCATCCTACTAGACAACGCCCTTAAATACAGCAAGCCCAACACTTCCATCACTCTCACGCTGTATCGCGAAAAGGGACGCACCTGTTGCAGTGTCCGTAATGAAGGCAAGGGAATTAATCCCGAAGACATCAACTGTATCTTCCGCCGTTTTTATCAAGCCGACACCTCCCGCAACACCGCCACTGCTGCTGGCTATGGACTAGGCTTATCGCTTGCACAAAAAATTGTTGAACTGCACCGTGGCGACATTAGCGTTAAAAGTATTCCCCATCAAACTACCACCTTTACCGTACGATTACCATAAAAACGTTATCATCTTCAGCTAACTTTCAGCTTCAGCTGGCATACTAGGGGTAGTGGTTACCTGGTAGCCACCTAAACAAAAGGAGTATGATATGAACACATCAACACCAGTTTATCTTAGCAAAAAAGGCATGAAAGAGTTAAAAAAATCCATCACAAAACTTGAACGCTCTATCAACGCCGCACAACTTGAACTTCGAGAATTAGAACACGGCGACTCACGAGAGGAGCACTTTGAACGCAGCGAGCGGCTTAGTAGGATTGAGAACCTAGAGGCCGAACTACAAGAAAAACGCTACCAACTTTCGCACGCCACATTACTACCACGCAAGCGCGATGCACTTAAGGTTGCATTGGGCTCGGTAGTAGACCTGCTTGATACTAACGGGCGAGTGGTTCGCTACACGCTGGTTAACAGTATCGAGGCAAATCCAAGTGACGGCCGCATCTCGGTCGAAAGCCCGCTAGGCAAAAGCTTGCTTGGCTGCAAAACCCAAGAAGTTGTCACGTGGGGGAGCGGGCCCCGAGCCAATAGTCTACAGCTCATACGTATCACCTAATCTACCCGACCACCCATACACTTCCTCACCATTCCACCTTACGCATACGCACCGCCACATCTGGTGGTGCTTATGCTATAATGAGGCTATATGTCACACTACGCACACACCCTCCAAAAGGTACTTACCACCCTACAATCAACCAGTAAAGGCCTATCCGCCCAAGAGGCCGAACGACGGCTCGCCATTTACGGCAAGAATAAAATGCAAGTACAAAAGCAACCGCTGTGGCGTATTATTATTGAACCGTTTGCCAACGTGTTTATGCTGGTGCTTGCAGTTGCTGCCATACTCAGCATCATTCACCACGAACCACTCGATGCAAGTATTATTGCAATTATCATGGTGGTGAATGCGCTTATTTTTTATGTACAAACCTACTCAACCCAAAAAGTGCTGCGTACGCTCGAGAAAAAATCTGAACAGCAAGTGACATTGCGGCGTGGCGGCAAAGAGGTGCTGATTGATGCCGAGATGATTGTGCCTGGCGATATTATACTGCTGAGCGAGGGTGAAAAAATCCCCGCCGATGGCCGACTTATCAGCGTCAATCAGCTGCGAGTGAATGAATCACAACTCACTGGCGAAAGTGAACCCATCTCTAAACACATCAATCCTGTAGCGGAAGATGCACCAATTTACGAGCGTGCTAACATGGTGTATCAAGGTTCCTTTGTCATTGGTGGTAGTGCGGCCTTTGCGGTGACGGCCACCGGTAACGCCACCGAGTTTGGTTCGATCGCTTCGCTGGTTAAAAAAGATGAGCTTGTTAGCCCTATTCAAAAAAAGATTGATACGCTTTTGGGGCAAATTATTACCGTTGTGCTAGCAATTTCTGTCGTAGCCTTTGGGCTTGCATTGCTGCGTGGCATGGATATCATCGAGGCAACTCGCTTCGTCTTGGCAATTACTGTATCAGCCGTGCCAGAAAGCTTGCCCATTGCAATATCGGTCGTACTGGTACTGGGCATGCGTCGGATGGCTGCCAAAAAAGCCTTAGTGCAAACCATGCGTTCAATCGAAACGATTGGGGCACTCACCACAATCGCAACTGATAAAACCGGCACACTTACGTACAATCGTTTGCGTCTAGAAGACACCTGGCAGCCAGAAGGAGCCACCAACGACCTAGCCGAGTTAGCCGAAAAAACCATTTCGCTTGGCGAGCAAACGCTCAGCGACCCGCTCGATAAAGCCATCGACACCTACGCCCGAGAACAAGGCATCCAGCGAAGCACTCATCCGCCAATGGTAAGCTTCGCCTTCAACCAAGAACTTGCTATGAGCGGCACACTTTGGCATGACGGCACTGTTTATTCACTCCATGTCAAAGGTGCTCCCGAATATATTTTGCAACGCAGTAAACTCACCAAATCGCAAACTGCAGCTTGCATGAAAGCATTGACTAGCCTTACTGAACGAGGCTATCGGGTGATTGCCATTGCCCACGCACCAATTTCCCAGCCATTCCACGACCTTACCGAAATGCCTGCCTCACTTGCCTTGCAATTTGATGGCTTCATTGCCGTAGTCGATCAAATTCGTCCAGAAGCAAAAGCTGCCATTCAAACTGCTCAGGCTGCCGGCGTAAGCGTTCGCATGATTACTGGCGACCATCTTGAAACCGCCTTTTTCATTGGCAAAAAACTCGGTATGGTGACACAGCGTTCCGAAATCTTTGATGCCCGCAACATGGATACGCTCACCGATGAAGAGCTTGATGCCACTCTGCAGCACGCTAAGGTATTTGCCCGTGTTATCCCAGAACAAAAATACCGCTTGCTCACCATCCTCAAAAAACATCATATTACCGCCATGACAGGCGATGGCGTGAACGATGTGCCAGCCCTCAGTAGTGCCCACGTGGGGCTTGCAATGGGGAGTGGGTCGCACATTGCCAAAGATGCTGGTGATATAATCTTGCTTGATGACAATTTCAAAACCATTATTGATGCCCTTAAAGAGGGGAGGACTATCATTAGCAACGTGCGTCGCATGCTGTTTTATCTACTTTCAACCAATGCGGGCGAAATGATTACTATGATCGCCTCGCTTGCGGTTGGTTTGCCGATTCCGCTGGTACCGGTGCAGATTTTATGGGTCAACCTTGTAACTGATTCATGTATGGTAATTCCACTAGGGCTTGAGCCTCACGAAAAAGACGTACTGCAGCACAAGCCGCTATCGCCAGCCGCACCGATTCTGTTACGCCCAATGATTATCCGCATGCTGCTCATTTCGGTTGCAATGGCAGGGCTGTCAATTGGCGGATTCCTTTACTTCAACGATACACACGGCACCGATTACGCCCGTGCCGTTGCCTTCCATATGTTGATTGTCACCCAGCTTGCTACCGCATTTGCCGCCCGCAGCGACTACAGCTCTGCCTTTAGCAGACTACAAATCTGGAGCCCAACCTTCTACATTGGCCTGGCGATTGCCGCCGTCCTGCATCTTGGTGCATTATTCACCCCGCTAGGAACCTTCCTCCATATTGTGCCAATGCACACAGCCGATCTGCTCACCACCGGCGTGCTCGCATTTATTATTCCGATTGCCGTCAGCGAACTACACAAGCTATACTGCCGCCGCACAATGAAAGTCTAGCAGTAGCCAGCCTCGGGCAACAGCCTGCAACACCTACGCAACTTCTATATCTGATTCACGCTTAGCAATACGGCGACCCGCCACATTTGCCACATGCCACTGCAAAAATGCAGCCAACAACACTACCAATGAAACCGGCAACAAATCACCAAACGCAGGACGCGTAAAGTCAAAGAAATCACGGGTAAATCCGAACCCGAAGGCCACTGTTGCGACGATAATTGCCGCAATCACATACAAGGTACGAGCCACCTTCGCCCAAATATCATACGAAATCCGCAGTAATCGAGGCATCAAAAATACAAGATACGTCCCAAAGAAGGTTGCGATAATTACCGTGGTGGTTGCGACACTTTTATGATCTGCACTACCAATGGTAGACATATACCAATAACTAAACGTCACCGTTGCCCCAGAAATCAGCGAAATTGGCAGCACTGCTAACAGCGTATCCTTCCAAAAATCTTGCGGGTTAACTCGATACTTCGGCTTTGGCGGGAACATTGTCCACATAATAGTTGGCATTGTCACCAGGAAAATATTCATAAAGGTGATATGTCGTGGCTCGAACGGATACACGATGCCGATTGCCATTGTAGCAAGTAGTAGCAAAATACCGTAAATAATCTTATGGAAGAAGAGGGTAGAGATGATTTCTATCGCCTGCATAATACGATTACCCAGCCGCATACCAACTGGCAATGCGTTGAAGGAGTTGTTCATAAGCACGATATCAGCCACCCGTCGGCTCGCCGCCGCACCAGAATACATCGCCACGCCAAGATCCGCCTTCTTAAGTGCCAAGGCATCGTTCACACCATCACCAACCATCCCAACAAACTTGTGCTGGTCTTGAAAGGTTTGGATTAAACGCTCCTTTTGCTCGGGCAGCACTCGGGCAAAAATCGTTGTACGGTAGACAGTTTTGTACCATTCTTCATCGTTCATTTCGGCCAGCTCCGCACCAGTCACTACACGATCGGCATTCACAATACCGGCTTGCTCGGCAATATACTGCACCGTATTAGGATTATCACCACTAATCACTCGGATACTAACACCACGCTTCTGCAAGAAATCCACCGTCGACACCACACCATCACGCAAATCGTTACGCAACACAATTACGCCAAGCGGGCGAATGCCTTTTGCCTGCTGAGCAAGCACCTTGAGCGGAGTATTTTTATCATGTGCGGTCGCCACTAGCAAAACACGCTTGCCCTGGGCAGTAAGTCTAGCAATCTGTGCCATTTGATCATCACTGAGTGTCACCAACTTGCCAACAAATTCCGGCGCACCCATAAACAATACCTGCGGGGCATGCGAGCCAAACTGTGCCCGCACTCCGCTCATTTTGCGTTCACTACTAAACGCCAGAATATCAGAAGCAGTATACGATTGCGGCGCCTTAAATGCCGCCATAATAGCATCGCCGGTTGCATTGCCGCCGCTAGTTTCCTGGGCAGCAATCCCAATCAATTCCCGATAGTAAACGCTATCATCCTTATCATTAAACGCAATGAACGTATCAAACACAACCTCTGGTTCAGTAAGGGTGCCAGTTTTATCCGTACAGAGTACATTAAGTAGCGCCATGGCTTCAATCGCAGTTAATTTTTGCGGCAACACCTGGGCAGCTGCAAGCTTGAGCGAACCATAGGCGAGCAGTAGCGTGCTCGCAAGCAGTAGACCTTCGGGGATAATCACCACCGAGCCCGATGTAACCGTCTTAAAAATGCGCACTAAACTCTCACCCATAGCCGCATAAACAATCACCACAAGCAGCGATAAGCCAATCGCCCCGTAGGTGAGGGCGCTAATCGCAAAGTTGATACGTTTTTGGAGCGGGGTAGTTTCGGGGATATATTCTTTTAGCTTGCTGGTCATTTGCCCAGCCTTGGTTGCCTCGCCAACTGCCACCACACGAGCCCGGGCACTCCCCGCCGTCACGGTGCTAGCCGCCAGCACTGTATCGCCAGCTGATTTTTCTACCGCCGCCGATTCGCCCGTTAGGATACTTTCGTCCACCTCTAGCCCTTTACTCGAAAGCAGCGTTGCATCAGCCGGAATTTCATCACCGCTCGATAGTAAAATTTCATCCTTTACTACAAGTTCGGTGTACAAAATATCCTCAGTGCGGCCATCTGGCAAGATACGATGAGCCCGTGGAGCACTTAATAGCTCAAGTTTACGTAATGCCAACCGAGCTCGCACCTCTTGCAATACGCCAATCGTAAAATTAACCGTAATCACAAATGATACAAAATACGCATCACGAGTTTCACCCAGCAGCAGCAGAATTAACGCCAAGCCATACACAGCAAACACAATTGGGGTAAAAAAATTACGAGATACAATGCCAAAAAATTCTTTCGATGTCATACATCCAGTATACACGCTTCCTACCCTGTACGTAATACGTAGATGCGATATAATCATAAGGATTACACAATAGTAGGGATAGGGAAATGAAGAAAAAACAAGCGTGATTGTACTATTATTATGTTTAATTGCTACAGGGGCAGCAGTCTTTGCATATTACCGCACCCCTTCCGCTACCAAGGTGGCTACGAAGGACGCTACCGATACCGAGCAAACAAGTCAGCAAGGTGATACTACGCCTAGCGATATGCCGCTTGCATCCCATCCAAATACTGATGATACCGAACCTGCTAGCGAGGTAAACACAGCCAACCCGGCAGACACCACACCGGCTAGCACACCACCACACCAAGAGCGAACCTTGGCAAATAACTCGCAGCACGCACAGCAGCCTCGAGCAGGACATTCGCTAACCCGTACTAGTGCAGCAGATTCTCACTCACGCAACTCATCAGCTACACCAACGCCGCAGCCACTAACCACCCCTGCAACCGATGAAGAAAAAGCCAAAAAGCTGGCCGAATCACTTAAAACCACCCACAACAACAATACAGCATATTTCATCAACCACTCCGATCAGCACCGTGTTGCACTATGGACAAAAGGCATTACCGCACCAACCCTGGGCAAGACTGGCGAGCTTATCCATAAAGAAGAAGTTGCTGCCGGACAACGCTATGTTGATGACTACTTGCCATTCAACACCCAAACTAGCACTATGGGCTGGTATGATGCGGACAAATCACCACACAGCACCATTGCCGATATCAACCTCTGCTTTGCTGCTGTAGCGGCCAATCAACTTCACTGGTGGATGGCACAAAATACGCACCACATTACGCAATATCTTACAAAAACCAACTATGGTGCCAACCTTTCAAACAGCCTTGTGGGCGGGCTAAAAGATGTACGAACCTATCGGGATTCGTTTAAAAACCAGCAAGACAGCGCGTTCTTTACGATGTTCAAAGCCTATTTTGGCAATAATCGTGAAGGCTACCAGGTAGATCCGCTAATCGACCTATTCGTGAACGGCTACACCCCAAAACCAAATGGCGGCGCTAATCAAGCACATTGGCCTCCGGAGTTTACAAAAGATACTCGTGGCGGCTTCTTCCATGAGGTATTTGGCCGCAAGCTGCTGACCGACCGTCTCACTACTCGCCAGTTTGATTATTTTGCAAACCAACTAAAACTTGCTCTACAAAACGGTAAAAGCGTCGGCGTTATCTATGCAAAAGGTGGCGGCTATTCCCATGTTATTACTGCCTGGGGTGCTGAATTTGACCCAAATGGCAAACTTACCGCCCTTTATGTCACCGATTCCGACGATCAAACTCAAAGCTATAACGGCCTGCGACGCATCAGTATTAAAAATATTGATGGGCAAGCTGCATTATCAAACAATATCGACAACCCACGCCACGGTTCAAAAATTGATAGCATCTCAACTCTTTCGCTGGGCGACGCACACTGGGCGGCATTTCTTAAGTAGGGGAGATGAGAGTAGCCCGCCAGGTCTACCACTCGCCCAGAAGGGCTGAAGCTAGCATCATAATCACAACCCCTAGCACGGGTATAATTAAAAACACAAACCACGACAACCGTTTTAGTGCTGGCATCATACTACCCTTATAGTGTATGAGTTGTGCGGGCACAAGAAAGACATTAATAAAAATAAGAAGTACAGATAGCAGCAAAAAAGGCACCACGCCCAGATACGCAAGGCCACAAGCAGAGCAGTTTGGCGGTGCCGAGATGAGGTAGGCTACATGGGCAAGAACCGTTATTGCGTATGCAATCACGCTAAACCATAGCCAAATTTTATAGAAGGTGAACTTTTTTGTTGGTTTTGTTGGTGTAGGCATCTGACTTTGCATAGCTATATACTACCACACATTGCCATAATCACAATGCCCACCCATCAACATGCCAAGATAGGGTGGTATTTATGTTAATAATATGGTATAATATAATTATTGACAGTTGTTTGCACATACGCAAACTCCACCCAGCAGAAAGGCGATTGTCATGAACCTTATTGTGGTAAGCGGCTGTATCTTTGCGGTTGCAAGTGTCCTTAACGTATACCGTCATGGGCACGAACTACTCGCACACCTGCAAGAATACCAGCATGACACCGTGGTGCACTCCACCAAGCAACGACATGCACTGCAAAAAATCTTTATGAATATTGCAGTTCTGTTGCTTTCGTGTCTACTGATAGCTGATGCAAGCAATCACGTATCGATTGATGCGATACTGTGTGTGGCTATACTGTTTATGCTTGCGGAACGCTCAAGCCCGCCATATCATTTTGTCCTAATAGACAACGGCGGCATCGAGCCAACCGTGTGCGTCCTTAACGCAAGCGGCCAACGCATTACCAACCCATTGCTTATCTCTCACCGATAAGCCCCACCCCGCACAACACTGCGGGGTTTTTATTTGACTATTATCTACTTTAAAAATATATCACTTTGGGGCTATAAAATTATATTTACGCGAAATTTTCCGCGGAAATACTGTATAATTAACATAAGCACACTAACGAGATAAGGATTCCATGAGCAGTAAACAAAACAAGACATATAAAGTAGTATCTCTATTCTCTGGCTGCGGCGGATTAGATTTAGGAATCGAGGGAGGCTTCTCTTTCCTGGGTTCAGACTATCATAAAAATCCTTTTGAAGTAATTTGGGCAAATGACATCAACGTCAAGGCGACCAAAACTCAAGCATTAAACTTTCCACACACAGAAGTTGTCTGCGGCGACATCACCAAGCTACTCAATCCAACCCCTAGCGAAGATGAGAACCCGCCGCTCTTTCAGGAACCTGTCAACCTACCCAATGCAGATATTGTTATCGGAGGATTTCCTTGCCAGGACTTTAGCCTTGCAGGCAAAAGAAAGGGCACTACCGTTGAAAGAGGTCAATTATACCTGAGCATGGCAAAAGTAGTCGACAAAATTAAACCTAAGATCTTTCTTGCAGAAAATGTCAAAGGCTTACTATCCTGGGAGGGTGGACTGGGGATCAAAACCATGGTTGAAGATTTTGCAGATCTTGGCTATTATGTGGAATATAAGCTGCATAACGCTGCAGATTTTGGCGTTCCTCAAACCCGTGAGCGTGTTATTATTATCGGTGTTCGCAAGGATATTTACGAAAAAAATCCTTGCATAGAATGGCCAAAGGAAACACACTCATCCAACCCTGGAGCCACAGACCTATTGCCCTGGGTGACATTAAAGGAGGCCATTGGAGATCTTGAAAATGAGAAGGTACACAGCTGCTTGCCCAATTCTGGATATTCAAAAGCTAAGCTATTTCCTGGCACTCAAGGAAATAGCACAACCAAGGCAGACAAACCCGGACCCACTATGAGAGCCGAGCATCATGGCAATATCGAGTTCCACTACAAACTGCCTCGCAGACTGTCTGCCCGTGAAGCTGCACGAATTCAATCATTCCCCGATGACTTCGTCTTTGTATCATCAACAACTGATGCATACAGACAAGTGGGCAATGCCGTGGCACCAGTGTTTGCTTGGCACTTGGCGAAGATGCTTGAGGATATGCTCAACAAAGCAGCCTAGCTATGTGATAAGATTTCTGCTACGATAGTGTTTGTTATGTCCAATTTACTAAATGAACTGTTTGACAATCCTCTTATTGCCGATAAGATCGAGAAAAAACTGCCACACCTATTTCAACTCGCAAGCATGGAAAGTCAACGCAATGGCAAAGTTGGCATGGAGGTTGGCTCAATCAGAGAAAAAATCTTAATTGCACTCTTAATGCACACTTTTGGAGTCGATGCTGTAAACGCAGATCTGCCAATCACCGAACCAGAAGTCGACGTATTCGTTCACAATGTACCACTATCAATAAAGACTGTGACTACTACCAAGGGAAGGTGGGGTGGCGGCATAAAGCTAGTCTGGTCTGTTGATGCAGACACTGCAGTAAGGTTTAAGAATAACTACACACCCTCGTGTGACATGCTATTAGCACAAATACAATGGGGTGATAGCGGGTACCTATATCTATTTCCAAAACAAGCCCAAACCGAGATAATGAACCGTATAGGCAAAGACGCTTACATGAGATTGCCAAAACCAGGTACTAATGCGAGAGGTGTAGAGCTTACTGCCGCAGCCCTAAACGAGCTATCGCAACACCCACACACGAAGCGAATAAAAATATTTTTTAAAGAAGAGACACTCGACTACAAAGAAGTTTATGTAAAATGGCTCAATGCCTGGCGTGAGTCTGTTTAGTGGCGACCGTACCGCACAACACTGCGAGGTTCTTATTGAGGGGTGGCCTATAGCATGGACATGGTATCTATTGACACTACATATCAACATAGATTAAAACGGCAGATATTCAAAGTACTGGTGCATGCCACCCGTTACACTATAGCAAGGGATTGTATCATGAAAAAAATAAAAAAGCTCAATCTGTTTATTGCTGTATCGCTTATTCTGCATACTGTAACTATCGTTGCACTTGGGGTGCTGACTGCAGCATTTCTTGATTTTGCCGACTTCTCACACAAATATACCCAAAATCTCCGCAACGCCATTACCAACCAGCGCAAATGCATGAAACACAAAGACCCAATCTGCCCGGACGGTAAGTATTATAAAGGGGAGTAGGGACACTTCTCGGCACTATACACATGAGAGATGTCGCTGGAGTTACATATATTACGACAGAACCTTTCAATGTTATAGAATAAAATCTTTATAACTAACCAGTGTTGCCGGTGCAATACTTTGGCCATTCTGACGTAAATATCGTTTCACAAAATAAGTATCCAAGCCTATACCCAGCCCAGCGCGGCAAAACATCATCGCCAGTGAAGAATATTTTGTTATAATCATAGGACTTATCTTCAAACCTATCTTTTAGCACGGCAATCATCTTATCGATTTCAGCTTGAGGGGTTTCTGCATTTCTTTTAAGAAAAACTGCTTATCTCGCCTTCCGGTTTTAGCCACCGCTTCTTCTTCTGGTGCAACAGCCAAGCCTTCCAGGACCATCCCGTCAAACATAGTTTCGGCATATTCAGGCAGTTTCTCCCAGCGCAGTGAATGCGACATTTCGTGGCATATAGTTTCAAATACAAAATCTTCAGTAATTTCATGCTGTTGCTTATCGATTGATAGCACGATGAGGTGCGAGTGTAGCGTCTTGCCGGCTATGCCGTCCTCTGCAATAGTGGGCAATGTAAATGATGGCGTGGTGATAATGATATCAACTTCATAATCAAACTGCCGGAACATAGCGGAAATGAAGGCCTCGGCCTTTTTAGTGGCACTCTTAAATGCGGATACCTCTCTGGATGTAAAGTTTTGGTTGGCGTTTGCTATGTGGAGATGGAGTTTACTCATACGATTATTATATTACGAATCACCACAGAGTCGAGCCATAAAACAAACCGTCCAGCCACTCCGGACTGGACGATAATTCCTATTTGACCAAGCTTTACAACAGAGGTAATTATTCGTGGTAGCTAAAGGTCACGGAACCTTGTCGCTCACTCTGTTATGCAGCTTGGCTGGGATGGAGGGATTCGAACCCCCGAATGCCAGGACCAAAACCTGGTGCCTTACCACTTGGCGACATCCCATCAACCAATACCTAGCTATTATACCAAAAGATAGGCAAGTTGCCAACTCTCTTATCCATAACCGCTTCGTGATATACTGATAGGTAATGATTACCTTCTATTTCATCCGCCACGCCGAATCAAAAATGAACACCACTCCGCATATTATAGGTGGCCGAAGCAACTACACACCCCTCACGCCGCTAGGCTACCAACAAGCAGAAGCCTGCGGCCTTGCACTGCAAAAACTCCACGTTACACCAGATGTGGTATATAGCTCGCCCGCAGTTCGCACCCAGCAAACTGCCGCCACTGTTCTAGATATAGCACAATACCACATCAAGCCCACCATTACACCAGAACTACAAGAGCTATATCAAGGTAGATGGGAAGGTAAGTTACGTGCCCGTTTTTACACCCCCGCTACGCTAATAAAAGTCGCCACTCAAGGCAAGTGCTTTGCCGCACCAGATGGCGAATCCATGCAGGAGGTAGGGGAACGTATGTTTACATGGCTTATGCAGGCCGCCCGCACCGCCCATCAACAGCATCATACCACCATATTAGTATTTAGCCACGGCATGGCTATAAAGTGTCTTGCTGGGCACATCAGCAACTGGTCTCACACTAAAATTTACACCACCGCTATACCAAACGTATCGCTCAGTACATTCTGCGTACAAGACACCACGCCTACCGTGAAGAAAGTTGGCGAAGTGATTATCTAGCTCGTTGCTTTTTTTGCTATCAACCTCTATAATAAACATAAAGATTTTCAGCACTATAAAAAGAGGGATCCGGATGAATCTACAGACCTTTGTGGCACGTGCCAAAGATGCAAATATATTTCACGACGGAGAAGTCAAGGATATTGCACATGTTGCGGCGATGCTAAGCCCAGCCCGACCATTGCTATACTGGACGATGGAGCTGTACGACAAAGAAGAAAACGAAATTAAAGGCGGCGGCGGACTTGGGGTACTGGCAGCCGACACTCGCCGCACCGCTCAGCAACTTGGTATACCACTTGTAGTAGTAACCCCATTTTACACCCAAGAAACCCACCAACGGCTTGATAATTTTTGGCAGCACGAAGAAACCATTCGTGTCACACCCGGAGCAGAATACCGCAAATATTGCAACACAAGTGTCAGCACAGCAATTCATTCGGTTGTGCCGCTTGATGTGTATGATCGCACTTTGGGTTCAACCCGCATCATTGCCATCACTGAGGAAAACTTTGGCGAGCTCTACCCGGGTAGCAACAGTAGCGACCACCGCTTATACCAAGAAGTAGCCCTTGGTTTTGGTGGCTACAAAGCACTGAAGATGGAGGGGATAGAAGCCCTTTATATGCAACTAAACGAAGCACCGACCGTCTTTGCTGCCATTGCACGACTCGACGACTTACTGCGTACCGGGCAACCATTTGCCGCAGCTCTTGCCGCACTTCGCAGCCAATTGCTTTATACCAACCACACACTCGTGCCAGCGGTTGAAGGTGAGTTTACTCGTGCCCAGTTCGAGCATTTTGCCTATCCAAACATCCTACATGGCGAACTAAAAGAGTGGATTAACGGCTTCTTTAACACCGAAAACAAGCTCAAGCTCAGCCTGCTTGCGATTGAGCTTGCTGGCAAAAAAAGTGGCGTGAGTAAGCTACATGCCAAGGTTGCTAATTTTTACGATCACAAAGGTGATAAAGTAGAGTTTGAGGCGGTTACCAATGGCATCTCACGTAAGTGGATTTTACCAAAAATTGAAAAATTTTACCATGAAACGGGTATTTTGAACGACGCAGACTTGCCGGCCAACGATTACAAAGCACGACTAGCCACGCTTGATATGAACACTATTCGCCACCTGCGAAAAGCCGGCCGAGACCATCTCAACCAAGTATTGCGTCGCCGCAAAAATCAATATAATTGCACCACTGTGATTCCGCACGATGCCATTATCTTTGATTTTAAGCGTCGCTTCGCAAGCTATAAGCGTCCGGATTTACTCTTTAGCAACACTGCTCGACTGGCCGAAATCCTACAAGGTCACAACGCACACCTCATCTTAACTGGCAAACCACACCCTAACGACGAACCAATGAAGCACGAGCTGCAACGCATGCTCACCCTTACACATCGCCACCCTGTTTTGCGCGAGCGGGTACATTATCTGCAAGATTACGATGAAGAGATTGGACAGGCTTTGGCATTTGGTGCCGATTGTGCCTTGAACGTGCCAGTTGTAGGTGAAGAAGCCTGTGGCACATCTTGGATGAAAGACATTGCCAACCTTAAGCTACTGATTTCAACTCCAGATGGTGGCGTGGCCGATGTGCAGCCAATTGCCTGCCTAGAAGTGTCGGGTGAGAGCGAGGCTGAATCACTCTACTACAACATGGAACACGCAGCTACTATCTTGCGTGATGATGCCGCCTACAAGCGAGAACTTGTACGATCACTTGGAGCCTACCTGCCGGTTATTTCTGGGCCTCGCATGATGGCAAAGTATCTTCAACTTTTCGCCCAATAACTTCTACATCACCATGCAAATCACCACCCGGCAAAATTCGCTGGGTGGTGATTATTATCTAGTCTATGACGCTCGCTGTAGCACTAGTGCTGTGCGTGCCGGTGCATACACTCTCAGTATGCCATCCTGAGTGACATATGGCTCGTCCGCAACAACCCTACCTTGCCCGCCAAACGGTGCATCATCGCTTGAAAGTACCAGTTCATACACACCATCACGTGCTGGTACTGCGTATGAAGTATGTGATGTAGCGGGGGAGAAGTTGTAGATATACACATAGTCACCTCGCATAAAACTCACCACGCCATCGTGCTGTTGAATATATACATATTCACACGGTGTATTGCCAGCCTTTGCGACCACTGCAATCATCGCACGGTCAAATTCCTGCAGCCATTCGTATTGCAAAAAGCCATTATCTGCCAAATCCCAACGGCGGCGAGCGTGTGCAAACGACCACTTATTACCCTCACGCGGAAAATCAATCCATTCAGGATGGCCAAATTCATTCCCCATAAAGTTCAAATAGCCGCCGCCATGCGTGCTTGCAGTCAATAAACGAATCAGCTTATGAAGCGCCACCGCTCGTTCAACCACCGAGCTTTGGCTAGCTTTATCCATATGCCAATACATCGCCTTGTCTGCCAAGCGGAACATGATAGTTTTATCACCCACCAAAGCTTGATCATGACTTTCGGCGTAACTAATCACTCGTTCTTCTGGGCGGCGGGCGGTTAGTTCATAAAATAAATGTGCCAAATCCCAATCTTCGTCTTGCCGCTCTTTTAGAGTTTTAATCCACAGATCCGGCACGCCCATACTTAAGCGATAATCAAAGCCAATTCCACCATGCTTACTCGCCAAACCCAAGCCTGGCATGCCGCTAGTGTCTTCTGCAATAGTCGTAACCGCCTTAGCACTAGCGTGAGCAACATCGTTTGCCATCTGTAAATAAGCCAGAGCATCAAGCTGCGTGGCGTTGCTAAAATAATCATCATAGCTAGTAAACGCTTTGCCTAGGCCGTGGTGGCTATAGAGCATGCTAGTTACACCATCAAACCGGTAGCCATCAAACCGAAACTCATCAATCCAATACCGCACATTGCTCAGTAAAAAGTGCACTACCTCGGGCTTGCCATAATCAAACACCCGAGAATCCCACTGCCGATGATACCCCCGTTTGCCTGCATAAAAATACTGTGCCGTGTCACCTGCAAAATTACCCAAGCCCTCTTCTTCGTTCCGTACCGAATGAGCGTGCACAATATCCATAATTACCCGCAAGCCCATGCCATGAGCAGTGTCAATCAGCTCCTTTAGTTCGTCTGGTGTGCCAAAACGTGAACTTGGTGCAAAAAAGTTCGCCACATGATATCCAAAGCTCCCATAATACGGATGCTCGGCAATCGCCATCAACTGCACCGTATTGTAGCCCAATTTTTTAATACGCGGCAACACGGTGCGGGTAAATTCGGCATAACTGGCAACTTTTTCTTCAGTCGAGGCCATGCCTACATGCGCTTCGTAAATAAGCGGGGTAGTCGGCAGGGGAGGGGTTTTATGTCGCCATTTATAGGGCGTAGCAGGCTGCCACACAGCTGCATTAAAGGCGTGTGTAGATGGGTCTTGCACTACATAAGTTGCATAGGCAGGAATTCGATAACCATCCGACCGACCTTGATTCCAATAGATGTGCAGCTTATAGGTATCACCATGCTGTAGTATATCGTGCGGAATCTGCAATTCCCATTCGCCATGTTGCGTAGGGAAAAATTCACAGCGAGCATCATCCTGCCAATTGGTCGCCTCGCACACTAAATAAATGGCCGTGGCATTTGGTGCCCACTCTCGCAACACCCAGCCCTGGCGAGTTGCATGCAACCCAAAATGATGCCAACCAAGGGCGAACTCGTGCGGCGTTTTATCACCTAAAATATGGCGACGAATATCAGCGATATGTTCAGTGCGAGCGGCAATATCATCAGCAAAGGGCTGCAACCATTCATCAAAGTCAACGACCGTTTTTTGAATAGACATTAGCACCATTATACCAGCCTGGCAGTCAAAACAAAACCGCCACCCTTTACGATGGGCGGCGGCACGACGGAGCAAGCTACTACTGCGGCGGCTGCAATCCGTTCAAGAAGCCATTCACTTGATCGGCAATCTGCTGTACTTCTGGTGGTGGCACAAATTCTGGCACAGCCGGTGGTACAAATTCTGGAATAACTGGCGGCTCGATCACCGGTGCTTCAATAACCGGTGGCGGCGGCAACTGCGGTGGGACGAATTCTGGAATGACTGGCGGTTCAAACACTGGTGCTGGCGGAATTTCTGGAATAACTGGCGGGACAAATTCCGGCACAACTGGCGGCTCAATAACTGGGAGCGGTGCAGGCTCTGGCACAAATTCTGGCACAGCCGGTGGTACAAATTCTGGAATAACTGGCGGCTCGATCACCGGTGCTTCAATAACCGGTGGCGGCGGAGCAGTTTCGATAAAATCATTCACCGCTGCGGTCACATCATTGATAGCTGTCTGCAGTTCTGGCGGTGCAGCTGGCACTTCTGGTGCGACTACCGGAGCCGGTTCGACCGCAGGAATCTCAACTGGCGGCAACTCAACCTCAGGCAATACTGGGGCAACTGGCGGCACGTTCAAATTAATACCCTGGGCTGCCTCTTCAAGGTGCGGATCGGCCAAGCCATGGATGCGAGCGGTATCATCCAAGAAGGCTGCCCCGGCACGAATTACTTCATTTGGATCAATCCCTGGATCTGGGCCGCCAACTTCACCCTGTGGTGCAACTGCCTGGCCAAGTCGGTCTGCAGCTTCGCTCACATAAAAGCCATGTTGCTGTGCAGCTCGCAACGCAGCCGTCTGAATACCTTCTGGCTTAACCGAATGAATCGTCACCCCATCAACCACATGGGTAGTAGTGCGAGTCGGGTCGGCAATATCTTCAGCTGTCGGCATACGGTGACCATCACCAAACGCATAGCCAATTGCCTGGCTGATCTGTGTCGTAAGTGGGCGATTAGCACTGTTTGCTACCACGTCAGTCGTCATAGCTGCCGTCTCAGAGCCTGGCGGTAACGGGCTTTTATCTGCCGTCACTCCAAGTGGCTGCAAGACCGGTTCAGCCAACTCAAACAAGTCAGATTCATACAAGCCGGTATTTGGCGTATTTGGCGATGCAAAGAAGGTAGCCGAAATACTATCCGGAAGCGTGCCGCCGTTTTCTTCGGCGATACGCTCCAATGCACCGTGCATCACCACCGTGCCCTGAGAATAACCCTTCAAATCAACTGCATTACCTTGCTGTAGTTCGGTTTGGATTGCGTTATATGCCGCATCGACACCAGCCGCAATCGACTCATCAAACGTTGCATCACCCGAAATAGGGGCAATCTCGGCAGGGTAGTGTACTGGCACTGTTTTATCAGCCTGCTCGCCCTGCGAAGCCATTGCCTGATGGAAGAAGTTCCCCTCACCATCACCCATGCCGCCAATGTAGATATCCGTTACTGGTCGAGATACAACGGTATTATTGAGCGATTCGGCATCAAATGTATAAACAGGGGTGGTCGGCATATCAGGAGCGGTACCGGCTGCCAAAATGTCAGAGCCGTTTTGGTTGATTTGTGTACCAAAATCAGCCACTCGTTCTGCAATCATACCAGCCATTTCAGGATTATTACGGGCAACAATCGCACCGACCGCAACCGCACCTAAAGCAGCTGCTGCTGTACCCCACGCACGACGGCGTAGCATGTCCTTATTAACGCTAAAACGCTTAAAGAACGAGGTTACTTTATCTCGCAAGCCCGCTGCCTGCAGGGCACCCTTTCCAAGCTTACGTTCTTTATTTGTCGCAATTTCTTCCTGTGCTGCCTCTTGTTCAATATTATTTTTTGCGACTTCTTGTACTGGCTCGTACACGATTGGCTCGTAGCCATGAGCAATAAATCGTTCATTAAGCAGCTCGACAAACCTACCAGTCGTGCCTGGTGCATGGTCTTCGTGCCGAGTAGCTGTTAACACCTCTTTCATACTAGTCCTCTCCACCGTATAGGATGTTTCGTTATATTATCCTTTACTTATAATATTCATATTATCATTTTTTATATTTTTTGTCAATATTATGATTATGTATGTATTTATTGTCAGGTGGCAGTGCGAAAAAATCACGTTTAATGCTATACTATAACAGATGAGAAAACCACGCATGTTTGAAAATATTACCTTTACGCAGATTGTTGGCGGCGGGCAGTCACTTGGCGAGCTCCCTGATGGCAAAAAGGTCTTCGCCTGGGGGGTGTTACCTGGCGAGACGGCCACCATCCAGCAAACCAAAAAGAAGTCACACTATATAGAAGCGGTTGCCACCGATATTACTACCACCAGCCCCGAACGAGTCACTCCACGTGATCAAGATAGCTACCTCAGCACCAGCCCGTGGCAGATCATTAATCCAGCCCGTGAATCGCACTACAAAGCCGCACTCATCGAAGAAGCGTTTGAACTCCACGACATCGTACTGCCGCATCCTATAGAGGTATATAGCGATGGACACATGTACGAATATCGCAACAAAATTGAATACAGCTGGTATTGGGACACCACTACCGAGCAGCTTGAGCTTGCGTTCTTTCGACGAGGCACCAAGGGTAAAATCCCTATTGAACACACCAGCCTTGCTCGCCCAGAAATTTCCGCCGCCGCCCTAAAGGTGCGAGATATGCTGCGAAACCGCCAATGCGAAGCCCGTTCATTAAAAACTCTCTTAATTCGCTGCAATCAAGCGGGGCAGGTTGTCGCACAATTGTACGTAAAAGATGAAGATTTTGCGACACTATCTGCCGATGAGCTTGCAGCAACTACAGTAGATGGCTTTGAGCTGATTTACTCAAACCCAAAAAGCCCTGCCAGTGTGATTACCCATCGCTTGCAGCAGTGGGGGTTAGAAGCCCTCTCCGACACCATCCTGGGCGTACCATTTACCTACGCCACTGAAGGCTTCTTCCAAATCAATCTACCGGTTTACGAAACAGCCCTCCACGACATGCAACACTGGATTAAGGAAGGGGAGGGTGCCAGCAAGCCTGTCATCGATCTGTATGCGGGAGTTGGCTCAATCGGGCTTACTATTGGTGGCGATGATGTCACGCTTATTGAAGTAAACGAACACGCCGTGCGTGAAATGCGTCGCAATATTGCCGCCCTTAACCGCAACGCAACCGCACTACTCACTCCTAGCGAAAAAGCACTTGATTATATCACCGGCAATGCCACTATTATTGTAGATCCGCCCCGAGCCGGCCTGCACGAAGATGTCATTGCCGCGCTACTTAAGGTCAAGCCTTCTCGTATCGTATACCTAAGCTGTAATCCTGTCACGCAAGCTCGTGACGTTATGCGATTGGCGAGTGGATATGGTATCAGGGCTCACCGTGGTTACAATTTCTTCCCTCGCACGCCGCACATCGAACATCTTGTCGTACTTGACGCAAAGTAAGCTGATAATAGCCTAACGGGCAACCTTATTGCAGGGCAAGACCGTTTGTTTGATGCTATACTTACATATATGAGCTTTGATGTCCGCTATAAAAAACTCAACCCCAATCAGCAACGAGCCGTTGATACTATTGAAGGGCCTGTGATGGTCGTAGCCGGCCCTGGCACCGGCAAAACCGAACTGCTCAGCATGCGAGCGGCTAATATCTTACGCAAGACTGATGTTCTGCCCGAAAATATTCTATGCCTTACTTTTACCGATAGCGGCTCGGTTGCGATGCAAAAACGCCTGGTGGATATTATTGGGCGTGATGCCTACAATGTCAGCATTTACACCTTTCATGCGTTCGGCAGCGATATTATGTCACGACATCGTGAATATTTTTACCAAGGCGCTGAATTTCAGCCTGCCGATGAAATTACTCGTCATACCATTCTCACAACCATTCTGCACTCACTACCTCCAAGTAACCCACTCAAAACTATGATGAACGGTGAGTTTACAAACATCAATGCAATTATTGCTGCCATTTCTGACATTAAGCGTTCCGGCTTAACTGCCGATGAACTTACTGCCATACTCGATGCCAATGACCAAATGTGCACAATCGCCGAGCCAATTCTTGCCCGAGTGTTTGATGGTCGCATCAGCAAAGCCACATTCACCAATCTCACCGAAGCCGCTGCTTCACTCGCTGCGATTGATGAGCCGCAGCCAGTTGCCACGTTACCACGCCTCAGCGATGTGTTGCGTCGCAGTCTGCAACGAGCCCTTCAAGCTGCCAGCGAACATCCAAAAACTACGCCGCCACTCACAGACTGGAAGAAGCAATGGCTCACTAAAAATGCCGCTGGCGAACTGGTGCTAAAAGCGTCGCTACAGCAGCCAAAATTACGAGCCTTAGTAGATATCTACCGTCGCTACCTCGAAGCCATGCAAGCTGCCGCCTTGTTTGATTTTGATGATATGATTGCCAATGTCGTACATGCCATCGAAACCATCCCCGAACTACGCTACGAACTACAAGAAACGTATCAATATATTATGGTTGATGAATTTCAGGATACCAATCTTGCCCAAATGCGTATCCTGCACGCCCTAACCGATAACCCCGCCAACGAGGGCAAGCCGAATCTGCTCGTAGTAGGGGATGACGACCAAGCGATTTACGGATTTCAAGGTGCCGATGTGGGTAATATCTTGGCCTTTCGTGAACATTATCCGGCCGCTACGCTGATTACATTAACCGATAACTACCGTAGTGCAGCGTGTATTCTTGAAAACGCTCGGCAGGTAATTACCCAGGGTGAGGAACGGCTCGAACGACACATTACCGAACTCGACAAAACACTCACCCCGCATGCACCTAGTAAACAAGCACATGCCACTCTCGTCACACTACCAACCGCATCCTACGAGCGAGCCTGGGTGGCCGAGAGTATCGCCACAGCCATTACTAACGGCACTCCGCCATCCCACATTGCAGTGCTCGCACGGCGGCACGCAGATCTTGTAGCATTATTGCCCCATTTAGCCGCTCGCAATATCCCCGTCAGCTATGATCAATATGATAATGCATTAGAAGATGAAGTGGTACTGCAAGTGATTGAGCTTGCCCATATTGTGGTTGGGCTTGCGGATTCTAATCTGCATGAAGTAAATGCTCGTTTACCAAAATTACTAGCACATCCTGCCTGGCAAGTATCACCAAGCGTGCTATGGAAAATTAGCCTGGCAGCCTATCGCAATCATCAGCAGTGGATAGAAACACTCACCGCCACCCCCGAAACCAGCCAGCTTACCGAATGGTTACTTGCCTGTGCTGCCGCTAGCCATCATCTGACGATGGAACGAATGCTCGATATTTTGATTGGTGAAGGCGAGGGAATTACAGCGTTCACTTCGCCACTAAAGCACTACTTTTTCGACACAACCAATCACAGCTACGTTGCGCACTTGCAAAACTTAATCGCTATCCGCAACGCCCTGCGTGAACACAGCCCGCAACTACACACGCCACGGCTGGCGGACGTACTTAATTTTATTGCCGCCTGCCATGCAACTCGCACAAGTATCACTAGCCAACGTAGTGTCGGGCAGCAAGATACCAGCGTCCGACTAATGAGTGCCCATGCCAGCAAGGGGCTTGAATTTGCCACTGTATACCTGCTTGATGCGACTGACACAAACTGGGGCAGTAAGGCTAGCAAGGCGGGTGCAGCAATTAGCTACCCAGAGAATCTTCGCCTGCGTCGCAACACCAACTCGCTCGAAGAACGCCTGCGACTCTTCTTTGTAGGCATGACCCGTGCCAAACAGCAACTATTTATTACCCGAGCACTGCAAAACGATAACGGCAAAGAGCTCTTACTGGCAAACTTTTTAGCAGCAGATGTAACCATCACCACAAACGAACCATCTATTGATACACTTTCTGTCACCGAGGAATCACTCACCAAAACCGAATGGTACACCCCGATCGTTACACTACCTGCAGCCAGCATGCAGGATCAGCTCGCCGGTATACTGGTTCACTATAAACTAAGTGCTACACACATTAATGCGTTTATTGATATCACGCATGGCGGGCCACAGTCATTCCTGCTTAATAACCTACTTCATTTCCCCTCAGCCCGCACCCCGCATGCAAGCTACGGCAGTGCAATTCACACTGCTCTACAGTATGCCCACGACCAGCTGCGAGCAAAGGGCACACTGCCCGCCACCGAACAAATTGTCAATCAGTTTACCAGTGCACTAGCTCGAGATTATCTTGCAGAAGAAGAGTTGTCGCATTTTACACAAAAAGGTAAAGAGTCGTTAGAAATATTTTTGCGACAAAAAGCAACAACCTTTACACCACAACAGCATGCCGAACTTAACTTCTCGCATCAAAATGTAATCATTAACGATGTTCGCCTTACTGGCAAGCTTGATGTTGCTGCGATTGATGACATCGAAAAGACTATTCACGTTACGGATTACAAAACCGGCTCACCACTGTACAACTGGGACAAGGGTGCGGATTATCAAAAGATCAAAGCCCATAAATACCGCCAGCAGCTACTCTTTTACAAATTACTTATCGAACACTCACGAGATTGGCGAGCCTACAAGTTCACTGGCGGCATACTGCAGTTTATTGAACCAGACAAAGCTGGTGAGATAATTTCGCTTGCACTCGACACTGTTTCAAATGAAGAAATGGATGACTTTATTGCACTACTAACTGCTATTTGGCAACATATTCAAACTCTTAACTTCCCAGATACAAGCCAGTACGAACAAAACTACAAGGGTATACTGGCATTCGAAGCAGATCTACGAAATGGTGCTATTTAATATCACTTGACAACATCCCATTATTGCCGTAATATAACCATAGCGTCGTTGCATGTTCTACGTACGTGAGGTTCATTACCGCTAATGAACTACGGGGTGTAGCTCAGTGGTAGAGCACCTAGCAATAGGAGGCCGTAGGTTCGAACCCTGCCATCCCGACGATGTGCCACCAGTGTACATTTCCATCCACGACCCGAAAGGAGTTGCTATGGCAACTCGCAAAGAGTACGAAGATGCAGCACGCAAACGCCCCCAAGAACGCTCTACGCACGAGCAGCAGCTTGTAGACAGAGCCTATCAAACCGGCATGCAATCCGTCAAGAATATTGATTACGAAACGCAGCGTCGCCAACGATACCTGTTCTAAGGGCACAGCCAAATGGTACAATCTACCATTTGGCATTTTTCTTATGTATGTTTTATGGTATAATTTTTAGATATGTCAACCAATCAATCTTTCTGGCATAACTTGCCGCAGCCGTTTTTTGTACTTGCCCCTATGGAAGCAGTGACTGATGTGATTTTTCGCCACGTGGTTGCTCAGGCGGGGGCGCCAGATGTGTGGTTTAGCGAGTTTACCAACGCCACAGGCTGGGTGTATGCTGGGCAAAAAGCGATTGGCGGCCGACTGGTAAAAACAGCCGATGAACAACCGATTGTCGCCCAAATCTGGGGCGGAGAACCTGGTGATATGGAGCAGCTTGCCCTACACTGCAGCACGCTTGGCTTTCATGGTATTGATATCAACATGGGCTGTCCTGCCAAAAGTGCCATTAAAAGTGGTGGTGCCGCCCTGATTCGACGGCCAGATGTCGCAGTTTCGGCCATCAAAGCAGCAAAAATTGCGAAACTACCCGTAAGTGTCAAGACTAGGCTTGGCTATAGTAGAGTAGATGAGTGGAAGGACTGGCTCACCACACTACTAGAGCAAGATATTGTTAACCTCACCATCCATCTACGTACTAAAAAAGAAATGAGTAAAGTGCCAGCTCATTTTGAGCTCATCGATGACATTATTGCATTGCGAGATGCGGTCGCCCCCCACACACTACTCACTATCAACGGTGACATCCGTGACCGAGCTCACGGGCTTACGCTGGCGGCTGCACACCCTGGCGTAAACGGCATAATGATTGGCAGGGGAGTATTTCATGATCCGTTTTGCTTCCGGATGCCACACCAGCTGCCAACCACCATCCACAGAACCGAACTTATCTCGCTACTACATACCCATCTCGATTTATTTGATCACTGGCAACCTCACACCAACCGTCCGTTCGAGACTCTCAAACGTTTTTTCAAAATCTACATCCGTGATTTCGATGGAGCGAAAGAACTCCGTGAACAACTCATGCACTGCAAAAACACCGATGAAGTGCGGGCATGCTTGATGACATTCTGCTCATAGCACGACGCAGACGACACACTGCAATGACACGCAAGCAAGAAACGCTCATGCACTAGCACTCATCCTCAAATATTGATTTATTTTAACTCTTATGCTATAATAGTATTATGTGATTGGCCCGCAATCACATATCGACACAGAAGGAGTTGGATAATTATGTCTGACCACGTACGTACCTTTACAGCTTCCACCCGTGACATCATCGTCCTTATTGCGACAGTTTGCTGTCTTGTAAGCACTGGCCTGGTGGTGTTTCGTACAACCGTCGAATCATCTCCCAGCCATGTGGTAGCACCGGCTACTGCTGTTGGTACGCCCGTTGCCACCGCTGCACCGCAGCACGCATTTGCAACCACCGCTACCATACCTACCGGCACGAGCAGCGAGTATCCACTACTTGGCGAACCGGATTCAATCCAGGTGCTATGTAGCGATACAGGCAATGCCATGGTACGTATCCTTGCCTCTACTGGTGATACAAGCCACGTCAAGATTGCCGTTACCATCCCGGACATGCAACCGCAGTATACAATTGTACTGCTTGATAGCATCGCATCCAAGGATAATGTCCTGCACCTCACAGAACCTGTCCCTATGGATCGTGACATTGTTATTAGTCTAACGATTAATCCTGTCACCAGCTCTCCCGGCGACATGGCTTCTGGCTTTTCTGGAAGCAAATTGTTCCGTACGCCGTATTGCTAGTTCTGTGTAGCCCCAGACATTGTGCTGGGGTTTTTCTTGTATTGATTTATTGTAATTATTATGATATAATAATGTTTAGTATCCTTACTCGCCTGAGTGTTTCTGGATACTGCACATTTCCATCCAATCCCTACCCCTAGGAGGAGTCATGTCGCAAAATAAAAATGCGGCTGCAGGTATCGGTGTTATAGTTATCTTGCTGACTGTTGTAACACTGCTTGGTGCATTCATACTAGTCAATCAAGCTCGTAAGAACGATTCGTTGCTCAGTCTTGAGGTAGCAGAAGTCACCAACGCTACTCATGTTATACAAGACCCACTCACTGCACCCATACAACATCAAGGTTCGATGAGTATTGTAAACGACCTTACTATTGGGTCATACTGTCTTCAGACGGATGATTCATCACCAATGAGGTTCGGCATTACCTTTAGTGGCGTACCGACCGTAGACGGTGCTATGCTAGGCGCCCTTTCATACGGGTCAAAGCGCCTCGCACTACCCGAGTATTACGCCGTAGCAGGACAACCGTTCCGCACAAAGCTCGTACTCATCAACAGTGCACCCTCCTCTCGTGCGATCAACGTCGCTAACATGAAGCTATCGATAGAGATTGATGGAGTAGAGGACACTATCGTATTTGATGCGATGTGCACACCCAACTAAGGCTTTGCTGTAGCAGCATACTTGCTTTTCTTCTTACAAAAAGCTAAGACGCTACCGCAACCCCACCCCTGGAGTATATATCTCCAGGGGCTTTTTCTTGCCGTCAAAACCTGCAATGACAAAAAACCGCACACAGAAATACTGTTGCGGTTTCTTGTTGCTAAATAGCAAGTTCTATTGCTGACGGCGACGGCGACGCTTCAAATCGGCAACCTTAAGACGCACCGCATGGCGATCCACCAACTGATGAGCCTTTTCAAGCTCAACCTGATTGGTCGCTTCGGCCTGCATCTTCAAGGCACGTTCAAGGGCCGCCTTGCTTTCAGCCTCGATGATGTCATCGCTATGATCAGCTTCATCAACCAGCACCTTAATACCACGTTGATTAATCTCAATCACGCCGCCCGAAATCGCATAATATTCGAGCTTGCTGTCATCATCTTCTTTCTGAAAGCGAACCGCAATTACCCCGTCAGTTGCAATGGTCACCAGCGGCTCATGCCCAGGAAACACCGAGATTTCTCCAGTAACTGTCGGCAAGGTTACAGAATAGACTTCTTCTGAAACCTTGGTGCCGTGCATGGTTACTAATCGAAATTGCATCATAGGGCTACTCCTTTTCGCTCGCAGCCTTGTCGCTGAGCGAACCGTTCACCATGTAGAACCAGCTTTCTGGCTTATCATCATACTTGCCATCCAAAATGTCTTTGGCATCACGAATGGTGTCTTCAAGCTTGATGTACACGCCAGGGTTGCCGGTGAACTTTTCGGCCACGTGGAACGGCTGCGCAAAGAAGCGTTGCAAGCGGCGGGCACGGCCCACGATTTGCTTTTGCTCGTCTGACAACTCTTCCATACCAAGAATTGCGATAATGTCTTGCAAATCTTTATATTGCTGCAAGATACGCTGTGCTTCACGCGCAACCTTGTAGTGCTCTTCGCCAACCACTTCTGGGTCAAGGCTCGAGCTGGTACTGTCAAGTACGTCAACCGCTGGGTAAATACCAATTTCAGTGAGAGCACGGTTCATCACGATGGTTGCATCAAGGTGAGCAAAGGTCGTCGCAGGTGCTGGATCGGTAAGGTCGTCAGCTGGCACGTAGACGGCCTGTACAGAGGTAATCGAACCCTTCTTGGTTGAGGTAATACGCTCTTGCAAAGCACCCATTTCTTGCTGCAGGTTTGGCTGATAGCCCACTGCTGATGGCAAACGGCCAAGCAGCGCTGACACTTCAGCACCAGCCTGGGTGTAGCGATAGATGTTGTCGATAAACAACAGCACATCTTTACCTTCATCACGGAAGGTTTCGGCCATCGCTAGGCCCGAGAGTGCCACACGCAAACGTGCACCAGGCGGCTCATTCATCTGGCCAAACACGAGGGCAGTCTTATCAAGCACGCCCGCTTCTTCCATTTCGTAGTAAAGGTCGTTACCTTCACGGGTACGTTCACCGACACCGGCAAACACCGAGTTACCAGAGTGGAACTTAGCGATGTTGTTGATGAGCTCGGTGATAAGCACGGTTTTACCCACGCCAGCACCAGCAAACAAGCCAGCTTTACCACCTTTGGCAAGTGGAGCAATCAAATCAACTACCTTAATACCGGTTTCAAGGATTTCGGTTTTGTTTGACTGCTCGGCCAGTGGTGGGGCAGGGCGGTGAATTGGTGCAGTATCCGCCTTTGGTGCTGGCTTATCGTCGATTGGCTCACCAATCACGTTAAACATGCGACCCAAAGTCTTTTCACCAACTGGCACACTAATTGGGGCGCCAGTCGCCACTACTTCGCCGCCACGCTTTAGGCCATCAGTGCTCGAAAGGGCGATGGCACGCACGGTGTGCTCATCAAGGTGCTGTGCAACCTCGAGCGTTACAGTTTCGTCGCCGTTTTTTGCATGGAGGGCGTCGTAGATCGCAGGCAAATCACCAGCTGCAAACTCTACGTCTACCACCACACCAACGACTTGAATAATCTTTCCAGATTGATCTTTCTTCGTCATTCGGTTCTCCTTAATTGTTCATTGCCTCGACACCGCCAGAGATTTCGGCCAATTCTTGCGTAATGGCACCCTGACGAGCTTTATTCATTTCGAGCGTGAGGTCATCCGCCAAATCACTTGCGTTATCGGTTGCGTTTTTCATAGCTACCATACGCATGCTATGTTCGCTGGCACGAGCATCAAGCAGGGTTTGAAACACCTGTGCCTCAATCAAACGGTACGCCACTGCGTCAAGCACCACGGCCGGACTTGGCTCGTACTTGGCGTCGCAAGCATAATCACAGGTTGCAGTGTAGGTATACCCTGCCGGTAGCACTCGCTGCATTGCTACCTCTTGCTTCACCGCATTGTGAAATTCTGTAAATATCACATCCACTGCATCTACTTCACCAGAAGTGAATGAGTTGATGGCGGTATTTACAATCGTACGCAACTCGTGACCACTTGGCTTGTCTGACATATCATCGTACGCACCGAGAATCTCTACGCCTTTGAGGCGAGCAGCAAAACGAGTAGCCCGGCGACCAATTGTCACCACCGCCGTGGCAATACCCATCTCGGCATCTTCTTTGAGTTCGCGCGTCAGACGGCGTAGCACATTACTGTTGTATGCACCTGCCAATCCTTTGTCACTAGCAATCACAATCAGTAATCGTTTTGCAACCTGGCGTTGTTCAAAATATGGATGCGTATCGGTAACGTTTTGCCCGCCAAGGTAGGTGAGTAGCTCATTGGCGGCATGAGCATACGCACTAGTTTCCTTGGTAGCTTCTTGGGCACGACGCATTTTGCTGGCAGCGACCATCTCCATCGCACGAGTAATTTGCTTGGTGTTTTTCACCGAACGAATGCGCGATTTTAATTGTCGTATCGATGCCATATTATACTCCCTCGTAGGCTCGAGCTACAGTTTTTGCAGTATCAGTCAACACCTGCATCATCTAGTCGCTTGGCTTATCGCCCTTGTTGAGTTTTTGCATAGCCGGCTTGGCTTCTTTCCAAAGCTTGGCAAGCAAGGCGTATTTTGCATCAGTGATTTTTTCGGCTGGCACCGTATCAAACGCACCAGAGGTTACCGCAACAATACTGGCAACTTGTTCCCAAATACTCATTGGCTGATATTGGGCTTGCTTTAGTAGCTCGGTGAGGCGTTGGCCACGTTCGATTTGGGCTTTGGTTTCTGGATCAAGATCTGAACCAAACTGTGCAAAGCTGGCAAGCTCACGGAACTGGCTAAGACCAAGCTTCAGGTTACCGCTCACGCCCTTGATAGCCTTGGTTTGGGCAGCACCACCCACACGGCTCACCGAAAGACCGGCGCTAATCGCTGGGCGAATACCCTGATAGAACAAGTCGGTTTCCATAAAGATCTGGCCGTCGGTGATCGAAATCACGTTGGTTGGGATATACGCCGAAATGTCGCCAGCTTGCGTCTCGATGATTGGCAGGGCAGTCAAACTACCAGCACCAAGCTCATCGCTTAGTTTTGCTGAACGCTCTAGCAGGCGAGAGTGCAGATAGAACACGTCACCTGGGTAGGCTTCACGTCCTGGTGGGCGGCGAAGCAACAAGCTCATTTGGCGATATGCCACGGCATGCTTAGTAAGGTCGTCGTAAATCATCAGTGCATGCTCGCCCTTATCACGGAAGTATTCACCCATCGCCGTACCAGCGTATGGTGCCAAGTAGAGTAGTGAAGCTGCATCGCTTGGGCTAGTTGCCACCACGATGGTTTGCTCCATCACGCCTTCTTCCTTTAGTCGTTCTACCAAGCGGGCAATCTTGCTTAGCTTTTGCCCAATTGCCACATACACATTTACCACGCCAGTTTTTTGACGAGCCTGGTTGATCATCGTATCAATCGCAATAGCGGTTTTACCAGTTTGACGGTCGCCAATGATAAGCTCACGCTGGCCACGACCAATCGGGAACATCGCATCGATCGACATAATACCAGTCATCAGCGGCTCGTGCACCGACTTACGACCCATCACCCCAACAGCTGGGCGCTCAACCAAGCCACGGGATTTAGTAGTGATTTCAGGGCCGCCATCAAGCGGGCGACCAAGCGGGTCGACCACGCGACCAAGCAACTCTTCGCCAACTGGCACAGTTAGCAGCTCGCCCTTGAGGCGTACTTTCGCCCCTGCCTTTACGAAATTTTCATCACCTAGCAGCACCGCACCAATCTCATCTTCCATAAGATTCAATGCGAATGCTTCAATCGTGCCTTTCTCTGATTCAATCTCAAGCACTTCGCTGTAGCCGGCGTTTTTGAGGCCATGCACCCATGCCACACCGTCACCAACACGCACTACGACACCAGCTTCTTCAAGCCCTTCGTGTGCCTCTAGGTTCGCAATTGCTTTACGTAGATCAGCAGAAAGTTCACTTACAGATATTTCAGCCATAAATTCCTTTCCTTGTTATTGTTTTGCTGCTTTTAATTGCTGCAGTTTTGTCTTGATACTCGTATCGAGTGTTGCGTTTGGCGTGGCAACCCGAAGACCACCAATCAGCCGCTCATCAACCGATGTCCGAAGCTGCACAGTCTTCGCCTGCGTTTGCTGTTGCAAAAATGTAGTTAGTTCACGCTGCAGGGCATCAGTTAGGTCGTGCGCACTTGTCACATCTGCGACTAGTACGCCACGCTCTAGCAGTGCCGACTCAATATCTCGAACCACCACATCAAGCATTCGTGTCTGCTTTGTGTCGATAAGGTACGCTGCCAAGCGAGAAATTGCCTTTGTATCGCCAGCCAGCAGCTGGTCAGCGATTGCTGCCGCTACTTTTCGGCGAGAAATCGCACCAGCCATTATTGCTTCGCTTCCTTAATTGCTGCCGCAATTGCTGTTTCGTCAACCGATTTCGAAACCGCCTTGCCAGCAACCTTTTCAGTTGCGAGTGCTACCAGTTCGATCGCTTCGTTATGAAGCATCTTTTTTGCATTGGCAACTTCACGGGCAATATCATCATGAGCACCGGCAACAATTCGCTCGGCACGATCTTTGGCTTTTGCGTCAGACTCTGCAGCTAGCTTGGCCGCCTGGTCTTTTGCATCGTTGATGATTTCAGCCGCATCACGCTTGGCTTTCTTCATCATTGCGGCAATTTCACCCTGAGCGACATCAGCACGCTCGGCGGCTTCTTCTGCCAAGCGTTGACCTTCTGCAATCTTCTTTTCACGATCATCAATTGCGTTTACAATCACCGGGAATACGAATTTATTAAGAATCCACAGCAGTAATGCAAAGGCAATAATTTGATACAGCAGCATCATCCAGTCAATGCCTAGCGACGCAAACAAACCAGAGCTTTCAGCGTGGGCAGCTGTTGCAATAGTTGTTATAGTCTGCATGATATTTCGCTATGCCTCAACTATAACATCTTTACCAAGATTGCAACCACGAAACCGATAATGGCAAGCGCATCAATAAAGGCGATACCGAGAATCATCAAAGTACGGATTTCGTTGATCTTTTCTGGGTTACGGCCAGCGGCATTCATAGCTGCCATACCAACCATACCAGCACCAAATGCCGCAGCAAATGCTGAAATAGCGTAGGTTAAACCAAATGCGAGTGATTCCATTGTTGTAATTTCTCCTTTTTAATTACTTAAATTAATTTTACTCGTCTTGTTCACCCGCCTGCAGCGAGTTTTTTATCAGCAGGGGAGTGATCAGAAGTATGGTCGCCATGACTTACAACGCCAAGCGAAATAAATACGGCAGTCAACATAAAGAATACGTAGGCCTGCACCGTACCGATAAACAGTTCAAACAGCATAAACGGCAAAATAGCAATCGAAGCAAAATATGCAGCGACGTAGCCAACGGCAATCAGCAATACTTCGCCCGCAAATACATTACCAAACAAACGCAAGCTAAGTGCTAATAGGCGAGAGAACTCAGCAATAAGCTCCAAAATACCCTCAAACGAACCAGCTGGATCCTTGATAGGATTTCGCAGATAGCGCCCTAGGTTGCCAAAAAAGCCATGCACTTTGGCAGCGTACACCTGTGCCATCACCATAGTAATAATTGCCAATGCAAAGGTAACGTTCAAATCGGCCACCAAACCACGAAAGAGCGGCACACCACCAATCGTAATAGTGCCAACCCCCGGCAAAATACCCATCCAGTAATTAATAATAATCACAAAAAAGAGAGTAATAGCAAGCGGAGCAACTTTTTTAGTGATGGCATCGTTTTGGATAACTTGCCGCACAGTGCCATAAAGCATTTCAAACACCCATACAGTACCGCTTGTAATGTAGCCTTTTTTGCCAGTCAGTAGTGCTCGGCGAGTTGCAAAGAATAGCCACAAAATTAATGCATACCCAATTAGCCCAGTCAATAAAGAATTTGTCACTGGGAACGAACCTATATGAAAGATTGGCTCGGCTTTAATTTCAATGTGTAGATTTGCGGCCGCAAAGGTCGCCATAGCTCCCATCATTATTTTTTATGCTCCTTATGCATCTGTTGTGTTACTGTTTGATACAATCGAATCGTTAAGAACGCTGACCCTAGTACACCCAGCCCAAGCCCCACAAGTGTACCGACAGGGCGGGTGTGAGCGGTTTTATCAATCACCCAACCGACAAGCGTCAAGCCCAGTACCGGTGCAAACATTCGCCACGTGGTGTCCAAAAAAGTCCCCACAAGAAGTTGTGTCGTGCTCGGTGAGTCGGACGGTGCGTTTTTACTAGAACTCATGTTACACTTGTACTATACCACGTAATTATAATATTTCCAAGATGCCACGACGAAATCGCACTACACCACACACACCCTACAAACCAAGCCTACTACCAGGCAAAAAACGCCGCTTTGCCACCCGCCAACAAGCCCAGGCTGCAGCTGAGCATCAAATGCTGCTTAAGCCGCAGCTAGAATTGTATGTCTATAAAGATATTGATGGCGGCTGGTATCTAACTCGCAATCAGCACCGCCAGCAATCATAATCATACCGGTGCTGTCTCATCTCGCTCAACATTATCCCGCCCCACTCAGCACAAGCACTAACTATATTGTGTGTATTATGGTATAATAAATAATTGTGCAAAAGAAAATAATCATCAGTAGTGTTATTGCCATAATAAGCCTTGGCGGGGCAGTGCTTTGGCTTACCCAACCAACTCCAGCACCTACGCCACCACCAGCCCAGCAACCAACTGGTTCGCAACTGGCAATTATTCGTGGCAAGCAAGATGCCCCAGTTACTATTACTGTGTACGAAGATTTGCTGTGTGATGATTGTGCCCGTGCACACCGTGAAATCTTGCCCCGCATCATAAAAGATTACGTAGATACCGGCAAAGTCCAGCTACACTACAAACTGCTGGGCACCTTCGGTCCCGAATCACTACCGGCGAGCAACGCCGCCTACTGTGCCCACGAGCAGGGCAAGTTCTTCAATTTTGTTGATGCAGGATTTGCTGCCAAGCAGCAAGCCACCAATAGCTCTCCATTCACAACGCTTGGACTTACTTCTATTGCCCGTACAGCCGGGGTAGAAATCTCTCGTTGGACACACTGCCTTGACCGCAAGCCCTACAGCGAACAAATCACTGCGCATAAACAAGAAGTGCTCGCTACTGGGGGCTATGGCACTCCGCACTTTATCATCAACGGCAAAGGCTATAACGGTGCACCGCCATACGATATTTTTGTACCCGTTATCACCGCCGCTCTCGCCGAAAAAGGAGTTAAATAAATGAAGAAGACAACCAAACCTACAGCAGCCCGCACTCACGTGCCATTGCACACCAAGCTAAAACACTCTTTCGGTGCACTATATACACTCTTTCGCACAAAACCAGTCTATCTATGCATTGCCATTATCGTGAGCATTATCATGTACGTTGTACTTTTTTGGCTTAATAACTTAGAGTTGCTCGGCTACATCCTCACTTCACCACACATTCCGTTTGGCGTAAAACTACAGCTATTGAGCGGCACATTCACCTCTATTATTTCACTGCATGATTCGTGGGCGCTTAATGTAACACTACTTGTTAGCATACTGCAGGGGGCTGCGATTGCGGCACTGATATTTATGCTACGCACTCAGTGCGATATCAACAAAGCTGCTGGTGCAGTCGGGCAGGCTGGTGTTGCTGGGTTATTTGCCGCCGTTGGACTAGGCTGTAGTGCATGTGGCACCTCGCTACTTACGCCAGTGCTACTTGCACTTGGTGCATCATCATCACAAGCACTATCTGCGGCAATTGGCAATATCGCAGTACTAATTGCACTCATCATATCTATTATATCGCTTTATTTTGTCGGCAAACAGGTGAGTAAATTTATCGTCTAATACTACTCTTATTATAAAGAAAAGCCCAAGCCAGCATGCAACTTGGGCGGTTCCTTAAAAATCAAACGTCACAGTAAGCGGAGCAGAGCCATGACCTTGCGGTCTCGCATCTTCAACGTCATTAGCTTGACGTAGTTTTGCTTTTTGACGCTCGCTAATGCCCGCCTCATCCATGATACGCTCGAGATCTTCCGGTGGGACTTGATGTGTCATCGCAACACCTAACTTTCTGGTTGAGCTGTCTTGACAAGGAACTTTTCTATTGTAACATCATACCCGGTTTTATGCAATTTTCGCACCGAATTAAGCCAATAAAATATCGTCCGCATCACCGCTATCTGCGAGTCATTCAGAGTAATATCACCCCGCACATACGCCCGAGCAAGCTCCACATGTGGCACCACGCTTGCCCAATGCGCAGCCCAAAAACCTGGCGGTAAATACTCACCAAACTGCACCGACATATCATGCAGTACAGATACCCCCACGCCATACTCCGCATTGCTAATTTCCTGCGGCAACACACCTCGCCCCGCAGTAATGTGATGCGTGTTGATATATACCGCTGCCGCCATCAAACTTACCGCCGTCAGTGAACGGAGTCGTGTCGCAATTTCTTGCCGTATACATGCATTTTTTGCATATAGTCGCTGCACCTTTGCCTCATCAAGATCATCAAACAGCCAACGATCCACGGCCTCACTAATCGCTTCGTCAACAGTTTGTTTACAACCAAGCTCACGACACAGTGCATTGAACGATGCAACATCAATCACCCCATCAAACCACTGCACTGCCATAGTTTTTATACGCTCCATACCACCCGGCTGCTGCAGCGTATCACACAGCGTCGCAACTTGCTCATTTTGCAATGTCAGTTCGCTCAGCGTATCAGAATGACTACATATATCTCTCAGTTGACTGAGCATTGTTTCGTGCAAAAAACTGCTTGGCTCGTCTACCACCGCATCACACGGCCGACTACGTAGCATATCCAACTTATCGCACATTACCTTGTACTGCTCATCTTCAATTGGCGATATCATGTTAGCTCTTGGGTCGATTGAATACATCGCACCACTTGGCATGCGTGTAATCAAACCTGCATGAAACCCTCTGTGTAACCACGATACAAAGCCTGCAGAAAGATCAATCTGCTCAATTCTACTGTATAACTTATATGCCATATCTGGTGATGTGGCACATATATTACGAGCAATCAACCCAATAGATTCACATTCATCTTGTGCTTCCGTCTTCAAAAAGCGAGTATAGTATACCTCGGCACCCGCACGCTGCAAACAGGCGATAGCCATCGCATCAATTGATAAACAGTTAACAGGCACCCGCACATCCGGGTAGCTCCCAACAAGTCTAGGTGAAAGATTAACTGGTGTATATATTTCGTTTGTAATAGCAAGTTGCTGGCCGTATTCATCAATCGCCTGGCATCGCCTTAAAAGCCACGCAAGCAATACTTTGTCGTCCTCTGAGGTTTGCTGACTGTCGCAAAAACGAGCCACCGCTACATCCGCATCTTTGCCTAGTATTGCGTAGCTTTCTGCGAGGTATCGTGCCCCAAATGTCGCAATTTTAGTACTGATTTCTTGCTCATGCGGATACTGAAACAGGGGTATATCTTGTCGCAAAAAATCTACCGCTGCCGTTCGCATACCTGGCTGAAATGCCTTTTCGGGCGGGCTTGTCGCAAAGGTCATTGCGATATTACACGCAAACGAGCCCAGTGTATCATTTCGTACGTATGGCACCTCTTTGCTATATTCTGGCTGTGTCACGTCACTAAAGCATAGTGACTCTGCCGTCGCTAATAGCTCATCAAATGAGCGTCGTATGGCCAGCCGCTCTAATATCAACTCGGCATTATCGACAGCTTGCGTCATCTCCTGTTTTGTATCACGTGATAGCTCCATAGCCTCACTATTGTACTATATCCACATTACATACAAAAACATATACAAGATACATTTGCAAATAAATCCCCGCTACCAACGATAGCGGGGAAGTACTTGAGAACTACAGCGGCGTAGCAACACCAGCTTGCGGCAAAAGCTGCTCAACCGTAGGTAGAGGTGGCAACTCTAGAAGAAGTGGCGGCAGCACTGGCGGAGGAGCTGTCACTGGTGCCGCCACAGGTTCGGCAATCGTTGACATATCAGCCTCTCCTGCAGGTACTGGCATATCTGGCACCCCGACAGGCAGGGCCGCATGCAGCGCTTGCCGCTGCGTAGCAGAAAGCTGCAATCCAGCAGCACTAGCCACAATCTCCCATGGATGCGGTGCAGCAAGTACTATATACTCGGTTGCATCATCCTGCCACCGGGCAACTACCTCAAGATTCTCAAGGTTATTGTAATGATACATATTGCCAGGACACTTATCGCCATGAATACACACAAATCCAGGTATGACATTCGCAGGATGGCCAATACCTGCACACACGGGGTCACCCACAATACATACCGAGGTATACTCAACATGTTGAGTCGCCGGCCGAGAACCACGAGCGGTCGCTCCCAGCACCTCAGTACCAAACAACTCAGCCTCAATGCCAGAACCCGGCATACGCGGATCGGACAATGCAACAAACTTCACCTTGGCGGCATTTTCGGGCGTATCCATGACATTTGCAACATCACCAATCACCCGGCCACCTTGCGAAAAACTTGCCACAACCACCGGCATTTCGGTGTGTAGCAAGGTTTGCTGCAGGGCATGCACGCCACCCGCCACTGAATCGTCATAGGAGAGCGAGCCGACTAGCGGGCCAAATGACGCTGGATAGGGAAGTGGTCTCAGCTTGTCTGATAATGTCCACGAGCCTACCCGAGCTAGCTGCGTTTCTGCCTGCGGATCATCCGTGCCGCCCATCACAATCAGGGGAGCACCATAGATAGATTGCAGCCACACGGGAATTTGTGCAGAAGCAGGGCTTGTCATGCCAAATACGCACATCATCATTGCGACACTTGCAATTACTACTCGAAACAGCCGTAACACTGTTATGCCTTTCTCTTAAAGTACAACGGGTATAACCGGTGTAGAAGAATATCTACACGGTAGTATTTTAACATAAATTTTATAAAAAGTCAATATTACCACAACCGCTCAGTGCTGTTCTATTAGCAAACGCCTGACAACTTGTCGCAAAAATTGCTACTTTTTAAGCTTTTTCTGCGACGCTTCGTCGATAAACGTGTGTGCCTGCCCTCTGGCACCACCACGCCCTGTACGCCCAATCCGATGCACATAATCTTCATACGTTTGCGGGGTATCAAAATTAATCACATGGGTAACATTTGGAATATCCAACCCACGAGCAGCCACATCAGTCGCTACCAGTACGGTAGCCTTTTCCTCTTTAAACTCACGCAACGCCCGTTGTCGCTGTGCCTGCGTTTTATTGCCATGAATCGCCACCGATGCATACCCGGCCTTACACAAATGATTACTCAGCCGCTGCACGCCATATTTTGTTTCACCAAATATCAGCACCTTCTCGTACTCATCACGGTCGAGCAGCCCCTGTAACAACTCAATTTTATGTGCTTTATCACGGGCAACAATTACATCTTGCGACACATGGTCGCTAGTTTCGCCTGTTCGCACACTAATCGTCACAGGGTTATGAAGAAGCTTATCGGTAAGGGCTTTAATCTCAGGGGTTATAGTGGCCGAAAAGAACAGGCTTTGCCGGGTGCGAGGCACATATTCCATAATGGCAGTAATATCTGGCAAAAAGCCCATATCAAGCATTTGGTCAGCCTCATCCAGCACCAGCACGCTCACATCTACTACACGCAGCTGCTTTTTTGTAAGCAAATCCTTCAGCCGTCCTGGCGTACCAATAATAAAATGAGGTCGTTTTTTTAATTCCCGCAACTGACGATCAACCGCCACACCGCCCACCAATAAGGCAGAGGATAGCCCCAACCCACGGGCAAACGCTCGAAACTCATCGTTGATTTGCTGTGCTAACTCACGGGTTGGTGCCATAATTAACACGCTTGGCCGCACCATAATACCACTCATCCGCTCGATAATCGGCAGTAAAAAAGCCGCCGTTTTACCAGTACCAGTATTAGCCAGGCCAATTACATCATCACCCTGTAAAATTGCAGGGATAGCCTGATCTTGAATTACACTTGGCTGCGTAAAGCCTTTTTGACGAATCGTATATTGCAACTCCGCCGAAAACGGAAAATCATTAAAGGCATGGCGAGGCTGATACGGCTCCTCGGCCACCACTGGTGCTGCCTCATGAATAAACTTCTGCGGATCAATATACTGCTTTCGCACCGGTCGCCGCCGCACCTGGCGACGCATTGGTCGGCGAGTTGTCGCACTCGCAGCACGTCCATGGCGTGAACGCCGCCCGTTAATATGTTCTGACATAAAAAATAAACCCTTCTAGTTATAATTACTATCGCACTTACAGTGTGGAGCTAGGGTAAAACCGCAGCCTATGTGCCGCAATACCCATTCAAGAGAAGCAAATGCACTGCGGCTTATTATACCAAAAAATCCCCACAATACCACAGGGGGCGTCACGTTTTACGGGGCCAATAATACCTACACCACTCGCCATACTAACGGCGCATGCGAGCAACAAAATCTACTTCTATCACGTTTGCCAACGCCCTATCGCCAACGGCTGCAACTGTTTGATTATGTGAGGCAAGCTCTATCACATCCACCTCAGTAGCCGGTAATGCTTCATCATCATTAGCCATAACCTCATCACCTGCAAGCAATTGCTGGGCAAGCTCGTCTGCTAAATCCGCTGCATATAGCGTCGCTTCACGGTAATTACATTGCGGACCATCTGTGCCGGCAGTGTAATTTTGTAGTTTTGTATTAAGATGCGTAAATGCCGCCATATATCGCTTATACAAAGCCGGGTGTAGCTCTTGTGCTTCATCTAGTAGTTCCGCATACGTTTCAAGTGTATCCGTCAAAAAATACTCCGCACCCGTATCTACCGCCGGAGTTTGCTCTGTCTTATCTGAATATACAAGCGTAAGATGACGCACTTTATCCATAATTACAATTATACACTATTATAAAGTTTATGTCAACTTGTTAGCCTTTCTGCCTAAAACTTGCTATAATAAAATAGACTAATTCTAAAGGAGGGATTATGAGCAAGGTAATCGTATATAGCACAACCTGGTGCGCATTTTGTAACACCGAAAAGCAATGGCTTGATAAACTTGGCGTTGAATACGAATCAAAAAACATTGAAGAAGATGAAGCAGCACACAAAGAATTGCTCGAAAAAATCGGCGGCAACTTCCAAGGCGTGCCAGTTACCGATATCGCTGGTGAAATGATTTTAGGATTTGATCGCCCTAAGCTCGAAACCGCACTCAAGGCACAGGGCCTACTAAAAGAAGAGTAAACATCTACACAATCCACCACCCGAGCATCTCACACAAACGAGATGCTCTTATTTATTGCCCAGCTCTAATACCTCGCCACCAATCACATCCCTAAAATACGTATCATGGCTCACATACAGCATTGCACCGGTATATTTTGCCAGGGCCACCTCAAGCTCTTCAATGCTTGGCAAATCTAGGTGGTTGGTTGGCTCGTCTAAAATCAGCAGCTGCGGATCGTTTGCCAGCATGCGGATAATCTGAAACCTGGCTTTTTGCCCACCACTTAAGCGGGCAAGGGGAGTGGCACGGTCACCATCGGTAAACAAATAATCGGCACATAGCTGGCGGATTTTTGTATCCGAAATGGGCAAATTATTATCCAAATACAACCGCTCAATCGCTTCTTCAAGCGGCAAATCTAAATAGGTTTCGGCGATTTCTTGCTCGTACACACCCACGCGCGCATGCGGATGCAAATACAGCTCACCCGCATACACCGTTGGCTGCACGCCAGGCTGTGGTTGCCCGCCCGATGCCAGCAGTGCCTTTAGTAGGGTGGTTTTACCTGCACCGTTGCGGCCACGCAGCTCAAGCACTTCGCCTTCACGTAAATCAATCTGCACACCTTCAAGCAAAATGGTGTCGTCGTAGCCAATTGCCACATCATCCGCTCGCACCAGTACGTGCTGGCTGCGACTCGCCTCGTTCTTAAGGTTCATTTTAATATTGCGTGCCTTAAACTTATCGTAGCGCTCGGCTGCCTTGTAATCCAGTGCCGCCACCGAACTTTTATCAATCCAAAAGCTTGGCTTTTCCATCGCTTCAAGCTCGGCTAGCTCAGCCCGTGATTCTTGCTCGAGCCGCTTAAACTTTTGAATCGTGCCAGGGTTGCGTGATTTTTCCTTCAGCCGCTGGTAATCTAACACCTTTTGTTTAAGGTTGGTAATGCGCTTTTCAATCTGCTCAAAGTTGGTCATACCGCTTGAGGTGGCGGTGGCATTTTGCTTTAAGTAGGCATCGTAGTTACCCGTGTAGCTCACACTGCCGCCATCTTTTAGCTCGACGATGCGGTCGACCTGGGCGAGCACATCACGGTCGTGGGTAACAATCAACATCGCCACCTTGCTGGCTTCGGGGCTTTTCATCCAATCAATAAATTGCTGCTTGGCCACATAATCCATATGGTTGGTTGGCTCGTCAATCAACGCCAGGTGCACATTGGCGTGCATAATCTTTACAATCTCAATCAGGCGTTTTTGCCCACCACTTAAGCTAGCCATAGGGCGGCGTGCCACATCTTGCAGCTGAAAGTTCGCCAACTCTCGTTCAATCTTCGCCTCAATCTGGTAAAAACCTTTTTGATCAAACCGCTCAAGTGCCTGGGTATATGCTTCAATCAGGCGTAAATTATCGCCCATGGTTTCGGGGTAGGTATCGATGATATGCTTGAGCTGTGAATATTCGGGCAGCCCCGCCAGCACATACTCTAGCACCGTTACCTCACCAAGATTATGATGTTCTTGGGCGGTGCTTGCCACACTCACACCACGGCGAAAAATCACCTCGCCCGTATAATCGGTATCCAGCCCCGCCAATATGCCAAATAGGGTACTTTTACCCACGCCATTGCGCCCCACAATGCCAATCTTTTCGCCATCATCCACACTAAATTTCACCCCGCTCATCAGGGTTTTATCGCCAAACGATTTTTCGGTAATGTGGATGTCAGCTATCATGCCACAGAGTTTATTCGTTAATATAGCTCGCCGTTGCTAACGCTAAAATATACGGCTCTTCAATAGGAAGTAAGTGTCCTGCATGCCTCACGTCAATGTGTGTTACATGCTTACTACGTAACATTGCTGCAAACTTTTTAGTTGCTGCATTAGAAGCTAGATTGTCACGTGCAGCAGTAATAATAATTGTACTATTGGTGATTTGCTTTGCGTACGTTAATAAATCGAATCGCAAAAACTCGGTGAATAACTGCAACACTATATCTGACTGAAGGTAGTCTAGCTCATCTCGACGACGCCGTAGCAGCTCCTTACGAATCGCAGGGTGCTTATGACGACGTACATAGAGCGTTGTCATGTCATGCTGCATACGATACAACTTCTCCGCAAACGCCGCATTTCTTAGTGCAATCAACCTAAAACCTTTACCATATAATCGAACCTGCCAACGAATGTGCACCACCGGGCACAGTAATAATAATTGAGCCTTGCTTTTTTGCTGCAAAATATACTGCACTGCAATATATGCACCAAATGAATATCCCACCACCATAACAGGATTCACTCGCAACTCGCTACACAACTCACTTACCCATGCTGCATATCCCTCTAGACTTACGTTGCTTGGCCTCTCAGACTCACCAAATCCTGGTAGATCAGGAGCTATGACACGCTTACTCGTTCCAGTCTGCTCAATATATTCTTGTATGCTTGTTGCATCAGACATAAAGCCATGCAAAAACAACACCACTTCTTTAGATTGTGGGTTAGCTTCATATAGTCTGACAGGCCTACCATCAAGCTGCACTATACGAGAGGTGAGTTGTATTGTTTTATTTTTCATGCGTCACCTTAGTGCGATGCTCACAAATGACCTCTTCGTACAGCTGAACTAGTTTTTCTGCCTGGCGGGGCATGGTTAACTCTTGGGCGATACTCCTCCCATTGCAACCCATACTCTGCAGCTTTTCACGAGAGCTGTTGCTTAATAAGTCAACCAGACGATTAGCATAAGCTAGCTCGCCACCATTTACCACACATGCATTATAGCCATTACGGGCGACTCCATCATATGCACCGTCACGACAAATCAGCAGCGGTACACCGTATGCACTCGCTTCTAGCAACGTCATCCCTTGTGTTTCCGACAGTGAGGCATGGCAGAAAATATCAGCAGCTGCATATGCATTGGCTAAATCTTGCCCTGACAAAAAACCAGTAAACACAATATCACCAATCACTCCAAGCTCACGTGCTAAATCCTTAAGAGTATCAGCATGCGGCCCACCACCCACTAACACCAGCTTAGTATTTTCTAGGCCTCGCTTCTTCGCAGTAGCAAAAGCGGTAATCAAAAACTCTATACGCTTTTCTTTAGTAATACGGCCCAAATATAATGCGACCTTATGTCTACCTAACTGGTACTTTTGCTTAAATGCACTCCGACTACCCAGCAAACGAGACTCCTTCACGCCAGTTGGCAACACTACTACACGCCGATAGGTGCCGTAATCCTGTAACAGCTTAGCAATCTTTTGCGATGGGGCAATCGTTGCACTGAGCCGGTTCGTAAAAATAGAAACCGCTTTATGCACCGCACCCTCCGGAATCACCCAACCACCACGAACATAATGGCGATAGTCCGAGTAATTCGTATGGGCTGTATAAATAACAGGTACTTTATAACGATGTCCGTACACCACACCAGCCAAGCCAATCGAAAAAGGACTGTGCACATGAATGACATCGTATACCGTATTACGCATATGCGATTCTAGCGCCAGTGAAAAGGGAAGTGCAATACGATATTCATCATACCGCTTAAAGGTGAAAGACTTTATGCGAACGACACCCTCCTCTTCATTATGCTGCTCATCATCATACTTTGGGCAAATAATAGTTACTTCATGCCCGAGTTTTCGCAATTCTTCAACATAAGAATCAATACTAGTAACCACCCCATTGATAGTTGGGCGATACACATCAGTAAAGAATGCGATTCGCATACTACCTCGCATCCTCTTTTAATAAATCACGATATAGTGACATTAGTTGACTCGCTGCCACCTTGCTGTCAAATCGCTTGGCAATCTTTTTTGATTTTGCCTTCCACTGCTTGCGGGTAGCGGCACTGGATTGCAGCTTGGCAACCGCAGCAATAAACTCTTCATCCGTGCGGCATCGCAGCACATCATTGGCAAATGTATCATTGTACTCGGGGATATCACGCACCACAATAGGCAGACTGGCACCAGCCGCTTCTAGCACACACATTGGATGATTTTCTTGCTCGGCAGGCAAGCAGAATACATCAGCCGCTTGCAAGTAGCGCTTTACCTTTTCGTGCGGAATTACATCAGTAATATGCAAATTATCAGGAGTAGATTCAATTAGTTTTTGCATTGCTTTATAATCGGCACCTAGCTGTCCAAATGGAATGCCCCCGACCCATACAAACTGTACATCAGGCAATGCACGAGCCATCGCTACAAAGCTATCAAGCCGTTTGCGTGGCTGCACCTGTCCTACACCCACCACCAAAAAATCATCGACAGCAAATCGCAGCTGTGTGCGAGCAGCCAGCCGCTCATCTGCAGTTGTTGTGTACTGAGCCATGTCAATTGTGTTATATAGTACTTCGATTTTTTCGTTCGGCACCTTCAGTTCTTTATGAAGCACCTCTGCGACGGTCTTCGACACTGCCAACACTTTATCTGCCCGGTTATAAAACCATCGCATATACCATACGGCAGCAAACCGCCAATACTTTGCCAAGATAATCGAACCAATAAATGAATCAGGGATTACGTGTGCTGATACTACTTTTTTTGCAGAGCGGTCAAAAATCTTTCGCCACATATGCAATCCAATAGTATGCAGATGGTATACATCACACTCCACATTGCGGCGAAAACCGCCACGGATCACCTGCACGTCATTTCGTTTTTCAAGTGCAGAAAGCAGCTCCTCGTACGCTGTATGCACCCCATGGCCCTGTACAGAAATGTCGCTTTCGCTGGCCATGTTAACTGTAATCTTCTTCATACGCTACCCTTTAGTATACCACACCGGCCAAAAGAAAAAGCCGCACACAGTGCGTGTACGGCAGTTTACAGTCTAGAGTTTACCAGTGTGTTGCTGGATTAATTGATGCGATGCACGATACTTGGCAATTTGCTGACGCACAACTGCACGCTCATCCCAAATAGGATAGGTAGCCGCAGGGTGTACCGTATCGGCACGATACCGCACAAAAGCTGCACGTTCGTTAGCATCACGAATCATCCACACCGGGAGATTATCAAATACCAACAAGCACACAAGCCACACAGGGATGCACACAATGACTGCAGCACGAGCTTCAGGCGTGGTAATCGCAACTAGCTCTTGCCACGAATGGGTGTATACAAATACCACAATGTGCACCAGCGATACAGCCACTGACCAGCCTAGCACAATACAAATCACAATATTGTGCCACAGCTTGCTAAACTTCAAAACCGCATCGGGGTGATAGGCACCTTCTTTGCCGCTAAACGCAGCTTGCATTTCAAACAACTGAAAGCCCAAGGCACCACACATTACTAGCATTGCAATACCAACCTGCCACGGCCACCATAGATAGCCTGCGGTTTGCCCAATCGCTAGTACCATTGTTACAAGGCCTGCGGCACCAATCCCCAGGAAGAAATCTCCAGGGTAAAATGATGCAAACTGCACAGATGGTGACATTGGTACCAGGCGACCCTCAAAAATGAGCGTGCCCACAATAAACGAGCCTGGCGAGACCAGCCAGAATACAACAAACAATGTCCACAGCGTGACATCGGCGGCCATGAAGACCACATCCTTTCTTATCTAGAACAATCTGTAAAACTACATGAGTATACGGGAGGCAAGCGAGGCTTCAACCGCACACCTCATACTTACATTATAACAAAAAATAAGCATTTTGTCAATGTATCGGCTGTCGCTCACCCCTGTAAAAGCTGACGGCTAATTTGTGTACCAACCGCCTCACCACGAGCCACTCGTGCCAGATTATCTTCTTCTAGCAGCTTGCACACCACAATCGATAGGCCGTAATCTGCCGCTAGGGCAATCGCCGCCTTATCCATCACCTTAATATCAGGGCGTTCTACCGCCTGCTGCAGTGTAAGAGCGGGGAACCGCACCGCATCAGTAAATTGTACAGGGTCTTTATCGTACACACCATCCACTTTAGTAGCTTTAATAATCACGTCACAGTCAAGCTCTAACGCCAAGCTTACCGCCGCAGTGTCAGTCGTAAGATAGGGGCGGGCAGTGCCACCAGCGGCAATTACCACTCGACTCTTTACCAAATGGCTTAATGCCCGGCGATGCGTAAATTGGTCAAGCACCTGGTCTGCTTTAATGTTCGAAAGTGCTCGTGCTGGCACGCCATTGGCATTAAACACATCCGCCAGAGCAATTGCATTCATCATGGTAGCCAGCATGCCGATATGGTCGGCACTAACACGTTGCACGCCACCGCCCGCCAGCTGAGCACCCCTGGCATAGTTACCGCCGCCAATCATCACCACCACTTGTGCACCAGTTTCGGTGATTTTTTGCACCTCTTTGGCAATCCACGCTGCCCGTTCAGCATCAAAGCCACTGTCAAATTTTCCCTGTAATTGTTCGCCCGAAAGCTTAAGAAGAATACGTGTATACATGCTGCTAGTATAGCACGATATAGCATTTTACCCAGCCTCTGCCACCAGGTTCGCTCTGGACGGACAGATCTGCTATACTATAGCGTAAGATGCGTATGAAACAACAACACAAACGCCGCAAGCCAGCCGCCGCCCCGCAAATTCTTAATCGGCGAGCTCGGTTTGATTATGCACTTGAAGATGAGCTGACTGCCGGCCTGGTGCTTACCGGCAGGGAAGTGCGTGCCGCCCGTGACGGCCAGGTGCAACTAAAAGGGGCATTTGTAAGTATTCGCAACCATGAGCTATGGCTTAACAACGCTAGCTTTAGCTTAAAGCTCAACGAGCGGGGCAATGCCAACGCTCGCACGATTGATACCTCTCCTAAAAAACTCCTAGTTTCGAGCAAAGAACGCACCGCCTTGCTCGAAAAAAAGCAACAAGGCTATAGCATTATTCCTATTAAACTCCTCACAGGCGACAGATTTATCAAGCTGGTGATTGCCACCGGTAAGGGTAAAAAGCTACACGATAAGCGCGAAACCATCAAGCGACGTGATAGCGAACGAGACGCCAAGCGTGCCATGGCTCGCTACTAAAAAAGCCCCACTAAGCAATATGCCTAGTGGGGTAGTCTTATTTACTCACCTGTACCCAAACTATATCGACGACGAGCATATCCGTGTCGTGACTCTTGTGAACGAGGCCGGCAATACACTTCGCCGTTCTCGCGCACGACAAACGATATAGGATATTCCTTATCATGGCGGACAAAAAAGTTCCACCATACATACGGGCCGGATACAAGCCGTTCGCCAGGACCGGCTTTGTAGCGAGGGTCACCCTTGCGGCGTTTTACGGCTGGCACTCGCACAAATTCTAACACGCTATTCCGCTTAACGGTAATAGTAGTGCCTTCTATCGTGCGGAGTGTGTACTCGTTTGGAATATACACAGTAGTACCAGATTCCGAAAACACTCCCTTTACGTAACGTAAAAACGCCGTCAACGTTGGGTTGGTGATGTCAAGGTACGGCATGGCGTCACCCTTTCTCTTCGATGGATAAGACCTATACTATTTTTACATTTTATTTATTTTTTGTCAAGTAAGTTATCTAGTAAAATCCCGCTACATACTATGCAGCGGGATGTGAGCGTGTAGATATTACACAGCTATGGTGGCGTTACTTGTTACAGCTTGCGGGAACAATTCTTTATGAAGACGCTCCGAGATAGTGAGAGCCATCGACCCTGACTGCATATCAAGATATGCCATTTCGCTGAGATGTCCTTCGACGGCCAGTTGTATTTTGCGGCCCTCGGCATCAAACCAGCACCGGTGAGTAGCATTAAACCGAATGTTTACCACACGATTACCATCACGAACCGAGATCACAAGTCGATCGCAGCCAAGTGTCGTAAGGGAAACCCAGTCAGGCTTCGCTAGACGACCACGGGCACGTCCGATGCCAGGCTTATTCTTTTCGATATGCCGACGCAACCGACGCTGCAGACGCTCCACATCATGATGACCAATATGACGAACACCTTGGTGCAGGGACAACGTAACAGTAGACATTGTCAACCCTTTCTATAAGGGGCGAATATCGCCAACGAACGTTCACAGGATTGTGAACATTTATATAATAACACACTACTGTTATTAAGTCAAGCATTTTACTTGGTTGAATTGTGTGGCTACCCAAACCCAAAAGTCAATAGCTGCTATAATAGAAACATGAAGTTATATTCTTGGAATGTAAATGGCATTCGTGCCGCCATTAAGAAACAAGCGTTTTTGCCGTTCATTGCCGAGCATCAGCCGGATATTTTGTGTCTGCAAGAAACCAAAGCCAATAAAGACCAAGTCGAGATTGATTTGCCCGAATATCACGAAGTTTGGAATAGTGCCGAAAAGCCAGGCTACAGCGGCACTGCACTGTTTAGCAAAACCAAGCCACTTGCTGTGTGGTATGATTTTCCTGCTCATATTGCTGAGCAGTTTGCCATGCAAAACGACCCATATGGCGACCCAAACGCCGAAGGCCGGGTAATTGCTGCCGAATTTGATGATTTTATCGTGGCAACCGTGTACACCCCTAACAGCAAAGGGGATTTAAGCCGCCTACGCCTACGCCACGAAGCCTGGGATAAAGCCTGGCTAGCCTATATGCAAGAGCTAGAGACTAAAAAACCCGTCCTATTTTGTGGCGACCTTAACGTTGCCCACACCGAAGATGACCTTGCCAAACCAAAGCCAAACGTTGGCAAGCACGGCTTTACTAACGAAGAACGGGCTGGGTTTCAGGCCTTTTTGGATGCTGGTTTTGTCGATACCTTCCGCTTATTTACCAAAGGCAACGGCTATTACACCTGGTGGACCCACTGGGCAAATGCACGAGCCCGCAACGTTGGCTGGCGGATTGACTACTGGCTCGCAAGCCATAGTTTGGCGGATAGGGTAGTGGCTGCCAATATCCACCCAGACGTAATGGGAAGCGACCATTGCCCGGTTAGTATCACCCTGAAAGATTAGCATAATATTGACTTTTTTATCTTTTCTGATATAATAAAAACATACAAATAGCCTGTACACTATTTGTATGTACCTATTCGTTTCGAGACCCTTTTTGAAAGGAGTGGTCGTCATGTCCACTAAGCCTGTACACTTTTCCGCCCAACGACCCTTTACGGATCGCACTGCCGGAACCAAGGAAGCCAAGCGTGTGTTCAAACCAACATCGGCACAAGCTCGCAAAACAACCGCTTTTTCGCCCAAGCGTCATTACACCATTGACGAAAAGGCAATTTCTTTTGCCCGCATTGCACCGCTACTTACGGTTATCGCACTTGTTACCTTATGGTATGTGCTTTCGGCCAACCAATGGCCTCGCATCTACGCCGCAGTGTTTGTGTTTGTTGGGATTATTTCACTGTTTGTAGTGATTGCTGCAGCACTGCAGGTACATGCATAACCATCCAAGTGGGTTGATAAGCAAGATGCTCGCATGGCCGCATTGTACACCGCCTTAAATCGCTCATCATACGATGCAGACGAACGGCAACACCTTGCAACCATGATCGCTGGCCGGGCTAGGAAGCTCAATGGCACGCCAGAAAACACCGCCCAGCTATATATTGCCACCCGTGCAATTATGAGCACCTACTTTATCGATGCCCACAATCGCAAGTCGGCTGATTTGCCAATTACCGCAATCGCCGAAGAAGCTATCGATAAGCTACACATCGCCTACAAGCGTTTTTCTCATAGCGAACTAGTCGATAGCCGACTTGCGGCAAGGCTGCAAAAGCTCAACAAGGAGGCTCAACGAAAGCACAACGCAATCATCGCCAGCACTCAACTAGAGGCTGCCCGATTGCAAGAAGAAGCTCGTGCAGAAAAGAAGGCTGACGCCGACACTACGCATTCGTAAGCTTCACCGCCACCCTTATACCACAGGGGTGGCATTTTTCTTATTTGCGTTATACAATAATAATGTTATGGTACGTAAATTTGCAGCCTTTGATATTGATGGCACTCTGATCCGCTGGCAATTATTCCATTCAATCGTCAAGCAGCTGGTAGAGCGTGATGCACTCTCTACCCGTGAGTATGCCCGTATGGAAGAGTTATTCGATAAATGGAAAACTCGCACTGCACTTGATGCCTTTCATCAATACGAACATGCCATGCTGGCTACTTGGCAGGTGATTTTACAGCACGTATCGTATAGCGATTATATGCAAGCGGTCGAAGCGGCGTTTCAGGAGCATAAAGATTACGTGTACCGCTACACCCGTGATTTAATCATGCAACTCAAAAGCGACGGTTATGTGATGATTGCCATTTCTGGCTCGCAACAAGAGGTGGTTGATAAAATTGCTGACTATTACGGATTTGATATTGCTCTTGGCAGCAAGTGGCCAACCAAGGGCGAGGCCTTCACGGGCGAGCGGGTTTCGCCGGTTGATGATAAGGGGGCTGCACTCAACGCCATTGTGCAAGCTCATAAGCTCACCTTTACCGATAGCTGGGCGGTGGGGGATAGTGGCAGCGATAGCAAAATGCTTGCTTTAGTTGAAAATCCAGTCGCCTTCAACCCCGATAGAGCATTGCTCACTGCTGCCACCAAGCATCAGTGGCCGGTGGTGATTGAGCGTAAAAACGTCATCTACTCACTAGCGGCCGATCCATCCACCAATAAATATTATTTAGAACCGTAACCACCCATGAACCGTGAATATTCTCCTACGCTCGAATACCACAATCAGGCACTCCGAGTAAATGCCTACACTTCGCCTGGCTTGATTGTTAACGAATACCATTCGCTTGCAAAATATCTTACCGATGGCTACACCGCTGAAACCAAACTGGTACCCTTTGCCGATGCACTACAAACGCACGGCCAACATCGCCATCAATTATTAGCTGGCTGGATGTATGCCGAATCTGCCTTGGTGATGCATAATCGCTCCACCGAAGACCGAGAGCTCCTTTTGCAAGCGAGTGGCGAATGTTGGCAGCGTGCCCATCAATCACTTGTTGAACGGGATGAGCGCAAACTGCTCTACGACAAAGACACTCCTGGCATAAAAACACTGCACTGCCAGCTTAACCTTGCCACGCTTGACATGCTGCGTGCTATCGTGCGAGGTGATGTGACCAAAGAAAGCCGTCAACACCTATACGACGGCATACTACGCACCGCTGTACAAACTGATATCGCTCGCAATAATCTTTTAGCACTCAACGACCACTCTCCGTACGAAACGCCATACTTGGGCTTCTTGCACGAGCTTAACGCCATGCTGCTTATTAACCGCCTACAATCTACCTCGGCGATTGCCTTACCTGCTTTGCCACGGGCAGATTGCGGCAATGGTGAATACAACATGCTCACGCACGATATCCAGGTGCTTAATACCCGCTGGGGAGAAATCCGCCATGTGCTGCCAATCGAAGTGAAAGCCACTCCGCAGGAGCACCACTACCAACGCTATACTGCAGCTATTGTGGGCGGCACGGTTCATCTTCACCCAGAAAAGCAGCGCGACCCATCGTATCTCACTAGTTTACTAGTAAAAGAATCGCTAGGGGTGGCCGATGAAGCGGATATCGCCCTACTTGACGATGCCACCAACAAGGTGATTCATGCCATTCGGCACGGGTATAATGGCACCACGCAATGCCGTGATGTTGAGCAGTGCGAGCTATACGGGTTGGAACGTAATACTCATCACAAAGCAGCCAAATAGGTGCTATACTAACGATATGCAGCAGTTTCCTTTTTGGCATAAGCAAACCCCCGGCACTCCACTATATCCAGATATTGCCTGGAACAAGCCCGAGCAACGCTCGCAGGCGGGCAAATTAGGGATTATTGGCGGCAATAAACTTGGCTTTGCGGGTGTTGCCGAAAGCTATAGCACCAGCCTTACCGCCGGAGTAGGGGAGGTGAAAGTGCTACTGCCAGAAGTATTAAAAAAGAGCATTCCGCCTATCATTACCGATGCACAATTTGCTCCTAGCAATATCAGCGGCAGCCTTAGCCGTGATGCACTTGCGGACATGAAGGCACTCGGGGCGTGGGCGCAGGGTATTTTGCTCATTGGCGATGCTGGCCGCAGCAGCGAAACTGCTATTGTATATGATGATTTTATCCGTGAATACCACGGGCAGCTTACACTCACCCGAGACGCCATTGACTTACTCCAAGCCAGCCACGGCACACTAGTAGAGCGTGAACATACGCTATTTGTGGCAAGTTTTGCCCAAGTGCAAAAGCTATTCCGAAGCGTATATTATCCTAAGATGCTCACTTTTAGCATGCAGCTGCTACAGTTTGTTGATGCATTACATAAATTTACAACTAGCTACCCAGTTACTATTGCCACCCTTCATAAAGATACCCTTGTCATGGCACATGATGGCACCGTTATCACAATGGAGTGGAACAGCCCGCTCCGTATTTGGCGCGGACACACCGCCAGTGTAATGGCAGCTTACTATCTCTGGAACCCTAGCAAGCCACTTGAAGCTATTGCGACGAGTGTGAGCGGGGAGAGGTAGAGTTATTATACTGCTGCAATAGCTACTTCTTCGCCTGCAAGGCGGCGTGTATCGCCAGTACAACTACAACCAATACCGCAAGTAGTGTACCCCACAGTGCTACACTATTTACACCAATATACTCATCCACCTTTGGTGTTGAGGTAAAGAAGAAGATACCCATCACTGCAAGGCTAATAATAATATACAGTACAGTTAGTATTTTAGTGCAATGGAGTGGAGCTATGTTCTTGTTCATGACACTAATTATATAGTAAACGTTGCACTTTAGATATAAATAACACACAGGTCAATCAGCAATCAAAAATGACGACCGAAAAGGTCGTCGTCTTTGATTGGTACCGCGGGCCGGACTTGAACCGGCACGAGCTACTGCTCATCAGATTTTGAGTCTAACGTGTCTACCAATTCCACCACCGCGGCTTATTTACCATAAGCAAGGCTTTATATGGTTCGTAATCTATTGTATACTAGAATAAGAAAAAATACTAGGGTATGGATCCAAAATCACTACAACCACGCACTGCACCACCAGTACAGCCTGCCGACAGAGGGGTTGGTTCGGTTGATACTGGCTCAGCAACACGGCAACGTGATGCAGCACTTTCGGTTGTGCGAGGCGAGATTGATGCAATTTACCGTGGCGATGACCGCCGCACCTACACTGCTAGCCCAAGCAGCTCACCCACACCAAACCCAATACAGCAGCCGCAGCGTCCAGCCAGCACACCACAAGCCCGTGCCGCCCAGCCGCCACAACAATCCGCCCAGCAAACAGAAGAGTGGAAGAAGTATCACAGTGCCTGGCAGACTTACTACCAAAAATACTACGAACAATACTATGTAAACGAAGTTCGCAAAAATATTGCCACCCAAAAAACCAAAGCCCGTCAGCGATTTATCGGTGGAGCCGTGGCAGATATTGCCAGCCGGCCAGAAGCCTCCAGCGAAGCCGGCGGTATACTTACTCAAAACGAAGCACTGCAAAAAATTCGCCAAAATATCATTGATAAGGCACAAGAATCTGCCAAAAAAGTCCGCAAAAGTCGTCATTTTATTCCTATTGCGGCAGCTCTTTCGGTGGCGATTATTGCATTTTTACTCCAGTACAATCAGTTAATTATTGCCAACGTAAAGGCGTATGTATCGCCTAGCAGTTCGCAATCACAAAATATAATTATCGACCCAAACACCGAAGTGCCAGTTGGGCCAGAAAACAAAATGATTATTCCAAAAATCAATGTTGATGCCCCAGTGGTCTTTAATGTTGGCCCAAGCGAAGCGGAACAGCTTGCTGCCATGGCCAATGGCATTGCCCACGTACGTTACGCCGGTGCATTAGCTTTGCCAGGCCAGGTAGGCAACACTGTCTTTTCGGCCCACTCTAGTAGCGACTGGTCGGATGCGGGTGCGTATAAATTTATTTTTGTACAGCTTGAACGACTTGTAAAGGATGATGTAATCTATATCAATTACAACTCAAAACGCTACGCTTACAAGGTCTACGAAACAAAAGTGGTGTCGCCAACCGATACAGCCGCCCTACGATACACTGGCAACGACCCAATTCTCACTCTTATCACCTGTACGCCACTTGGCACCGCCCATAAGCGCTTCTTGGTATTTGCCAAGCAAGTCAGCCCAGACCCACAAACCGCCCAAAAGGTAGAGACGCCAGCCAATCTGCCGCAATCCGCACCGCAATTTGCCGGCACCAGCCCAACCCTATTAGAACGACTCTTTGGCATACGCTAGTTATAGCGTGCCAGCACCAGCGATAGTGTGTATCAATCAACGGTACGCATGCAGCATCTACCGCTATGTCTCGCAATAGTAAAGCGGGATTAAATATCTAGCAGCTTTACTCGAATAAATTCGTACGAGCTAGCCTCGGTTTTGCGAACCCCGTAAAGATACTTGCCAGAAGGGCTTAATGTCGCATCAAAACGAGCCTCAATCGGCATAATATCGTGCTGATTACCACCATCAAACTCATAGGTGCGTAGCTTACCTTCGTGCTCTGCCCATAGCAAGTATGTATCCAAATAGCGAAGTTTTTGTGGTGTAGCAGCAGTATTTTTTTGAATCTTTGTGCTATGCTGTGCGGCCGCTTCTAGGTTATAGGTTGTAAACATCGTGCCGTCTTGTACAGTCGCAAGCTGGCCATTTTCGGTAATATTAGCTGCGATAATCGGTTGCTCGGTATGCAGTGCGGCAACCTCCTTAAGTTCTAAATTAGTAGCGGTGTCGTGCGGGAGACTGCGGCCACTATACAGCTGTGCCTCAACGCCATCTGCAATCAAAAAGTAATAACGATCGTAATACTTTGCAATATCAAAGAACACTTTGTGCTCTGGCTTAAACGGCACTGTTTTTACGGTGTACGGACGCTTAAAATCTTTTTTTGCATATCCGATTGTACGCAATTTAGAATCCGGTTTATGTGATGAAAACAGCACATAGCCGTCACCATACAGGCGGAAATTTTCAACATGTTCGACAATCGGGCTACTAATGGTGCGGCTGGCAATATCAAAACTACGCACCGCCCCGTGGGTAAGGGCATACAGTTGCGAGCCACCATAATCACTAAATACAAGCTCGGTGATATCATCTAGGCCAAATAGGGTAGTAATATTGAGCGATTCTTCTGGCTTTTCGGTGTCAACCATCAGCCATTCGGTTGACTGTTGCGTGTTGTAGGTATGTTGCAGGATGATAAATCGCTCATTGCCACTCCACAGATGCAGCTTAAATGCGTGGTCGCCCTGAACTTCACCCGTGCGTGAATAGATAGTCTCGGGTACGGTAACAGTTTTGAAGACCGGCTCATCACGGTCGATGCTCGCAATACGGATAGTTGGCGTGTCTACCTTTTCTAAAAATGCATACCGCTTGCTACTACCGGATGGTAGTGCATCAGCCAGCGTAGCAGGCAGTTCTGCAACCGCTGTAATAGGCAGCTCTTTAGGGATGAGTCGTGGATATTTTGCCCACGTAAGCTCACCAGCCTTCACGGCAACATTTTTATGCCAGGCATGGTATTTCTCTCGCTCGAGCCGCACGTCAAACGTACCCTGCGACAACACTAATCGGGCTGGAGTAGCATCATTATACGGCTGCCCATTAATATACACTTCCGCACCACCTGGCGTACTACCGAGCTGCAAAATACCCATTCGTTCAACGCGCCCATCTTTACGGTTAATACTATAGCCCAGCATGTACGCTGAAAGGATAACAACCCCTACTACCACCACTGTTGCCGACACAAACATAGTGGCGATTTTTTTACGAAGGATCGCTTTCTTTGAAGGTTGGTGATACATATGAGTACATTATACCAAAATATTTGCAAACTTTACAACAGACATGCTACAATAAAAAGAAGCATAAGCGGAAGCAGGGTAGCATGAACAACACACACACCAACCATTCATCTACAACTCACACGGCCACGGCGGGCGTGTCATTAACTGCAGGGTCACGTGGCATGCGCACAACACGGCAGAGCTTGCGGCGACGAGCGGCCGCTGCATCAGTCGTGCAGCACCCTAGTGCTGTGCAAATTCATACCAGCACTCAGCGTTCACATACACTTAATCGTACGTTTGTCAAAAAACCAGCCCATGCAGCCCATAAAACGCCAGCTATTTTAGTAAATGCCCCGGCTGCCAAAAAACCAGCCATACACGCACCCGCACAGCCAGCAATAAAACCCGTTAAAAAACCAACGGTGATCGCCCCGTTACCAGCCAAGCAACCCACAACAACACCAGCTCCGCACAACCCGCAGGCTGCCGCTACACAATCCAATCCTAAAACGCCAGCCAAGCCAGCCACCCCGGCTGCCAAAAAACCAGCTAAACCAGCACCATCCATGGATAAGCCTGCTAAAAAAGCTACACTTACCCCGATTCAAGCTGCCAGAATCGAACGAGCCAAGCAGCTATCACGCACTAATGGCCGCATTATTTCGGATATCAGCCCTCGCCGTAACACGGCTCTTACACCAACTACGCACGCCACCAAAAAGAAGCGTCATACCGTAGTTGCACCGTTGCCGCAACACGAAGTTCATAAGCTACGCAGCACCACTGCAGCACAATCTACACCCAAAGATACGCACATTGAGCACCCGATTACTCAGCGAGCCCACAGCGTCCAGACCGCAAAAAACACTCCATCAGCCACTACGGCAACACAAAAAACTGCTCGCCAAATTAAAGACGAGCAAATTCTTGCCGCACTTGATACCGCACCCAGCCACAAACCAACGCAGGTAAAAACCAAAAAGCCTGCCAAACGCAAAAAACTATTTGGCTTTTTTGCTATCATGACATTACTACTTGCAGGAGGAGGCTACGCTGCGTACGCCACCATTCCCGCCTTGTCGATTGCCTCGGTTAATGCCGAGGCGGGCATTGAAGCTCGCTACCCAGGGCATATTCCTACCGGCTACCGCATTGTCAGCATGACACCGCAAAGTGGCAAGGTTCGCATTGAATTTGCTTCTACTACCAACGCCAGTAAATTTACACTTACGCAAGTGCGTAGCAATTGGGACTCTAACACACTGCTCGATAACTACGTAAAACAGCAATCACACGGCGATTATCACACCATCCACGAACACGGCATAACTGTTTACACCTACAAAGCCGGGCATGCTGCCTGGGTGAGCGGGGGATTGCTGTATATTATTGAGGGCGACGCCACCCTCAGCCCAGGCCAACTTCGCAAAATTGCCGCCAGTGTACGGTAGGCCTGCAGGGAGTTTACAAAAAGCTAGTTTTGGTGTATAATATATGTGACCATATAGCGTCGTCTTTTAGGCGATACTTTAACCCAGTCGCCCCGACTGGGGTGGCGTACTTTTTAGAGAGGATGAGCGATGAACTCGTCACAGCATCACACGGCACACACCCCACCCACACAATCGACTGCCGATAAAATCGCCCACAACACAGCGATATTATCACAGCTTTCAGTGCAAGTATATGCAAAGATGGAGCCCCTTCGATCCCTACGCTACAACCGCCGCTCGCTCGACAGTCGGCTTGTGCAAGCTATGGTTGAAGGGTATCTACTGACATTGTTGCAGTATGCATGTCGGCTTACTTATCGACACCTTCTACTGCAGCAATGCAACGAAACATCGGATCGTGCCACTACAGCCACCTTGCATGTACTGCCACACTTACCCTATATAGAAAATGTTCCAGCATCACCCGAATGGTCTGCAGTACAACTGCAGCAGCTGGCCTATTTTCCAAAGCCAGAGTCCCGGAGGAAGCCGGTACATTTTGTCGTAAAAAGCCCAGGAGGTTATGGTGATACATATTTAGAGAAGTGGACACCACTACCCAGCATCCACCCATCATGGATACCAGAGACAGAGTGGTAGCGTATCCTAAATTACACCGCTGCAGGTGACTACCGTGCTGAGCTGACTGTATATGACACTCACTTATCTGTTGCAATCTCCCTCTAAACCCACCCCGTCTTCTTGTAAGGCGGGGATTTTTACTTAATCTAACAAATATACTTTACAAATTATCAATTGTGCTGTATATTTGTATAGTCCATCTGGCGAGATACCTACCGTATCAAGCCTTAACCCAGTCACCCCGGCTGGGGTGACGCACTTTTTGGAAGGATTCGCGATGAGCTTATCTCAACGCCGTATCAACGACATCAAAAGGCTACAGCAGGATAACAAGCTGGCCTACAACGAAGCCACCAAGGAGCAGCAGGCATTGCTCGACCTATTTGCCGACCAGCAATGGGCAGCAATTCGGTTAATCGACCACACCGAAAAGATTTTGCCGCACATCTTGGAAAATCGTGTCAATGCAAATCTCGCACTGGTGCAGCACATGTACAGTTTTGAAGAAGACTGTGGACATCCTGTGCACGATGCGGATTTTGTACAGTACACCACCGAAGGCTACGCACTTGCCCTGCTGCACTATGCCTGCCGATTGACCTACCGCCATCTACTACATTGCCGCCGTGCTGATGCACTGGGCAGCACTAATTCGTATATTTTGCGAGTAGTACCCGACATGCCGTATGTCGAGAATGTGGCAGATGCTATTGAATGGGAGCGAGTGCTTTCACAACACCGCTACTTCTTCAATAAGTCAATCAATACACCCACGCTCAATATTAGCCAAATCAACACCACGCTGTGGCAAAATGAGCTGATGCAATCATCTGCTGGCGTGTATCGGGTTGAAATCACCCCGCAGACAAACAAGCTAGCCGTTGTCGTATCCCTCTAAATCCACCCCGCCCCGTCATGTGGCGGGGCTTTCTTTATGCTTTATACCCACCGCCACAT
>JAUMZA010000017.1 GCA_030528355.1 Candidatus Saccharimonadota bacterium | reverse complement strand
CGTACTAACGATTTAGCAAACCGTCCCCTTCAGCCACTTGGGTACTCCTCCAAATTATGCAGCTGCAACCTCTATAGTATAGCACACATACCCGCATATTGACAAACATATGCTTTTTTGCTATAATGTATACTATAACGTTGTGTGAAGGAGAGTTAATCCATGCAAACAGTAAAAAAATATAGTGCCGTTGCCATACTACTTGCCGTAGCTATTGCACATGTACTTATACCCCTGCCAGCCCAGGCGTTTGGTGGCGGTATTACTGATGGCATGAACTCTGCCCGAGGCGCCGATCAGCCAGCCGATCTATTTGGGCAAGCCGGTGTCTTTTCGACAATCACCAATATTATGCTGTTTGTAATCGGGGCAGTGAGTGTAATTATGATTATTATCGGTGGGCTCCGCTATGTGGTGTCTGGTGGTGATTCGGCCAATGTAACCGCTGCTAAAAATACCATCCTGTATGCAATCGTTGGTATTATTGTCGCACTCTTATCATACGCAATTGTACAATTTGTGATTGGTTCATTTGTAGATGGTGGCGGCAGTTTCAGCACTGGCAGTACTGGTGGCGGAGCAGCAACTAGTTTCTAGCTACTATTTCCCTAAATTCTACTACTAGCTTGACATACTCCTTTGGCTTAAACATATGAACCACGTGATTAGCAGCGACCTTTTTGTATATTATTTGTGGAGCTAGGGAGATAGCCCGACGAACGTCATCATCATCAAATGCCCCCCACAAGCCCGTGATGCTCATATCGTTTCCAACTGGCTTGAATAAGCAATATGGGGCATGTTGTTTTCTTAAACGCTTCTGCATGATCAATCCCCTCATAAAATCTCCCATCAACAAAGGCTCTAGCAAAATCCGGGTCGAACATAGATAGTGATTTAATCAGTAAACGCAGACTATTAGGGAATCCAATTTCAACCGGACGATTGGGATATTTACACTGAAACTTTTTTATCTTTCGCGATAACCAGCCTACAAACCAGTTGGGAATTTTTTTAATTCTCTTATCAGAAACCGGTACTTCCATATTCTTAAAGTAATTTGCCAAATCTCTATCTGGTACGTCTCCAATTTGACGAACAAGATGTGCTAGGCCGCTATAGACAAATTTATCTCGCTCTTTGAATCGTGGCATTTCGGCAGAAAAAATCGGGGCATCCTCAAGAATAATGCCAGAAACATATTCGGGGATATTAGCAGCACACCAAAGAGCCACAATACCACCCGATGAGTTTCCGCTAATAATAACGTTCCGCTTAATGACATTCTCTATAAATGATTGTATATCCTCACCAATAACCTTCCATGAATACCGCCCTGGTGTCCAAGAGGATTTTCCATGACCTCTTATATCTATGGCATATACTTGAAAAAATTTCGATAGCGGCAAAAGCACCTTCGTATAACTTTCCCATGTGCCAATTTGAGCCGGAATTAACAATAAGCTTGGCCCATTATCAGGACCAACAACAAAGTTCAGCTTCACGCTACCTGTATCATACGTTTTTTCTGAAAAACCAGCACTAGCGAGCTTTTTATTATGCAGTTTGCCAGACAGATGTTCGTATGGGTTTTTATAGTTCATTCAGTTTCCCCTTAATTGTATCGCTAGCGTGAAGACAACGAGAGGCTTATCTATATTTATTAAACAGGGCACCGGGAGCACTTGCCGGTACATAAGCGGTTGGAATTTTACGCTGTTTTTATTATATAACTACAATCTATCATCTGGCAATTCATCAATACCAAACTGGTACCGTAGATGCTGCTGATAGTACGATGAGTCAGGCATGGCCTGTATAAGTGCCTCTTGTTCTTTGCTGAGCTTGGCTGTACGCACCTCTACTGCAGACACCGCTGCCGCACCCATTTCGACACGAATCCTTGTGTGTCGAGCTTCTTCGTGCGACGAAGTATTTTCAAACGATAGTGGTCGTTCGCATGTTTTCATACTTAAGACTATACACTAGTTTTTTATTTTTGTCAATATGCTGGCCATCAAGAGACTATAAAAAATAGCAGCAACGTACAGGGTGCTGCCATACTATGTGGCGGAGAGAGTGGGATTCGAACCCACGGTACGTTTTACCGCACGCCGGTTTTCAAGACCGGTACCTTCAACCACTCGGTCATCTCTCCATTATATGCCATTATACCACAATCCGTTCATTTACTCTAGGGGTTGATGGGCAATTGCAAGAAGTGTAATATGCACCGCCCCCGCTTGACGCAAGGCTGAGACCCCAGCCGCCATGCTTGCCCCAGTGGTCACCACATCATCAACCAATATATACGTGCGGCGAGGCGAAAGTCGAGTAGGGCAGTGGTAGGCATCTGCTGCCTGTATGGCCCGCTGTGAGCGATCCGCCCCCACCTGGCGAAAGTTTTTCGTTCGCACCAATAGGGTATCGTAAGGCCTGTTTTGCAGTTTTGCTAAATGTCGCACAATCTGGCGAGTGTGATCGAAGCCTCGCTCACGAATGTGAGCAGGAGCGGTAGGCAAGGGAACCAGCAAGGCGTTGTTTGCAGGCGGTGCACTATTGGCATGTAGTAAATCTGCTAACACTCGAGCATATGCCCGACGATACGAAAACTTGTACTCTCGCAGCAACTGCTTCACCTCGGCCTGGTAGGCAAAGGGGATGTCTTGCTGCACATCTGCCAAGGTACACGTTCGGCAACGACCATTCTGCAGTGCACAACCACATTGTACACACGCCGCCAACCGAACCGCCTGAACACTTTTTTTGCACGATACACACAACCCGTCAGCCGCCGACCCACAGCGTATACAGTGGTGGGGTGCAATACCGGAAAGTAGTTTATCGAGCATAATTCTATGATTTTATCCTTTTCTAAACACTATCACTATTGATTATACCTCTTTATTTGCTATAATTAAAAAAAGACCATAGTGTCTATGTAGAGCCTAGAAATTAGTGGAGGATATCAATGGCCCGCAAGCAAAATGACGATTTATTAATCGAAGATGAACTAGCAGCAGCGTTTTTGAACGATGATGATCTTTCTGTGGCGCCAGCTGCAGCTGAACTACCAGAAGAACCAGCTATGGAAGAACAAGCTGAGGATGAGTTTCCTGGCCAACTTGCAGTTGACGTATACGAAACTGATGACGAGCTTGTTATTAAAGCCCGTACTGCTGGGGTAAATAAGGATGATCTTGATGTGAGTATTAGCGATGGCATTTTAACCATCAGCGGTACCCTCAGTAGTGGTGATGATTTTATTGCTAATAACTGGCACGTACAAGAATGTTACTGGGGCGAATTTAGCCGCACCCTCGCTCTACCTGTGGCAGTAAAGGAAGATGAAGCCAAGGCTGCATTAAAGGATGGTATTCTTACTGTCAGCTTCCCGAAGGTACAGCAAGAGCAAGCCAAGAAAATTCAAATTATGTAGCAAATCGCTACCATAAAAATAGAGGCCGTAATGGCCTCTATTTTTATATAGGGTAGGTGAGTAGTAAAACCTACTACTGCACCCTAAACTGACTAACCACGAAGTTAACTACTGCGTAGGCAAGTAGCACCACGATAATACCAACGATTGCATATAGAATAGTGTTCTTTGCATCTGATACTGCTTGCTGGTTACCACCAGAGGTAACGTAACGGATACCACCAACGATCAGCATAATGACTGCTACCGCACCCACGATAAAGAGAAGTACATCGGTGATTCGCTTAAACATACCGTTATCGCCATCAATATTATCTGGCTGTTCATTACTCTTTGCAGACAGTGCACCGGCACCAATGCCGCCCTCGATATTATTTTGTGCCACTACTGGCTGCATTGCTGAAAGCCCAAGGGTAAGGGCAAGTGCCGCACCAAATACCACGCTTGCAGCTGGTACGCTTGTAAAAATTGCTTTTAGTTTTTTCATATTGTTTCGTTCCTTTCTTCTTTTGAAGTAGTTGGTTATCTATATTTATACCACAATCTATGCTAATTGTTAATCGTTTTATCCAATGTTCGATACCACAAAGTTCACAATTGCATAAGCCAGGATAATCACAATCAAACCAATAACGGCATACAGAATGGTATGGCGAGCAGCCGTTACTGAAGAAGCGTCGCCATTAGAGGTTACAAAGCGGATACCGCCAATGATAATCATAATCACCGCTACCGCACCGGCAATAAAGAGCATCATATTAATCACGCTCTTAATACCCTCTGGCAAAGTATCTGCTGTGGTGTTGTTATTATCAACGCTCTGCAAACCACCAAGGACCTGCTGCTTGGCACCGCCGCCACTACCGCCACCCTGCTGGGCAAATGCTGGCTGCACTACTGCCGCAGGCAATACTAGTGACAGCACCGCTACTGAAAGTGTAATAAGATATTTTTTGTATCGCATAGTATTCTCCTTATAACCTATTTACAACAAATGCTACAATTGCCCATGACATAAGTGCTACAATCAAGCCAATCACCGCATAGAGTAGGGTGTGACGGGCTGAGGCCACCTTTGAAGCGTCACCGTTAGCGGTAATAAACTTAAAGCCGCTGATAATAATGACAATCACTGCCACAATACCAATTACCGTCATAGAAAGGTTAATGAGGTTTTTAACAGTATCATTGACGTTATCCTTGCCCTTACTTGCACATACCGCTGAATCAGAGTTGCCATCACAGCCCTTCCATAGGTCAACCGCACCCACTGACGGAGCAGCCAACACCCCCACGCCAAGCATGATGCCAAGTGTACATAGTATTGCGGTAAGTTTTTGTTTCATAGACTAATTTCCTCCTTGTGTTGTTGCAATTACTAATTGGGTGATAGCGAATGCAAGAATCACTAACACAATACCAATCACCGAATAGAGAATGGCGTTCTTTGCCTGCTGCACCTTACTTGCGTCGCCATTAGAAGTAACATACAGGTACGCTCCGATGATGATACCTATCACCGCCACAATGCCCGCCACCGAATAAACAGTGTTCATAATTGAAGTCCATGCTGCATCGGCACTGGCAACTTGGGTACCGTGCAACCCAACATCGTTAGCACTAAGCTTAAATGACTGAGCAAAGAAGGTAAGTGTAGCTTTCATACCTTACGACCCCAATCCGCTCGCAACGAGATTAACAATACCAACCGACATAAGCGAAATTATCAACCCAATAATTGCATTCTGAATGGTTTTACGGCCACGCACCTGGCCTTCAGCCACCCCCATAGAAGTGAGGTAATAAAAGCCGCCAACGATAATATAAATCACACAGGCGTACCCTACAATTTGCAGAATAATCTCTACGACATTAACAGCAATTTTTGCAAGGTCACGCTCGAGCTTTTCACCTAATTTTACCGAGCAGGTTGATTGATCGATTTCAAGCCCTCGCCACCAAGTAGGGAAGGTGAGGAAGCGAGATTCGGTATTACAGCCGCCACCGCCACTCTGAGCCGCCACTGGAGCTGCAGGCACCAATAGTGACATGATTGCAGCACATACTATTGCACATGTAAGTATAAGTTTTTTCATTAGCTAATCACCCCTCCTGGAATAATAAAGTTTAAGAATACCGTCATTAATGCAAATGCAATTAATCCAATCACCACATTACGGATAATGGTGCGGGCTTGCTGGATTTGAGCTGCACTGTCTTGTGCGGAAGCGTACAATACCGCCCCATAGCCAATACCACCAACTGCCACAATACCAACACCCACCACCATCACACGAATAACAATTTTTAAGATTTCAAAAATCCCTTCGCCAGTTGTATCATCTTCTGATGATTTACAGCTAATAACGGCCGTCTTAACGCCGCCGCAGCTTTTTTCTTCTGCAAATGTTTGTGTTGTAGTAATTACTGCAGAAAACCCGGTAGCTATCAGTGCCGCAACCAGAAAATGGCGAAGTGTTCTTTTAGTGCGTGTTAGTTTCATACTCTTTTCTATCTTATTGTGGTTATTTTTTATTATTGTACCATAGTGTAGAGATTTGTCTAACAAAAAATCTATTTTTAGCATAAAAAGTATCAAACAACTTATGCTATAATAATAGCCAGAGTATATTGATAGGCTGGAGTGGAAGCATTTTATATGGGGGCACACACAAACACACGACATAGTACTACTTGGTGGAGGAGAATACGCCACCAATTCGGTGTGGCTGTGATTGCCATGTTGCTGGCCATGGCGGGGCAGCTGCTCCTACCAGATACACAGGCGGCAGCCAAGCCTGGCTGTAAAGATTACGCCAAACAAGAAGAATGTCGTGAAACTGCCCACTGGGACGGTGAAAATATTAAGTTTGGCGATGATACATTTATCCCTAGAGGTCCCTCTAGTGAAATAGAAAAGCAAGCCGAAGATAAGGTCGGTAAAGATCTTGATTTCTTTGCTTATTGTGTAAGCGGCAATTCAGTGCGATGTAGCGAGTACTCTTACATTGCAATCCCTTCAAGCAATAATTCTGGCGATAAAATAGATGAATCCTACCTTATAACCACAGGAAATGGTGAAGCATGGGGCACTAACGTAACCTCAATCACCACCTACGAAAACAAAGATGCCGAAAAAAAGGGTATTGAAGATAATATCAAAAAAACTAAAGAAAAAATCAATAAAACCAGAGAGAAACTGGATCAAAAAACCCATGAATGTCATACCCTTAAAAATCAACCAAATGCAGACCCCGAAAAGGTTAAGCAGTGTGAAGAAGAGATTGACAACATGCTCAAAGAGGTTGATGAGCTTGAGTCGCAACTATCCCAGCAAGACGCAACCCTTAAAGATGAAGATAAAAAAGATGGCAGCACCTGTGATGTGGGTGATGGCGTGGGCTGGATTATTTGTCCTGCCGCTAGCTTCTTGGCAAGCATGACAGATGGTGCATTCCTTTTCCTTTCAACCTTCCTCAGTTACGACACTCTTACTGAAGAAGAGGGACGCACCGCTATTCAAAAGCAATGGGCGATTGTACGCAATGTTGCCAACGTTGCCTTTATTATTGCCTTTATGGTAATTGTGTATTCACAAATTACTGGCACTGGCATTAACAGTTACGGCATTAAGCGGCTTTTGCCACGTATTATTGTGGCGGCCATTTTAGTGAACCTTTCGTTTTGGATTTGTACAATTGCTGTAGATATATCGAACATTGTTGGCTGGAATCTTAAGAGTCTACTCACTAACGCAATACCAGAAAGGGAAAGCACCTTTGGCTGGCTTGATATTATGGGTATGATTCTTACTGCTCAGGTAACCGGTGGAGCCTTGGTGGCGGCGGCGGCCTTCAGTAGCACCACTGCTTTACTTTCTATCGCCCTGCCTATTATGATATCAGCACTGTTCTCGATACTGATGATTATCTTTATTCTCATTGCTCGTCAGGCTATTATTACCATCTTGATTGTTATCGCACCACTTGCCTTTGTGGCGTACCTGCTGCCAAACACCAACAAGTGGTTCGAGCGGTGGTACGGTGGCTTTATATCGATGCTGATGCTGTATCCGCTCGTTGCACTTGTGTTTGGCGGCTCACAACTAGCTGGCTCGATTGTACGCCTGGGTGACGAAGGGGCAGTGAACGATCTTGGGTTAAGTATCTTCTCGCTCGGCATTCAAGCCTTGCCGCTATTTATCATACCAGTGCTACTTAAATCAACCGGTGGTCTGCTTGGTAAAATTGGCCTACTGGCTAACGATAAGACAAAGGGTATTCTTGATCGTGCAGGTAATAAGGGTCAACAGCTTATTGCTCGCAAACAAAAACAACTAGATGCGAACAGCTTCGCAAGGCGAGCTGGTACAAAATCATACCGCAAGGGTTTATTTGGTGATGTTCAGCGGGTACGTGATGGCCTGGGCGGTGGTTCATCAGCCAGAAAAATCACTGCAGAAGCTAAAGATAAAATGGCAGACAGTGCCCTTGATTATGCCCACAAGCAACATCAAAATAACTATCTGCAAAACTACGACAATGCACTAGCGGCAGCTGGCGGTAATGAGCAGCTGGCATCAGTAATTCAGGCGGGGGCGGTATCAGCAGCCGAGAAGCAAGAGAAAGAAGCAGTTGAAGGCTTGCAGACAATGTATAGCAACCATAGCATTGATCAGCTGCGTTCAATTGTGCAGCGAAACAAAGCCAATCCAGAAAAGCAACACTCACTTGAAACGGCTGCTGCACTTGGTAAGCTGGCGGAAATGGGCGATCCGAACAATTATATCGACCTTGCTGATGACTATGTGCGATCAGGAAAGAGCTCGCCAGTAACCCGAGCACTCGGCCGTGTTGAAGCTAGTAACCCATTGCTAGGTGGTGGCGATAAGCAAGCAATCCGTAGCGGTATGCTTACTCAAGGCTACGTTGCTGCACTTGATGGCGGTATTAAGGGTCTTTCGAGCGAGGGCTTGGCAAGCCTAGGTGGTGGTCAAATCAGCTATGTAAACAAGCGGGCCCACGAAAGTGTTGACGTGGCTCGCACCGTACAAACAACCGCACAAACTGCCCTTAATAGCAATGTGTCACAAAAAATTGGTGGCCACCGTGCAACTGTAACAGAACTTGCAACTACTGCACCACGTATGGCAGCGGCACAGTTTGAACGAGAAGAGGCCGCTCGTCAAGAAAGCGAAAAGATTGTTCAACAAACAAAAGAAACTGCTGAATCCACTAAGAAGGTGGCTGACATGGTAGAGCAAACAGCAAAAGCACAGCAGCAAAATAGCGGTAATCCACCAGCTAATAATAATCAATAAGCTCAGTTGTGTATGAGTAAGTACTTTACCACACTCACACGCACCGCAACACTACTCCTTGCAGCTTTACTGATTGCAAGTAGTGCGGTAGTGTTGCTGCAGCCACTATACACCGCCCAGGCACAACAGGCTGGCGAAGAAAAAAAAGATAAGAAAGATAAGAAAAAGGACAAAAAAGAAGACAAAGAAAAGAAGAAGCTTAACTCAGCCAAGGACGAGAAAGACTGTAAATCAAAAGGAGGATATGTTCATCCATCCTATGCTGGCGGCGATTGGAAGGGTAAATATTGCCTTACTGAGGGAGAATACGCCACTTTACAGCAAAAAGGTGAGTTTGATGAAAATAGCGAGGCTATCTGTCGAGTGCTTGGTATTGAAAACTGCGATGAAACAGTCACCAAAGCCTACGATGAGTGTGCCGCCGAAGTTGGCAACAAAAAAGACAAGAAAGCAACAGAACGTGACGAGGTGGTCGATTGCGTTAGCAAAAAAGTGGGCATAGACAAAGAAAAATTCGAAAATGGACTTAAGGGCAAGAAGACTATTAATAAGAACGAGAAGGCTGTTTGTGTCGTATCCGGCATGGGCTGGGTGATTTGTCCAATCATGCTATTTTTAGCCAGTATGGCAGATGGCATTCAGGGTTCCTTCGAACATTTTCTCACCTACGAGACACTCACACATACCGACAGTAGTAAATCAGTTCGTGATGTTTGGGGCACCTTTAGAAATATGGCAAACTTTGGGTTTGTGATTGCATTTTTGTTTATTGTTTTCTCACAATTAACTAGTTATGGCATTACCAATTACGGAATTAAACGAGCATTGCCACGACTGATTGTCTTATCGCTCATCGTCAACCTATCGTTCTCGATCGCAGTGATTGCAATTGATGCCTCAAACATCGTTGGGGCAAGTGCAAAACATTTTATTGAAAACCTTATTGTTAAAGATGGCACTCAGCTTGGCAGCTACCGAGAGGTTACTGCACTACTGCTAGCCGGTGTCTTTACCACTGTTATCACAGGGGCGATTTCGATAGGCGTGGGCGGTTTAATTGTGAAGGGCATGTTTTATGGCCTACTGGGGATTTTGCTACCCGTGTTAATTATTGCGGTAACTGCCCTTGGTATCATGTTCATCGTCTTAATTGCCCGACATGCACTAATCACCATTCTCGTTGCAGTGATGCCAGTGGCACTTATGATGCAACTACTGCCAAACACAAAGGTTGTCTATCTAAAGTGGAAAAAGCTGTCTCTTACTTTATTGATGTTATATCCCGTCATTTCGGTAGTGTTTGGCCTGGCTAAATTTACTTCTTCGGTGATTTATTCTGCCAGTCCAGATGACACTCTTGTGCAAATTCTCGCCCTGGGTGTGCAGGCAATTCCGTTCTTCGTAGTACCGTATCTTATTAAAGCTGCCGGAGCAACCTCTGGGCTTGGTAGGGTTGTTTCGAAGGGTGCGCAATCACTCAATAAACGAATGTCTGGTTCGGCGGGTCGGTTTGTCCAGCGTAAACGCAAAGAGGCGGATATTCAGATACAGGGTAAGATTAATCAAAAGTTTGGCATTAAAAAAGGCGACTCTCGTTTGCGTCGCATCGGGAAGCGTTCGATGGCAGCTATTGTAGGCGGTAGTGCGTATCGAGCACGGCAAGCCGCTATGAAAGATTCCTTTGTTGATTTGCAACTATCCCGAGCTGCCAGATCGGTACATTTGCGCAATGCTGCACAAAACCCGAAGGCATTCGGCTTCAAGCCAGGTGATAATCTTCATGCAACCATCCTAGGGCAGGCTGCTCGAGTTGAAGCACAGGAGGAGGAAGAAGATATCAAAGCACAGGCAATCCTTATCCAGGATTACTCAAATGCAGAGCTTGATGCATTAACTACAAAACCAAACCTTAGCGTGGCGCAAAAAGTCGCCTTACTTCAGGAGATTACTAGTCGTAACGAGGCTAGGGCACTTTCATATATGCAAATCTTACTTAATCAAAATGCCACTGGTACATATTCGTCTACAGTGGCCAATAGTGTTGCCAACACTTTGCGTCAACATGCTCCAGGACTAGTATCAGAACAAACCTTGCAAAAAATTATCACTCGGCCAATACCCCGCATACAATACGGTGCACCACAGCTTGCTGGTGCGGGGGTAGGTGCTGGCAGTAGTGGTGGTGCTGGCGAAGCTGACGCAAGTGGAGTAGCACTCCCTAAAGCTAACAACATTGCCGATAAGGTGGCAGAGCGCGAAAAAGCACTGCAAGAAGGTGGCGAAGATGCTACTACCCAAGAAACCACCACCGATGAACCTACTAAAGAGGAGCCTGATACTAGTAAAGACGCAGCTACGGCGACCGATGACCCTGCAGCAGTGCCAGAGGGCGGTATCGACCTAGCCGCAGAAATCGATAGCAATATCGCAAGCGGCGGCCTGTCGGTTGAAAATGCCTACAACCTTAGCCCCGAGATTATCGGCTACATTCGAGATAACGGCTCGGAAGATGCCAAGGCACACTTGCGTGATGTGTTAATGGTCGCTGTGAACGACAAAGAAGTGAAGGGTAAGGTGAGGAACTTTGAGGAGATGCGACAATTTACAGAAGAGGGCGGCATGTTGACAGACGGACTTTACGCTGCAGTCCTAGCAAAACACAGAAAAGAAGCAGAGGATCAGATGAGGAAGGTACGAGCACAGCAAAGGCAAGCAAAAAAACAACAAGCAACCGAAAAACCCCCACGACCTCGTGACAAGATTACCAAAGCCAGACTCAACAGACTTAGACAGCAAGGCAGGGCAGGTCGCCGCTAAAAAACAATGTTTACGAAGTTTTACTTAGCTAATTTTAAAAACATAAGCTTTTGGAGTATAATAGTACTATATGGCAACTTACAAAGTTCCACAGGATGTCGAGGCGGATGATAAACTACTGGGGCCTTTTAGCTTTCGCCAGTTTGTATATTTGGTGATTGTGGCATTAGCAGTTGGCTTTGCTTGGTTGTTGGGTCAGATTTTTATTGGTTTGATCGTAATCCCAATGCCTCTGATCTTCTTTTTCGGTGCACTTGCCCTTCCACTCAAAAAAGACCAGCCCATGGAGGCATATCTTGGGGCGATGATTTCGTTTTACTTCATTAAACCCCGTAAGCGTTTATGGGTGCCTGATGGTATTGAATCACTGGTTGAAATTACTGCCCCTCGCCAGGTTGAACCCGAGCGTGTAAAAAATATTAGCCAACGAGAGGCAGCTGCCCGGCTCAGCTATTTGGCGGATATTATCGATTCTCGTGGCTGGGCAGTGCGAGGTACTGGCGTGCCGACTCATGGCGTATCTTCAATGAACAATGCGATGTATCAAGAGGCAAAGAACGCCACTGATATGTTTGAAAATAATGAAGCCGAAGCTCGCCGCTTTGACCGCCTTATCGAAGAGCGACAGCAACGCAGCCAGCAGCATAGCCTAGATTCCCTCAATCAACAAATTGAACAAAGCAAAGCAGCCGATGCTACACCAGCTACAGCCGTAGCCACCCCTGATAACAACATATTACCGCCGGTACCAGCCACCGGGTCGGACACACTACCAGATATCCCGCGCTCATCACCAAACTTTGAGCCACCTACGCAGCCTGCTGTGCAAGACACTAGCACAATCACCTCATCACCTGGTATAATTGAACTAGCCAATAATAGTGAGGGTCTGACAGTTGCTGATGTTGCAAAGCAAGCGGAGCGTATACGTTTTGCCGAACGTGGCCTGCCAGATAACGAAGTTAATATATCATTACACTAATTGAGAGGGGGTGAGGGTGCAACCACAACAACAGCCATATCCGCAGCAACCAGCACCGCAGGGGTATCCTGCGAATGCGCCAGGGCAGATGCCAGGTGCACCAACACCAGGTGTGCCATACAGCCCAATGCCGCAGCCGTTTCCACAACCAGGGCAGCAGCCCGGCGGCATGCCCGCATCACCAATGCCTTATCATCCAGGGCAGCGGCCACAACCAGGGCAACCGCAACCGGGGCCAATGCCGCAGCAGATGCCTCCAGGTAAGCAGCCTCCGCAAGCACCACCACAGCCACGGCCAAAAAATACTACGCAAAACAGTCTGTTATTTTCGGAAATTCGTGACAATATGCTGATTATGGCAGATGGCAGCTTCCGTGTGGTAATTGCCTGTAAATCTATCAACTTCGATCTTATGAGTTCAAGCGAGCGAGAGGCGGTTGAGTACAGTTATCAAAACTTTATCAACTCGCTCACACACCCAGTGCAAATCTTGATTCGTTCACAAAAGGTAGATATTGGCCCATACCTTGAACGCCTAGCCGCCATTCGCCGCAATCAGGATAATATGCTGCTTGGGGTTTTGATGGACGACTATATCGAATTTATCGAAATCCTCTCAGAAGAAGCAAACATTATGGATAAAAGTTTTTATGTGGTGATTCCATACTCAATCATGGGAGACCTCAACACTATTAAAGATGCCGGCAAGGGTTTCTTTGCGAAAATGTTTGGTGGCGGTGGCACTGGTATTACTAAAATTGATAAAATCACCTACCAAAAAGCCAAAGATGAGATTAAAAACCGGGTTGATTCGGTTACGAGCGGTCTATTCCAAATGGGTGTGCACTGTACACAGCTCAACAGTAAAGAGCTGGGTGAGTTGTACTACAATTACTACAACCCAGATACAGCCGTACGTGAACCGCTTGGCAATTTTAAGCAAAACACCTTTACTTATGTACGCAAGGCTGAAGGTGAAGCACCACGACCAGACGCAGGAGGATTGATGTAATGGGAAAACGACGAGACGCAGTTGATATTGCTGCACAACAACGAGCCCGTGAGGCCGCCGAGGTTGAGGCTGCCTTTCTAAAAGGGGTAAATACTCTACGGGATCTGATCGCACCAAGTAGCCTTGAATTTCACGCCGACCACTTCCGACTTGGCACTAAATACGGCCGCACCTTGTATGTGTATGGCTACCCTCGTGAAATCTATACTGGCTGGCTCAGTAGCATTATCAATATGGATGAAGTGCTTGATGTGAGCATGTTCCTATACCCAGTAGATACCCAAGTGGTGATGCAAAACCTGCGCAAAAAGGTAACTCAGCTTGAGGCCAGCATGAGTATTAATCAGGAAAAGGGTAGAACCCGTGACCCTGGACTTGAAGCCGCCCTAGCCGATGCCGAAGAACTGCGCGATGAGCTACAAATTGGTCGTCAAAAGTTCTTCCGCTATGGGCTATACATTACCATTTACGCTGACAATATGGATGAACTTACCTTTGTACAAAACAAGGTGGAAACCCTGTTTGGCCAGCAACTTGTCTTTAGTAAGGTAGCAAGTTCGCAGCAGGAGCAAGGACTCAACAGTACTGTCCCGCACATGATGGATCAGTTACAGATCCGCCGCAACATGAACACTGGTGCTATTTCGACTTCCTTCCCATTCACCAGCGCAGACCTCACCCAGGAAAAGGGTATTTTGTACGGCATCAATATGCACAATAACGGCCTGGTGATCTTTGATCGCTTTAGCCTGGAAAATGCCAACATGGTGGTGTTTGCAAAATCTGGTGCTGGTAAATCATTTACTGTGAAGCTCGAGGCTATCCGTTCAATGATGACCGGTTCTGATGTGCTTATCATCGACCCGGAAAACGAATATCAAAAACTGAGCGATGCAGTGGGCGGCAGCTATATCCGCTTAAGCCTGAGTTCTGATGTGCGAGTTAATCCATTCGACCTGCCGAAGGTGATTGACACCGAAGACGCTGACGATGCCCTACGTGCCAACCTAGTAACACTCCATGGGCTTCTACGCTTGATGCTTGGTGGTGCCACGGCTCAAAACGTCAACGTTACCCTTTCACCAGAAGAGGAGGCCGATCTTGACCAAGCACTGATTGACACCTACGCCCGTCTTGGCATTACCAGTGATCCACTCACGCATAATTCTATGCCACCAACTATGTCGGATCTTTACGATACGTTGCTTCACATGGGCGGCACTGGGCCAAATCTTGCACAACGTCTACGCAAATACACCACTGGTACCTTTGCTGGTATCTTTAGCCAGCAAAGTAATATTGATATTAATAATAGCATGGTGGTGTTTAATATTCGTGACCTCGAAGATGAGCTCCGACCAGTTGCAATGTACATCGTGCTGAGTCACATCTGGAACATTACTCGTAGCCGCAAACGCAAACGTATGCTGATCGTGGACGAGGCATGGCAACTTATGAAATACGAAGACTCTGCCAACTTCCTATTTAGCTTAGCGAAGCGTGCTCGTAAGTATTATCTTGGTATTACCACCATCACCCAGGACGTGGAAGACTTTATGGGTAGTAAGATGGGCCGTGCAATTGTCGCCAACTCGTCAATGCAGCTGCTACTTAAGCAGTCGTCTAGTGCGGTTGATGTGCTGAGCAACGTCTTTAAGCTCACCGAAGAAGAGAAAAAGCGCCTAGCTAGCTTCCCAGTCGGGCAGGGGCTGTTCTTTGCGGGGCAAAATCACGTTCACATTCAAGTGATTGCCAGTCAAACTGAGACCCAACTGGTCAGCACCACTCCTGTGGAACAGCTCCGTTCACAGCAACAGGCGAATTCACTTGTATAGGACACAGCCATGGCACTCCGCACACCAGACCCTCAACAGCCAGATGAACAAGCAACCGACACGCAGTGGGGTGATGGTGGTGTATTTGAACAATACTACCAAAATGACCTACAGCAGGCTGAGCAAGCTGCCACACAAGATACCGGAGCAGGCGATGGCGGCACTGGTGCAATTGGCGAACAGCTTGGCGATATCGGTCGCAATCTACACGCAGCTAAAAAGAAAGAAGAATCACCCAAACCTGCCGGCCACAGTTATAGGCCACATAAAAGTGGTGGGCCAGCGGCTGCAGGTAAATTAGCCAAAGGTAAGGCAAAACTTGCCGCTCTTGGTAAGGGCTTTCTCAAACGCCGTGGCCCAATCTCACTAATCATTACTATTGTCGTTAGTTTTGGTAGTGTAGTGGGCATGTTTTTCAGCACTCCAGCGACACTATTTGCTTCTATTAAGGCAAATATTACCAACGCACGTGATACTTCAGCACCGGCTCGCAATATGCGGTTTACCCGTGTAATCTCTAACATGATGCCAGGTGGAAAGTATGGCGATATGGCAGATAAAGCCTGCGAAAAGCCTAAATCAAAAATGTGCCGTGCACTCACCATGTCTGAGCGTATGTTGGAACGGCTCGAAAAAGCTGGCGTCACCGTTGAGCATGATAAGCACGAAAAAAGCGGCCGCCTAAAAGTGAAACTTATCAAGCTAAAAGATAAATTAGGCCGTGAACATATTGCTACCAACAAACAAGAGCTTCGCGCACTCTTTAAAAAACCGGTCTTTCGTTCGGTATTTAATCGTGGCTACGATGCGGCAAAATCGTCCTTTCTTGGCAAGCACTTTAAAAACCTTCTCAATAAACGGTTTGGAATAAATAAGGGGCCGGGCATTGACGGTAAAGATAAAAGTGAGCTAGATAAATCATTCCGCAAAAATCTACAGCTTGAAGGCGACCCCGATGAAGGCG
>JAUMZA010000016.1 GCA_030528355.1 Candidatus Saccharimonadota bacterium | reverse complement strand
TCTCAGCCTCGGCTTCGGTGTCAAAGCGGTGTGGTAGTTCGGCTTTGACTTCGCTGCTGTCATGCATAAATACTGCCACTACCTTAAACTGGCTCGAGCTGGCAAAGGCGGTAATTTCGCGCTCTCGTTCAACCAGTAGACGCACGGCAGGGCTTTGCACGCGGCCGGCACTTTTGCCGCCAGGTACTTTTTGCCATACCACAGGGCTCAACTCAAAGCCTACTAGCCTGTCCAAAATCTGGCGGGCCTGCTGGGCTTGCACAAGGTTCATGTCAACCGTATGGGCGTTTTTCAGAGCCTCTTCGACGGCGGCTTTAGAGATTTCGTGATACGTAATACGCTTGGTGGTAGCTGGGTCGAGCCCGAGCACCTCGCACAAATGCCAGGCAATCGCCTCCCCTTCACGGTCGGGGTCGGTAGCAAGATAGACAGTATCAGCGGCTTTGGCGGCTTTTTTGAGCTCGGTGACAACTTTGCGTTTTTCGGGGTCAACCTCGTACTGAGTTTTAAAGCCGTTCGCCACATCAATCGGCGGCGTGCCGTCTTTGGTTTTTTTGACGATTGAGCGAATATGTCCCACGCTCGAAAGCACGGTAAAATCTTTACCGAGGTATTTTTCGATAGTTTTTGCCTTGGCTGGGCTTTCTACGATCACTAAATGTTTTACCATATACTCTTTTTACTGTACTTAAAATTATCGCAAGTTACAATACTACCGTGTAGAATACATTTTGTAAAGTCGTATAAAAGAAAAACCTCGCACAGTGGTAGTGCGAGGCGTGGCGTGTCAGATTATTGGCATATTACTGAGCACTGCCAGGTAGGTTGCCGGTTGCGGCGATTGCAATCAAGGTAAAAATTAATCCACCAGATGCAACAAGTCCAATAAATAGCACTACAAGCTTAAAAATAAGGCTTGCGTACTCTGTGCTGCTACGGTAATGAGGCATAATTGCTCACGTTCCCTTCTTGGGTATCGCCATACATGGCATCAAACTACAATACAGCATAGATCACTGTATATACCTCTATAATACTACATTTTTGATAAAAAATCAATAGTGGTCATGTCATGTAATTTTTTGGCAAAAAGAAAATCCCCGTCTAGGTGTGACGGGGAGGCTCTCCTTTCTTTAGGGGGTGGGTGCGGAATGTGCAAGATGTGAGCCTATAGGCTGCTACGCATTAAGAATGTGTTGGACAGTCCTTCTGCAAGCGTCATCTAGCTCATTGGGCAGTGCGTCTGCGAGTCGTGCAGTATCGTGCCAATTGCGACAGAACTCTGCGACAGCATGGTTTGCTATCGGTCGATTTGTGATGCCCGTCCATAAGTTGCTTGAACGCTGCTCGTATCCCTCTTCAAGGATGATATTGCGGTAAATCTCTTCAAGCCGCTGCAATGGTAGATTGCCATGTGCTGTGTAGCCGATTGGAGGAATTGCAATACCTAGAGCACAGTGCCGTGCCTGCTCCTCTTCTGTGAGTGGCTGCAGTGTGAGTATTACTGCATTTGCACGGATTAGTTTCTTGTTTTGCATGTGCTTGATAGACAGGCTCTTCCTGTATACCAAAAGTGCAAAGTACTCGATTAGCAAGATTCCGGTGATGAACCTTACTGCAACGGATGAGATTAGTGCAGCACCATACCAACCGGATGCAAATATCGCGTCTGCTGCGAATTCCAGTGCCAGCTCTATAGAAGTGTAGATGATAGTAGTTATCACCATGGATGCAATCAGTGCAATTTCGAGCCGCTTCAATACTGCTATTTTTTGCTGAATGGCTCCATCAGACGACTCCCATGAGAAGTATGAAGCATTCTCGATTGGAGTTTCGGGCAAGTCGTTGCCGTCAAATGACGTCATTTGCGTAAATGCCTTATCTTGACCTTCTTCAATGTACCCAAGCCGTAGTTGCATTGGCGTACCACCTTCCTGTTTGTGAAAGAGCGAGTGTGCCCGGAATTTGGACACAGAAATATTTATATCACATTTTTATTACATTTACAATACTCTGTGTTAATTATAGTACCTACGGCACACGCTTGGCGTATTCGATATTGCTTGCAACGCTCAGGGTAATGCCGGCTACTGCTGCACCAGTGCTTATGGTGCGTACTGTGCGATGCAGGGTGGTAGCTTGGGGTTTTTCGGCCTCTAGGGCGTGGGCATATAAATGCCCTAGCACACCAAGATTAGATAGTGCCATACCAAGCTTGCCGGTTTTGGTAGGGCGGTACGATTCATGGGGGTGCCGAATGCCTGCTGCAGTGGTAAGGGCGGCACTGGTAAGATTATTTGCAAAAATGCCAATCGGAATTGCTTTCGGAATAGCCTCGTCTTTAATGGCTTTACGAGTAATGGCGAGTATGCCCAGCTTATCGCACACAGTATCCGCCAAAGCTCCGGCATCACTCTCTTGTTGATAGTGGCGGGCAATTGCCCCATCCACTAGGTCGAGTGCACGCCCGGCGGCCACTTGGTGTACGCCTTGTACTGTATCGATCGAACGAGTGCCTCGTAGCACCAGTGCTAACCCGGCTACCGAAATGGCGGTAGGTGTTTGCAGTAAATCACGCCAGTGGAGTGATCGCTCGTGGGTAGTGCGAAGTGTGCGGGCAGTGTCTCGGGCGGTAGCGAGGCGATCGGCTTTAGTATGGGGATTGGCACGATAAGACATTGACATATGCTTGTCAGTATACCCTAATATGTTTATGGTATGCAAGCACAAGCGTAGTGTGCGGGCGGCGGTGCGATAAGTGTGGTGGCGAACCAGCGTTATAATCGCCACTGGTTTGCCCCTAGTGCGGTAACGGTGCCAGCAATTTCTAGCATGGTAAGGGCACTGCTAAATTCGCTCGGGCTTGCACCGGATTGCTGCTGCAGCTCGTTGCCATCTCGCACACCTGCTTGCAGCAAGCTGATAATGCGGGTTTCGAGCGGTGTATTGCCAAGTGGTAGATTGGCTTGAGTGGCGGCCTCGGGAGATGGTATGGCAAGCAGCTCTATAATGTCAGCACTAGAGGTAACAGGGGTTGCTCCTTGGCGTAATAATCCGTTACAGCCGGTACTGAGCGGGCTGGTAATATTACCTGGCACCGTACATACCTCCTTACCTTGGTTAAGGGCATGCATGGCAGTATTAAGCGTACCACTGCGGCTGGCAGCTTCCACAATCACCACTACATCGGCTAGGCCGCTCACAATGCGATTTCGCTTAAGGAAGTTAAATGGTAGCGGCTCAGTCCCCTCTTCAAGTTCGGATAGTATTGCCCCGCCTTGGGTAATAATACGCTCGCCCAAGGCACGATTGGTATGAGGGTAGATTTTGTGCAGCCCATTACCAAGTACTGCTAACGTGGTGCCGCCAGCATCCAGGCAGGCTTTGTGGGCGATGGCATCGATCCCTAAAGCGAGCCCGCTTACAATCACCACGCCACGTTGTGCTAGTTCGTATGCGAACCTGGCGGCCACTTCTTTGCCGTAGGTGGTGGGTTTGCGGGTGCCGACAATCGCTACAGTGGGTTGACGTTTTACTGGTAATGTACCAATGTAATAAAGTTGTTTTGGCGGCGTGTCAACAGAGGTCAAAATGTTTATGTATTTATTCTCATCTGGTGATATCTTATTGATTTTCATAGAAAATGTTGAAAAAGTGTTGACATTACATAATATACATGCTATATTTAGAAGCGATTGGTTGAACAGCACGTTGAGCCAAACGCACCTTATACCCCCTATTCTAACAGTGATTTGTACCTATGTACAATCACTCTTTTGTTAGGTTGTGTGCAATGTGTTCTTAAGTAATCTACCCTCCGCTTTTGAACTATCATAAGCATTGCATGCATACTAACCCCTTTAACTACCCTTTTTGAAAAAGGCGGATTTTAGGAAAAACGAGTACTCAAGATATTGACGCAAGTCAGGCGTGCACCTTTGTGGAGTTTTGGTCGCAACGCTTCGTTAATCCATAAGCCCGGGTGGGTTGAAGGGTAAAAAAGCACCAGGTGATGCCCACCCTTACCTGGTGCTTTTTTAGTTGGAATTTTTTGATAGCATCTTTGTTTTTTTGAACGGCCGTTGCATAGCTGATGTTTTATAGGCAAAAAAAGAAACCCTAGCCGGTAACGACTAGGGTGTAGAGCGGACAGTTACGGTGTAGCGGATGAGGCTTGTGCCATCAGTGCGGCAATCTTCTTTCGCTTGTTTTCGAGTGCATTCATAATGCCATCACGCAGGGCACAGTCGATAAAACGATCATTGATGGGATTGTACCACGCAATGTCATCTAAGTGGCTGCTGCGTGTGCCAAACAAAATGTACCCATTTGAGGTTAACCCAAAATACTCCATGATACGCACGTGTCCGGTGCCAAAAAGGTCAGCGGTAGGATAATGCGGACGTGAGTAAATTTCCCAAATAAGCCGTTTTTTGCCTGAGCCGATAAACACAGCTCCATCGATAAACGATTTGGGATAGGCTGCCATCCAGGCAAGTGTGAGTGCAGCTGACTCCTCAATAGTGTCTGGTACTACGCTCATACATTCAGGTGGTAGCGGCAACGGCGTCACAGGTTCTTTACGATACACGCTCATCGCAAGGGCAGTGTATTGACTGATTGGCAGATGAGTGAGTCGCACAGGCACGGGCGCTTGAGTGGTAACCTTTTGGCTTGCAGTAGGCTGTTTCATGGTAACACCTTCACTTTCTTAAGCTCCGATTTCGGAGCCTAGGCTGGAACGGAACAAGTAGAACTGTTCGTCAGGCTCGACGAAATATGCTATTATTTTACACTATTTTGCTAATTTTTGCAAGGGTTTTTGGTAAAAATCTTATCGATATGGTGTGTAGCCAAGTGAAAACCCCCGTTCACTTACGTAACGGGGGTGACTGGATTAGCGGTTGATGCGTGTTTTGGATGCAATACCTTTTAGCTTGTTAACCATATCGTTAACTTCGCAGCTTGCGTAGCCGTCAATGGCTCCATCCGATAGTTCAATGCAGCTTTGTGCAGATTTGATATCGCACGGATCAAACACGACGGTGACGATACAGGGCTTGTGATCCGCATCATTTTTGACATGGAGACACAAAAAGTGCTGTACGTTACGCTTTGGGCTGGGCTTGTTAAGGGCAATCCCTTCAGCGTCGGCACCGAATATGGTGTCGGCCAGTGGAATTTTGCGGAGTGGCGGGCGTTGTGAGGTGGCAGTATTGCCCCATCGCATCGCACTTTCTAGTGCGGTACGCTGCACCACTTCGTGCTTCCGAACTTCGCTGCTTCCAGAGTGTATACCCATTCTACAACTCCTATCTACTAGATACGAATGAGGTACATATATTATTATATCATACTTTTATAAAATATACAATACCCTGCAGCACTTCCCTGCCCTGTTGTATGTTGTGGCTTGGCTAGGTGGTGCTGGTCTGAATATGCTACAATAAAGCCATATGAAACGCTTTTTACATCCTAACCATCCTGTGCGAATCTTTTGGTTCTCAACGCTTAGTACACTGCTACTTGCAGGTACTGTATTTGGCAACATGGGTATTGCCGGCCTGTGGCTGTTCTTTATTTTGCTGATACTCGAAGTCACCTTTAGCTTCGACAACGCAGTTATTAACAGCAAGGTACTGGCCAATATGAGTGCGTTATGGCAAAAAATCTTCCTTACGGTGGGTATTTTTGTGGCGGTCTTTTTGGTGCGATTTATCTTGCCGATTGTAATTGTGATGGTGGCCAGCGGACATGGTTTTGGCGAAGTTGTTGATATGGCACTCAACCAGCCAGCACAATATGGCGAAACCTTACACAAGGCTGCACCGATGATTGATGCGTTTGGTGGTGCGTTCTTGATTATGATTGGGTTAAGCTATTTTATCGATTACAACAAGCGAACCCACTGGGTGCGTGGTGTGGAGCCGTGGCTTGCCAAGGCTGGCCGGTTTGAAAACTTTAAGGTGTGCTTGATGCTGGCGGTGGCATCAATGGTGTACTTTACGGTTGAGCCACAATATCAATCGGTGGTGCTGATTTCGAGTATTTTAGGTATTTTGTTGCATATTGGGCTGGAGCTGTTTGGCTCGTTCTTTAGCGACGATACCGCTGGTAAGGTAAAAGTGCAGACTGGCTGGGCGGCATTTGCTAGCTTTATGTACCTAGAGGTGCTAGATGCTAGCTTTAGTTTTGATGGGGTGATCGGTGCATTCGCTATTACCAGTAGCGTGCTGCTGATTGTGACTGGCCTGGGTGCGGGTGCAATTTGGGTGCGTTCGCTGACCATTTACTTGCTTCGTTCGGGTACACTTGGCAGATATAAATATCTTGAAAACGGTGCTCATTGGGCGATCATGGCACTGGGTATGATGATGCTTGCCAAGCTGTTCCATCTTGAACTACCAGAATGGGTAACAGGCGGCTTGGGCTTATTGTTTATTCTGCTGGCGGTGGGCAGCAGTGTGATTGAGGCACGTCGACGTGCGGCCGAAGATGAAAAGATGGCACGCCAATGGTGGCATCGGCTGTGGCCTGGCGGCAAGTCGCACACACGCCGGTAAGTTCAATCGTGTGATGTTGTAATGTAAAACCCTGGGTGCTGGCGGCAGTACGCAGGGTTGTTTCTAGCTCGGTACTTTCAATTGGCTGCGAGCTACCGCAGTGAACGCAGGTGATATGATGATGGTGTGGCTTAAGGTGTTCGGCTAGACTAATATAGGGCACCCAGCCACGTACCGTTACGGTCACAATATGAAGTGAGGTAAAAATATCGAGTGTGCGGTAGACGCTTGCTCGATGGACAGCGGTGCAACGCTTGGCGATATCCGCAGCCCGTAGCGGTTCGGTGGCTTGTTGCAGAGTGGTAAACACGGCAATGCGGGGTTTGGTAAGGCTTAAGCCGTGTTCGGCCAGAATAGTATCGAGCTGTTGAGAATTATTCATATCTATGGTGTATTATAGCAAATTTGTCGCTTTTTGTCGCAAAAATCGCTAAAATTGCAACATTTTTGCGAAAGTAGGCAAAAAACGCTACAATATCCCTCTATGAGAATTGCGTTTTTAGGAAAAGGCGGTAGCGGCAAAACCACGCTTTCGTCACTGTTTTCACTCTATGCGGATAGCAAGGGTTATCGGGTTGGTTTGTTAGATGTTGATGTGAATAGCCACACAGCCGAAGTGGTGGGTGCTGCAGCAACATCAGAGTTGTCGCAGGGGGCTACTCAGGCGGCGATTCAATCATACTTAAGTGAACATAACCCACGGGTGGAGGTGTGCGAAATGCTTAACACTACCCCACCAGGTGAAGGTTCGCAGTATTGGACATTTGATGATGACAACGCCCTTTCGCAATACGGCGGGCGTTTTGGTGAGTCTAGCCGTGTCTTTACATTAGGTTCGTACACGGCGGATGGTATCGGCCATAGTTGTCACCATGGTACGCAGAAAGTGGCCGAAAATATGATTTCGCACATCAAACTAGCCAAAAAAGATATTTTGGTGATTGATTCGGTGGCGGGTAATGATTCGTTTGCGAATAGCTTGTATTTTCAGGATGTATTGGTGTTTGTGGTGAAGCCCGAGCGCGAGGGTGTGGCGGTGTTTCATCGCTACTACGAGCTAGCCAAAGAAGCTGGCGTGGCCGACCGTGTGCGTGTGATTGCCAATCAGGTGATCAGCCCAAAGCAATCAGACTTTTTGCGTCGCGAACTGCCAGAGGGTGTGCTGCTTGGTGAGCTGCCAATGAATGATGATGTGATTGATGCACGTCTTGATGGCACGCCGCTTACGGCCGCACATGTCAGTGAGCAAGCTGCCAAGCTGTTTGACGCAGTGCTCAAAGAAGCCGCTCGCCTGCGCCGTACGCCGCAAGAATATTATGAATTTTACCGAGACCTCCACGCTGAGGTTAGTGCACAGGCATGGGTGCATGGGGCGTACCGCAAGGGTCTAGAAGACCAAATCGACCCAGAGTATCAGGCATGAAACTACTCCCGACAGTCCCCGAGCTCATCGTTCAGTCGCTCTCGCATGAGGTGCTCGCTCCCCTGCTCTCGCAGGCGGCCGCACCGTGTGCAATTTCGTACCCGGCGGTGGCGGCGGCACGGGCGGCACACTTGCAGCAAGCGGTGCAGTCCTATGGTTTGGCGGTGCGATTTTTTGGTGCCCACAAAGCCACTAATTCGGTTGAGTTACTGGCGGCAACACGCACGGCAGGCTTTGGCTGCGACATTGCCTCGTGCGGCGAGCTTGCCTCTGCCCAGCAAGCTGGTTTTACGGCCGATGAAATCATCGCCACTGGTCCTAAGTCTACTCGTCTGCTTGCCAAGTTGGCGCAGCAGCCTGGCACTACTATTGTGCTTGATAGCTACGAAGAGTTGCAGCGGCTGGCGGCGATTGATGGCGCCAAAAACCCAGTACTGCTACGTATGAGTCGCTCGATGACGAACCAGCCGGGCGTGACAAAATCAAGCCGATTTGGTATGGATGAGGCGGCCTTTACCAGGAGTGTGGAATATCTGCAGCAGCAAACGGCACTGCACTTGCGGGGTGTGGCGTTTCATTTGGATAGTCAATCGGTGGACGAGCGGCGCTATGCGGTGGGTGTGGGCATTACCCAATTGCTGGCACTGCAAGCTAAGGGGTTTGACGCTGATGTGCTAGATATTGGTGGTGGGTTTGGTTCGGATTACGGCGTACCTAAGGCGGTAGCGCAGCAGTTTATGCAGCGGTTGCTTGAAGATACGATGTCGCAGCAGCGCCAGGCAACCTGGCAGGGGCAAAATTACGGGCTGGTGCTGCAGCAGGGCGTGGTGCAGAATAGTCTGCGAGGCATTGATATGCCAAGTGGCAGTAGTGGTGCGGCACGCCTGCAAGAAGTGCTTGACTCACCGCACGAAGATGGCACGATTGCCGATGCCTTGCGTGACAATTTAATAGAACTGTGGTGCGAACCAGGCTCATCGCTGTATTTTGATGCCGGCGTGGTAGCGGCCGAAGTTATCGAAACGCATAACCGTGATGGCCAGTGGTGCGTGGTGGTGGATATTCACCGCAACCAGCTGTGTTTTGCGGATGTAGAGGCACCTGTCGACCCACTGTTGTACGGCAGTGCAACAAAATCTGCACAAGGTTCATATTTACTGTTAAGTAATGTGTGTCATGAGTCAGATATCTTACATCAGCGCTTTATCGAACTCCCCTTCCATCCGCAACCTGGCGATGTGCTGGTGTGGACGCACACTGGGGCGTATCGGGCATATTTTAGTGCTTCGCGCGCGATTGGCCACCCGCTTGCCGCACAATTTACCTATCACGACGGAGAATTTTATGCTGTACAATAACATTGAAGAACTGATTGGTAATACGCCAATCTTAAAGATTAGCGGTGAAAAATATGGGCTGCGTGACGCCGATATTTATATGAAGCTTGAATATCTTAACCCGTTTGGTTCGATTAAAGATCGCACAGCACTAGGCTTAACAAAACATGTCGATATGAATACGCTGGGTGCAGAGCGTAATATACTGGAAAGCTCGAGCGGCAACACCGCCAAGGCATTGCAGCTATTGGCTTCACGCCACGGTAGCCGGCTGACGAGCGTGACTAATCGTATTAAAATCCCAGAAACCGAACAATTACTGCGGTATCTTGGTGCGGAAATTGTAGCCTTGCCAGGGAAATCCATATGTCCTGACCCAAATGATGCAGGTAACCCGCTGCATGTGATTGATGGTATGCTGCAGGCCGAGCCTAACCGCTACATTCACACCGACCAATACCAAAATCACGACAACACCCAAATGCACGCAGACACTACTGCAAAAGAACTGTACGATGAGCTGGGTGAGATTGATGTGTTTGTATCGGGCGTGGGTACGGGTGGCTCGAGCGGCGGCGTGATTGAATATGCCAATACCCACGGCAAAACCACCACTTTTGTAGGTGTCATAGCCGACCCAAGCGACTTTTTGCCAGGCATTCGCACCCGTGCTGAGTTGTTCGAGACCGCCTTGTTTAACGCCGACATGTACAGTGAGCTGCGCGACGTTACCTCGAAAGATGCCCTCATCGCCCTGCGGCAATTGGTGCAGCAAGAAGGCGTGCTAGCTGGGCCAACCACCGGTGCTAATTTTGCGGCGGCACTTGCCTATGCCAAAGCTACCGAGCAACCTGATCGTGCCAACAAGCGCGCGATTGCCTGTATTGCCTGTGACCGACTTGAAGGCTACATGAGCTACATCAGCAAGCGTCAGCCAGAGCTATTTAACCGCCAGCAGCATACCGATATATACAACGTCACGGTTGATGATACCCTGCGTGCCGAGCTCGAAAAGCCTGCCGATGAAGCTACCGCAACGTGGCTACAAACTGCCAATGTGCAAGTGATTGACACGCGCGGTGTTAAGCCATTTACGAATTTTCATATTGCCGGCAGTGTGAATTACCCAGAAGAATATTTGCGTGAAATGCTTGAATCTGGCACGCCGGTAGCTCGCACGAGCCCGGTGCTGGTGGTGTGTCCGATGGGCGATCGCAGTGTGCTGATTGCAGCCGTGCTACGCCAGCGTGGCATTGAGGCGTATAGCTTGGCAGGTGGCCTTATGGCCTGGCGACGGGCACGGCTTGGCTTTGAAAGGAAACAGTAAATGCAGCGGCAACACTACCCTGCCCTGGTGAATACGGCACGGATTCACTGCGACGTGTCGGCGTCGTTTCCGCTGCACGAGCGGGTGATTGCAGCCGCCAATGCAGCCATGTTGCAGTTGGGTGTGCCAGAGAAAGGCAATTACCAAGCGGCGGCCGATGCAACGCAGATGGTGGCGGCAGCTCGGGCAGAAATTGCAACTTTTTTGGGGGTTCAGCCATCTGAAATCTTTTTTTGCCATAGTGCCACGCAGGTGGCGGCCGAGCTAGCGCGTCAGGCAAGTGTGCATTGTGATGCGGTACTGTATTCGCCAGAAGACCATCTTGCGACTATTCGAGCGGTGCGGGCGGCAGGCTTGCCCGCACAGACACTCACCTACACGCCGCAAGGTCGCTACCAGTTGGGTGATGACGTGCGTGCAGCAAAACCGCTCTTTTTGGCAACGCACATCCACCCGCTGTATGGCTCAAACAGTAGTTTTACCGATATTATTTCGGCCGTTAACCCGGCCATCACCCTGCTTGATATTTCGCAGTCAGTGGCGCGCGTGCCAATCAATCTTTCTGCTATGCCGGTAGATGCGGCCTACTTTTCGGCGCAAAAACTTGGTGGCATTCCTGGGCTGGGTGTGGTGTATATACGGCAATCATCGCAGGCGAACTTTGCTACCCTTGCTCATATCGAACCGCATACTATGCCGGTGGTACTGATTGAAGCTTTGCGGGCGGCGGTCCAGGTGCTGACAGAGGCAGGTATCGAGACGTGTCACGACTACCTTTTGCACACCACGCAGCAACTGGTGGTGCCAGCGCTGCACGATATGCCGCATGTGCAACTTGCCAAGGGTGTGGGCATAAGCGATGTTGCGTGTAGTGGGTATGGTATCGTGTCGTTTACGGTGGATGGCTACGGTTCGCAGGATGTAGGTATGATTTTGGATGATGAGGGCGTGCAGGTGCGGGCGGGTGATCACTGTGTTGACCCGGCGGCGGCTGATCAGGACGTGGTCCGCTTAAGCTGGCACTGTTTTACGACAGAAGATGAGCTGCAGCGGGTGCTGGCGGTGATTGCCGAATTATAGCACTGATATACTATCAACCGTAAGCGTGCCGGCAATAAAGCGGTGCATGGCCTCGATAGAAGCGGGTATAATATGGGCAATAATCGCCGCTTGTTCTTCGCTGCTAAAGCGTTTGAGTACAAAATCAGCATCGTGAATACGGTCACGCAGTGGACTGTAAATACCGATACGTAGCCGCATATAGTTCATGCCGATGTGAGCATTTAATGATTTAATGCCGTTATTGCCTGCGTCTCTCCCCTTTTCGCGGATACGCAACTTGCCAAATGGCAATACTAAATCATCGTGTAGCACTAGTACATCGGTGGCTGGGTTAAGCTTGTAAAAATCACAAATTGCCCGAGCACTACGGCCGGTTTCGTTATAAAAGGTGCTTGGCTTGACGAGCAGGACTTTTTCGCCCTGTAGTGTGAGTTCGGCAATGTCTGCAAAAAACTTTGGCTTGGCACTAAAGGTGGCTCCGTGTTGCCGAGCTAGCCCATCAAGGCACTGCCAGCCAATATTATGGCGGGTGATATGGTATTCGGTACCAGGGTTGCCTTGGGCAAGCAGTAACTTCATCCCTTTAGTGTAGCATAAAGCTTGAGATGAAACTATTGATTTTTTATTAAGTATAGTATATACTATATGTTAGCTACCTATTGCATATGCAGTACGGTGGCTGTACTTATTGTCCCTCTTTTTGGTTTTCTTGAAAGGAGAACGCCATGACCGCAGCAGGATTCCCAGATTTTAGCAATTCTCGTGGTGCATTTGGCGGAATGTTTGAGTATGAAGATTACAGCAATCGCCCAAGTTCAACGCCTTGCGAAATGGTTCCATCCGGATCGCAGGATCGAGCGTTGGCTAGTGGTTCGAAAGTTGTTGACCTAATCAAAGGCCATGAAGGCTTGCCTTATAATCTTGACCTCATCCCCCCAGCGGGTTTGAATGATGACGAGATTGACGATTGGAAGACTCACGTTTCTGCATTGTAAGTACATCTAAAAATCGATAGAAACCCTATCGTAGCCCTACGTTTTGTAGGGCTTTCTTTTTACATTGCGGTGGATGACGGGCTGCTATTTACCAAGTCGCTCGGCTTCTTTGGATTGCTTGTAGGCTTTGGTGACGGGTGCCTTACCCTGTTTGATACGTTCTTTGTTGGCCTTGATTTGCTTTTCATCACGAAAACTCAGCTTAATTGGTGTGCCGCTGTAATTGTACGTATCACGAATTAAGCGTTCAAGGTAGCGTTTGTAGCTCCAGTGGACGAACTTGAGGTTGCTGCCGTATATCACAAACCATGGCGGTGTGGTATCGGTTTGTACGATGTAACGTAATTTTGGATGAGTGTTTTTTAGCCCAGCTGGCGGGTGCTTTTGGATGGCTTTTTGTAACAAATCGTTCAGTACACGGGTTTTGGTTGGCTGCTGGCGGCGGGCGTGAATATCGAGCGCCAAATCAAACAATTTGGTGACGTTTTGCCCTGTTACGGACGAGGTAAAAATAAGCGGCGCCCACGGCACAAATTTAAGATGATAGCTAATTTTTGGTGCCAAGGCATCACGGGTGTAGGCATCTTTACCTTCAACGCTGTCCCACTTGCTGACCACCACCACCAAGCCCTTGCCGGCATCATTAATAATGCCCGCCAAGCGTTGATCAAGCGCTACGCCCAGCTCATTCACATCAAGCAGTAGCAAGCATACATCAGCTTCTTCAATTGCCTGCAGGGTACGCAGCACGCTAAACTTCTCAATGCCAACTTCTTGCTTGCCCTGGCGGCGAATGCCAGCGGTATCGAGTAGCTCAATCGTTTGCTGATTGTAGCGAACCTGCACACGGTTGACATCGCGCGTAGTGCCAGCAATATTTGCCACCAGCGCCTGTTGCTTGCCGGCCAGCGTATTAAACAGATTGCTTTTGCCAACATTTGGGCGGCCAATTAGGGCAACACGCAGCACATTATCGTCTTCACGCTCGGTTTTGGCAGGGATTTCTGCCACGATAGTATCAAGCAGCGAAAGCACGCCACGGTTATGCTCGGCACTGGTTTGGTGGATGGTTTTAATACCCAGGCGGCGAAATTCCTCTGGCGGTAGGCTGCCTTTAAGATCGGTTTTATTGAGCACCAAAATAACAGGCTTTTTGCTTTTAAGGGCTTTTTTCGCCACGATGCGGTCGTGATCAGACACGTGCATGGTGCTATCCACTACCACCAAAATGACATCAGCGGCATCGGCGGCTTCGGTGATTTGTTCTTGAATGGTGGCCTCGAACTCATCGTTCGGATCTTTTAGCCCGGCGGTATCAACCAGCCAAAATTGATGTTTGTTATGCTCTACCTTGCCAAGAACATTATCGCGCGTGGTGCCGGCCTCACGAGCCACAATCGCCTGCTGGGCACGCACCATACGGTTAAACAGCGAACTTTTACCAACGTTCGCCTGGCCAATAATTGCAACAGTAGGAAGTTTACTTGCCATAATTTACTAATTATATCAGGGTTAGGGGCGTTTGGCGAGCATAAGCTGAATAATCTGGTACTTGCCTGCCGGTAGGTCATTAAGCATATAGTTGCCAAAATGGGTGCGATGCAGGCCAATCACCTCGTAGCCGACGGCACTAAAGGTGCGGCGAATTTGTCGGTTGCGGCCTTCGCTCATGGTGACAATCCAGGTGCGGCGGTCGTCATCGTGTAGGCGGGTTAAGTCAAGTTGGCTCACGCCATCATCAAGCTGAACGCCAAAATCGGCAATCATTTGTTGGTGTAGCGGTGCAAGTTCTTTGTTGAGTGTAACCGTGTATTGCTTGGTTTTTTGGAACTTGGGGTGTGTCATACGAAAGGCAAAATCGCCGTCGTCAGTCAGTAAAAGTAGACCCGAACTATTGGCATCAAGCCGCCCAACTGGCTTAAGGTTGTGGTATTTGCCTGGCAGTAGCGAATAAATCGTTGGCGTATCGCCCTGCTGCTTACGTGAACATACGTAGCCAACTGGCTTATGTAGCAGTAAGTAGGTATAGGCTTTGCGTTCACCGACGGGCTGGCCATTAATGGTGACTGTATCGCCGGGCTGTACACGGGCACCAAGCTGGGCAGGCTGGCCGTTGATGGCGATAGGCTTTTTGGCAATCAAATCATCTGCTTGGCGGCGTGAAATGCCAAGGTGAAACGCCAGGTATTTATTAAGGCGTTCGCTGTTTAGATGACTGGAGGATTCGGGCTTCATACACTTATAAAGTATAGCACGAAAAAACCGCCCGAGGGGGCGGCTTTGGGTTACTGAGCTGGTGGTGTTTGTTGATTTTGCGGCAAGCTTGCGTTTAGTTCTTGCGTAAGTTTAGCGTTAAAATCGGTATCCATGGCAGAATTAAGATTGGTGAGCGGCTGAATCACCTTCTCGCCACCATGGCGAATAACTGGCTCTGGCATGTTTGGCTGCGGTGCCATGGCTGGCTCTGCTGCAGCTGGTGCTTGCAGGGCAGGTTCTGGTGTGGCGACAGGCGTTTCGATAAACTGTGGAGTTGATGGCTCAACAACTGGCATAGGTTCAACGCTTGGCATAGTTGGTGTGGTTGCTGGCTCCGGTGCGGCGACAGGAATCTGGGTAGATTCTGCATCCTGTGGTGGTAGCATCGGCTCTGCTGCAGCTGGTGCTTGCAGGGCAGGTTCTGGTGTGGCGACAGGCGTTTCGATAAACTGGGCGGCCGTTTCTGGTTCGGCTACTTCTTCTGCGGCAGGTTCTTCGTTAGTTTCTTCTTTGGCGGATTCGTTTTGTGAAAGCGATACGATATCTGGGCGATCCCCTAATACCTCGTGTACAGTGCGAACCACATCTTCAATCCCCACTTGTGATTTTACCAAGTAGCGGTCAGCCCCGAGCTCTTCACCGCGCTGACGTTGCTCCTCCCCGCTGAGGGCAGTCATGATAATTACTTTAATCTTTTTTGTTTCAGTGGTAGAACGAAGAATATCAAGCATATCAAAGCCGCTAATCTTCGGCATCATTACATCGCTTAAAATAAGAGCTGGGCGTTCTTTGATGGCCATGGCGAGTGCCTCTTCCCCATCGCCCGCCGAGACAATATCGTAGCCCTCTGCAAGCAGGCGTACGCCATAAATCTCGCGCAGGTTTTTGTCATCTTCTACTAATAAAATCTTTGTCATATTACCTCTTATTATACTTAAGCTTTATTAAAAATCTAGAGTTGTTTATCGATTTGGTGGTTGTGGCGGTTTACTGAGATAGTTTTGGGAGTTTCGTTCAAGTACGGAGAGCGGTGTGTTTGGCCGTTCGTTGGTTGGTTTGCCTGGGGTGGCTGGACGCTGTGGAGTGGGTATCTCGGGTATAATAAGGGGTTGATCTGGCTGCTTGGGTACTGCAAGTGGCTGATCTGGTTCGGCGGGCAGTACGATGGGCGGTGCGGGTGGTGTGTAGTTAAGTGGTGGTGCCTGGATGGTCGTTGGGTGTGGATTTGGAACGGTGATGTGGAATGATTCTCGGCTTGTTGCGGGCGGTGGCGTTGGCGGTTGGGCTGGTTGTGGTGGCGTTGGCGTGGCTGGCATGGGGGTTGGTGTGACAACTGGTGCTGGTGTGGGCTGCGGTTGCGTTGGGGGCTCTGGAGTTGGAGCTAGCACGGGTTGCGGCTGAGTTGCGGTTGGAGCTGCGGCCGGCTGAGCAGGTTGAGTTT
>JAUMZA010000015.1 GCA_030528355.1 Candidatus Saccharimonadota bacterium | reverse complement strand
CTCTTCTTCGATGATAGCAAGAGCTTGGGTGCGGTCAACACGAGGCAGTTCAATATAAAAGGTACTTCCCTTGTGTAGGATACTTTCTACGCCAATGCGTCCGTTCATGCCTTCTATCAGCTTGCGGGTAAGATATAGCCCTAAGCCCGAGCCGCCAATCTCACGGGTGTCGGTGTTGTCAACCCGGTAAAACTTCTGGAATAGATGTGGTACGTCTTCTGCAGGGATGCCAATGCCGCTATCTTGCACGCTAATGCGTACGGTGTCATTAGTGGCATGTATATCAACCGTCACCTCGCCAGTCGGTGTGTATTTAATCGCATTTTCAATGAGATTGGAGAGTGCTTCACGGAGATGATCTTTATCAGCCCGGCCATACAACACGGGTGCGATTTTTGTATCGCCCACCGAAGCTTTGGTGCCTGCTGGTTTATAGATAAGAGAAAGTTGCTTTTCGCTTGCTTTTGGCTGGAATGATTCGGTGATAGTTTTGGTAAATTCCGCCAACTCTAACATTTCCATATGGTGCTGCAGGCGGCCATCTTCTGCTCGGCTGATTTCTAGCAGGTCTTGCAGAAGTCTCCCGAGATACTGGGCACTATCATGAGCTTTTGTGATATATTCACGAGCCTTGTCGTCAATCGTAGCTACTTGCGGGGTGAGGGCAAGCCCTAAAAAGCCTTCAATCGAAGCCACGGGGGTGCGCATTTCGTGGCTGGCAGTGCTGATAAACTCAGCTTGCTCACGCTCTTCGGCACGTTCTTTGGTAATATCACGAAAGATAATGATCGCCCCACCATCTTTAAGTGGTGTGATGGAAAATGCCGATGTCACCCGCTTACCAGATTTAGTCACGACAACTGCTGTGTACCGGCTTGTCTGCAGTTGTTGGAGTGCCTGAGTGAGGGGGTTAGTTGCTTCGCTAAATTGTACCCCAGTCTCATCTTCAATGATAAGTACAGAACTGAGGTGTAGCTTTAAGGCATCGGCAGCACTCCAGCCAGTTAAGGTTTGGGCAGCAGGATTAATAAGGGTGATTTCTTGTGCGGGATTAACCATTATTACGCCATCACTAATCGAACGAATAATTGTGTTGGATTTAGCAGCCTCATTTTTAAGCGAATTGGTAAGTTTTTCGCCGTGATTAGTGTTGGTAGCAAACAGCGAGCTATTGCCGTGCCATAACATGTAGCTAATCAACACTGGTAATTCAAGTGCCAAGGCCGCAATAATTACCTCTAGCTTGCCAAGCGAAAGCATAAAAAAGCCGCTTATCAAAAAACCATTCGCAAGGAGCAGCATGCCGCCAATTCCCCACCAGCCGAACAGTCCGCTAAAAATTGCGACCAGCGGCCACAAGGCAATGAGCGGCGAGGTAACGCTATTGGTATCAAATAAAAGCAGGCCAAGTAATGCCACGCTCGCAAGATACAGCGTGGTTGAAACGGTGGTCATGTGTTGTTCTGGTGTTTTACCATAGGCAATACTACCGGCTGCAACAAGCAACGCTCCGCCAAGGGCGGTGAGGTGTGATACGGATAGGGCTATAGATACAACATCCTGAGGGAAAAGATTCTGCCACGCAAACAGCAATACTGCTACTGCGGAGATAATAATTGCTGCTTCGCAGATTCGTTTATGCCAAAATGGTGTAATGGTGTAGGTGTGAATAATGCCCCCTAAATCATACTGATTATGCTTTATTATAGCAAAGAGTTGTATGGGTGGCAATTTTGGAGATTTGAGCTGCGTATGACGGGTATCGAATGGTGATTTATAGGGTTGTGTGCGGTGTAGATTGTGGCTAAAATAAGTACATATGACCACTAGTTACGGGCGATATCTTCAGGCGGTAGTGCAGTACTACAAACGAATACCACGTAGTACCTATGCTATATGTAGCGTCGTAGCGGTAGCGTGTGGTGTATCGGTTTGGGTACTGTATCCTGGGTTAGCAAGTTACGATTCGGTGTATCAATGGATGCAGGTACAAGGGGTTGTTCCTATCGGTGATTGGCACCCTGTTGCTATGGTGTTGCTGTGGAAACTACTCTACTTTATAACCGGTAAGCTCGGTAGTATGTTTGTGCTGTGGCAGGTATTGTTTTGGGGTGCGGTAGCATTGTTGTTGACAGTGTCGCTGCGGCGGTCACGTAGAATATTGCCGCTGTTAGTATTAGGTGCGGTGATGCTGTCTCCGTTAGTGCAGCCAATTGTCGGCACTATTTGGAAGGATTCGCAGCTGACTATTGCTCTGCTTGGGGCAACCGCACTATTATGGTATACAACTACCAGCACACGCTTTACGGGCGTTACAAAAGTGGCGGTAGTGGCGTTATTGGTGTATGCGGGGCTTATTCGGCATAACGCACTGGTTGCAGTGGTGCCGTTGCTATATATCTGGGCGGCGGCAGGCTGGCCTCGTGTGCACTGGCGATATCATGCGGCTGCGGTAGTTGGTGTACTAGTGGGTATGCTGGCGGTAAGCTCTTGTCTTGCTATGATGGCGACCAAGCAACACCCAATAGTGTCGGTTATGGTTGATGATATAGTCGGCGTTACGAATAGTACCGGTGCTACTGTAAAGCAGGCAGGCCTCCAGCCGCAGTTTATGCGTATTGCAGCGGCCTGTCGTGCAAAAAATGTGCGGGCAAATGTGTTTTTTCGCTGCATGGAAGATGCCGATAGGCACGCATTTACGGCTGTGCACCATGCGGCAATCAAAACTATGTGGCTAAAAACCATCACTACTCACCCATTTGCCTATGTACAGTATCGGGCGGGTGTGTACGGAGAATTTTTAACTGGAGGATTGAGCGAAAAAGAGCTAAATGTGCCAGATGTAGTAAAGCGGCAATATGTGGCATCACCAAATATTGTAGCTGTAGCGGCTGATGGCACCTATATTGAGCAGCCGCATCATTCACCTATTGCCCAAGGGCTGGTGTCGTATAGTCATTGGTTTGCGTATGGGGTGCTGGCGTTCTTGTTTCGCCCGTGGTTCTGGCTATTAATGGCGGGTGTCTTGCTGTTGCAGTCATTGCGTCGGGCAAATAAAACCGCCGAAGTGCAGCTCGCTACTGCTCTTGCTGCATCAACACTGCTGTATATCGCATCATACGTGCCAGTGGCTGTTGCAACGGATTACCGATATATTTTATGGCCAGTTATGGCAGTTTGTGTGGGTTATGCATTGCTGCTTGTGCATCGCCTACGCACTACATCAGTCTAGTACACACGTCCCTACATCAACAACATCCACGCAATGTGGCTATTGAGCAGAATGGTTACTAGTGCGAGTATCGAATACGCCAGGGCAGCCCCGTTGGCAAGCGTGACGCTTGTGAAGTCTGCACTATGACGCATATAAAGATATTCAGACAATCGACCCAGTGCAAGTAGTCCCGCAATCATCATAATTTCCGGCACAGGGCTGTGTGGGAACCATACCGCAGCTGGGGTCATGCCCTTAAGGAACGGCCACGCAAGCATGACAGCAATCACTAGTAGCCAGGTGGAAAGTGCGGCAGACCTGCGGGCAAGTATACAGGCAATCAAAATAACACCATACTTCACCACTTCTAATTGCGAGATGGAGGCAAGCGATAATCCAAATAATTCATATTGAGATACTTTTGCGTTGGCAGTCCAGCCGCTATTAAAATCTGCCAGTAACCATGCTAGCCCGTAGTAAATTACCATACCAAAAAAGGCTGCCGTAAGCCAGGGCATAATGTCTGCATAAAGTACTTTTTTAGTGGTGATAAATCCCTTTTTGTCTGTTAAATCTCGGAGTGTAATCATGTGGTGTCCTTTTGTGTGTTGGTAAATCGTAAATTATCTAAAAAATTTATGCTTATTATAATACAAGCATTTACCGATGGCAAGCATCTACGCACTATATTATGTAGTAAACAATTCAGCGGGGTTTATTTTAAACTGTAGCGAGGTTGGATCTGGCGTTCCGCCTTTGCGTTGTAGTAATATCGAGCCAATAGTAATGCTACCTCTTGGGCTGATGCAAACATCTCCGCTGTAGTGGTTAATTACTTCGTTTATGTTTTTTAACACCCAGCGAGCGTCTTCTTTGGTTTTTTGTGCAACAATAACCCACTCTGCGGCGAATTCTCCTCGGCCACGTAGCACATCACTCACAATCATCGCCTCATTAGTAGTGAGAAATTCAAATAGTTCTTTTTGCTCTTGCTGTGAAAACTCATCAATAAACATACGCCTCTTGTCTCTTGGATTTGCTATGCTCGGTGCGATTTCCCCGGTAAAACGTTTAAGAATATGTACGATTGATGGTTATCTGGACGTTGATATCAGCTTTGTAGCCATGTAGTACGACCGCCTTGACGAAATCAATATCTACCAAGGTATAACCCATAAGCGTAAGCCACTTCTGTGCTTCGCTATCGCTGTGCCAGTTATTAAATTTATCAACAATATGTGCTTCATTAATGAAGCCGTTTCGGGCTGTGCGGGAGCCTACCAGTTGTAGCTCATTCATTGTGGTTGTGTTTATCTTTCTATGTAGTTGAGTAATTGTTTTGATAAGAGTTCGATAGCGTTCACCGTCATAGCATTACCTACCTGTGATAGTAGATTGCTTTCTGAGATTTCCTTGTGTTTACTGGCATGTCTTGCGGCCTCTTTGTCAAACCCTTGCAGCAAAAGACTCTCAAAACCAGATAGCTTATGTAGCCGTTTTTGCTTTACATACAAAATGCCATGCCGCCCTGTTCGTAGAGTTGGAACAACACCACGATACAGCCGCAAGTCGCTTTGGCGAGTATCAAGCACCAGGTAGTCTTCTTCTAGTAGCTTCGTTATGTCGTATTTGCCCTTATTGTATTTATTGTTAAGATAACGCTGGAAGGTTGGGTTCTTCACATCCAATATCTCGTTACTATCATCGCATAAGAAATCTTTTATATCTGGCGGTTCAATTTCATCTGGAAAAATATAATTACCATTTTTCGCTAGCGTCTTCTTTATGCCAATAATGTAGATACGCTCTCTCATCTGGGGAACGCCAGTATGGCGGCTGTTGATGACTTTATGCTCAGTTGTGTAGCCAGCTTCATCTAGTAGTTGCATAATAATCTTAAATGTCCTGCCTTTATCGTGGTTTACCAGGCCTTTGACATTTTCGAGAATAAAATACGGGACATCTTTTTCTTTTAGAATGCGGATGAGATGGTAGATTATTTGCCCTCTTTCATCAGCAAAACCCTTCCGTTGCCCAATAATAGAAAATGTTTGGCAAGGGAAGCCGGCGATCATGACATCAAAATCGGGCAAATGGTTGGCAGTAAGCTTGGTGAGGTCTCCAAGGTTTTCTTCATTGTCGGCTTTATGTAGTTGCCTGTAGGTTCTTTCGCTGGTGCTCATTACTTCGGAAAAGCCTACGCAAACTGCACCCATGCCCCGCTCTAGTCCAAGACGGCCGCCGCCGATTCCAGCACAGAAATCAACAAATTTTAGTGTTGCCTTTTTTGAACCCATACGGGCTATTATACTGTATTTTGCTGAAATTAAAAAATGCCCCTCTGGGCAAAAAATGTGCTGTGTATGCTTGAAAATGGTGACCTCACGGGGAATCGAACCCCGATTGCCAGGATGAGAACCTGATGTCCTAACCGTTAGACGATGAGGCCACGTACCAAATATTGTAGCAAAATAGTAGCAAAAAGTCTACAGGCTTGCCTTTGCTCTGCGGTCGCGCTCTGCATACTGCACCACAAGGCGTGCCGGCTCTGCTCTGTGATTACTCATTTTGTGGTAAGTAGCACCTACTGCCAGGTGACGGTGCCCCGCTGGTTGGCAGGAATCGCACTCACCCACAATTTGCCACGAGCCAGTGGGAACGGCTTGCCATCGGTGGTAACAAACGTGAGTTGTTCGGCGGTGGTCGGTTTACGCCATACTACCTCTGTAACGCTGCCGCCCTGGAATACTACTGCACTACCCTCTCCGCTACTGTTATAGTTTTCACGCCAGCCGTCTTCCCATACCAAGTTCATGTTCATACGTAGTACTACTACCACATCGGCGGTAATCTGCCCGGCCTCACGGTCTACGTGCGGGGCACCAGCTTGTTGGCGGTGGTAGCTGTTGCTGGCTGCATCGTACAGCCATACGCTGTTATACCAGCGGCTGCTCATAGTAACGGTAATATTGGTAGCAGCTGGGGTCTCGGCCTTTTTTATGTCATCTCGCACAATGGCTGGCGGCTCGGAACTCGTATAACCTTTGCTGGCATTTAGGGCATCAAGCCGCTCAAAATTAGTATAGACATTATGCGGTGCATAGCGGTCACGGCTTCGCCAGTACGAGCCGCCGTTAAAAAACTGGTCGATATCTCGATATTTCCCGTTGCGGATTTCATCAAGCGAGCGCTTGCTGCCGCCTACGTGTGCCACACTTGCCTGCCAAGGTGCGAGCCAATCTACATAATACGGCCGCAAACTACGCACTGGCCCAATCAGCCCAGGCTTATTTTGCTGGTATAGATTCAAAAAGCGGGTAATACCACCCTCGGCGATGGCTTCGTAGGTAATCTCGGCTGCCTGCATGCCACTTTGTGGTCGGGCACTTGGGCTGTTTTCTATCATAATGGCGGTGATTGGCTTTTTGGCAGTGGCAGCATCAGCTACCTGCAGGCCGGTTAGTGGAGCATAAAACTTTGGCGGCGGCGGTGCGGGCTTTGGCTTGGGTTTTGGCTTTTGGGCAACTGGTGCCGTGGCCGGTGCAGCCGGTTGCTTGGCAAACAGGGCAAGATATACGCCGCCCGCAATCAGCAGCGTGGCAAGGGTAGCGGCAATTGCAATAGTTGCCTTTTTATGTGTTTTTACCCACAGTGTAATGCGGTGTTGCAGTGATTGTTTTGCAGTGGTACGGGGGGTGTTTATGTTGTTCATAGCGTGGCTCCTTACGCATATATACATAACCATTGTAACACACTATGTGGCTGCAATGTCAAACAGTATGTGTAGCTACCCTATCGCCCAGCATGTAGTATACAGGTGATTACTGCTGCATATATTCAGCAATTTTTTGCTTGGCAATCCCAAGCGACGCTTCCGATGGTACCATTACATATAAATTGGTCGCCCCGTAGCTATAGGTTGGTGCCATAGTGCCAGCACCATCAACTGCAATGAGCTCAGTTTTCCATGGGCGGATATCATCAAGCTGCTGACGGATCATAGCTTTTAGTGATGCTTCTGGCAAATCTGTTTCAACCGCATTGCGAATAGCGGCAGTAATTTGTGGTAATTTTACAGCATTTTCGGTGCGGGATAATTTTGCAACAATTGCTTCTACTACTCGCTGTTGGTTACGCCCACGCTGGCGATCGCCTTCGGTAAAGCTGTAGCGTTCACGGGCAAATTCTAACGCTTGCTGGCTATTAAGCGTATTGTAGCCTTTGCGGTACGATAAAAAGTCATATTCAGAATACACATCAATCGGCCCAATCGTATCAAGCAGCGTCACAAGCGAAGTAAAATTAATCCGCACATAATGGTGAATTGTCGCACCATACAAATCCTCAAGCGTGTGTAAAGAAGTGTCAATCCCATATACGCCAGCATGGGTAAGCTTATCTTTCAGCCCGGCTGTGCCATGTAGTTGCACATAATAATCACGGGGTGTGTTGACAATAAGTAGCTTGCGGGCGATAGGATTCACTACCATTAGCATATTAACATCGCTGCGTGACACCGCCGAAATTTTCCCAGCCGTATCAATACCGCTTACATATAAAATATATGGCTTGGTGATATCTGCCGCAGCACTTGCCCTGCCCGCTTCACCCTCAATGCGGATAGTATGCAGCACCACAATTGTATCGTAAAACGCCTTATCTGCTTCTTCTATAATTGGCAGAGTTGCCTTGCGGATTGCTGCGAGCTGAAGGCTGCCATCGGTAAGGCGGTTTTTAATCTCCGCTAAATTAGTGGCCGTGTGGGCAGCGGATAGCTCGTGCTGCAAGCTACTTGCCAGCTTGGGCTGCAGTGGGTCGGTGGCAATACTCGCAATTGAGCGGGCCGTATCAAGCGAAGCACCGTGCTGTTTGTGGGCGATAATAGCATATTCTACGTACGATGATGGCTTGGTTTGCACAGAACTGATCAGGGCGGTAAAGGCACGGGCGGTCGAGGTAAGGTATATATTTACACCAGTCAATGCAATGGCTGCAACTAGTAGCGTAATGCGAACGGCTCGCTTGCTAGTAAATCGGGTGCGGTTAATAATCCCCCACACCACACTAGCAGTGCCCAGGGCGTATAGTGGTAATCCAACCCATAAATACAGTGGCGGAATCACTCCTATTTGCATAATGCTGGCTACCAATGCCAAAAAAGATACCGCCAACACAGCTGCACAAATATAGCGTATGCCACTACCAACACTGGTAGATGTTGCTACCTCTGAAACCATAGTGTATACTATTATACACTATTTTTTACTTTTTTGCAATAGTTTGATGCTGTAGGCTGCGAGTATTATCCCTACTACTGCGGCGGTGCTATCTAGTAGCACATCACGCACCTCTCCGCTTCTGCCCGGCACAAAGGTTTGATGTAGTTCATCGCTGCAGGCATACAGCAAGCAGACGGTGCCAGCTACTACTCCCACACCGGGCTGTTGCCATGGTAGGCGGGTGCGTCGCAGGGCGTTATATACTAATATCCCTAGTATAAAATATGCAACTACATGGGCACCTTTACGCACAATAAACGTGAGCAACGCTACATCTGCCCCCGGAGCAATTGTTTGCAGCTGCGATACCAGCACCCCGCTCTGCCCGCTCGAAACCTCGGCCGGCTGATGCGAAAGGAAGAAGATGAGGAGAGCCCAGAGGATGGGGAGGATGCGAGCAAATAACTTACCGTCCACTACTTATCCTTTGCAGTAATAAGTTTTTTATATGCGGCGTATAGCATGCTTTTATTTATGTAGATTGCACCTACAGAAACAAGAAGCAAATTAGCTATCATTGCAAGGTGTGATTGCACATAATAAAGACCAATTGCAATGGTGTGCAAAAGTATAATGCTAGCAATTGTGCTTGGTCGATAATGTATTATAACGGACTTCTTCGTGTCTCTGTGTCTTATGAAAATAACTGCAGAGTATGACACAACAAGTGCAACGGCTGGGGCAAACAACCCAATCCATGGAATAAGGATGGTAGATACGGTGATACTTGCAATGGCTGCGAGTAGTGATGTCTTAAGTACCTGTTTGGTTGCTTTGCGAGCAATATAAATGGCATGATACATATCGGCAATCGCTACGAAAAAAGCACCAATCATTAGCGGCGGGATATATAGTCTAGCCTCTTGATAACTTACGTTTACCAGTATACCAAACACAATAGATGTGCCTACAATCAGTATTGCACTAAAGCTTCCAAGGAAGCGAAGGGCTGTATCAATAACTTGCGAGAAGAATTGATTACGGTCTTTAGAGTTTATATGTACCGATGCAGACTCTGCCCAGGATAGACTAAAGAAGTTGTAGCAGGCGGTAAAGATTTGAGGAAACTTGTATGCAACAGCATAGATTCCGTTTGTTGCGACACCTAGTATGGCGGTGATAATAATGCGGTCTGCAATATTTGCAAGCCACCAGAAGATGCCATTAGGAATTAACGGCAAGGAATATGCAAGTAGGTTTTTTTTCGCTTGCCAGCTCGCCAGTTTCCTATTAAAGTAGCTAGGTATTTTTAGTAAGTATGCTAAAAATATTGCACAAGCTGCATTACCTACGGCTGTTGCTATTAAGATACCCTGGGCACCCAGCTGGAAGTTGACAGTAAGTACTATGCTTAATATGATAGTGGTTACTCCTGCTACCGCGCTACCTATAGAATACGCAATATTTCTCCCCATCCCACGTGTAATTTGCAGGCAGTAGCTGGATGCAATGAAACTAACCATAAAACAGGGAATAATCCATTTATAAGGTATATCTATAAATGCTGCTACAGAGCTATACAGCACCGTACAGGTTAATATACTATAGATGATCATTTGAAGAGAGTTTGTAATCGTACTTGTTGTTTGTTCACTATCGCCCCTGCTATCGATTAAAAACCTAAAGACTGCCATCTCTAACGACATTATTACCATAGGGGCTAGCAACCAAGTAATGACTGTAATGAGATCTACTGTGCCAAATTCATCTTTTGTCAGATAGGCGGTATAAAGTGGCAGTAGCAAAAAACCGATAAACTGTGTAGATAATTTACCTAGTGCGATAATAATAGTGTTTTTTACCAGTGTTGATAATTTAGACATAGCAAACTAATTCACACCTTCAAGGGATTTAGGCGTGGTACTTTGTTGAATGTATAGCATGGTTGATGCAACAAAGAAAAAAACTGGCAAAATTGAATAGTAAGAATAGAAAATTGTGAGCGTGAGTGTGGGTGTAATGAACAGTATGAGTGGCATGAGTGCGTAGAGTTTTTGTCGAGGTTTTTTCATCTTACTTACAATACTGCGACATAGCATAATAACTAGCATTAGTATTATTGTAGCACCAATCACTCCCCAGGCTACAAATATTTCTAATAGAGAATTGTGCACCATAAGCATCTCCGCCCCTACTAGCTCGGAAGCTCTGGATGGATAGTCGATAAGGCCAATGCCAAATAGTAGGTTTGTGTAATTTGAAGTAGCTATGTTGCCATATTCTTGATACAGTTCAAACCTGCCGTTGCTAATATCGGCTTCAGCAAAACGATCTGCGTAGGTGTCATAAAGATGTGCACCAAATTCACCCAAAACCGAGATTGCCAGCAAGAGTATAAACGGGAGGACTAAAAGAAATTTTACCTTTTTAATTATGTCTGAAGAGAGCCACAAAAAACCAGTAAGTAGCAGCATCGAAAACAGAAAGCCCCTAGAGGTTGTGGCAAGTCCACATATAAGTAGGATTGCAAGGATGAACGTAGGAATAGATTTCTTTTTAAATGAACGAAACGTGACGACAAGCCCTGTAATGGCAATTGAAATATAAATACCGAGATAGTTTGGGTCTTGCCATAATATTTCGGCGCGGTTATACGATAGCAAGGCTACTGGTGATCCTAAACGAACGTCGCCACTGGTAAACCCACCCACGTTTGCCTGTAATATCGCCATATTGGCTGTGAGTAGAATTACAGCAATTGACCAGCCAATAAGTGCGGCTCGCAAAAAATCAGTATCTTTGCCGTATGTTTGCAGTATGATATATAGATTAATAACACATATCACTAATCCAAATAGTATAAAATACGACTGACCACTTTGAGGAATAGTAAGAAGTTCTCTGGTAATAACATAGCCTAGAGCTAGTGCGAGTGCCAGTCCTGCTTGGTTAAATTTCAGAGTGTATCTTGTGTGAGATAGTATCCATTTAATCACTAAAGATGCAAACATTATACTATGCAATACATATAGCATAGTACCACCAGAAACAGGTACGAGTGATAAGTAAAGCAGTGCTTTGTTGCGAGAATTGAGTATACTAAACGCCAGTACATATACGATAGCGAGTGCCGCAATTGGTACGCTAATAATTGATAGGCTGTCAAGTAGCGATAGTCCTGCGCATACACCCATTGCAAGAATGATAGACAGCTTTGACTTGTTGATTATGCTTAGCCTAGGCATACGCATTATCGTATCATCTCCCGGTATAGCTTTGTTAGCTTGGCAGCTTCAAAATTGATATCATAGCTGCGAGGTATGAGTTGTTTGCGTGTTGATGTGCTAGGCTTGTTTGTCTGCTTGGTGATAGCCTCAGCCCAAACTTTTGCATTTTCTGAAAGTGAAATAAACAAGCACGTTCCAGTCACATCCAACTTGTTTGTGACTACATCCGAAAATACACATGGTAAGCCTGCCGCTTGTGCTTCTATAGATACAACAGGCAGCCCTTCGTAGCGAGATGGCATTACAAATACATCCATTGCCTGCATGACATGTGGAATGTCTGAGCGAACGCCAGCTAATATAACATTACTGCAAATGCTAAGCTCTTTGATTTGTGCTTCAATTGCCTCCCGTCCTTCGCCATCACCCACCAAAAGGAGTTTTGTGTTTGGTTTTTGTGCGAGTAGCTCTGCAAAGATCGATACAAGGAATTCGTGATTTTTCGGATAATTAAAACGGCCAACATGCCCAACTACAAAGTCGTTTTTTTTGATGGATAGCTCTTTGCGAATCTTATCTCTTATTTTTTGATTAAATGTAAATTGTTGTACATCGATAGCATTGTTTATCACTCTGCCATTTTGTGACGCTTTTTTACCAAACATAAACACAATTGCGTCGCTAGAGCAGCCCCAAAAATGTGTGGCGTATAGCGGAATAAGTTTTTTTGTACTGTTGCGGATGTATTTTTTGATACCGCTATCAAAGTTACTTGTGTGACTATGAGCAATCCGCACTTTCACCCCTTCCTTTTTTGCGGCGCAGAGGGGAAAGGCTGAGAGTGCATCGAGGTGTGAGTGAACCATCCTATATTCTGGGTGATTTTTGAAGAATGCACGAGCTTTTTTAATATAGCCCGGTATATTTTTAAGATTGAAAGCTGGTAGATAATGGATATTGCCGCCGAGTGAACGTATTTCATCATCGTATGCACCTTTTTCTTGCCTGTGCACCAAAAAATCAAACTGAATTTTTGACCTATCAACTGCACGATAGTAGTTCATTAGCATGGTCTCAAGGCCGCCTCGGTTCATAATGGTTACCACATGTAGTATGCGTAGCGGATTTTGTGTGCTTGGTTGATATATATCTAGTGTAGATGAACAGGCTGCTTGAATATTATATTGTTTGCAGGTGGCGAGTGATTTTTTAGAGGCGTGTTTATACAGGGCTTTATTGCTGTATAGGGTGCTTACTTTATTTGCAAAGCTCTCAGAGTTAAATCCAACCACAAACCCATTTTCACCATCTTCTATCAGCTCGCTTACCCCACGACACCCTGTCGCCACTACTGGCAGGCCGGCAAACATCGCTTCCATAATATTTACAGGCAGCCCTTCTTGGGTGGAAGACGACACTGCAAGGTCTGACATCTGCATAAGCTGGGGGATATCATTGCGATAGCCTAGCAAGTGAACTTGATGCTGAAGCCTTAGTGTGTGCACAAGTTTATGTAACTTGCCATTTAGGCTGTCCATGCCCGGAAGTACCAGGTGCATACGTGGATTTTCTTGCAGTAGTTTTTGTAGCGTTTTTACCAGCCATAGCTGATTCTTGCGTTTAGATAGCTCCGCCGGATAAATCATCACAAAATCATCTTTGCTAAGCCCGAGCGATTCGCGCAATTTCTTCTTTTGTGTGGCCGTAAGTTTTGGCGTAAACCGTGCTGGGTCTACCCCTACGCCGGGCATGTATTGCACGTTGGTGGCAAACTTCTTTTTGGCACGCTGGTAATCTTCTTGATTGATGGTGATAAGCGTATCGGTGTGGCGGGCCATCCACTTCTCTACTGGATAGTAAATGAGCCAATTAAGAATTGGCGCACCAGTAAAAAAGTGAAACCCGTGGGCGGTATAAATAACCTTAGTACCCTTTTTGCGAGCGGCACGTGCGGCCAAGCGTGTTACTACGCTGCCCATTGGGGTGTGGGTATGGATAATATCGTAGTCTTCACGGTCGATAATCTTTTTAAGCTGCTTATAAGCTTGAATATTACTTAACTTAAACGGACTACGTGTAAACGGTACAGTAAATGATTTGTCGCAATCTAAAATTTCCTCTTCTCCCATAGAGGCATAGTGAACCTCCCAACCCTTTTCTTGCATCATACGCATGAATGGGCGGTTGAACTTTTGGAAGTTGGCGACGTGTGAGGTAAATAGTATTTTCTTTTTGCTCATAAAATCTCTTATACCCTACTTTGTGTTAGATTTTTTCAGTTCCGCTAATTCCTCATGTATCCCATACTTTCCAAGATTAACGGCGTTAGATTTTTTGGCAAACAACGCTTTAACGGTAAGGATAAGCACGTGTAGATCGGTAAGGAATGATACATGCTTCACATATTCTAAATCGTAGGCGATTTTTTGGTGAATTGTAAGGCTATTGCGGCCATGTGCCTGTGCTAGCCCGGTAATGCCGGGGCGGACATCGTTGCGTTTTCGCTGGGTGCGGTTCATGAGTTTGTAGTACTCTGTCATCCATGGGCGTGGCCCTACAAACGACATATCACCTTTTACGATATTGATAAGCTGTGGTAGCTCGTCTAGCGATAACGCCCGCAAGATGGCACCAATTTTGGTGAGCTCATCTTCTTTTGAGCCATCGGTCGCATCGTTGTGGGCTGCCATACTGCGGAATTTATATAGTGTAAACGGCTTGCCGCCCTTGCCGGTGCGTTGTTGGGTAAACAGGGCCGGCCCTTTCGATGTCGTCGTAATAATTAGTGCAATGAGTAGCATTGGAATTGCAAAGATGATAAGGGCTACACTAGCTAGTATAACATCTGCAATACGCTTACCGTATGGGTAATACATGGTATAACTTTCTTTATCCTGCATTATATGCAATTATTAGGCGTTTTTAGTACTTTTCTTGCGTGATGGTTTGGTGGTTTGCAGTTGCGATTTTTTGTAATCGTACACAAAGAACAAGGCGATAATCGCAAGCATGCCAGCACCGGCGGTGGCTACGCCAATTTGCTGTACAGGCTTGATATTATCTGGCGAGGTTGGCAAGGTTGCGGCATCTACTACGTTAAGTTTTACCGAGCTTTTGCCATACAGTGCTTTGGCTTGGTTATCGAACTCCTGAATGGCAAGCTCAAGCAGGGCTTTACTGCCTTTTGCGCTGCCGGCCTTCATGGTAAGTTTAATAAAATCGGTATTTTTGGTGTTTTCGGCGGTAGTATTTTTTGCGAGGTGTTCGTAGCTGCCGCTGTAGCCAAGCCTATCTATCACTGGGTCGAGCACACGGCGAGAGGTAAACAGGTTTACATAGTTGTTGATGGTAACCGAACCTTGGTTGGTGCCAGTGTTGTTTGCCCCAATCAGTAGTACGGTAGCGGTGCTTTTATATTGTGGTTGCTGAACGTAAAAGGTGTATACGATACTTGCGATTGCCCCAATCATCAGTGCAACAACAATAGTGAGCCAGCGTTTGGCGTAATATCGCAATAAATCGTATAGGTTGATTTCTTCCATAAAACTCCTTCTTTGGAATACTACTCTTTAACTCTTGCAATATGATAGCATAAATTATGCAATTTGTAAATAATATTATTAAAGAAAACACCCAGGGTAACAGGGGTAAAATACATATTTATAATACAGCCATAAAGTGGTATTATATAGAAAGTATATAAATAGTTGAGAGTGTAATAAACGGGGGTATCGTGAAGCGAATCGAATGGCTGACCGAACGGAAAGTTGCAGTGGCGTGTGTAGTGATACTGGTGGGGGTATCGGTTATTCCAGCAATTAAGCAAGCTGGTTTTTTTAAGAATAAGGTGGCAGATGTGGCCGTGCAATCGGGCAATGGCGATATATTGCAGTATGCTTCGGTAGAGCAAGCCCATAGCCCAGCGCCAGCACCAAATCCGGCTATGGTTGATCAATCCTATCCTGATGATGGTTTGGCGTATATGTATAAATATGTAGTAGAGGCTGGCGATTCGTATAGTTCGGTGGTGCGTAAAGCGATTGATGCGCATATTGCCGAGGCCAAAATGGCTGCTAGTGATGCAGCTAAAACCGCAGCGGTGGCAGCGATTGTGCAGGCGGCACATGCACCGCTGGTAGAAGTTGGTGAACAGGTTGCTATTAAAAAAGATGTCGTGGCCCATGCCCTGGCCGCAGCTATGCAGTAGTTGGCGGTGGCCTAAAGCCCCTGCGATGAGGGCTGTTACACGCTACACGCCTGCGAAAGCCTGGCAAGGGTGGTGTCTTTGCCGAGCAGTGCTAATGTGTCGTTCAGTTGCGGGCTAAATGGTGCCCAGGTGGTAGTAATGCGCACCAGGCTAAACAAAATACCCGGTTTTTGGCCAGTAGTTTCGAGCAGTTGGTTGAGTGTAGCTTGAATGGCGTCTGGCGTCCAATCATCAAGTGTAGCCAGGGCGTCGTGAGTGGTTTGCAGCAAGTGGCGGCGTTCGTCGCTGGTGAGTTTTTTGAGCTGCTTATTGGTTTCGATGAGGCTCATGTCTACTTCTGGCTCGGCAAAGAAATAGCTGGTCAGGCCTGGCAAGTCTGCCAAGGTTTTAAGGCGGTCTTGTGCCAGGGCAAGCACCTGCTTTTTGTGGGACTCATCGGCATTTTTGGCCGCTTCACCCCAAAACGGCTGGCAGCGGGCGTACAAATCGTCCAGGCTGAGCTGGCGGATAAAATGCCCGTTCATCCACAAAAGGCGCTTCTCATCAAAGCGGGCACCAGATTTTTGGACGCGCTCCAGGCTAAATTTGGCAATAAGCTCGTCTTTGGTGAAGACTTCTTGCTCGGTGCCATCGTTCCAGCCGAGCGACGCCAAAAAGCTCATCATCGCCTCTGGCAGAATGCCGTCGTCACGGTATTCGGTGGCAGATTTTGCCCCGTCGCGCTTGCCGAGCTTTTTATTGCCGGCTGGTGCCATAATGTGTGGTGCACACGCTAGTACTGGCGGCTCAATCTCGAGCGCCTCGTACAGCGAAAGGTACTTCGGCGTTGAGGCAACATATTCCGAACCACGCACCACGTGGGTGATGCCCATTTCGTAGTCATCGATGATGTGGGCGAAGTTGTAGGTTGGCAGGCCGTCGGATTTGATTAGGATAAAATCATCCAACGCTTCTGGCCCGGCACTCAGCTCACCCATAATTGGGTCGTGCCAGGTGTAGCGTTTTACTGCCGGCACCTTAAAGCGTAGCGGCATGCCAAGTTGCCAGGTTGGCGGATTTTCTGGGCGGTAATCTCGGTATAAAAAGGCTTTTTTGTTGGTCTTAGCTTCATCACGAAACGCCTGGACTTCTTCTGGCGTGTACGGGTCGGCGTAGGCCAGGCCTTTATCAATTAGCTTTTGTGCCCATGCCAGGTAGATATCTCGACGTTCGGTTTGATGATACGGACCATACTCCCCTACTTCGCCACCGGCCAGCTGCGGGCCTTCATCCCAATCAATCCCCAGCCAATCCAGCGTTTCTAAAATCTTGGCTTCGGCACCATCAACAAAGCGGGCTTGGTCGGTATCTTCAATCCTAAGAATAAAATCACCACCCTGCTGGCGTGCGAGCAGCCACGGAAACAATGCCGCACGCAAATTACCAATGTGAATATAGCCAGTTGGGCTGGGA
>JAUMZA010000014.1 GCA_030528355.1 Candidatus Saccharimonadota bacterium | reverse complement strand
ATTTGGAGGAGTACCCAAGTGGCTGAAGGGGACGGTTTGCTAAATCGTTAGTACGGGGAAACCTGTAGCGGGAGTTCGAATCTCCCCTCCTCCGCCAAATAAGAGATGACCCTAGAGGGTCGTTTTTTATTGGTGATATATGTTGCCGGTATACGGTAAATGATATACTGCTACTATGGAACCATCAATTTTTACAAAAATTATTAATCGTGAAATTCCCTGTCATAAGGTATATGAAGATGACCTGGTGATTGCCTTTCTGGATATTCACCCAGTGGCACCGGGGCATGTTTTGGTTGTGCCAAAGCAACAGGTGCCATTTGTGTGGGATTTGCCAACGGAATCCTATCAGGCAGTGATGGCGGTGGCAAAACAGGTTGCGAAGCAGCAGCGAGCCGTACTGGGTGTGCCATACGTAGGGCAGCAAATTATTGGGGTAGATGTACCGCACGCTCACGTACACTTGATTCCATTTACAGAGGTGGCGGAGTATCGTCATGAACCGGATATGCAAGCCGAGCCAGACCACGCAGCTTTGGCGGCCATGGCCGAAAGGTTGCGGCTGACCGCATGAAGATTATTGCCATTGGTAAAAAACATGCAAGCTGGATAATGCCCGGGGTGCAGCAGTACGAGGTGCGATTACGCCCACCATTTACTGCCGAATGGCAGCTCCTCCCCTATTCATCACGGCAAGGGGAGGCGGCCCGCAAAGAGGAGTCAGAGGCAATTTTACAGCGAATTAAACCGCAAGACTATGTGGTAGTACTGGACGAAACGGGTAATATATTCGACTCCCCTACTCTGGCCCGCACCTTGCAGTCGGCAGCCGCTCGTCAGTCGGTGGTATTGGTAATTGGTGGTGCCTACGGGGTTGATGCACGGGTGAGACAGCGGGCTGATGTGGTGTGGTCGCTCTCTAAATTAGTATTTCCACACATGTTAGTGCGACTGTTGTTGGTAGAACAACTATATCGAGCCCAAGAAATTTGCCGGGGCGGGCCGTACCATCATCAATAATAGCGTATCATCCAGCGTTGTAGGATGTTGATTACTTATTTTCTGCAATCATATTGACAAAAAGTAAAAACTGTGCTAATATACTTACATACCTAACTAGGAACACAAACATAAAAAAGAAAGTAGATATGACACAGACAGCAATTCGCCTGGTGATGGCATCGGTCGCATTAAGTACGACAGTTGGCGTATTTTTGCACGATTCACATCTTGATACCGCAACGATTACTGCCTTGCGGCGTGATACTCGGGATAAGGATGGCAGCAAGCTTTCGCCCGAGCTACATACGCACGCCGAACATATGAAGATTAAGAAAGCGTCAAATCGCTCCACTTCACCCGATCCACGAGATCAGTTAAAGAATCGCCAAAAGAAGATGTCGCCAAAGTTGACAAAAAGTGGCTCCCCGGCCCATGTGCAGTATAGCTAGTATTATTGTAGTACGCTAATTTCTGCCACTAACCGCTCGATCAATTGTTCAGTATCGATTAGCTCTTGCTTGGTTTCTTCAACCAAATGAGCAGGAGCTTTTTCGATATAGCGAGGATTGGCCAAGCGGGCGGTAAGGTTTTTATGGTGGGTTCGGGTGTGAGCTAGGCGTTTTTCGAGGTTCGATTGATGCTCGTAAAGCGTTTCTTGGTCGATATCCAGCCAGGCTTCTCGGTTGCTGGCAGCGAGGCGAAGCCCACGGGCTTGGTCAACTTCTTCAATTCGCTCTACTCGGGCGAGATGTTGGATAATCTCGAGATTGTCGGCGATGAGTGAATCATTTTGGTAGAGCATTGGGTAGCGTTTATTGCCAGGCAGTTCGCTGGTAACGTAGCGAGCTTCGGTAACCAGTGCCTGGATACGGGTAAACTGCCCGGCTGAGATTTCATCGGCCTGTAGCGGCAGTGGCCAATGCTCACCTGCTAGGAGCGAGTCTGTCCAGGGTAGGTTTTGCCAGATGGTTTCGGTCACGAACGGGGCAAACGGATGTGCCAGGCGTAGGCAGGTTTCGAGTACCCAGGCTAGGACATTTTCGTTTAATTGAGCTTTACTGGCTTCTACGTACCAGTCAGCGACGCTGTCCCAGATGGTGTGATATAGCACCTCGGCAGCTTCCGCAAAGCGATAATGTGCCATGTGCTCATCAATATCGTGTGCGGCAGTGTTAAGTTCGGTGATGATCCAGTGATCTGCCAGGCTGGCTGCTTGCGGTGTGTTGCTTGGCATAAAATTACCACCAAGCTTATCGCCAATAAAGCGTGAAATATTCCATAGCTTGTTACAGAAGTTGCGGCCTGCCACAATTTTACTGAGCGAAAGGGCTTGGTTTTGTGCGGCGGATCGACTAGCGACAATGCCAAGGCGTAATGCATCCGAGCCGTATTCACTCAGAATCTCCATAGGATTGATAACATTGCCTTTGGATTTGCTCATTTTTTGGCCTTTTTCATCAAGTACAAGCCCGTTAAAATACACATCCTTAAATGGAATTTCATTTGTGCGATACAGTCCAAGCATAATCATGCGAGAAATCCACGGGAAGAGAATATCTGCCCCAGTGCCCATTAGGCTGGTTGGATAGAATTTGCCCAGTTCACTCCCCTGCTCGAGTGCGTCGGTGGTAATATATGGCCACTGCCCACTACTAAACCAAGTGTCAAAGGTGTCTTCTTCTCGGAGGTAGGTTTTGCTATCAATTTCAAGAGTCGCCTCTTGTACCCGGGTGTCAAAAATCCAATCCGAAGGGTCTTCTTTGTTAACGAAAGCTGGAATCGGAATACCCCATGGAATCTGACGGCTGATGTTCCAGTCTCGTAGGTTTTTAAGATATTCAATCAAGACTGCCCGCTTGTTTTCTGGGGTAAAGTTGATTTTGCCTTGTTCGAGTACTTCAATCGCCCGCTTGGCGAGTGGTTCTACTTTAATAAACCATTGCTCTTTTATCATTGGTTGAATTGGAAGGCCACTCTTGTAATCGTAGCCAACGGTGTGTTCAATAGCTGTTTCGCCACGGCGAAGTTCGGCCATTTGTAGGTCTGTCAGCACCCGTTCACGAGCCTCGTCAACAGAGAGTCCTCGGTAGTGGGCGGGAACGTTAATCATAGTACCATCAAAACCGATCACCTGAATTGGCTCGAGCTGATGGCGTTGCCCAATTTCGAAATCATTAGGGTCATGGGCAGGTGTAATTTTTACAGCACCTGTGCCGTAATCTTTATCAACATACTCATCGGCAATGATAGGGATTTCACGCTCCACCAGAGGTAGCATCGCACGGGTGCCAATTAAGTCTTTATAGCGTTCGTCATCTGGGTGAACGGCAATTGCCACATCGCCTAGCATGGTTTCAGGGCGGGTGGTGGCCACGACTATCTCCCCTACCCTATCGAGCAGCGGGTAGGCAATTTGCCATAACGTCCCCTGCTCTTGCTGGTAGTTTACCTCAATGTCTGAATAGCTAGTTTGATATTTGGTGCTGTAGTTGACAATGCGTTCACCTCTGTAAATAAGGCCATCATCCCATAGTTTTTTGAAGGTGTCGTAGACGGTGGCAATTACTTTATCATCAAGCGTAAAGGTAAGATTTTTCCAACTTGCCCCTGCCCCGAGCGCTCGTAGCTGCAGTTCCATGTTGCCGCGTTGTTCATCAACAAAATTCCACACCTGGCTATAGAGTTGATCACGAGAAAAATCAAACCGGCTTTGCCCTTTTTCGTTTAGAGTGCGTTCGTAAACCACCCAAGTTTCAAAGCCGGCGTGGTCAGCTCCTGGCAGATACACCGCATCTTTACCGTGCATACGATGAAACCGTACCAACATGTCTTGATAATTCACAATCAGGGCATGCCCCATATGCAGGTTGCCATTAGCGTTTGGCGGCGGCATTACGATACTGTAGGGTTCGCCCTCCCCTTTTGGATCAAACACACCCGAGGTTTCCCACATGGCGTAAATATCTGGTTCGTAATGATTTGGCTCGTAGGCTTTTGTTAGCTTCATGTTGTTCACTTCCCGATGTTGTTATAGTGGCAATAGCGCTTATTTTTTCACAAGAAAATACTATTCGAATCTCCACTTCGTCTATATATTAGTATAGCACATCTAGGGAGTAGTGGGCAGGGGCTTTCTGAGGTAGAAGCTAGGTGGCGTAGGGGAGTTAGCGAGCTAGTCGTGTGCGAAGAGCACGAGGTAGTGACCGAAGCTTCTTTGCAAGGCTATAGAGGCGGTACGCAAGGGGTTTAACGGGTAGATCGTAGGTGTCGGATAGGGTGACTTTATAGCCGCCAAATGATTTTTTAAAGCGAGTAAATCCCGCCCAGCGATGCTGTGGGTCGGATGAGGTGGTGATACCATAGAGATCGCAAATCGTCTTGCCACGCTGTTTGGCATCGATAATAATCTCGGCGAGCAGGGCGGTGCTGGCGGCTAATTTGCGATATTCGTGGCTGGCACCGGCGTGTGCATAGTAGCAGGTAGTGTCGCTTTCGTAGGTGAGGGCAGCAGCAATCACTCGACCCTCGTATTCAATAAAATGCAGGCGGCCATGCCCAGCAGGCAGTAGTGTGTTGGCTTGAGCCTGGAGGTAATTATCACTGTGCACGGTAATGTTGTTGTGGGCGGCTACTTCATGCAAGAGGTCGAGCAGGTGGTGGCATTCGGTAGGGTTGGTGCTATGGCGATATGATAAGCCTTTTTTATGATAATTACGGTAGATACTGCGATTATTTTGCTTCATGGCGGCAATAATGTCATCTTGTGATTGCGTAAGATCGATCTGCCAGGTATGAGCGGGTTGGCTGTATTGCACCTTGCGGAGCTGTAAGGTGGTTGGTGAAAACTGGGTACCAAGCGGTTCAACCCGGACAAAGGTTGCATTGCAGCTTTGTGCAAGGGCTACTAGAGATGCAAGGGCAGTTTCGAGGGCATGTGGCGAGGTGGCGGTAGGGCCGTAAGGGCAATAGAGGCGGGTAGGGGAGAGGGTGGTGCCAGGTTCAAGGATGGCACGATAACTCCAGCCGTCACCTGTTCGATAATATACTGTGCGGCCACGAGCCTCTTGAAAGGCTTGCCAGGCTGCAGATTGTAAAAAATGTGGATGCACGTGAAAATACTCCTTATGGTTGTTTAGTTGGTGTCATGGTGCGACTTGGTTCGATATCGAGGGTGAGTGGGTCGATAGGTTGAGTGTGTTGGGCTTGATGGTAGGCGAGGGTGGCAATCATGGCGGCGTTATCGGTGCAGAGCCAGATAGGGGCGTAGTGGATGGGGTGCGGAAGCCGTACTTGTAATTGCCGGCGTAGTTCTTGATTGGCAGCCACGCCACCGGCAATGACGACTGAAGCTGGTTGATATTCGGCATATGCCTTCACTGTTTTATCTACTAGGGTTTCAATCGCCACTCGCTGAAAACTGGCCGCAAAATCGTGCCGTTGCGACTCAGTAAGTAGTGCTGGCAGCTGATGTGAAGGAAAGGTAAAGTCAACACCCGCTTCGTGTTGTACGGCTCGCAGCACGGCGGTCTTAAGTCCAGAAAATGAAAAATTATACGGCTCCGCTAGTTTGGCCTTGGGTAGTGGATAGCGTTGTGGGTCGCCTGCCAAAGCAACCTTGGCAATAGAAGGGCCGCCAGGGTAGGCGAGTCCGATGATTTTAGCAACTTTATCAAATGCTTCGCCAACGGCATCGTCTTGTGTTTGTCCAAGTAGGGTAAAGTCACCATGATCTCGAAAGAACACCAGTTGCGTATGTCCGCCGGAAACGATCAGTGCAAGCAGGGGAAAGCGTGGTTGCTCTGGCGGGAGATTATCGCCCAATAAACCTGTGCCGCTAGTAAGAAAATTAGCGTAGACATGTGCTTCGACATGATGAATTGGATAGAGCGGCTTACGATGGAGATATGCGAGCGTTTTGGCGGTTAAGGTGCCAATAAGTAGTGAGCCAGACAGCCCAGGGGCGTAGGTGACGGCAATTGCATCAATGTCTTCCCAGGTAAGATTGCCATCATGCAGGGCTTGTGTCACTACGGGGTTGATTACCTCTAGGTGGCTACGGGCAGCTACCTCTGGCACCACGCCGCCATACTGGGCATGAATATCAATCTGCGATTGTACAACCGAGCTAATAATGTGTCTACCATCTTCAATAACGGCGGCAGCTGTTTCATCACAGCTACTTTCGATTCCCAAAATCTTCATACTAATACTCCAAACTTACATCTTTAGTATACCAGATAACAAGAGGTGATGCTATTGACTTTTTTATAAAAATATGGTAGTGTGTAGATACGCTTATGTTGCTGCAATTCCGCAGACAACGAGGCGCGAGAGAAAGGAAGTATCGATGGGTACTACCTCTGCACCTTTGCAACATCGTGATACCTTCCGTGCGGCAGCATTGCCGCTCATAGTGCAAGATTTTTGCTATGTATGGCAAACGGAAGATTCTTTCCCGGCTATGATAACCGATACCTACAAGAGTCTGACTCGTATCAAGCAGATTTTTGCTTGGCTACGTGAAGACAATCGCCAGATTGGCTCGATTGAGTTTGTGCGAGGCAGTAGGGGAGTGCGAGAGTTCCGGGGAGCTTTGCTGTTTGATACAGACGGTAAGCTGATTGTCCATATCCCTCACGCCTTACTAGGTTATTATGGGGATGGTCCTACGCTGAGCCGTGAGATATTGGCACTGTATGGTATATCTGAAGCGGTATTTACCTATATCAACGAGCGGGTTATTCGTGATATCGAGCAGAGGGATGCTCACAGCAATCCCTGCTACAGTGTTGCGATTACCCTGCAAAGGCGTACGGTAGAGAATATTACCATCCTTCCCACTTGTGTGGTCTGGTAATTACTTCTACGGCTGATGTGGCACACGCCACACTCTCAACCCCAGCACAGTAGTGTTGGGGTTTTCCTTTTGTTGGTGAAGTGTGCGTATCAGTGGTATCATAAAAGTATGAAGCAGAAACTTGTTAAGGGGGTGAGGTCGGTATTGCCTACACAGGCGGTCCATTCGCTCGAGGAAATGTATCGAAAAACCAGGCTGCAGGCGATATCATTGCGATATGGTCGTCCGGCGCGTCATTTACGAGTAATAGCCGTCACGGGGACAAATGGTAAAACGACCACGGCGAGCTACATTAACGAAATCTTAAAACAGGCTGGATACTGCACGGCTATGTTTACGACAGCGGTGATTGAGATAGCTGGCGAAGCACAAATTAACGATTTAAATGCAACCGTGGCCACCACTGCCCGCATGCAGGCATTCTTTCGTGATGCCAAGCAGGCACGGGTTGATTTTGTGGTGTTAGAAGTGACCAGTCATTCGCTCCATCAGCACAAGCTGGATGATGTGCCGATTGAGGTAGCTGTAATGACAAATCTTACACAAGATCACCTTGACTACCATCACACAATGGAAGAATATGCGGCCGCTAAGGGTTTGTTGTTTGCACGTAATCCACGCTATATCGTACTGAATCGTGATGATGAGTGGTTTGACTTTTTTGACACATACCCTGCTGCTGAACAGAAAATTACCTATGGTCAACACCAAGAGGCCGAGGCAAGGATTGCTCGCACTAAGCTGTACAAAAAGGGGAGTGAAGCTGAGGTGGTGTTTGATCATCAAACAAAGGTGGAGCTTGCCACATATCTGCCGGGTGAGTTTAATATTGCCAATATGACTGCGGCCGCCGCTGCGTGCTATTTACTGGGAGTTTCAACTGAAGATATTAAGCTTGGCGTGGCAAATCTTGAAGGTGTGCCAGGGCGATTCGAGCGAGCGGTTGAAGGTTTGCCGTATGAGGTAATTGTTGATTATGCACACACGCCAGATGCACTCGAGAAGCTGCTACAAACCGCTAAAAAGATTGCTACGCAGCGAGTCATTTTGGTGTTTGGTGCATGTGGTGAGCGGGATACGGCCAAGCGGCCAATCATGGGTGAGATTGCGGCTCGTTTGGCGGATAGGGTGATTCTGACGGACGAGGAAAATTACAATGAAGACCCTGAGGTGATTCGGCGTGATATTTATAATGGCATTGAAGCGGCGGGTGGTACTGCTAAAACCACTGAAATTGCTGATCGCTACGAGGCAATTAAAAAAGCATTGCGTATTGCCAAGAAGGGCGATATTGTGCTGGTGACTGGCATGGGGCACGAGCAGTTTCGAATTGTGAATGGTGAGCGTCTACCATGGAATGATACAGAGGTGGTGCGAGAGCTTGCTAGGCAATAATCCGCTCTAGTTGCCGTAGGGCTGAAATTTGCTTTTTTTGCGATGATGGGGTATAATATGTATATCCATTCTGAATGAGGAATGGTGATCTTGTACATTGTCTCGTAACAGAGACCCGACAACCTGGAGTAGGGTTATCATGATGACTAAATTATCGTCAATTATGGCAACGTGCGGTGTCGTGCTGACTATGTCGGCCGTCTCGCTTGGGCAGGCGGCAGCGGAGCCGCCAGCAACTGACTCACCCGAGCCAGCAGTGGTAGCACCAACGACAACTCTCAGTGATGAGGAGTTGAAGGATGTGTACCGTGATGTGGCAAATGACCTTGATAAGGCGTTGGCAGACCTTGAGTCTGCTGAATCTCGTGCGGCAGAATCTGCCAGATCGAGTGCTGCACCGCCACCGGCATCAAGCGAAACATCGGCCAGTGTAGCGGTGTCTTCAACTTCGGTTGAGCCATCGTCCACCCCGAGCGACACGCCGCCATCGACTGCGGCCACCCCCGAAGCGGTGCCGTCGTCATCCACACCAGAAACCTCAGCTGCACCTGGTGCAGTAACAGAGGTCGTGCCCTTCTATCCACCAACTTTGCCCATGAAAGATATTTGTGCAGGTAAAGGTGTGCAGGCATATCTTATTGATGAGCCTGGCGAACGCACCAAGCATGCACGGGTGTCAATCGGGGTATCTGGTTGTGCCCGGAAGAAGGATACTGCGGTGTTGATTACGCTGCCAAACACCAATGTGCTCAACTTTGAGAAGGCCAGTTATTCGTTGTACGCTCCTGGCGGCAAGGAAGAGATTGGCACAATCAAAGCGGACGGTACATTGGTAACTGTGCGATTTTCGAAAGATACACCAGACTGGCATCTGACAGTGCATGCCGCTGTTGAACAGACAAAGGATGGTCCAATCACAGAGAAAGTCCTAGTTGATGGGAAGCGATTTGAGCTTTTCTTTGGCCAGAAAGTTTCTCATTGTGGCAGTGAATGCCAGGCGTCGCACCCTCGTGGTTATGCAGCGAAATGGTCGCACTTTTCTACGGAAACAGTCGAACTATTTTCTGTGTTGCAGGGTGTGCCATCAAAAGATGGTAGTTTTACCATCACTGATACGGTGCCGGGCGGTTCGGCAAAGTTCGTGTGTTCATCGCTACTACATAAAGCCCATAGCAATACAGGGCGTAATGAGGGTGGTATTGAACAGGGCGAATGGTTGCCTCGTGATGCGAAAGTGTCGTGTGATGACAATAAAGCATCAGTGGAGTGGCCAGAGGCCAAGGCGGGTGAACGGTATGCTATCTATATCAAATCCAACCCTGTTACAAGGGCGGATGGACTAGATGCACGCAATCGGGCATGCTACTTGGACAAAGCTACCTTTACAGGGGTAGATGAGGCAGTGCAGGCCGCAGCTTGTATGCCAAACAACTGGAGTAGCTCAGCGTACAGTGGCCTGCCGGCAGCGGCTACCACTACCACGCTCACTCCGGCTGCCCCATCGAGCCAGCCAAGCAGTAGCAAGGCAAGCTCGAGTGGTGTAACTTCATCCTCGGCGGCTGCTTCGTCATCGGTTGTACCAGAGGATTCATCAACCTCGGCCCTAGCAAGCTCGACCAGTTCGAGTGCACCAGCTGAGCCATCGAGTGAATCTTCATCTACGGTAGAGACGACCACTTCGGTGGTAGTAACGGCCACCACGACCGTTTCGACAGCTACTACATCGCCGGCAGCGGTTGTGCCAACGAAGGAGTCTTCTTCGGCAACGGCAGCAACGTCCACTAAGTCGGCAACGCCTTCTACCTCACGTAAGGCAGCCCCGACCCATAATCCTCCCACCACCCATACCACCAAGCCTTCTGGTGACAGAGGCCGCTTGGCAAGTACGGGTGCAAATGTCCTATGGCTTACACTAGGGGCAGTAGTGGTGCTAGGTGTTGGTGTGGCGATTGTGCTGTGGGCACGTCGCAGTCGTAAGTAAGATCAATCCCCCTGACTGTACTACAGTCAGGGGGTTTTCTTATACGGTAGATTGGGGAGTGTCGCTGAAGGTAGTAATGGGGAAGTTGGCACTCGACTATTGCAAGTGCTAATTGTATCCGCTACAATAGGTAACATATACAGTTAACGGAGGAAAATGAAATGAGTTCACCAATTACCCCTCTGGCAGACCGAGTTGTGGCGGTGCGTGAAAAGGCACAGGAAAAGACCGCCAGCGGCTTGTATCTTCCAGATAGTTCAAAAGAAAAGCCCGTGATGGCAACCGTGGTGGCAGTTGGCCCAAAGGTAGAGCAGGTGGCAGTGGGCGATAAAATCGTCTACAAAGAATATTCAACCACCGAGCTAAAAATTAACGACGTAGAATATTTGATTGTAAAAGAAGACGACGTGCTAGCCACGGTATAAGGAGTAGATATGGCGAAGAAAGTATTTTATGGTGATGATGCCCGTGAGCGTGTACTGGGCGGTGCAAAAGCTTTGTACGATGCAGTAAAGGTAACCTACGGCCCAAAGGGCGGCAATGTGGTGATTGCTAAAAGCTACGGCGGCCCAACCGTTACTCATGACGGCGTCACCGTGGCAGAAGGCGTTGACTTGCCTGAAAACGACGATGAAACTTTGGGCTATAAGGTTGGTGCTGAGCTGATTAAGCAGGCGGCCACCAAGCTCAATAAGGTAGCGGGTGACGGCACCACAACTGTTACGGTGCTAACCTACAGCATCTTGAAGGAAGCCAATCGTTTGATCGCCGCTGGGCATAATCCACAAGAACTCCGCAAGGGGATTGAGGAAGCTGGCCGTGAAGTAGTGGCTGAACTCGACAAGCTCGCCGAAAGTATTGAAGGTAAAAAAGAACGTGTGGCCGAGGTTGCGACTATTTCAGCGGGGAGTCGGGACATTGGTGAGCTAATTGCTGGCGTAATTGAAAAGATTGGCAAGGACGGCGTGGTAACGGTTGAAGCTGGCCAAGGGCTCGAGATGGAGAGTGAAGTGGTTGAAGGTTTTAGCTTTGACCGTGGCTTTACCAGTGCCCTGTTTATCACTGATGTGAATCGCCAAGAAGCAGTGTTTGATAAGCCAGCCATTGTGATTACCGACAAAAAACTTTCAAGCATCCAGGATGTTGCCCCAATTCTTGAAAAGCTTGCTCAAGCTGGCAAGAAAGATTTGGTATTGATTGCCGACGAGGTTGAAGGCGAAGCATTGAGCGTCATGGTGCTCAATAAGCTAAAAGGCGTGTTTAATAGCGTGGCGGTAAAGGCACCAAGCTTTGGTGATCGCCGTAAAGATGTGCTTGAAGACATTGCCGTACTGACCGGTGCAACCGTGGTAAGCGAAGAGCGCGGCATGAACTTTGATAATGTCGGCCTCGATGTAATCGGTACCGCCCGTAAGGTGATTGTTGGCAAGGATGAAACCACCATTATTGAAGGTGCTGGCAATAAAAAAGATGTTGAATCACGCATCGCCTTGATTGTCGCTCAAAGCGAAAACGCCCCAAGCAGCTACGATAAAGAGCAGCTTGATACACGAGCTGCTAGCCTGAGCGGCAAGGTAGCGGTCATTAAGGTGGGTGGCGCCTCTGAAACCGAAATCGACGAGAAGAAGTTCCGGGTAGATGATGCGGTGGCGGCTACTAAAGCGGCCTTGGCTGAAGGCATCGTTGCTGGTGGCGGCGTAACCTTGGTAAACGTGGCAGCCCATATTAAGGCTGATGGTGCTGATTCGGTCAGTGCTGGTAAGTTGATCTTGAAGAACGCACTCAAGCAGCCATTTGTGCAAATTATGAAGAATGCCGGCCTTAATAGCGAAGCCTTGCTTGCCCAGGTTGAAGCAGCCAAGCCTGGCCAGGGTGTAAACGTCATGACCCCAGAAAAGGGCTTGATTGATGTGAAGAAGGCGGGCGTGATTGACCCGGCTCGTGTGACTAAAGAAGCGGTGCAAAATTCGGTATCGATTGCCTCAACCGCAGCTACCATGGGTGCGTTGGTGGTAGATATCCCAGAAAAGGAAGCTGCACCAGCCATGGGTGGCGGCATGCCTGGTATGGGTATGATGTAGTTGCCTAGCTTGCATAACAAAAAGACCCTGCGTAGATGCAGGGTCTTTTATGATTGTGGCGTTTTAGGCGGCGACTTGTGGTGCTGCCAGTGGGCTTGGCGGCAACACTGGTGCAGTTGGGGCTGGAGTTGACGAAGGCGTCGCTGCAGGAGCGGCTGGTTCGGCAATGTCGGATTCGTTGTCGCCATCGCTTTCTGGGGCGGGTTTGCTTGAAAGGTAATCAATCTCCTTGATGATATCAAGCAGAGCCTGGGCACGGCGGGTGTCATCCTCAATCAGTTTTGCAACCTCATGAGCTGGTGCGACGAGCGTGCGATCATCTGTACAGCGAATAAGTAGCAGGTAGACATCAAACTTCTCCTCTGGTGGCAAGACGAGTTTATCAACCAGTGGGCGTAGTTCGTTGATGGCTTCAATCTTCACTTGTTCAAGCTCATCACGCTCTGGCACAGGGTTGAGTGCAAGCGGATCAATTGGTAGTGGATTGATTGGTGTTGGAGCTGGAGCTGGCTCTGGTTCTGGGGCTGGTTCTTCAATCGGAGTTTCTTCAAAACCGCCATTCACCCCCGCAAGAGCCTTGGCGAGCTCTTGGTCGTCACTGATATTTGATACTGTATCTGGTTGAATATTCATACCCCACCCCTAATTGTTTAACTAATTTAATTACATTTCTTTATTAAATACTGTATCATAGATACATATACATAAGCAAGATATAATGGGGGAATAATGCTAGACGATGCAAATGTAATTGCACGACGTGACACGCAGCAGGCACTCGAGGTAGCCGCCGAGCAGTGGCAGCAAGTGTTGTATGCGACACCGCTTCATCATGGTGCACATGACGGGCGTACGTTGCGACGAGTGGTGGTGGCTGGCATGGGCGGGTCTGCCCTGGCGGCACTTATTATGAAGAATTGGCTCGAAACAGAGCTGGCTCTGCCGATTGAGGTGGTGCGTACCTACACGCTGCCGCACTATGTAGATGCAGAAACACTTGTGCTATGCAGTAGCTACTCGGGTAACACCGAAGAAACGGTAGCCTGTTTAGAAGACGCAATGAATCGTGGGGCACAGATTGCAGTGATTGCCTCTGGCGGTAAGTTGGCAGACATTGCCGCTACACAGGATATTGCATTTGCAGAGCTACCAAGTGGCCTGCAGCCCCGCATGGCGGTGCTATACAGCCTGCGGGCGATACTGAAGTTGCTGGCACACTTTAATGTAGCAGATGTACAATACCACGATACGCTAGCCGAATATAGCCAGTGGCTACAGCAGGAGTCTAGCCAATGGGTGAGCACTGTATCGGTTGACCAGAACCCTGCCAAGCAGTTGGCATTGCTGAGCGTTGGCAAAACACCAATCTTTCACGCAGGGCATGTAATGTTTCCAATTGCCTATAAGTGGAAGATTAGTTGGAACGAAACTGCCAAAAATGTGGCATTTTGTACAGAATTACCAGAGTTTAATCATAATGAGTTTATGGGGTGGGCGAGTCACCCAATCGAAAAGCCGTTTGCCGTGTTTGACATTATGAGTAGCTTTGAACATCCACAGATTCACAAGCGTTTTCAGTTGAGTGATAAACTGCTCAGTGGCCGCCGTCCAAAGGCGCATACCATTAATTTACAGGGTGATAGTGTTATTGCTCAAATGTTGTGGGGGTGTATTTTGGCTGATTTCGCCAGCATCTATACCGCTATCCTTAACGGGGTTGACCCAACACCTGTACCACTGATTGAAAAACTTAAGACACAGCTATAAATAAAAAGACACTCCCGAGGGGTGTCTTTTTTAATATGCACAATGTAAATCAATAATACTGCCGTAAGGCTTCGATTGGATTTTTGCGGGCAGCTCGCAGGGCTGGGTAGATGCCAAAAGCGGTGCCAACAAGCAGTGCCATGCCAATAGAAGCAGCTGGGATAAACCACGCAAAGCCAGGGGCGAATGGTAGCACAGTGCTGGCTGCAAAGGCAATCACGTAGCCGAGCAGCAAGCCGGTAACGCCACCCCAAAAACTAATGGCAAGTGATTCAATTAGGAACTGCATAGTGATATGGTAGTCACTCGCCCCGACTGCTTTGCGAATACCGATTTCACGGGTGCGTTCAGCAACGCTTACCAGCATAATATTCATAATCCCAATGCCGCCAATCACTAACGAAATAATTGCCACAATCACCGCAGTGGTGGTAACTGACGCAAACATCTTAGCGGTTGGCTGTGAAATCTCAGAGCCGCTGAGCACGCTAAAGTCTTTTTCGCCATCATGCTGCTTGGCAATGGCCGCCTCGATTCGTTTGCCAACGGCCGCAATGTCTTGGCCAGACTTTGCCTGTACGTTAATTTGACGAATCTGTGCCACACCTTGGTTGAATTCTTTCCCGCTTTCAAAATTGATGACCGCAGTACGGTTGAAGTCGATATCGTTATAGCTCACTGCATCGTTTACTGGCTTAAAGGTGCCAATTACAGTAAATGTACGCCCCTTAATCTTAAAGGTTTGCCCAATTGGATGTTCGGTACCAAAAAGGTCAATGGCGAGTTGGTGGCCAATCACTGCGGTTTGTGTATTGGCAGTGCTGCCGATAAACTGCCCTTCTTTAATCACAAGTTTTGAGATCGCTTCAAGGTTTGGCGTTGTAGCAATAATAGGTACATTTGCAATGGTATTACTTTGTGATTTAAGCGAGCCACCTACCGACATAAGCGGTGCAGCCTGCTCGACACCAGGAGTCTGCTGGATGGTTCGCAGGTCTTTTTCGGTGAGAGGACTGGCGGTGAATGAGTCCGATACTGGCGAAGTGGTGAGCTGCTTGACGTAATCCGGCTTTTGTTCGCTACCTGGACGCACCAGCAAGAGGTTGCCACCTAACGCCTTCACCTGGTCATCTACTAATTGAATCGCACCAAAGCTCATAGCCATAATAGCAGTCATGCAAGCAACTCCGAGTGTAATACCAAGCACCGTGAGGCGAGTGCGTAGCTTATTGGCACGGAGTGATTCACGAGCATTTTCTAGATGGTTAAGTAAGAGTAATCGCATAGGCTGAGGTTCCTTTAGTGAGTAGCTTTGCTATTGTTAGACGAGCTTGACTTGGTAGTAGAGGCTTTCTGTCGTGAGCCAAGCGAGAGTTTCTTTTTTACTTTTTTGACCGTTGGTGTTTGGGTTGGTTTTGTGTCGGCTGCCTTGGCTGCGGCTGTTGGTTCGGTTGGTGGTGTGTCGTCGGTAGAGTCTGATTGTGCAAGAGGGGCTGTCTCTTGTGGAGATTGAGCTTCTTCTTTGGCGTGGGTAGCTTGCTCGGCTTCTTTGTGTGTTGCTTCATCCGGCTTGGCTTCGGCCACCTTGCTTGGTTGGTAGGTGGTGGTTTGCGTATCGGTGTCGATTTTGCCATCTAGCATAGTAATCACACGGTCGGCGTAGGTGGTCATATCTGGGTTGTGAGTTACCATAATAATAGTGTTGCCACGCTTATGAATTTCGGATAACTCCTCCATAATCACGTGGCTCGCTTTTGAATCCAGGTTGCCAGTTGGTTCATCTGCCAAAATGATTGACGGCTTATTTACAAGAGCACGGGCAATCGCCACGCGCTGTGTTTGCCCACCACTCAGCTGCCATGGCATGTAGTATTCTCGTTCGTTAAGATGAAATGTGCTAAGAATCTCACTGGCTCGTTTAAGGCTTTTAGTGCGACCACAGCCGGTGTAAGTGAGTGGTAGTGCAACGTTTTCCACCACATTAAGGCGTGGAACAAGATTAAAGCTTTGGAATACAAAGCCAATCTTTTCGCTACGAATCGCTGCACAGCGAGCACTCGAAAGGGTCGTCACTGATTTGCCGTTTAGTTTGTAAGTGCCCTCATCAGCACGATCAAGCAATCCAAGAATATTAAGTAAGGTGGTTTTACCGCAGCCGCTTGGCCCCATAATCGCAATAAATTCACCTTTATGAATAGTTAAATCAACGCCATCAAGCACGGTTTGCTCGGCGTCACCCACACCATAGCGTTTGGTGAGTGAGGTAAGCGTAATGACGGGTGTTGTTTTAGTGTGAGCCATTACTCACTATTATAAGCCGGAGCGGGGTAAAATCGCAACCGTAAGCGTAACAAAAAATTACACAATTCGTGGAAAAAGCATGAGCATACATGCTATACTAAAAATATTATGCAACCACAAACGCAATCTTCCACTCCACCAGACACTACGCCAATGCGGCAAGAAGTGCCAACTACACCAACCGCGGCCACACCAGCTACGCCACAAGTGCCACGAGTCACGATCCAGGCAGAAGGTCTGCCACTGGCTGATGGCACTAGGCCAACTACTCCGGCGCGTCCGGTTACTTGGCAGGCAAAGGAATATATCACTCCAGAAAAGAACATTGCTTGGTATGTAGGCTTGTTTTTGGTGGTAGCGGCTGGGATTGCGATCGATATCTTTTTCTTGCAAGCCTGGACAGTATCGTTGCTACTAGTGGCGATCGCAGCAGTATTAATTGTTATGACTGTACGACCCTCACGTGATATTACCTATGAATTATCCAGCAAGGGATTGCGAGTAGGTGATCAGCTTTATTCACTCAGCGATTACAAAGCCTTTGGCGTGATTCACGACGGCAAGGAAAACTCCATCTTTTTAATACCGGTAAAGCGCTTTAAGCCGGGGCTTTCGGTGTACTTCCCGGTAGAATCGGGTGAGCAGATCGTTGAGCTGCTTGGACACTATCTGCCAATGCAAGAAATCCGACTTGATTTTATCGATAAAGTCGTTCGTATGCTTCGCCTGTAAGAGGTGCTTGTATTTACTAGGCTGTGCTGCTATAATAAGGGAGTTATTCATTGTGCACCCGTAGCTCAGCTGGATAGAGCGTTGGCTTGCGGAGCCAAAGGTCATAAGTTCGAATCTTGTCGGGTGTACCACGAAATTATCACCATCGTCCCTCGTTGCAAGGGACGATATTTTTATATGCTACCAGGCAAAGGTATTCAGGCAGGGTGTTTTTTGAGTAAGGTTATGCTATACTGGTAGCTGTTACGGAGAGGTGCAGGAGTGGTTGAACTGGCTTGTCTCGAAAACAAGTGTGCCAGCAATGGTACCGAGGGTTCGAATCCCTCTCTCTCCGCCACGATATCATTTTGGAAGGGTGCAGGAGTGGTTGAACTGGCACGCCTGGAACGCGTGTAAAGGAGCAATCCTTTCGAGGGTTCGAATCCCTCTCCTTCCGCCAA
>JAUMZA010000013.1 GCA_030528355.1 Candidatus Saccharimonadota bacterium | reverse complement strand
AAAGAGGGTGATCACCAGCACGAAACTACAAAAAAACAGCGCAGTGCGCTGGAAAAGACTGCCAACAGAATTATCTCTCTTTGCTATTTGACGACGACTAAAAACCATCACTCACCCCTCCATATATAGTATGATGCCTTAAATGTATCACACCTTCCCCGGCTTAGCAATAGTTTTTTTCAAAAGCACCGCCCCTACTCAACCGCCGCCGCAACCTCACCTTGTGCCACACGCACCGATTCACCTGTTTGCATATTTTTTACCGTTACTTCGCCACTAGCGGCCTCATCTTCGCCAATTAATGCCACCCAGGCAAAGCCCATTTTATCGGCATATTTAAACTTCTTTTTGATGGCGTTTTGTTCGGTATACAGTAATACGTTGTGGTTTTTGCTACGCAAAATAGCGGCCACCTCTACCGCTGACGGTAGCTGTTCATTCGCCAGTGGCATCACCGCAATCGTCGCAGGACTTACCGCTACGCAGCGTATCACGCCAAGTTCACGCAATTTATAAAATAACCGAGAAAGTCCAATCGAAATCCCCACCCCCGGTAGTTTTGTGCGAGTATAATGTTCTGCCAGATTGTCATACCGACCACCAGAACATACACTGCCCACCTCTGGGTAATCATTCAGGGTTGTTTCGTACACCGTACCGGTGTAGTAATCAAGCCCACGGGCAATTTTTAAGTCAATCATAAAGCGATGTGCTGGCACACCCATCTGCTTAAGGGTGTTTGTAAGTGTAGTAAGTTCGTCTACACCTTCGGTAAACTGCATCGAATCACATTGCACTTCTCGTAGCTGCGACAACACCGCATTCGTATCCCCCGCAATAGCAGTAAATGCCTGCACCTGAGCTACTTGTGTATCTGAAAGTCCCAGTTTCTCGAGCTCTGCCACAAGTTCATCGGTGGTAATTTTTTCAATCTTATCAATCACCCGCAACACCTCTTTCGATACAGCCCCTAGCCCTATCCCTTCAAAAAAGCCATTCAGTACCTTGCGGTTATTAATACGGATAGTAAAATCGCCAAAATTAAACTGGGTAAAAATTTGGTTAATAATAGCCGGAAACTCTGCATCTACTACTGTACTATTACTGCCAATCACATCAATATCACACTGATAAAATTCACGAAAACGCCCCGCCTGAGCACGCTCACCACGGTGAACTTTGCCGATGTGATAGCGGCGGAACGGAAAGATCAGCTGACCCTCATGCTGGGCAGCATAACGTGCCAGCGGCACGGTTAAATCAAAACGCATCGTTAAATCGTTACTGCCTTTAGTGAAGCGATAAATTTCTTGTTCAGTTTCGCCACCACTCTTTGTTAGCAACACCTCTGAAAGCTCAAGATCGGGCGTATCAATTGGCGAAAAACCATACCGTTCATAGGTATCACGAATAATCCCCAGTAGTCGGTTAAACTCTAACTGCTCCTCTGGCAGATATTCCGGAAAGCCGCTTGGCGTGCGTGGTTTGATGGTTGGCATAACTGCTCCTTTTTACTTCTCTTCTCTGTTATTATACCCTATAACTCACCCCAATGAGCACCAATTGCCACATCAACGTGCAGATTAATTGGCAACTCTGGTGCAACTGATTCCATTTCACGCCGCAAAATCACCGCAATTTCGTCTGCATGTTCGGCTGGGCATTCTACCAAAATCGAATCATGAATTTGCAAAATTTGCTGCCCCAACCCTTCAATCGCTGCTTCTACCCGCAGCATAGCACGCTTCATCAAATCGGCCTCGGTACCCTGAATTGGCATATTGGCAGCAGCCCGCTTGGCGGCTTCCCGCACCATAAAGTTACTACTTTTTACATCTGGCGTTGGGCGGCGGCGGCCATAATAGGTTGCCACATACCCTTGCTCCTCTGCCTGTTTGAGTGTGGCATCGATAAATTCACGGATTGGGCGACGCAAGGCAAAATAATCATCAATAAAGCGTTTGGCTTCGAAAAAGCTCATACCCGTAGCGGCCGCCAAGCCATGTGGACTCATGCCGTAAAGCACCCCAAAGTTAATCACCTTGGCATTGCGGCGCTGATCACTCGTAACCGCCTCCATCGGGATACCGTACACCTCACTGGCAGTTTTGGTGTGGATATCGATATTATTATTGAAGTCATCAATCAAGGCCGTATCGTTCGCCAATACCGCTGCCAGCCGTAATTCAAACTGGCTGTAATCGGCACTCACCAAGACATTGCCATCACTGGCCACAAACGCATGGCGGATTTTTTTGCCCAAACTGCTACGAATAGGAATATTTTGCAGATTTGGATGCGTACTACTTAAACGACCGGTTGCAGTAACATCTTGGTTAAATGTAGTATGCAGGCGACCAGTTTGATCGACCAGTTTTGGTAGTGCATCAACATAGGTATTTTTAAGCTTAGCAAGCTCACGGGTGCGTTCGATTAGCTCGATAATCGGGTGCTGCCCACGCAGTTTATCCAGCTCTTTTTGCCCAGTGCTGTAACCGGTTTTACCTTTTTTGATGCCGGTAGTTGGTAGTTGTAGTTTTGTAAACAACACCTCTGAAAGCTGCGCCGGACTGCCGATATTAAATTCATAGCCAGCCATCTCGTGCATTTGTTGCTCGAGCTTGGCATGCTCATCACCCAGCTGCTGGCTCATTTCTGCCAGGTAGTTAGTGTTGATTTTTACACCACGTTGTTCAATATCAAACAGTAGTCGCACCAGCGGAAAATCAAAGGATTGGGCAATCTGTTGTACTTTTGGTTGTTCGGCAAAAGCAGCCATCTGAGCATCGTACACATTCCACAACGTTGCAATTACCACCCCAGGGTCGGCCTCATCCACTTCGGTGGCGGATAGTGCTGATAGGCTGCGATCCCGCAGAAGCGGATCAAGCAAAAAAGCAGCTTGTTTGATATCATGTACCGTATCAATGGCAGTTGTAACACCCTGATCGGCCAATAAATGTAGGGTATTTTTTACATCATATCCAATGACACATGCCATGCCGAGTAGCTGCCATATAGTAGAAGGCACTGTTGCAATATCTGCAACATAGACTGTTGCACGGTCAACCGATAGCCACAATTGCGTTTCTAATGTGTGTAGTACAATATTTTTTTGTATCGTTATCGATTCCGGTAGCGGATGCACCATGACCGGCAGCACCTTGGTGGGCACATACAACCCCCTGCCTTCAAGCTCATCCTGCATCATAGCCGGCAAGCGTTTTACCAGCGAATGAAATTCTAGCTCGCGCAGCTGCTCGGCAAGACGCACCACATCAAGCCGGTGGATATCCATCGCTTCAAGATCAAGCACAACCGGTGCATCGCACCAAATTTCTGCCACCTGGCGGCTTAGGTAAGCACTGTCTTTGCCGGCCTCAAGCTTTTTTGCCCAGGCTGGCTTTATATCATCAAGATGCTGATAAATACCATCAAGCGTGCCGTACTGCTGCAATAATGCAACGGCGGTTTTTTCGCCCACGCCAGCCACCCCAGGAATGTTATCGCTCGTGTCACCTTTCAGCGCCTTCAAATCAAGAAACTGATCAACCGTCACGCCCAGCTTAGCTTCAAGCGTGGCCGGGTCGTATTCTTCGATATTCGCCAAGCCCTTTTTCATGGCATACACCTTGGTAAGTGGCGACACCAGCTGCAGCATATCCAAATCACTGGTTACCAGACAGGTTTCAATCCCCTGCTGGCTCGCCTGAGCGGCCAGTGCCCCCATAATATCATCAGCCTCATAATCATCACATTCAAGCAGCGGCCAGCCAAAGGCATCTAAAAGGTTATGCAAAATAGGGATTTGATCAAAAAAATCAGCTGGTGGTGTTTTGCGGCCGGCTTTATAAGTTGGCAAAAGCTCTAATCGGCGGCGAATACTAGTGCCTTTTTTATCCCACGCCACGCATACATAATCTGGCTCAAGCTTTTTGATAATTTCGACCGCCAGAGAGGCAAATCCAAATACACCGCCGGTTGGCGTGCCATCTTTAGTACTGAGCCCTGGCATGGCATAATATCCCCGGTAAAATACGGATTTGCCATCAATCACTACAAGCCGTTTTGTCATACTCTATATTATACCATTACCGCCCCTTACAAGGCATTTGTGCTAGGTTTTTACCCCACCTCTGATACAATAGAGGCATGAGCGATGCAAAAAATGTAAAAATCATTGCCTTTGTAGGCATGCCCGGAGCTGGCAAAAGCTCTGCTGTTGACTATGTAACTGCAAAAGGCTATCCAAAAGTGTATTTTGGTGGCGTGGTGCTACAGGCCTTAAAGGATGCCGGCCTTGAGCAAACCCCTGCCAACGAACGTATGATGCGAGAAAAACTCCGTCAAGAAGAAGGCCCTGATGTAATTGTGGCTCGCATTGCCCAGCAACTACGTAACCTTATCGCCGCCGGACAGCGTCGCATTATCGCTGATGGACTCTACAGCTGGACAGAGTATAAATACCTTAAGCATGCCTTTCCGGGCGAAATGAACCTGGTAGCAATTTTAGCACCGCGCAGCTTGCGTCATCGCCGCCTAAGCAAGCGTCCCGTACGCCCCTTGCAGCCACAAGAAGCGCTTGAGCGAGACTGGGCAGAGATTGAAAAGCTCGAAAAGGGCGGACCAATTGCAATTGCCGACCACTACATTATTAACACCGGCGATCTCACCCATCTTTACACTCAAATCGACCGTGAACTTGATAGTTTAGCATTTTATCGCTAGCACAGCCCTACCGCTACCAATAAAAACCATCCTACCAGCCAAAGATTGAAATATTTACTATATTATGCTATAATATTGGCATAACATGTTCCAACGATACGAAGGGTGAGTAGCATGTTTGCATTGATTAAACGACTGTTTACCGAGCCCGAGGTGCAGCAGCCTTTTCCTGCAACAACTCAGCGTCTTGTCTATAGCGGCGATGTACTGATTTTGTGTCCGGATACAATGTATGCCATTATTATGGATATACTTAAGGAAGCGAAAGCAGCACTCGACCCTCCACAGGTGAAAAAAATCACCGTGATGCGTGCCTTGAAGGTGGAAGATGAAGCGCTATATGATTCGTTCACCAAAAAGCTATTTAGTATTGCACTATTTCGCTGTAATCTGCCCATCACCAGCTGCGGAAAACCCGACAAAACGGAGATAGGAGTCTTCACATTTAGAGTTGACTTTTGCAAGCCCAGTAAGCAGCACTAACATCAATACACCCCCGCATCTCTGCGGGGGCTTTTCTTTGTGGCAGTTTTAGTTAAGATATTCGTGCAGCTTTTTAGCATCTTTATGTTTGCGTAGCTTGGCGAGTGCTTTGGCCTCAATCTGGCGAATACGCTCACGAGTCACGGCAAACTCCTGCCCTACCTCTTCGAGTGTATGGCTTTTACCGTTATCAAGCCCAAATCGCATTTTTACAATTTTTTGTTCACGATCACTCAGGCTGGAGAGGATTTCTTGGACTTGCTCCTTCAAGAGCTGACTTGAAGCCGATTCTTCTGGAGTAGCAGTATCTTCATCTTCAATAAAATCACCCAGCACACTGTCTTCTTCATCGCCATCACGGCCAACACCGGCATCAAGCGAATGAATATCTTGCTTGATCTTCATGACATATTCAATCTTATCCGGTTCCATATCAAGCTCTTTTGAAAGCTCCTCAATGGTTGGCTCACGATTAAGCTCTTGAGTCATGCGACGTTGGGTACGTAGCAATTTATTGATAGTTTCTACCATGTGCACTGGAATGCGAATCACACGCGCTTGGTCAGCAATAGCACGGGTAATCGCCTGGCGAATCCACCAAGTCGCATAGGTTGAAAACTTAAAGCCCTTGTCTGGATCGAACTTTTCAACCGCACGCAGCAAGCCAGTGTTACCTTCTTGAATCAAATCAAGAAAATCAAGCCCACGGCCACTGTAGCGTTTAGCAATACTTACCACCAATCGCATGTTGGCTTCAGCCATTTTATCCTTGGCCTTTTTATCGCCTTCCTTTACTCGCTGGGCAAGCTCCAGCTCTTCTTCCGCCTTAAGAAGTGGGATTTTACCGATTTCGTGCAAATATAGTCGCACCGAGTCATCGCTTACGTCATCAAGATACTGCCCATTGAGCGTTGCTTCATCTGGCTCCTCTTCATCGACCAAATCATCAATATTTGGCTCATCAAAATCGCCGATTGGCAAGGTTGCGTCAATGATTTCTTTCTCATCTTTTGGCAGCTGTGTCACGATATATCTCCTTATTTAGTGCTTGAATTTGCTCGAGTAGACTACGCATACGGTCATCATCACCAACCGCTTCGGCATCACGCAAAGCTGCCGTGAGCGTGTCTTTTTGCTGTTTCTTGTATTCATCTTTTATGTGGCGGATGAGTCGCGCGGCTTCATGAAGTCGATCTTGCTCGCTCCACCCGGCATATCGTGCATCGGCCCGTAATAGTAATATTTTTACATAGTCGGATGGATTTTGCAAGTCTTCTGTCTGGTGCTGCAGCTGCTCAAGAAAGGCTTTTTGCGCTTCACCACGCAACATGTCGGGCGATAACTCACACACAGCCTGACGAACAGTGGGCTGTTGTAATGCCAACGACAATAGCGCATCCTCTTTTTCGTACTCCGCCCTGGCAGGCTTGGTATGTGCTGTGCGAGCCACCGGCTTTTTGGCAGGCACCTTTTGCGGCCTATGCTGCATTTTTGCTTGCAGTACCCGCACACTGCCGCCAATTGCGGCTGCCATTTTTTGTAAGTAATGCTCTTGCTCAACCGGGTCGCGCAGCGAGACCACCACCTGCAAGCCTGCCGTCGTGTAGGCCCGCTTACCGGCCGCCGTGCTGGTATCGTGTTGCTGCTGGTACTGGTGCAAAATCCAATCCACCACTGGCTCGGCTGCATCAATTGCAGCTTGCCACAAGGCTGGATCACGCTGGATCAGCTCATCCGGATCCTTCACGCCTTCTGGTAGCGAAATAATTGTCAGCTCTACGCCCGCTTCTTGCGCGATTGGAATGGCACGTTCGGTGGCAGCCAGCCCGGCTTTATCGCCATCAAACGCTAGGCGAACATTGTGCGTCAGGCGTCCAATCATTTTAAGGTGATGAATAGTCATGGCCGTACCAGCCGTTGCCACCACCTGCTTAACACCCGCCTGATGGCTACTCACCACATCCAAATTACCCTCCACCACCACAGCGTAATCGTGCGTACGAATCGCCTCTTTTGCCTGGCTTAAACCAAACACGTGCCAGCTTTTATCGTACAGCAGGGTCTGGGGTGTATTAAGATATTTGGGTGCGCTTGGATCATCGCCAATAATGCGGCCCGTAAAGCCAATCACCCGGCCACCGCCATCCATCAGCGGCACCATCATGCGATCCTTGAACAAATCGCCGCCAAAGCGATTCGCCACCCCCGCCGCCTCAATTTCGGGTGTACGAAAACCTTTTTGCGCCAAAAAACGCACCAATTCACGGCCGCCACTTGGGGCGTAACCAATACCAAAGGCTTGCACCGTGGCTTTATCGATACCACGAGTTTTGAAAATATATTGCACAGCCGTTGTATTTTTTACCATATGATGCTGAAAGAATCGTGCTGCCCATTCGTGCAGTTCAAATAGCCGCTGCTTCTTTTTGGCGAGCGAGCGCTGCTTATCTGATGAATACAAACTTAAATCAACATTCGCCTTGCGTGCTAAATACTCAAGCGCCTCACGAAAGCCAAGCCCTTCGACTTCCATAATAAAGCTAAAGATGTCACCACCCTTGTTGCTGCTAAAATCATGCCAAATGTTTTTTTCAGGACTGACAAAAAAGCTCGGCGTTCGCTCGCCAGTAAACGGGCTTAGACCCTTAAAATTACGCCCTGCCCGCTTGAGTTCGACATACTCGCCAATCACATCCTCAATCGCCAGCCTGGCACGCACTTCTTCTTTTGCGTCCTGCATACATCTAGTATACCACCCTACCCTTGTATTTACCCTAGTGCTTATGGTTAAATGGATATAACTATGCAACCAAATCAATCGCCGCAATCACCATATCCACCACAGCCGTCACCAGGTTACCCGCCACAGCCGGGAGCCGCTCCCTATGGTGCTCAGCCGTATGGTACGCCGCCTGTTGGACAAAATTATTCGCCTATGCCGCAGCAATTTGGTGCTCCGGCTCAAGGATACCCAGCACAACCAACTACCCCCGCCACACCACCTGCCAACTGGTATAAACCACCAGAAAAAGAAGTGGATACACGCCCTGCCAGTGTTGATGAATACCTTGGCCGCACTACCCAAGCCACTCCACAACCGCAAGCAGCTGCACCCACCCAAGCACAGCCAACGCCACCCGGCACCGTTCCAGGGCAGGTTATTAATGGGCAGTATGCTGTTGACTACCTTGGCGGCATCGCTCCGCAGCAATCACAGAATGCTGTCAAAATTGGTGGCAAATTAATCGATAAAAAACTGCTTCTGTTTGGCGGTGGCGGTGCGATTGCTCTTCTATTGGCGGCAGCCCTGTTTTTATTCACCCCAAAACCAGAGGCAGCCTCTACATTAAATGAGTCTTCGTTCTATGGAAGTCTGCTGACCACTTCGGATATCACCAAAAAGGCTGGCAAAAATATTAAAAGTAGCAAACTGCGTGGCACTAATAGCGCATTTACTTCGTTGATGGTAGGTGCTGCCTCGGAAATGGAGCAACCCCTTTCAAAAAGCGGCATTGATCCAAAAAAGCTACAACCAAGTGCCAAGAAACCAACTAAAAATGACCAAAAGCTTATTCAAACCCTAGAAGACGCCCGCCTTAATGCAACCTACGACCGAGTCTATACCCGTGAAATGCAATACCGGCTACGCACCATGCTGATTACACTTGACCGCATCGAAAAGATTAACAGTCGCCAAAGTATGCAAGAGTATGTTAAAAACACTCGCCCAAAGCTGCAATCAATCCAAAAATCACTTGAAGAAATGAAGGTTTAGCGAGTTTCGGTCACCAGACGGTAACTTAAGCGTACTAAATCATATATCTCTTCTTCGCTCAGTTGACCACTACAAATAACGGTAATCCAGTGTTTTTTGTTAAGGTGATGCCCCGGCAACACAGATTCATACTTCTCTTGCAGGGTGCGAGCTAGCTGCGGGTCGCACTTAAGGCTAATTTGTAATGGTTGCGAACCTTCTTTAATCAAGGCTACCATTTTTTCTTTTTCGCCTGGTATATCCTTACGACCAACCTTATATACTGCTACAGCTTCACCAAACGGATAATCAAGCCATACGCCCGGTAGTTGCAGTAAGAACGCCTCCATAGTTTGATGTGTCATTTATTTTCCCACCTTCACCTTCTTTAGATAATATTCTAGTTCCATAATACTTCCCTTGATGTCCTCTAGTGCCCGATGAGACTCTGGCTTGGCAAATTTTTTACCATATTTACCGTCAAATACCACCTTCCAGGCACTAACATCAAGCATACGATAATGCAGCCGGGCATCAAGTGTTGGCCATTCGTGTGCAATAAACTTACGATCCTGGTGAATCGAGTTGCCAGCCAATAAGACCGGTGCATTGTCAGGAAAATATTGTGAAATCCACGACAACAAAGCAGTCTCTACTGCTGCAGCTGTGTGAGTAGCCTGTTGATTCTGTGCAAGCAACCCATCACGGGCCGCCGGATTTGCATCCCAAAAAGCCTTCCCTGCCTCCATACGAGCCGTCACTACTGCATCATCTACTTTCACAGCCGATTCAAAGGTAGCGATTGGCCTAAAATCCCAATCGGTTGCAATTGCTGCCACCTCTAAAATACGGTCTTCGACCGGGTCGAGCCCAGTCATTTCAAGATCAATCCATAATACTGTCGCCTGTTGTGTCATATTTTTGTATTATACCCCACTTACACACATACAGCAAAAGACCACCTCTGTTTAGGGGTGGCCTTGATTGCAAGTTGTAGATTTAACCGTTCTTCTTATCAAGCTTATCAAGCTTTGCAAAATGGATGATGAGGTAGATAACAAATGCAGTGGCTACTAATGTAATCGCACTTGATACGAACGCACCCCACTTAAAATCAGCGGTACGGCCAAATAGTTCAAGCTTTGCGGTTGCTGCTTCAAGACCAGAAGTTGAACCAACGATAAACTGTACCACTGGAGTAATAAAGCCTTCCACAAGCTTTTTCACTGTATCACCAGCAGCGGTACCAATTGCCAAACCGACTGCCAAGCCGACTACGCCTTGTTCACGGATAAAGTTCATGAATCCGCCCATATGCGAATTGCTAAGCTTTTCTTTTGCGGCAATCGCCTTTGCTTTTGCTGCGGTTGTCTTAGTGGTTGCTTTTTTCGTTGTTGCTTTAGTTGTTTTCTTTGTCGTCGCCATACTTACTCCTTACCTTATTCATATATGACCTACAGGCAAATTCCACCACTTACCTTATTACCATCATAGCACAGGTAGTCAAGTGACGTAACTGGTTATGTAGTAATGCTACATTTTTTCTGGTGCATGAATACCCAATATATGTAGACCTTTTTGCAACGTTTTGGCATACATCGCTACCAAACCAACTCGATGAGCCTCATGCTCACTCCCGATCACCTGGTGGTGTTCGTAGTAGCGATTGAACTCTTGGGCAAGCTCAAACAAGTAGGTACAAATGTGGTGCGGTTCAAGTAGCCGCATTGCCTGAGCTGCGACCTCGTGATATTCACCCAGTTTCCGCACCAGTGCACGATCTTCTTGTTGTATAATTGACACTTTTTCTGGATTTGTTGTAGATTTTTCAATAATACTACAAGCTCGAGCGTGTGCATACTGCAAATAACTACCCGTATTACCGGTAAGACTAACGGCATCTTGCACATCAAACACCACATCACTACCGATTTTTACCTTCAAAAATTGATACCGCAAGGCTCCAGCCACTACCTCGGCAGTTGGCTCACCGCCACGTGCTGCAATTGCCTTGGCGAATTCCTGAAACAACCAGTCAATTGTAATTACATCACCATCACGTGAGCTCATCTTTCCTGTTGTAAGTTTTACTGTACCAGTAGAAATATTATGCGTTACCCCAGCAAGCTCTGGCATAGCTAGTTCGGCCGCTTTTATCACACCCTTAAAGTAATCACGCTGCTCTTCGGCGGTGACAATGTAGCTTTTTTCAGCATGAAAGTCATCGTGCTTAAGGGTGATTAGGCCAATATCTCGGGCACCATATAGCCCAAGTCCTTGTGAAGTTACAAAAACGTTGTCAAAACTACCATATTTGCTTCCAGGAAACACCAATGCTCCGTCGCTTTCGACAAACACATCCGGCGTATGCGCTCGCACAATTGGCACACCTCTGGCATCAGCCTCCCGTTCAAGATACCGGCGTACAATTGGTACATTGCCAATGCGTTGCATATTCGCATCAATCTCGGCAAAGCTCCATTGGCAGCAAACCTCATAGACTGCTTTATATAACGGATCATCCAGCATAAAAGACTGTTTTGCAAGGGCAGTAATTTCTGCCTTGGCTGTATCATCCTGCTTATAAGCGGCCGCACCCTCGGCATACATCTTACTCATAAACAAGTTGCGTTCATTAGCCGGAATGGCTTGTAATTTTTGCACATCGCCATCAATATAACGCAAAATCGCCCACATACTCTTTCCAACATGTGCACCAACATCACCATGATAACTCACCCGCTGCACTGCTGCACCACTGGCTTCTAGTAGATTTGCAATTGTATCTGCCAAAATTGCATTAAAAGCGTGGCCGATGTGCATCGCCTTAAATGGGTTGGGGTTGTTGGTTTCAATCACCACTTGCTGACCAGCTCGCTCGGTAGCCGGTTGCTGATCTGCCAATGCCAAGATTGCCGCATCGTGCAGCCTTACATTCAAAAAGCCCGGCCCAGCAACTTCAACGGCCGCATACTCGCCTGTGTCACGCAGGGCGGCTGCCAGTGTTTCGGCAATTTCTCGGGGGCTTTTTTGCAGTGGCTTGGCCAGTTGCAATGCCACGTTGGTAGTGTAGTCGCCAAATGTAGGATCTGGGCGGGTGATTACCGGGGTAATGTCGTGATGGTAGGCAGCTGCAATCGCAGCCTGCAGGGTGGTAGCTAATGTCTTCATTGTGTACTAGTATATCATTTTTGTGACAATGCCGCCTGAATCAATCCCACAAATAATGGATGTGGGCGATGTGGGCGAGAGCGAAATTCTGGATGTGCCTGAGTTGCCACGAAGTAAGGATGGTTGCGACCCTCAATAAATTCGACCAGTCGGCCATCTGGACTTGTGCCGCTGATTGCAATGCCACCCTGGGCATATTGCTCGGCGTATGCCATATTAACCTCGTAGCGGTGGCGATGTCGCTCGAAGACTTCTGTTGCACCATATAGTTGAGCAGTGATTGAACCTTCTGTAAGGCGAGCAGGATATTCGCCTAATCGCAAAGTACCGCCAGTTGACTCTTGTCCAGCCTGACCATCCATCAAATACACTACCGGGTATGGTGTAGTAGGATCAATTTCGGTGCTATGCGCCTTGGTGAGCCCGGCCTGTCGTGCAGCCGCAATCACCGCTACCTGCATACCAAGACAAATGCCCAAGTATGGTTTTTTCTGCGTGAGGGCGTAGGTTGCTGCAGCAATTTTCCCATCAACCCCTCTTCCGCCAAACCCACCTGGCACCAAAATAGCATCAAGTGGAGCCAGCTGCTCAGCCGTGACTGTCTCAGCATCGAGCCATACAATATCGAGTGTCACCTGCTCCTGCCAGGCCGCCGCCCGCAACGCCTCTAGTACAGAGAGATAGGTGTCATCGTTATCGAGGTATTTTGCCACTATCCCCACAGATATAGCCGCAACACCCTGAGCCGCCTGACGAGTGACGAGTGTATCCCATTTGGTCATGTCGGGTGGTGTCGCAATGCCTGTGAACGTATCAAGAATTTGACTCAATGGGCTTTTGGCAATTCTACCAGGTATCTTAAAGACACTGTCAAGGTTCGGCATTAGTAAGACGGCATTTTGCGATACGCCACTAAATAAAGCAATTTTTTGTGCCACTTCATCTGGGGCAGCATTTTCACTACGGGCAATTACCACATCAGGTACAATGCCAAAACCACGCAGATCACTCAACGCATTTTGTGCTGGCTTTGTTTTAAATTCTTTGCTTGTTTCGATAAATGGCACATACACCACGTGGACAAACAGACAATTGGCTCGGCCAACCCGACCAGAGAATTCACGAATCGCCTCAATAAAGCTTAAGCCTTCGTAATCACCCACCGTGCCACCAATTTCGACGATATGCACATCACTACCCTGGCCAGCCGTTATGATTGTGTCCTGAATTGCCCCTGTTAGATGCGGCACAAGCTGAACAGTCTTGCCGCAGAATCCGCCAGATCGCTCTTTTTGTAGTAAGTCTAACATCAATCGACCACTGAGCGTCGCATTTGCCTGAGTCAGTTCAATATCCAAAAAACGCTCGTAGTGCCCTAAATCAAGGTCGGTTTCGGCACCATCCTTTGTGACGAAGCATTCGCCGTGCTCACGTGGATTGAGTAGCCCAGCATCCACATTGAGATACGGATCGCATTTTTGAATCGATACCTTTACCCCCTTTGCCTGCAAGACTGCGCCGATACTGGCCGCCGTAATCCCCTTACCAACGCCCGATAATACACCTCCGGTTACAAAGATATATTTTTGTGTGTTTGTTGCTTGCCTATTGTCTTCCATATAGTAGTTATTATAGCATTGCGACTACAAGTTTCGCATAGCCCGCTTATGTATATTTACACATTATTTGCCCGCACCGTTTCGGCCGAATCACCCTTTTGGTAACGAGGAATACTATCTTTTGGACACATATCCCAAGTATCTACCAATGGTTGCAAAATCTCCCAGGCACGAATGATTTCATCACTTGAGGTAAATAAGCTTTTACGGGAACGGATTGCATCCACAATTACTTGCTCGTATGCATCAGGTAATGAAATATCCTCTGGGTATGAAAACGCCAAATGCCGCTCTTCAAGCTGGTTGTCGTAGCCGGGCTTTTTAGTATTCAGTGTCATCTCGATACCCTCATGTGGCTGAATCCTAAAAGTAAGGTAATCGGTTTGTGTTGCACAGGCACGACGGAAATGCACCTGAATCTCGGTACATTTTTTGTCTAATGCCTTGCCGGTTGTTAGCACCAGTGGCACACCTTGCCAGCGAGCATCACTCGAAGCTAACTCGGTAGACACAAATGTTTCGACACACGAATGCGGCACGCCGACTTCGCTCGTGTAGCCTTCGTACTGTGCTCGCAATGCCTTTTCTGGGTCAGCCGGCAAAAGTGAGCGTAACGCCGCCAAACGATACTCTGGCAGCTTATCCCAATCAATATCATACGGCACATCCATGAGCACCAGTGCGAGCAGTTGCAGCAAATGCCCCTGCACCACATCACGCAGGGCACCAGTCTGTTCGTAAAACTGTGCTCGCCCCTCAATATCAATCCGCTCAAATGCATTGACCTCTATCTTTTCAATAGCAGCCGCATCCCACGAACGAGCAAACAAGGCATTATTCGCCCGAAATGCCACAATATTCTGTGCCATCTCTTTAGCCATATAGTGATCGATACGATAAATTTGCGACTCATGAAAATAGCGGCTAGTACGCTCCACCATTTCATGGGCACTCTCTAGATCAAGGCCGAACGGCTTTTCGAATAAGATTTTTACCCGATTATCATTGAGGCCGGCCTCACCCAAAAAATCAACAATCTGAGTGGCAGCTCGTGGCGGCACCGATAGATAAATCAGTAGCTGGTCGTTCTCTGCCAAGGATAGCTGACTAGCCAGGCGGCTATATTCAGCTAGCTCGGCTACATTCATAGTGATGATAGTGGTACGATTGGCCAAGTCGCCCAATAGTGCCTCAGCGTCAACTTCACGACGGCTAACACCAAATAGTTCTAACGAGGTAAATTCATCGACCGTCACAATCTGCTGCAACGCCGGCAGCAGCTTGCGACGACTCAAATCTCCTGTAATGCCAAAAATCAGTAATTTTGTTGTCATATACTATAGTGTAGCACGATGCAAACTACTGGCAGCCTTCACACATGGTCAGCTCGGCAGGATCGAGTGGTACATACATACTACCCGCATCAGCAGCCGATTGCTGAGCCTGTGCCTGGGCGGCAGCCAAAGCCTTATCAATCGCCGTCAGCTTCTCCTCTAGCGTCATGTCGTCTGAAATAATTTGTGATGCGTTCATATACCCTTCCCTATTCAATACGGTTGTTATTAGCGTTAGCTTTTTATTATTATACGCTATATATAGCGTAAGTGCGAGAAAAATCAGCTGTAAAAATACCAACAATCAGTTGTTATTAGTACACCATTACAGCTATTTTGTAGTGTTCACTTCGTAGCTAGTATTGGTGCTTTCGAAAAAGTTTACCAACTCGAGTGCGTCATTGGCTGCAGCCATCCACTTGGCTGGGTTTGGTACGTTATATTCTGGCTCAAAACCAAGCTCTTCAAGGCGGCGATCGGTCATATGCATCACATATTGATTTACGTAATCTGCATTCAAGCCCAAAATACCCTTTGGTAGCATATCTTTATTGTAGGCCTTCTCAAGCTCAACGGCCTGCAAAATCAAACCACGAATTTCATCAGCAAATTCTTGGGTTTGTAGTTCTGGATTTTCGTCCAAAATCGTCAGTAGTAGGTTGATGCCAAAGGTCAGGTGCAAGTTTTCATCACGCGTAATCCAGTCAAGCAGCGAGCCAACATTACGCAGCAAATTACGCTGCCTAAAGCTCATACCCACCATAAATCCAGAATAGAACCAAATGCCTTCCAGCACGATATTATACGCCACCAAACTACGCACAAAATCCTTTTTGCCCTCTAGTGTGTAGATATCGAGGTTTGGATTGAGCATCACTTCAAGGTGCTTGTTTTGGAAAGCCGCCTTGTCTGCCAAGCTCTTTTTGCCAAAGCCAGCGGCGTAAATCTCTTCACGATCAAACGGAAACGTTTCGATAATATATTCGAACGTCATAAAGTGGTTAGCTTCTTCCCACATCTGTTTTGAAAGATAGATTTGTGCCTCGGCCGCATTGACATACGGGTAAATACCAAACGCCAGCGACTTGTTGATGAGTAGCTCGTTTGGGTTAAGGTAGCTAATCACCGTTTTAAGGGCGTGCTTTTCTTCATCGGTGAGCTTTTCAAAATCCGCCAAATCTTGCACTAGTTGAACTTCATTTGGAAACCAGGTATTGGCGACTGCCTGATTGTACAAATCATACGCCCATGGATACCGCACTGGATGCAGGCTCAGCCCATCACGCAAACCCGAGCCTAAAATACCACCTTCTGGATGTTTGTATGCTGTCATTGTTATTCCCCCTTCTTATTTTGCCCTCGCAAAGCCAAACCCTCGTGTACGAGCCTGGGTGCGAACTTTTTGTTGTGCAATTTTATCAACCGATACGGTAGTTTGTTCTGATTGATGCCGTGGCTTGACGTGCAGATAGTAGGTTGTTTTTAGGCCACGCCGCCAGGCTTCGCTGTAGATCTTGACATATTCATCAATATCACGGGTTTCGAGATACATATTACGGCTAATTGCTTGGTCAACCCACTTTTGTGCCCGGGCCGCCACCTCAATAAACGCATACGGCGAGAGCTGGAAGCTAGTTTTATACACCGCCTTCACTTCATCTGGAATACCATCAATCAGCTGTACATCACCTTGGTTGGCAAAAATTTCGTCTTTCAGCGATTCCCACAAGCCTCGCTCTTTCAGTTCACGAACAAGATTTGGGTTCACTTCCAAAAACTTACCATTCAGTGTGCTGCGGCTAAAAATCTGGGCAAATTGCGGGTCGATGCCAGGAGTAGTGCCCGCTACATGGGCGATGTTAGCGGTTGGGGCAATCGCCATCAAGGTTGCATTACGCATTCCCTTCTTCACTTTTTTACGAAGAGCGTCCCAATCTAGCTTGCGGCCGCGGTCGATCTTTACCTCAACCTGGCGGTCGGTCGCCAGTGTGTCGATTGTATCAATCGGCAAAATCCCTTTGCTCCAGCCGCTCCCCTTAAAGGCTGGGTAACTGCCAAGCTCCTGGGCAAGCTCCGCCGAAGCGTCAATGGCGTGGTAGCTAATAAATTCTGCCAGCTGATCCATCAGCTCATAGGCAGCGTCACTATCGTAGCTAAGACACAGCCGCTCAAGCACATCAGTAAAGCCCATAATACCAAGCCCTAATGCACGAGTTTGCGTATTGGCGTGCATCGCCTCGGGCACCGAAAGATTAGTAATATCCACCAAATTATCCAACTGGCGAATCGCACTGCGAGCACTAGCCGCCAATCGATCCCAATCCCACTTGCCATCATCATTTAGATGGCGCGATAGATTAATACTTACCAAGTTACACACCGCAATATTATCTTTATCCTGCGGCAGGGTGATTTCGGTGCATAGGTTTGAAAGATGGATGGTGCCAGTGTTAGTATTTAGCGCCCGCACATTAATCGTATCTTTCCAGGTAAGCCATGGGTGGCTGGTAGCTTGCAACTGAATCAAAATTGCCTTAAATTGCTGGCGAGCTGAAGTTTTTTCGAACTTACGCAGCTTGCCTGCCTCCGCCAGCTTCACATATTCTTGGTAACGCTTGGAAAAGGCCTTGCCGTAAAGCTCGGTCAAATCCATCACCTCAGCTGGGTCAAATAAATACCAATCATCATCCGCTTCAACTCGCTTCATAAATTCATCACTAATAAATACAGCCGTATTAGCAAAACGGGTACGCAAGTATGGGTCGCCCGAGTTTTGCTTGAGATCCAAAAATTGTGGAAAATTCAGGTGCCAGTTTTCCATATAAATGGCCGCTGCACCCGCCTTCTTCCCTTTGCGGCTCACGGCAAACAGCGCCGTATCGATCATCTTCATAAACGGAATTGGGCCGGTGCTTTCGGTATTGGTGGTTTTAACTGGGCTGCCCGCTGCACGCAATTTAGTAAAGCCAATGCCAATACCGCCAGTACCCTTGGCAATCCACATCGTATCGCGCACACTTTTGGCGATTGATTCCATATCATCATCCACGTTCATCACAAAACAGTTTGACAACTGCGGATGCGAACCACCTGCATTCACCCTGGTTGAGCCGCCCGGCAAATAATCCAGGTTCGACATATGCCGGTAAAATTCTAGGGCACTTTCGGTTGGATTTTTGGTATTAAAACTGAGACCCATGGCAATGCGCATATGGGTAAATTGCGGCACCTCGATTGGTTCACCACTCCCCTTGCGTAAGGCGTAGCGATTTTTATTAGTAATTACACCAAGATATTTGGAAAGCTGGTCTTTTTCTGGGTCAAGTGCTTTGGCAAGGCGTGGAATATCAAACACATCACCATTCATACGAGCATCAAGCAGTCCCATCTCTACACCTTTGGCGAGATATTCGGCAAATTTTTCTTCGTGGAGTGCTTTTAGTTCTTTTGCAGAGGCATACGAACCTAGCACGCTTTTATAGATAGTTTTTAAGAGTAGACGAGCCGCAATGGTGTCGAAATCTGGATCGTCTTTGACATTTTGCAGTGCAGTGTTAATAATTGCTTCATCGAGCTGCTGAGTAGTGATGCCATCAAATAGCGTTAACTGCACCTCGCTGGCAACCTGCACCACCTTAGCAATTTGGTCTGGCAACCCCTCACTCGCCTCAACCAATGCTAGGTTGATTTTATTTGCGTCGAATGGCTCACGTGAACCATCACGCTTAACCACCTTAATTTCCCCCATATTTTCTCACCCCCTCTTTTTTGGTCTTGTTAGATTGTGTCGTTCGCCAGCTACAGCCCTCTTCTGTCGCTGGGGTGCAAAAAAGATGTCGGACTACTTCCGATAATGCATCTCATTTTGCATATTGTCTATTTTATGGCGTACTACATATGTAGCGTCCTACCCACTACTATAGACGCTATATATATGGTTTTGCAAGAGTATTTTGTAAAAATACGGTGTAATTTTTACCCAATCATACAAGTATCAGAGGTGTCTATTACTGACTTTCTCCGTACCCTCTCGCCTGTTGTAATTTTATTTATAAAACTAACCAAAAGCGTTGTTGACTTCGCCACACGAGTCACTTATAATCATAAACGTTATTAAATTACACAAACGTCTCTGTGGGGGAATTTACAATATGACACAGCAAAAACATCGCCTTGCGTTGATTACGGCCGGTGCTATAGCATCACTAATGGTTGGTTTTACACTAACACCAACCTTTGCAGCCATTGTTGCCAGCATCCAAAATACAACCAACACCGCCTCAACCGGTACTCTTACCATGAAGGAATCATCTGGTAGCGCAAACTGTAACAGCTTTGACAGCAACACTACCAACACTGCCAGCTGTGCAACTATTAACAAGTACGGCGGCACCACCAAGGCACTTACCCCTGGCGGCGCACCAACCGTAACCGATATTACCATTCAAAACACTGGTAATATTACCGCAACTGGCTTTACCCTTACCCCAGGCACCTGTACGAGCAGCAATGCTGCGGGCGCAAGCTACTCGGGTAACGGTGACCTTTGCGAGAAAGTAAAGGTTACGATTACTTCAAATGGCACCGGCATCTTCAACGGTACTGCTAAGCAGTTCCAAAACGGTGGTCAAATCAACCTACTGCAAAAGCTTACCAAGGCCGGCATTAACGCTAACGAATCAGTGCCTATCAAGTTCTCGGTCTCACTTGATGCCAGCGCCGATGCTATCTACCAAGGTCGTCAAATTTCGCAGCCAATTACCTGGACATTTAACGGTTAAATCTGCTATGATGTAGTGCGTGGGTATGCACGTAACAAACATCAAAAAATCGACTCTTTTCCTACTAACACCAATTTTGCTTGTAGCAGTTTTGGTGTTAGTTTTATTTTTAGCTGGATGGCGCACGTTTGTCGTCGTTTCGCCAAGTATGGGGCAAACCGCGCCAGTTGGTTCGTTAGTTATTACTAAAAAGACACACGACTACCAACCAAACGATATCATCACCTTTACCCAGCACAATCGCGTCTATACACATCGTGTTCAAAGCAAAGATGGCGACACACTTATTACCAAGGGTGATCTCAACGGCTCAATCGACCCATGGCGTATCGCTAGTGCCGATGTACTAGGCGAAGCAGTATCTATCACTCGCCATCTTGGCTGGCTACTACGCGCCTTACCATGGCTCCTGCTTGGCATGATCATCGTCTACATTCTATCACTCTTTATCCGGGAAAATTCTGGGTGGCGCTGGCCTGCTCGTATTATTGGCGGATCGCTGGTTGTGACTATTATTTCACTCTGGCTCCACCCATGGATTAATTTTGGCTTACTGAGCTACCTGCCAGCTGATGGCGGCGGTATTAAAATGCATATTATTAACACCGGAATTTTCCCAATTCGTGCCGAAGATACACACCTACGCCCCGGCGAGGATGCTGTTATTACTATTCGCCACGCCGACGACCAGGGTCGCTTCACCCTTTTGCCTCGCGCCGCACTTGGTTTTTGGGGTGTCGTGCTGGTGGTGATTATTTCACTCTTGCCACTCCTACTTTCGTTCTTGGTACAACCAAAACAACCCACCGAATCAAAAAAGAAGAATGCAGCAGCTATAGCCGCACACCAGCGCAATGAATGGATTACGATTGGTGTTATTGTTGCCGTAGTCATTATTCTTCTTTCGGTGCAACTTTCTACCCTGGCTGCCTTTACCGCCACTATTCGCAATACCAAAAACGATGCTCGCTCGCTCACCTATGTAACCTGCCAACAAGCACACGCATCACACTCAAATCCGCGCCCACTACTTGCCTATGCAATGAATTCAAGTAGTAGTATAGAGGTTGACATATCTGGCAATAATCGTGGTGGTATCTGGACTCCGTCGTCATCCGGTGGTCGCCTGTCCAATTATCATGCTTGTGAGCGTGACAATCCAAAGCACAGTGCAAACTTTAGCAGCACCTGCCTAGCCTATAACACATCAATTACTAACCCAACTCAATTCTCCCTCGAAGTCTGGTTTCGTACCAATAAAAAAGGGACAGAAAATGGCAAGCTGGTTGGCTTTGGCCAATACCCAGACCATCGCCACGGACATAACGACAGGCATATCTACTTAGATAAGGATGGACGCGTCGTATTTGGTATCTACCCAGGGCGAGTAGCCACCCTTGCTTCGCCCGCTGGTAAAAGTTACGCTGATGACAAGTGGCATCATGTAGTAGCTACTCTTAGTAGCGACGGTATATCGCTCTATCTTGATGGCGAACAAGTAGGTAGCAATACTTCCATAACATCCGCCCAAAATTACTCCGGCTACTGGCGTTTTGGCTGCGGCGGCATGAACGGATGGCAACATGCCGACGGCAGTAGGCTTAATGGAGCTATTTATTTCTCTGGCCAAATGCAGTACGGTGCAGTATATGAACACGTACTCACCGCGGCCCAAGTGACGGAGCACTATCAGGCAGCACTAAAATAGCTCGACCATTACTTTAAGCCGAGCCTTTGATGTCATATGCTGGATTGGCGGAAGGAGAGGGATTCGAACCCTCGAAAGGATTGCTCCTTTACACGCGTT